>NZ_JQBX01000004.1 GCF_001437075.1 Pediococcus stilesii
ATTCCCACGAGCGGAATCGAACCGCTGCAAGTCGCCAGAGTGGGGGAATGGTGCTACTTGCCAAAAATGCCTTTAACTTTATCAATAACATCTCCAGCATTATTGCTAATTAAGTCCTTGGCTTTTTCGTAATATTCGCCTAAATCTTCTTTGTGATCTTCAATAAAGCTTTTGGCTTTATCAATATTGCCTTCACCGATCATATCTTCAACTTTCTTCATGATGTCGTCTTTATTCATAATAAAACTCCTTTACCAGTTCAGCTTTTAACGTCTTCAGTATTTGGACGTATTCCCGCACACAGTTCGACTCTGTATGCGGGAAAGAATTTATTTGAATTCAACTACGCCCGCTTTGCCAACATCATTTTCTCCATCAGATTGTTCCGAAATATTAATTTTGAAATGTGAAATATTAATGGGTTCTTTTGAGATTAAGTAGAATGAACCACTAGTTTTTGTTCCTGGGTTAACGATGCCATTAGAGTTATCATCGAATCCATATTCTGAATTCGATTCTTGATTAAATTCGTTTCCATTATCATCAATAACGGTTGCATGGTAATAAGATAAATCAAATGTTTTTTTGCCAACGTTCTTGAGTTTGTAGTCAATCCTTGTACGATAGTAGTGCTTAGGCAAAGATTTGACGTTTGGCATATTGTATTCAGCATTCGTATAGTTGTCTTCTTTATTAGTGACTTTCTCACTTGTTATTTTACTAATGCTATATTGAACAGAGCCTACTGTTGTAGATACTTTATCTGTTTGTTTAGCAGCATTCTTTGAAGATTTATTTTCAAAGGACTTTAATTCAGTTTTCAACGAACTATTTTCTGATTTCAGTGATGCAACTTCTGAATTTTTGTTGCCACATCCCGAAAGTATAAGTAGAGTGGCGGATACCGTGACAACTCCAAGCATTTTTTTCATTATGTATTCCTCCAAAATATGTACAAAGTTTACCGACGTTAGATTTTTGGTCGTAAGGTTATTCTTCTGGTATCCCATATGAAGAAACCAATTCATTTAACGTTTCTGGATATCGATCATTTTCTTCTATATAAAGAACGCTAAGTAAAGCAGCAGCAAAGACGTCTGATTCGTGTTCTAGTTTAGAGTGTCCAAATCTAATACCAGTGTAGTATCCAGATAATCCTTCATGTAAAATTACGTGCCCAACTTCGTGAGCCATAGTGTAGTAACGAGAGGGTAGGTACTTAATTCGCTCATTCATCATAACAACAGGCTCGTCATTATCATAAGTTGTTTTAGCAAATGGTCTTTTTCCAAATAAGGGAGTCCATTCAACATCTATATTTAACTTGTCAGCAATGACAAACGGATCAGCAGTTTTGTATCTTTCAACCACAGTTTCCACGGCTTCTTTGATTTTATCGGTATTCATAGGTAACACCTCTTAATCGTGCTTGTGGCGTTTCCAGAATATTGTTGTCATTGCAAGTTTTACTTGCTGCTTTTCTTCCTCGGTTAAATCTTCGCCACCATAAGTCATTCCACCCTCAAGATTTCTTTCCAAGAAAGTTTCCAAATCTTTCGTATCTTTTTCGTTTGCCCATTCAGGCGTCTCGTTCTTACCTAGCAAATAGTCCACAGTGACTCCTAGAACTTTTGCAACAGATTCAATACTTTTCTTTCTAGGATTATCAGATTTTTTCCAAGTATAAAGATAATTCTCACTCAAACCCGCTTTACGTTCAACTTCCGAAACAGACATTCCACGTTTTTTTATTATTTCTTTGGTTCTATCAAATAGCGTCATATAGGTATCTCCAATGCGTTAACAAAAAATACCTAGAAAATATTTTTAGAAATAACTAGACAAAAACTAGATTATATTCTAGAATAGATTTTGTTAAGAAATATTGTTATTAAAAAGAGCAAATTAAAAACACCAATCAATCAGCTGGCAGGCGTGATGTAATGGTTTTTATTGCTTATTTAACTATGGCTACATTCTAGCATTATTTTATAGAAAAAGTAAATAGCTCTAGGAAAAGTTCTTAACATATTTTACAAAAAAGGAGGGATTCACTTGTTTATTCACATGGAAACAAATAACAAAGCAGAAGCAATCAAGGCTTGGTTATCAAATAATCGACGCCTAGAAAATCAAGGAAGCTTGGCTAAAAAATTTGGCAAGTCTCGAACTTTTGTAAGTTTATCGCTTAATAAACAGTCAGTAACGAAGGCTTCGGAAATTTTAGTAAATGAAATTTATGAGTATTTGCGTGAAAAATACGGAATCTAGAAAGGGAGGAAACAACAATGGAAGCAAAAAATAAAAATTTAGAATCTTTAAATGAAAAAACTCTTCAACATCAGCTGCAACTGATATCGAAGAGTTCTGAAAAAGCCAATCCGTTAGAATTATCAGTTTTGACGGATGCCATGGTACGCGTTTTCGATGCGTTAAATATAAGCGAACAACGAAAATCTATTCTTTAGAAGCTTTGATTACGGTGTCTAAAAAACCGACATATACATTTTGGACAGAACTTGCAGGCACAGTATCTAATTTAGAATTTGATTCCAGCCAAGCCTTAGTTAATTCAAGAGCAATTTCTTTGTCTGACATTATGGTATCACCACCTTTATTTGAACTAATTAAATTATACACAGAAAGAAGGAAAACAAATGAACGAATTAGTAATCATGAAAGACCAACGGGCAGTTACAACTAGCTTACAAGTAGCAGAAGCATTCGAAAAGAAGCATAAGAATGTTATTCAAACAATCGAAGAAAAAATTAATTCGGCTGAAAATTCAGCCGATTACAAAGATATGTTTGCACAAGGAGTCTACGTGGATTCACGTGGTAGAGAACAGAAAATGTATTACCTAAATCGTGATGGATTTATATTTATCGCTGTAGGATTTAACGGTAAAAAAGCCGACAAATTCAAACTTGAATATATTAAAGAATTCAATCGCATGGAAAAAGCAATTAAGGAAGAACGTATCCAATTACCTAGCGATCCAATGAAAGTGCTGGAATTAATATTTGAAGCCAACAAGAACACAGATAAGAAAGTAGAGCGGATTGATAAAGATGTTAAGTACTTGAAAGACAATCAACGTATCGATTCAGCAGAATATAGCTATATTTCTAAGCATGTTAGTAGAAAGGTATACGAATATATTGATATGCACGGGTTAACATTAACAGCTCCTCAACGAAGCAAGTTATTTAAGGATATTAGCCGAGGAATCAACGAAGTAACAGGTGTTAAGACACGTTCACAACTACGTCAGAAAGATTTTGATATAGCAGATGAGCTTATTGACAACTGGCAACCATCAACGGCTACCGTTCAAATTATTAAACAAATGAGTAATGTAGTTGAAGGACAAACAACGTTAGGAGGTGATTAAGATGGCTGATAAGCAACGACTACCAGACAGTCAATTTCCTATGTACATGGATAAGCAAACGGCGTCTGACTATATTGGTTTCAGCGTTAAGACGTTAGAAAACGCCATTCAATTTAAAGGTTTAAGTATTGCTATTGAAGAGATTCCACACGTTCAGAAAGTTTGGTTGAACAAACTAAAGGTTAACAGATGGCTAGAGGAGGGATTATAGATGGTCGCATCAGTAAGTTTAGGACAAGCAGCATTTTATCTAATTTCAATGTTAGTGGCGTGGTTTGTTGGGTATGCAATGACTGGAGGTGATGAGAAGTGAATAAGGATAAGGAAACGGATCGTGAATATTATTTAAGACAATTTAGCAGAGTGAATAACAGAATTGACGACGTCTTTGGTAAAGGGACAATTGAAGTTGGTGAAAAAATTGTTGAATTATTAAAAAAAGAAGACTTAACGCATGATGGCGCATACGCAAGTCTTCAATATGCTTATAACAAAATTCAGTATGAATCTAACTTTTTGAAATTAAACTAGCAACACTCTCTATTTCTGCAGCTTCTAACGTTATGAAAGGCAAACTAACAGAATTATCAAGTGTTTTAAAGTCGAGAATTGAAGAATAGTTTGGAATTTTTAAGTCTTCGGTAATTTCAACCTTTGATAATTTAAGTAATTGATCTAAAAGCATGTCAGGCTTGTTCATCAATATCATGTTTTTTAATCCAAATCCAGAATCACTCACAAAGTAGGGTATAACTTTGTGTCGTACGACGGCGAATAAATCTTCAGACGCTTCTGGTGTGTATGTTTTGTCCCAATAATCTAAGTTATCGTGGGATTCATTAATAATTGGATTTTGGTACTTATCGTATCGAATCATATTTCCAGTAGCCAATCCAAAAGATGTTTTCCATAAAATTCTATAAGTTGGGTAATCGACTTTACTTTGCCTTTCCACAATTTCATTTGAAAATGCGACAGCTGCTTCAATAGATAAAATTTCATTTTTATTCATAAATATCACCTCCTTTCATATCGATTATACACAAAAGAAGGTGTTCAGAATTAAGAATTCAAAATAAAAAGCCCGCTACGGCAATAGCGGACTTGAAAACAAATAATATCAAAGGAAGTATAACACAAATGAATCAACAACAGTTCGAACAATATGAACGTGAATACGAACAAGAACGAGAGCGTAAGGAAATTGAAGCATTATTCGGAAAGGAGAGCGCTAGTGAATAACATTGATGAATTGTTTATTAAGTGGCAGAACGCCGAACGACAGGTTAAGCAAACTGTCAAAGACAATCGAGCAAGGTTGGACAAGGTCCGGTCAGAAGGCATTGATAAATTAAATGCCGTTCAAAGCGAAGCTAAATTAGCGTACGGGCAATTACTCGCAGAGTTTGGGGATGCCGAAGTATTAGATGGTATCGAGCGTATGCCGTTTGCGACTGACAAGAAGAACAGTTACGAAGTTAGATTGACCGATACGCCCAAAGCTATTCTAGATAAATATGGTGATACAGAGTATTTATCCGAATTATTGGTAGAAAAGACAACTAAATCAATTAGTAACACGCTAATTAAGCAAAAACTAGCCAGTGGGGAATGGCAGACCGTCAATGGTAAGACCATCGATGCCAATGGTGAAATTATTCCATTTATAGAAACACACCTTAAGAAGGATGATTTTAGAATAACGCAAGGAGCGATGAAATGACCACGGAAAACACTAAAACAATCTACGAAAAATTACAAAGCATTCACTCCAAAGTAACATACATTCAGAAATCGCAAAGCGGGTCACAATACACCTATGCTGGTTCGTCTGATGTGCTTGGTCAAGTCCATGGATTAATGGATGAAGAACATCTATTGCTAATCCCTAGAGTTGTTGACCAGCATACAGAAATTAGTACAAACAAAAAAGGATCACAAGTGGTATTTACTGAATTGCAACTAACCATGACATGGGTTAATTCGGATAATCCAGAAGAAAAGATTGAATGTCCATGGTATGCCCAAGGATTCGATACGGCGGGAGAAAAAGGGGTTGGGAAAGCATTAACATATGGCGAAAAATACTTTTTATTAAAATTCTTCAATATTGCTACTGATAATGCCGATCCTGATTCGTTTCAAAAAAACGTTGAAAGCAAAAAACAACCTGATCCAATTTCTAAAGAACACCAAAAAACATTAACCGACTTATTTGCCAGCATGGCAAGCGTAACTAATACCGATGTCAAGAAAGTAACTAGTGGTTATTTACAAATGGCTAAGGTTAATAGCCTCACTAAGCTAAATGATGATATAGCTGTCAGCTTAATTGATAAAGTGGCCAGTCAATTAGATAAACAATTAGAAAAGGAAGGAATGTAAATAATGCGACAAATTACAATTTCAGGAAACATTGGCAAAGATACAGAACTACGTACCACCAGCAATGGCGGACAGGTGGCCAACTTTAATGTGGCGGTACGACAGAATCGAGCGGACGATACAGGACAATATGGTACCGATTGGTTCAGATGTTCTGTGTGGGGCAAGCGAGCCCAGACTGTTGAAAAATATTTCAAAAAAGGTAGTCATGTTAGCGTCACGGGATCGTTAGAGGTCAGTGAATACAACGGTAAAACACAATTAGGTGTGAATGTATCAGACTTTGATTTACCCGATAATCAACGTGGAAATAATACTAATAATACGGCTCCGCAAGCTAATAACAATCCTTTTACTAATAATGGACAATCAATTGATATTGATGATAATGATTTGCCATTCTAGAGGATTGAACCATGCGGAGAACTAGAGCGGAAATACAGGGCGATGATGTAATACTGCATCTTGATTATCCAATCAATCTCGATCATCTAGAAACCGTTAGTGGAACCGATAACCAATTCTATGTTGACTTTGAAGTAGCTGATTTACGCAAAGCTAGAGCGAGCCAAAGGCGCTTATTCTTTGCACTATTACATGACATTGCAGAATTCACGATGGCACCCGAAGACTTCCTTAAAACGTTATTCTATACGCAATATTCAATCTATACGGCAGGGAAAGAGATTAGCTTATCAGATAACACTAAATCATCAGTAAGCGATGCTAACGTGCTATTAGACCTAGTTATTGACTTTATGTTTGAGTGGCACGTGCCGTTTAAGAAAGGGTATGAACTACTGCCAAAAGAAGAAGAATATTACCTATACCAATGCTGTAGGCACCGTGTATGTACCGTGTGCGGAAATCATGCTGATATTCACCATGTCGATGTGATTGGTAGCGGGATGGATCGGACCAAGGTTGACCATACGAAGCGACATGTCATGGCACTCTGTAGAGCTCATCATAGCATTATTGAGGCAATTGGAGCGAACAGGTTTGCACAGAAGTATCACGTACCAGTAACGGGAATTAAATTAGATGTTGAAACGCTTAAAAAGATTGGCGTAAGAGGTAATTACGGAGGTAAATAATTGTGGCGCAAAGAAGAATGTTTAGTAAACGTATAACTAATAGTGCAAGGTTTATCAAAATGCCCTTGAGCAGTCAGGCACTCTACTTCCATCTGGGATTACATGCAGACGATGACGGAGTGGTAGAAGCATTCCCGATCATGCGACAAGTTGGCGCTGTTGAGGATGATTTAAGAATATTAGTCGCTAAGAAATTTATAGTTGTTTTGAATGAAGACCTAGTTACTTATATAACGGATTGGAATGAAAACAACAGAATTAGAGCAGACAGAAAAGTAGATTCAATTTACAAAGAAATGCTTATTCAAATGGTTCCAAACATAAAATTGAAATCCTCTAAACGCAGAGCTGATACGGGAAAAATACCTGGACGTCCACTGGACAACCAATGGACCGCACAGGTTAGGTTAGGTAAGGATAGGTTAGGTAAGGATAGTAAAGATATATTGTCTGGTTCTGACGAACCCGACCGCATACCTTATCAGGAAATTGTTGATTATCTAAATGAAAAAGCGGGCACTAAGTACCGAGCTAGTGGAGCTAAAACACAACGATTAATTAAAGCTAGGTTTAATGACGGGTTTAATAGCGATGATTTTAACAAGGTAATTGACCTTAAGGCAGCAGAATGGAGTGGGACAGATATGGCGAAGTATCTTAGACCAGAAACCTTATTTGGCACTAAATTTGAAAGCTATTTGAATCAAGAACCGGCTGAATTAAAGAAGAAGGGGCAATCGTATGGAGGACTTGAGTTTTAATCTGCTGAACCAAGCGAAGGCGATTGATGAATATTGCAAAATTCATCCGAGCCAAAAGCTGATTAAAGTAGGCAACCAACATGAACCTTTCTGTATCCAGTGTGTTAAAGAACAACGAGAACAACACATGAACGATTTGGTGCTAAAAGGGGTGCTTAGTAACTACCACCGTGGATTTAGGGACGTTCTAATTAAGGATTCAATCATTGATGACGAAGACTTATGGAAAGCCGACTTTAGCAACTATGAAGTCGAAAAGGGAACCGAAGCAGAAAACAACCTGAACAAAGCGCGGCATTTGGCTGGTAGATATCTTAACCGCAGCTATACAGCCAATACAGTTATCACGGGTAATCCCGGTGTGGGTAAATCTCATTTAGCGATCTCAATGTTAAAAGCGGTCAACGAGCATATTAAGCCGAATGCTTCATGCCTATTTGTTTCTGTTAACGAGCTAATACGACTGATTAAGGATTCATTTAGTCACCCTGATAGTCAATATACCGAGTCTCGAATGGTGGAATTGCTAGGCAAGGTTAATTTATTGGTGCTAGACGATTTAGGCAGCGAGGCGTCGTTTAAGCGTGAATCAAGAGAGGCTAGTGAATATGTCCAGCAAGTGCTGTTCGGCGTCTTAAACAAGCGAAATCGGACGATTATAACCACTAATCTTAATAGTGATGAATTATCCAAAATTTATAATCCGAAACTGCTAAGTCGAATGTATAAAGGCGTTATGAAAAACGATGGAATTATCAAATTTAAACAAACTAAAGATAAAAGGATGGCGATATTTTAATGTGTGAAATATGCGAAGGGACTGGAAGAGTATATGTTGAAAGTTCAATTGGAGTACAAGTTAATCCATGTCCTAAATGTAATAAGGCTTACCGCAAAAGAAAGGGATACAAGTAATGATTAGACTAACAATACCAGGTGAACCAGTAGCGGCAAGTAGACCACAAGTACCTCGATTTGGTTCACCGTATTATAAGGAACCATATAACACGTACAAAAAGACTGTTCGAAAAATAATTGAAAAACAGTATACAGATAAAGTGATTCTAGAACCACTTTATGTACAGATTAAATTCTATCGATCGGTACAGAAAAGTGTTTCAAAGGTGGAACGTCAAAGAAGGTTGTCAGGACTTCATAGACCAACGATGAAACCAGATATAGATAATCTTTTTAAAGCGGTCACGGATGCTTGTACGGGGCTGTTATGGGTTGATGATGCACAGATAGTAAGCACAAAAACGAATAAATATTATTCAGAAAATCCACACATAGAAATGTTGGTGATTCCGTATGAATTTGAATAGTCATGATGAAAGAGTTCTAGCTAATTACTTACTGGAAAAGCTTGACGAAAATAACGATATTTTTTCAGTGATTTCAGTAATGAGTAGAAAGATGTACGAATTAAGACGAGATAGATTAGACGTCTATAACGCTTATCGGAAATTAAGTAGGGAAGAACACAATCACGTGGTAGCTGAAATATTATTACCATTTTAGGAGGAATTAAGAAAATGGAAATAAAAATAATTAATAATTTAAACTCGGATCCTGTTTTAATTACTTTTAATAATGATAAAGATAACAAGTTTCGTGTAACAAAAGATCAGTTGCTAGGTGATACAAATATAATTGCATCGCAATTAATGGAATGTGCTCGTGAATTAATTAGAAATAGAACGTCAAATAATTAAATGGAAGAGATTAAGAATGAAGGATAACGGCTTTATATTTAACGCAAACGTGAAAAAGGTAACTTTGGATAAGAATGGAGCACAAGTTTTATGTATTGAAGAATCAAAATGACGTGGGATACGCAAGCAATGTTTCATGGAATGCACTAAAAGAAGAAGCCAAACTGTTTGCCACTGAAGAAGACGCTAAGCGTGAAGCAATTGATTTAGCTACTGCTATGGCAAGAGCTGGTGTTGATCTTAGTTTTAAAGTGGAGGAAATCTAATGATTGTAATTATTAATGATGATTATCAGGTTAAGGTAGATAACTATTCAAACTACACCTTGCTGAAAGCTATCAGAGACGAATCTGGAGCGATTAAGACTGGCAAGGATGATTTACCTATGTTCACTACAAAAGGCTACTATTCCAATATGAGCCGTGCTATGAACGCTTGTATTCATCTAATGTTGGAAGATAAGTACGATGTGATGGAATTGACCCAGTATCTTGACGAGTTGGAGAACTTAGAAGCTAAGTTTCGTCCAGTATTAGAACGATTTAGAAAGGGTGATTAGTATGTTCTATCTATGGTATTTTTCAGCGGTAGCATGGATTATGCCGTCAGTGCTAATCGGTTACGGACTACATAACGGAATAATTGGTTGGGGTATCTATATTGCAGCCGTGATTATACAGACGTGGGTCAGTGTTATTTCGTGGCAGATTAAGGAATAAAAATAAAAAAGAAAGTTAGTGAATACCAGTGGAATTTATACTTATTTTTTTAATGGCGTTCTGTATTAGTAACACGTTTAATAGTATGTTTGCAGGATTTGTTTTTACGATTGTAGTTATATTAATGCAACTACAATAAGAATAAACATAAGAACATAGGTCCAATTTATCCAAGCATATGCGTCGAAAAAAGATAAAAATATTAAGTTTTTCAAATCTTTGTATTGATGAGTATTTTGGCGATAGTAACGGCTTCTTTTGGGCATTCCAATCTTTGAACATACCTTTGTGTATTGTTTGTCAAAGGTCCATGAAAATGATGACAATGCGAATTGTGCCGTAGAGGTATCTTTAGCAGATGCTAACCATTTTGCGTACTCCTTAAGTGAGGGATAGAAGTATCCTTGCGACTTATCAAATATTTTTAACAATTGCTTACCAAGTTCTTGGTATTCGAAAAGATTTAATTCTTTTGAGTAAAAATTGTATTCCATTATTTTAAAAATTTTGGAATAACAATTATCAAATATTTTTCGATCAGTGATTTGTTGCTCATTTATTTTAGAGTAGCGCCCACCAAGAATAGAACCTATTAAGCCAATAAGTGCTATACAGAGTGCTAATAAAGTTTTGTTATTGATATTCACAGATATTCACCTCAAATTAAATTATCCGTTATTTATATTTTTAAAGCAACGCTTAATGAATGTGTGGAAAGGTTAGTTACAAGCTAAACCTAAGTCCATCAATTTTGATCAGTTTAAAAAACTAACAGAAAACCAGTAGATAAATGTGTAGATAGAATGCTGTTATACCAACGATTACAGCATATGTGTGTAGAAAAACCTGCAGATAACTAGCAGATAAAGTGGTTAATGCAATATTTGCACTGACCAATATGGAGGCATTAATGACAGACAAACAACGATTCATGCTTTGGATATTAGCAATTATCTGTATCACGATTGCAGTAATAATTGCTTTACTAACAGGACAATTTTAGGAGGATTAAACGATGGATAAAGATGAATTTAAGAAAATAATGGACAATGCCTTTGAACAGGCAATGGAGGCGAACCTTTTATATGATGCAGTAAAAAATATTAAAAAGTGGGGTGCAGAACGTGGCATTACAGACGGAGACCCTAGCCGACAGCTAAATAAATTAACCGAAGAATTGGGCGAGCTGGCAGAAGGTTTTAACAAAAGGGTACCGGAACAGGTTAAGGATAGTCTAGGCGACATGTTCGTTGTTATGACATTATTTGCCGAACAGAACGGATTAGATATCAACGATTGTATCCAATCGGCGTACGATACTATCAAGGATCGTGAAGGCAAGAACGTTGATGGTGTGTTTATCAAGAAGGAAGATTTGGAGAAATAGCAATGCTTAAAGAAAAAGTGATAGCACAGTTAGAACTTGAAAGCGAAAAACTGGAAAGAAAAATGAGAAGGTTAAGTGATGTAATCAACGACCAGTATATTGGTATTTCGGATAGTCACAAGGCAATTATGATCGACCAATACGAAGCAATGCGTGATTATGATAATGCGTTATATCGGCGTATTAGAGACATAGAGGGTAATTACGATTAGAAAGACAAAACCAACAGTCGAACAATGGCATAAGGTTAATCAGTTATTAGATGATGTGGTTAGAGTGGGACACGTTAATAAGCGTTATTGCGATTGCGAAGTGTGCACTAAATTAAGTGATTACACTCGGAAAATTGGTTTATTGAAAAATGAACGTATTGAAGATGGAAGATGGGATCATCGCAAGATGAACACGCAACGTAGGCACGAACGGGATGCGATTAAGATTGCTAATCTGGCAGGTCAAGGATTTATCCGATCTGAAATTAGTAAGAAAATAGGTGTCAGTGTGGATTATGTCAGTAAACGTGCGCAAGAGTTTGAGATTGAAATTCAAAGGAAATAAAAAAGCATCCCTCGTTCGAGAAATGCCCGTAATATTATGTATTCGACTAATACCATTATACTACGGGAGTTGAGGGCGTGTCATTATTACCAGAATTAGACGAAAATAAAACAATTGAAAACACGAAACGTTTTTTTGAAAAAGAGTTTCCGACGTTGCAGAATATGGCGCATGTTGTATACGTTGATATTAAATCGCCAGTCATTAGTGGCATGCCAGTATCCCACAGTGCTGATAATGGGGTGGAAACTAAAGTTACTTTACATGCGTATGCCAAAGATATTTTAGGTAAAGTCGTTAAAGCATGTGGTGGCTTAGATCATAAGCATCGACAAATATTAGAGTTAAGATATTTCAAAAAATTAACATGGTATGAAATAGAAGACTTAACTGGCTATAGTCGAAGTCATGAAAATGACATACTTAATGAGGCTTTCTTACAATTCGCATGGGCATTTGTTGATGTGGATGATTTGAGAGTATTCAAAAGATGACAATATCCGGACAATTACACGTCACATATTCTACATTGTTCGAGTTATATTAGTATTATCGAAAGAATCAAATAACTAAGGTTCCTCTAATATGCCGATATTATACAATCTTTCGAGTGAGATAGATGGTTACACAAGCTTCCGTTTCAACAAATTCAATTCGGAAAGTCATGTACGTTTGTGGCAAGGTTCGATTCCTTGCTGTCTTATTGAACATCTGCGAAGCCCAATTATAGTTAGTGAGATAGCCCCGAAAGCTATCAATAATGGTTGGAGAGTGATGAAAAGACGGCAGTGCACGCAACAGTCAAAGGATGTTCATAGATCTAACGTGAGATGTGGCGGAACAGGTAAACGCTATCCGAAGCTAAGGTTGAAAGAAGCCAAGAAAAGGTAGGAGAGTACAAAATCCAGTATATGTAAGGTGCAAATCCTTACCATCTCGTTCTTATAACTAAGGTCACACGACTTAATTGTTGTGTGACTTTTTATATAGATCTTCCAGAAACTATGAAGTAAACTTATGTAGTAATTCTACTTTTGTGTTGGAGGAAATTATGAGTAATAAGGATAAACATGTATTTTTAATTAGATTTTTTGAGAAACAGTATGTTGAAAACTTTCTTGATAATGGAGAAATTCATTTTAATCCACTGCAATACTTTATTGATTTAGAAAATAACCAAGGAGACACAATAATAGGTGACGCTTTAGAAGGAAAGGTGGAAGGTAATATTTCCCCTGAAAGTGGTTGGGCATTTATGTTTAGAATAGCAGGTGATAAAAAACCAGCAACTGTAATTCCTACTACTACTGCATCAATTCATATAAATATACCTGATGAATTAAAGCAAACGATTTGTATTTCTTGTTTTTCGTGGATAGATACGGACGATATTGTAGAAGATGAAAAAACAAAAAGTTTTAAACTCACAAAGAGTGCTATAAAAAGGCTCCGTAATTTCAACACAGATAAAAGAATACCAATTATCATAGATCCAAATATATTGTTTAAACGACTTGAAAGTGAAAATGTTGGTTGGAAAGATGTTGAATATTATGATTCGAATGATATTGATGATGTCATGGGATTAGCAGAACAAGAGAATAATATTGCTAAAATTATTTTTCGGAAACGAGTTAAATATAGTGATCAAAAGGAATTTAGAATTGTTATAAAATCACAGGATACTGATAGTGATAATAATATCTATATTGGTAACCTTAGGGGTGTATGTAATGTGGTTGATAATTTTGACGATTTAAAAATTATTAAATAATAGTACCAAGTCTTGATAATTAATTTTATTAAGGCTTTTTATTTTGGAGATAATCACATGTGGAAACACAAATGGATTGATGAACACTTATTTAGTACATTGCCATTACTTAAGATTCCTAAACCAATGAAGATTAGATTCCCAGTATCTGGCGGGACTAAATGGTGCGTTAGGTTTAAAACAATGGATAAACAAGGTAATGGAGAAACACGTGAATATATGTTGGAGGTAAATAGATAATGAAAATTAATGAAGATAAATTAACGATTCATGTTTCACTTGATGATGGTGACTTTAATGCGGCTATGGATGAATATAAATATAACCGTGCTTTATTGAATATAGAAAAAGATGGTGCACCACAATTATTTATAAATGGAGTCACTTATCCTATTGTTCAGTTGTCATATCAATATCTAACTAATGGTATTAAAGATGGAGTTAACATATTGATTGCTGAATATATAGATGGTGACAAAATTAAACACATCATGATTGATAACGTTACAGGTCAAACAACTTACGGCAATGAATATCGTTTAAAAAGTCCTAGAAATAGTGATGTAAAAGCTATTGATGAATTAGTTAAACGTGGCTTTACTAAACAGCAAGCACTTAAGGCTTATCAATGCTTATGCAATCTAAGTTAAACCAACAACAGCGAACAGCTTTTTATAACAGTGTTGCATGGCGTCAGTTACGTAATCATATATTGGAACGTGATAACCATGAATGCCAATGGTGTAAAGCTAATGGATTAGTGGTTACTGATATGGATACAGTGCTAGAGGTTGATCATATCAAAGAGCTTGAGTACTATCCAGAGCTTCGGTTTGATAAGGACAACCTAAGGACATTATGTAAGGACTGTCATAACAAACGACATGGTCGAATGAACTATCGTAGTAATGGTAATGGCAAGCAGCAGAATAAATGGAAGGATGATGAACGATGGGATTAAGATGTAAGTTGTTAGGCCATAAGTATATTGAAGTACTCAATAGGTCAAGCTTATGCGATCTATTGGTGGTCTGTCGATGTGAACGATGTGGTTTGGTTCATGAGGATCGGGTGAAGCTATGAGTATAAAGTGTTTGTTCTCAGGCCATAACTATATCTATCATGGACTGATGAGTGCTAACAGTTGTATCTATCGTTGCTACTCATGCAGTCATTGCAAACATCAGAAGATAGTGGAGGTAGATTACAATGAAGTCAAGAGTCGATGGTACTAAGCAGGTCATTGTCTATGTAGTAATGCGACAACCACAAACTAACATCACAGAAGCCAACCGAGTTTACTTTAGTGAACGGCGAGCAAAGAACTATGTCAAGAAGAGAATCAACGATATTGATAACTTTGATGGTTATTATTATGTACAAAAATGCGTATTTTTTGATTGGCAGGCATTTTTAACTAAATTTAAAAAATAAAAATTAAAAATCATCCCCCGGGGTCAAAAATTTTAGTAAAAAAATTGAAATTGAAAACCGGTGGGTGAGCTCGACTTCCCAGAAAAAAGAGAAAAAATTAAAACGAGGGGGGGTGGGGAGTTTGAGTTTATCAAAAATCGAAGAATATTTTAAAAATAATAGTGATCAAGACAATATTTTATTGCAAGAAAAAATCGCTCGCTATTTGGATCTGAAAAAATTATATAAAAAGCTAGGAACAGCAATACAAAAGGACGGAGCCACTATTACAGTTGAGAATGGCAATCAAAAATTTACTAAGGTTAATCCAGCAATTCCAGAAAAAGAGAAGTTGAATACTCAACTTTTGAATTTGGAAAATGAGATTTTTAAGACGATTAAATCAACTAAAAGTACTATCGAAAATCACGCCCAAAATGCCCCCTCAAGCAGTAGTAAAGGTGGGCTAGTATGATACATCAAAAATACGTAGACGCCTATATAAACGCCTATAAAACGGGCAAAATAAAACTGAATAAAGAACGAGTGATGCTGATTGATTATTTGGAGAAATTTGTCCTAAATAACGACCAGCTTTTTTTCAACGAAGAGAAAATTGAAGACTATATTAGCTTCACGGAAAAATGGTTTTTCCCGACAGTTTTATACCAAAGATTTTTGGCAGCGTTCATTTTTCTTTATGATAAGGCCACTGATGATGTTTATTATGATGAGCATTTTTGGGTGGTTGGGCGAGGAGCTGGTAAGAATGGAACAATCAGTTCACTTGGAGCGTTTTTAATTAGCCAATTAAATGGAATACCTGGTTACAACGGCTCAATTGTGGCCAATTCGGAAGACCAGGCTAAAACTTCGATCACCGAAATATACAATGTAGTTAAAAGAAATGATGTACTTAGTGGTTCATTTAATGCGAATAAATCACAGATCGAATCAAAAGCGACTAATTCAATTGTGATGTATCAGACATCTAATGGGAAAACCAAAGATGGTTTGCGTGATGGCTTTGATGTGTTTGATGAAATCCACATGTATCAGGACGATTCTGGAGTTTCAGTTTATGAATCGGGGTTAGGTAAGGTACCCGAATCTCGGCAGTTTGAAATTGGGTCGGATGGATATGTTCGTGACGGCTATCTGGACGAAAAGAAAGATATTGCTTTACAAGTTATGGGTGGCCAACTACCACCGGATACTATGTTTCCATTCTGGTGTAAATTGGATTCCGAAGAAGAAGTTGATGACGAAACCATGTGGGAAAAAGCCAATCCAATGCTTTCTAAACCCCTGACTGGTTATGGTAAGACATTATTCCGAAAGATTCGGAAACAGTATCTAAAAATGCAATCTCAGCCGAGCATGCGGGAAGAATTTCTAACTAAACGAATGGACTTACCATTAAAGGATCCTGAAAAGTCGGTGGCACCCTATGAACAAATCAAAGCGACTAATGAGTCAATTCCGCTTTATCAGTTAGAAGGTCGAGAGGCAGTTGGCTCACTTGATTTTGCCAGCATGCGAGATTTTGCAGCGTGTGGTTTAACTTTCAAAATGGGCGGTAAGGTCTACTTTGTTTCACATCAATTTGCTCGAAAGCAATTTGTTGATAAGTATTATGGATATTCAGCGAACCCAGCTGATCGACCGCGGAACGTTGCTCCAATTGGTGAGTGGGAAGATCAAGGACTATTAACAATTCTAAATACTGAAACAATTGATCCCCGTGAGGTTGTCAATTGGTTTACCGAGATGCGTGAAAAGTACGTAATTGATAAGGTCGTTCTTGATAACTTCCGAGCTGACTTATTAAGAAAGTTCTTTGAAGATGCCGACTTCGAAGTTGACGTAATCAAAAACCCAACAGCGATTGATGGACTGTTGGCCCCCCGCATTGAAGATGGCTTCGCGGCCAATAAGTTCGTCTGGGGAGATAATCCATTGTTACGTTGGAATACGCAGAACGTGTTGGTAACGGTTGATGCGCGTGGTAATAAGAAGTATGGCAAGAAAGAAGAACGCCGTCGAAAAACTGATGGATTCAAAGCATTTGAGTATGGCCAATATCGGGTTGATGAAATTGAAGATGTTGATCCGGAAGAATCACTCGATTTATTGAATGGACTTAATTTCTAGCCGAAGGGAGGTGAACGTATGAGTGTGTTTAGTAGTTTTGCGGAAATATTTACACGACGTCATGATTCAAGCTTTATTTATGACCTTGAGGAATATGAGAGTACGGCGGAACGTGCGTACATGAAACGCTTGGCCATTGATGAAGTGATCAACTTTGTAGCAAGAGCAGTCGGCCAGACGGAGTTTAGAGTACTGAAAAATCATAAACCGGTTAAAGATGAAGCTTATTATCATTTGAATGTCCGACCGAATACCGACAAATCGGCTGGCGACTTTTGGCAGGAAGTAGTCTATAAGTTATTGCGTAAAGGTGAAGTTTTAATTGTTCAAAGTGATACTAATGATTTATTGATTGCCGACAGTTTTGTAAGAAATGAATATGCGTTGTATCCTGATTCTTTCAATGGAGTGACAGTCAAAGATTATGAGTTTAAACGAACGTTTAGTATGGACGATGTGATTTATTTAACGTACGGAAATGCTCGTTTGGATAGTTATCTAAACGGACTCTGGTCAGATTACGGTGAACTAATGGGACGCATGTTTAATCTCCAGCTTCGTAATAATCAGATTCGAGCAAACGTTAAAGCAAATATGACATCTGGGACGCAAGAAGCTAAGCAGAAAGCCTTACAGAATTATATTGATAACATCTATGCTTCGTTTGAGAAAAAGTCCGTGGCGATTGTTCCAACGACTAAAGGTTTTGATTATGAGGAACTCGGTAATAGTACTGCAAAGAATCAAAACTTCGATGAAATTAATCAAGTTAAAGATGCGTTTATTGATGATATTGCTGGAATTATCGGTGTTCCAACAGCGTTAATCCATGGTTCAAATGTCGAAAGCAATGAAAATACAACATTGTTCAATCGTTACTGCCTATCCCCATTACTAAAAAAGATTCGGGATGAACTGAATGCTAAGTTCTTTAGCAAGAACGAAGTATTGGCGGGTGATGCGTACATTGAAGCGGTAGGACTTGATCAACCTAACATTCTTGAACTATCAGAGCAGGTTGATAAATTGGCATCCAGTGGCGTTGTGAAGATTAATGAAGTCCGTGAAGCTATGGGATTAGAGCCACTGCCAGATGGTGACCGAGTGATCATCACGAAGAACTACACGACTGATACGAAGGGAGGTGAGAAAGATGACAGTGAAAATTGATGTTAAGGGTCCAATTATCTCAGACGAAAATTCGGCATTTTACGATTATTTTAATTTACCTTATACATCACCATCAGTAATCAATGATGAACTTTCTGGAAAAACAGATGATATCGAATTGGTTATTAATTCGAATGGTGGTGACGTATATGCCGCTAGCGATATCTGGACGTCACTTAAATCTTATTCAGGAAAAGTAACAGCCAAAATTTATGGGATGGCAGCAAGTGCTGCTTCGGTAATTGCGATGGGCGCCGACACTTTGGAGATGTCCCCAACAGCAAGGATGATGATTCATAATTCATCAACCTATGGTGAAGGAAATCATAATGATTTCGACAAGATTTCTGATGTTCTGAAAGGAACAGATAAATCGATTGCTCAAGCTTACATGGATAAAACGGGTAAGAGCGAAGAAGAAATTCTTGATATTATGGCGCAAACCACGTTCTATACTGCTGATGAAGCTTTAGAAGCAGGCTTGATTGATTCTGTAATCAATTTTAAAAATGATAATGCAGAAGAAGCGCCGTTATTTGAAAACAGTAATTCAGGGATGATTCCACAAACGGTAATTGATAAATTTACCACAGTTGCCTTAGGTGCACCGATTTCAGATGATTTAGTGAAAAATATTGCTGATGCAGTTGCAAAAAGATTAAAAAATGTAGATACACATAAACCTAAGAACGAACAGGTCAATATTGATCCGTTCGTTTTTTAATACAAAGAAAAGAGGAAATAATACATGATTAAATTTGGTGATTACAAAAACTTTGCTAAAGAACGTACCAATTACGCAAAAATTGCTATGGATCCAGAAGCAACTAGTGAAGCCAAAGAAACGGCTTTAAATAACATGATGGACGCGCTTGGTAGCGATGCTAAAAAAGAGGTTAAATCTATCACGGAACAGAAGATGGCAGAACTTGAAAATGCTCATCAAATGAAGATGACCAACGAAGAGGTTAAGTTTTTTAACGAACTCAAGACGGATACAGATACTAAATCCACTGGCGAAAAGATTCTGCCACAAACAACGGTTGATGAAATCTTTGAAGATATGGTTCAACAACACCCATTCTTATCTGCAATCGGCCTTAAGAACAACGGTATCAGTTTAAAAATCATCAAATCTGATACGACTGGAACGGTTGTATGGGGCAAAATCTTTGGTGAAATTAAGGGTCAATTAGATGCCAGCTTCTCCGAAGACGATGCAACTCAAAACAAAGCAACTGCATTCGTTGTTGTTCCAAAGGATTTAGAAGACTTCGGACCACAATGGATTAAGAAGTTTGTTGTAACTCAAATTACAGAGGCCTTTGCCGTAGCGTCAGAAGAAGCATTCTTGACTGGTGATGGTAAAGATAAGCCAATCGGTTTAAATCGTGATGTTTCAAAAGGTGTAGCGGTCACAGATGGTGCATATCCTGAAAAAACGTCTGCTGGAGAACTAACTTTTGCGGATACTAAAACAGCTGCCAAAGAATTAGCCGGAGTAATTAAAGGATTATCCAAGAAGGAAAATGGTCACCCAGTAGTTGCTAAAGGTCGAACAGTTTTGGCAATGTCTCCTGGTGACACGTTAGATGTTGAAGCTCAATTCATGATTCAAAACTTGAACGGTCAATTTGTTACAGCGATGCCATTTGGACTAACAACTGTTGAATCGGAATTCGTACCAGAAGGTAAAGTGATTGCGTTTATTCCAGATCGCTATGATGCGTTCCAAGCTGGTCCACTTCAAATTAAGCAGTTTGACCAAACTTTAGCGCTAGAAGATTTAGACCTCTTTACTGCTAAACAATTCCTATATGGTAAAGCACATGATAATACTGCATCAGCTGTTTACGATTTGAAATTATCTGGAGCTGGTTCAGCACCAACTGATCCAACAACTGGTGGTAACACGGGAAAATAACCGCGCCCACCGTTGGAACAGCTAAAGTGGGCGCTGCTAAATTAACAGAATAGGTGGTGCGTAGATGACGGAACAAGAAAAAGTTGATCTACTACCAATTTTTAAAGAGCGCATGCACATTTTTCATGATTCAGAAGATGATAATTTAAAAGCGATCATTGAAGGATCTAAATCAGAGATTAAGCGGATGACTGGTAGTGATGATCTGAATATTATCGGCATTCGAGAATTGGTATTGGAGCGCTCTCGATATGTCTACAATGATTCGGTTGAATTTTTCGAAGACAACTTCCAAGCCCAAATTTTAGGAATGTCAGCCGTTATTTCGGAAACGGAGGTGACTGGTGATGAATCAGTATCAACGCCCGAAGACAAATAGTGGCGATTTACGAATCCCAGTCAGTTTCTATAGACAAACTGAAAACCCTGATGGTGAGCCGGGTGAAATGCCGACTAAGATTGTTTTCGAATGCTTTGCTCAAGTTTATGGGTCGAGTAATAAAGACAATGCAATCCTAGATGCACATGGGGTCAAACGTGGGGTCACGATCAAAATTCGAGACACCAGGGGCGAATATCAACCAGTGAACAATGATGCCGTTGTCATTTCAGATTATCGATATAAAGATGTGCATGGAAATTATATTATCTGGAATATAGTTGACGTTCGTCCGGATTTTGAGGATGACCGTTTTGTGGTTATTGTTTTGGGGGTGACTGCATGAGTGCTGAAATTAAAGGGATGGATGAAGTTTTAGCGAAGCTTGAGGAAAAACTGGGTGAGCGGAAGCTAAATGCGGTTGAAAAAGAAGCGTTAAAGCCTGCTGCTGATTACGTTAAGAATGAAGTTAAATCAGCTGTTTCCTTTTTTCAGGATACAGGAGCAACAGTTAACGAAGTGGTTGTTGGCAAACCTAGAAAACGACAGGGTGAAAATTCGGTTAAAGTTGGTTGGAATGGTCCGATGGGCCGTTATGCGATTATTCATTTGAACGAATTTGGTTATACCAGAAACGGTAAACATTACACTCCTCGTGGTTTGGGAAAATTGCAGGCAACCTATGACAAAATCAAACCTCAATATCAAGCATTGGTAAGATCAATTCTTAAGGGGAAATTGCTATGACAGAAGTTAAAGATATGATTGATTTGATTTATCAAACTTTGAAAAATAATCCGACGATTGGCGGATTAACTAAAGCAGCTGACGGCAGTTATCGTATCCGAAAATATGATTATCCGGAAACTGCCGATCAGAGCAAAACCTTTGTTTTGATTAAGCCATTAGGTCCACCAATTGCAAGTAATTCGGCAAGTGACGAGGATATGCAGATTGAATTTACTTTTCAAATTGCAGTCGAGTCACCTGATCGAAAAGAAGTTAAGCAGGTTCAAAGTGAAATCAAAAAAGAAATGAAAAAATTAAATTATGGACAGATGACCGATGGACTCGATGTATATTTCGAAGCCACCGGTCATTTTGTTGATGCACGTCGATATCGAGGAAATACGGCGTTATATGACACTAATTATTAGGAGGAATGGAATATGTTTGTTGGATACAAAAGATTAAAAATTCAACCATTTAATGAAGATGGAACAAAAAAGGGCGAATTAATTATCGTTGAAGGTAAGCAGCATAAGGGTGCTACGACTACCGCTGAAATTAGTGGGTTGGCAAAAGACTCATCCACTGTGGCTGGTTCCAACATCGATTATTACATCGCACGTGGTGGATTAGGTGAGGTTAAAGTCGCTTTAGGTATCTTAGATTTGCCAGAAGACAGTGCCGATGTATTATCAGGGTTCCGAAAAGATGCAAACGGAATTACTTACGGCGGTTCAGATACGATGCCACCTTACTGCTCAATTGAACTAGAATCGACAGAGGATACTGGAGAAATTGCTTTGATTGGATTCTTTAAGGGAGTATTCACTCGAGACAAGTTAAATCTTGAAACTTTAGATTCTTCTAAAACATTTAAGCCGGAACCTGATGCGTGGTCATTTAAACCAGGTGCTTCAATGGCAGATGATAGTACTAATGGTGAAGTGATGCAGAAGTTTATTGGCGATACAACTGAAAATGCAGAAGCTATTACCGTGTTTGAAAAGCAACTATTTGATCCAGCAATTTCTAGTGGATCAGATGTTGATGGCGGTGGAACGGGAAACTAACATCGCCCACGGTCGGAACGGCTAAAGTGGGCGCAACTAAATTAACGGAGTAGAAAGGATGATATAAATGGCATATACACCTCATACATGGGAAACCGACGAAATTATTACCGCCGATAAATTGAATAATTTAGAAAATGGAGTAGCTGCTGTTAAAGATGGCATCGATGGAAAAGATGGAGCCACTGGAGCTAAAGGAGATACCGGAGCAGCGGGTAAAGATGGTGTGACGGGACCCGCAGGTAAAGACGGATTATCAGTTAAGTCTGGCGAGTTAACAACTGATGCAGACGGAAAGTTAACGGGCGGAACTTTAACGATGTCAGATGATTCGACTGTCACTTTAACCGTTAAATCAGCTACAGCTTAATAATACTAATTAGACAAGGTCGGGTCGCAAGACTGGTCTTGTTTTTATTTTGGAGGTGGAAAAATGAGTGATCCAGTATCGATGACCTTGATGGTTAATGGTAAAGAAAAGACGTTTACTGAAACATTTATTCCGGCAAAGCGTCTACTTGAAGCGATTGATTTATTAACATTCGAAGAACGAAGAGATTTAAAAGTGATCGCTGAAGAGCGTGTTAAATTTTTGTCTGAAGTTTTTACAGATAAGAATGTGACTGAAGAACTAATTTGGAATGGATTTAATGCGCTTAATTTTAACAATGAAGTTGCTGAAATTATCGCTCAAATTGGCGGTATTGAACTAAAAAACGTGATGACGGAACCGACGGAGGACTAAGCCTCCCAGAGGCTCGAAAGAGGATTCTCGCAGTTTTAGGATCAATTGTTGAAAATCGACCTGGATATACGTTGAGTTCCGTCATTAATGATATTGATTATAAAATGTTGTCTGAAATTATGAAGGCAACGGCTGAAGATGTGCAAGAAAAGACTCAAAAAACTGAAAGTGGGATGTCGGTTACACCTGGTCAATTAGGTGTTAACCCTGGCGGACAACCAGTTATGAGTCTTTTTGATTTGGCACGACAGAAATAATTGAGGAAAGGAGGATAAATATAAATGGCTGATGAACCATTAGGTCGCATGGTGATTGAGCTGGGATTAGATCATTCTGATTTCGGCAAGGGATTAGCTGGTGCGAAGAAAGAAACCAAATACGCAATGGCTGAAATGAAGTCATCGTTGGCGGTTGTTGGACAATCGGGTAAGCAGTTTGATATTCTTGCTGCTAAATCTAAGGGCCTATCGCAGGTCATGATGAGTCAGGAACGAATCGTTGAAAAACTAGGTCAAGCCTATAAGAACTCGTTGGTTGATGGCAAAGCCAGTTCTTCGACTGCTAAGTTAGCTACGCAGTTGCAGAATGCCAATGCTAAACTGGCTTCCTTGAGAACACAATATATCAACACGGCTGGAGCAATGGCCAAAGCACGTGTAGAAACAACTGGATTCACTGGCGGACTAAACAAACTAAGTAAAGGTGCTATTACAACCGGTGCTGCAATGAGTCAAATTGGTTCAGGGATGACGTCCAAGGTTAGTTTGCCGATTGCTGCCGGATTAGCTTATGCTACCAAGTCAGCAGTTAAATTCGATTCACAAATCAAGTCAATCGGGCCACTGCTAACCAACGGTGCGACAGTTACAGCCAAGTATAAAGCACAGCTTGACCAATTAGGTGACGCCTCAAAAGAGATGTCGACTAAGTACGGCGTCTCTACGACTGAAATTAATAATGGTATGACGGAATTAATTCGTCGTGGCTATAATACCAATCAAGTATTGGGTTCTATGCCTTCAATCATGGATGCCGCAATGGCTTCCGGCGAAGATTTAGGAACGGTACTTAATACTACGTCATCTGTCGTAGAACAGTTTGGACTTAAATCTAAATCAACGGCCGGAACGTTAAAGAACACCCAAATGGTTACGGACTCAATTACTTATGCTGCCAATGCTACTGCCGCTGGATTTAGTGATATGGGTGAAGCCATGAGTTATGTTGGTCCACAAGCACATGCTGCCGGATTATCTGTTCAAGAAACAGCCGCTGCAATTGGTGAACTTTCAAATAAAGGTATCGAAGGTCAAAAAGCTGGTACTAACTTACGAGGAATTTTAACATCGTTGGTTAAAGTTACTCCAAACGCTTCTAAGGCATTTAGCTCAATGGGGATCTCAGCCGGAGAACTAAAGAAGGATGCTAGTGACTTGCCACGATTGATTGATGATATCACTAATGGTACTAAAGGTTGGGATAAGGCTGATCGAAACAAAGCGATTGCAACGGCTTTTGGTCGTGAAAATCAATCAGCAATGAACGCTTTGCTAGAAACCGGATCAAGTAAATTACGTCAATTAACGAAAGATACTGAAAACTCAACCGGCGCTACTAAAAAACAAGCCGAAGAAATGAGCAACACTTCAGAGAATAACGTCAAAAAGTTATTAGCCTCATTACAGGTCTTGGGTATCGAAGTTGGAGCTAAACTTGTTCCTAAATTAATTCCATTAGTTAATAAAGCTAAGGATTTAGTTGAAGGCTTTTCTGATTTAGACGATTCGACTCAAAATACCATTATCAAGTTTGCATTGTTAGCCGCCGCTGCTGGTCCCGTGTTAAGTATGACGGGTAAATTAGTTGGTGGTTTTGGTAAAGTCGGAAGCACGATCGTTGGAACAGTATCCAAATTTGCTGAATGGAGAGCAAAAGTAGCCGCATCTAAAGCAGTAATGAATGATGTTTCTGCTGGAGCTGATATCGCCGGTAAGGGAATTAAAGGTGTTGGTGATAATGCCAAGATCGCTGAAGGTGGATTAAGTATTTTAGGGAAGTCCATGACTACCGCTGAAGCAGGAGCTGGTATATTAGGAACCTCCCTAACAGCCACCGGGGCTGTTGTTACTGGCGTCGGTGTAGCCGCATTAGCAGGCGTAGCCTATTGGGAGCTATATGGTAAACAAGCTCATGAAAGTGCACAGCGTGTTGATGAATGGGGCTCTGATATCGGTAAGACTGCTTCTGATGCAGCCGAAAAAATGACCGGTTTTGAAACTAAGGCTTCAACGGCATTAGATGGATTCAATTCAAATGTTAAAAAGAATGCTAAAGAAGTTTCTAAGGCATTTCAAGATATGGTTGATTCAACTAGCAAAGCGGTTGATAAACAATACAAGGATGCTGAAAAATTAGCTAAACAAATTGGTGGAGATGCTGGTGCCGCTTTACTAAAGCAGGCTGGCAAAGAAAAAGATGCGAATGAAAAACGCATCCAAGATATGCAACAGACGGCTAAAAAGGTTAATGATATTACATCAAAAGCCGCCAAAGATGGCACTAAATTAACCGCGGACCAAGCAACTACAATTGCTAATCTCCAACGTAAAATGGCTCAAGATGAGATTGATACATTAAAACTTAAGTCTAGTCAGAAGAAATCCATTTTAGCTGCTGAACTCGGTGAAACAGGGTCAATGACTAAGAAGCAGTTGGCCCAGACCGCCAAGGATATTGGTGATGCAGCATACAGCGAAAAAGAAGCATGGAATAAGAAATATGGTCAAATTGAACAAGCTCGAAAGGACGGGCAAATTAGTTCTAAAGAAGCCAACGTTGCAGAAGAACAGCTCACTAAGACTCATAACGCAGCTATGTTGCAGTTGGGCGAAGATTTAATTCGAACGGAAAAAGAGCAAGGCAAGAGTAGAAAAGAAATTATGGACGATTTAGAGTCCAATGGCTTTGAGCCTAAAGAAGCGAAAGCAGCCATGAAAGCTTATCTTAAAAGCCTCCAAGAAACCGCTAGTACATCAATTAAGATTACCGGTGATATGAGTAACGCTGTTAAGAAAGCTGCCGAAGCTTGGAATGATATAGTACTTGACCCTAAGACCGGTAAGTTAAAGACCAATGCGCAAGAAGAAGTCGATAAAGCCGTTAAGGATAAGGACAAGTGGAATTCGATGCTACTGCTTGCGAAAAAAGGGAAGATGAGCTCTAACGCCGCTGCCATGGTTGGAATCGCCGCTTTGCACGTCGGCAAATGGGATAAGTTAACCCTTAAGGAAAAACAGGCTTTAATCCGCTCTAAAGGTGGAGATGAGTTAGCTAAGCTGATGACCAAAGGTGGAGAATGGGGCAAATTAACTACTAAAGAAAAAGAGGCCATCATTAAATCTGAGGGTGGTAACGAATTGCTCCAAGCTATGACCAAAACTAAGACTTGGAATAAATTATCGGTTAAGGAAAAGAAAGCTGTCATTAAAGATAGTGCTTCTGGTCCAATGAAAAAGGCCCATATGACTTTAAAGGATTGGAACAAGTTAACGCCAAAAATGAAAACGGCTATTGCTAAGGCAAAAGGTACCAAAGACGTCGCTAAGGGAGTTAAAGGTGTTAAAGATTGGAATAGTCTTCCTAAAAAAGTCAAAGAATTGATTGCCAAGGATAAAGGCGCTAGAAAGATCATTAGCAAGGTAACTAGTGACTATAAAAAGTTTGGAAATCTTCCCAAGAGCACAAGCAAGACCTTGAAAGCATCTAACAAGACTGCTGGTGGAATTAAGTCCGCCAAAAATGATATTAGTTCATTCGCTAAGGGTGCGGCAACTAAAGATATTAAAGCTTCAAATAAGACACAAAAAGGCGTTTCAAGTTCGAAAAAGTCGGTTGAAGATTTCACAAAAAAATCTGCTCACAAGAAGATCCTTGCAGATAATAAGACTGCAAATGGCATTAAGGATGCTCAACAGGCGCTTGATTCAATGAAAGACAAATATGTACATGTTTACGTTAAAAAAGTTGAACAAAACGCTTTAGGTTCTATGGGGACATCCGGAGGAGCAATCATGGTTAATGACCAAAAGGGACCCGTATTCCGTGAAGCAGTTAAATACCCCGGACGGACGCCATTTATTCCTCACGGTCGTAATGTGATTCTTGACGATGCACCTAAGGGAACAATTGTCATTCCAGCTGGATTAACAGCACAGATGTACAAGGTTCCACAATTCGCAACCGGAACAATTCCGTTGAACTCATCAGTCATGGAAGCTACCAGAGCTATTAGTGACTCGGTTGTGCACGTCTCTCAGACGGTTAACAATACAACTCAAAACATGAATGGTATTAGTGGATCACAAGCTCAACAATTAATTAATCAACAGGGTGGCCAAAAGGATATGACGCCGTTAATTACCCAGCTGATTAGTGTTAACAATGCAATTTTGCAGGCAATTAAAGACCAGGGGACGTTTGATACGAAGTCATTCTATAAACGGCAAGCTAAAGACCTATCAATCAGTCAGTATGATGGAATAACGTAAGGAGGTGAACCATGAAGACAAAATTCTACATGAAAATTGGAGATCAGGATGAATTTGATCTGACTGAAAAAATTAGTCGATTGACATATTTATCAGAAGATTCAATGCCACAATTCACCAATACTTATCAGGAAGACAGCAGTCGGGACGGTTCACCGTTTGCGTATGAAACGCTGGAACGGTCAACAATCAATGCCAATTTCTGGTTAAGGTTTACGGACTATACGGATTACAAATTGGCGAAGCATGAGATTTATCGGATTTTTGGAACGCGCAAGTTAATCCGGATTCGGACTGATACAGATCCGGCCAAAGTTTATTTCGTTTATCCAACGCCATTTGAGATTGCAATCCCAAGCCCTGGTGATCACTATGCTTTGTTTACGATTCCGTTCGACAATCCTAGTGGATATCGATATTCCTTATTCCGTTCCGACACGCCATACACCTTCGAACAAAACGGTTGGCAGGTCGGGATGAATTTACCAGCGGATCGAATACCGACGTATCATTTTATGAGTTCGAAGTTCACGGTCTATAACGCGTCGGATATTGCGGTGGATCCTTACTACCAAAAGCATGATTTGAAAATCATCTCGAAGTTTAAAGGCGATTCACTGAAAATAACCAATAAAACGAATGGAACCGAATGGGCGTACAAGAAGAAATCGGATGGAACGGAAACGATCATCCTAGATGGCGTGAACAGTTTCCGAGACGGGAAGAGTTGTGGGAGTGATACCGATTGGGGCAACCTCGCCCTCGAACGTGGTGACAATCAGATTGAGGTAACTGGAGCAACCTCAACTGATATCACGTTCAGCTTTCCGTTTCTGTATCTAGCATGATTAATAAACCAGTCCTGGTGCAGGCGATTAACAGCTCCAGTGTTGACCGCTTGATGTCGTTTCTACCAGATAGTTTTAACATCGGTTGGCAAATGAACAGTGATTTTCAGCTGACATTTACCGCCTTTAACGACGGTACGCCAGCTTTTAATAATTTGACGATTGAGAGCACGATTAAATTTGATGATACCGAATATGTGATTAAACAGGTAACGCCGGATCATTCTCAGGGAATTGAAACGGTAAACGTAACGGCCACACATATTTACAATGAGGTTAGTCGGGTATTTCAACGGTCAGTTAAAAAAGGTGATGTCGATTACACTCCGAGTGATATCTTGGAGTATTTTTTGAAAGGAAATAAGTTTGGATTTAGCTATGAAGTTATTGGTACTTTTGCAAAACAGAAAGTGACCGACTTAGGCAATTGTTCCGGAAAAGATGCCTTATCTAAGATTGTGGAAGTTTGGCCAGACTCAATCATCTATCCTAATGGACGCAAGATTGTTGTTTACACGAAGGACAAGTTCTTTAAAGATAATGGCCACCGGATTGATTATTTGAACAGTGCTTCAGAAGTGAGCTTTGAGTACGACAGCACGGAGATTGTTAATCAGGTGCGGGCAGTTGGCCCAACGTACGAAAAGAAGACCAAAGTTGTGACTGGAACTACTAGTTTGAATGGCGTAACAACCAAAAAAGACGGTAGTTGGGAAGCTGCAATTCGGTATGGTGCGGTGGTTACTAATTCGAAGATTGATGATAAATTTGTTCAAGCATTTTTGAATATTATCGAGCGTGAAAGTCGCGGTCAAGAGAATATTGTTAATAATTGGGATCATAACGCTCAAATTGGGCATCCGAGCAAAGGAATTGTTCAGTTCATTGATATTACGTTCAATAATTACGCTATCAAGCCATACACCAACATCCTAAAAGGTTGGGACCAGATTTTAGCCGTCTACAACAGCACAAATTACTACAACAATATCATCAATGGTTGGGGTAATCCGTCAGGTAGTCGGCGGATGGATTCGCTGAAGATTACACCATCTGATTCAGGTTCTTCTGGCAGTTCTTCAGGCGGCGCAGCGAAGGTGATTGCCGATGCTAAAAAGTATCTGGGCGTCCCATACGTTTGGGGTGGTCATAATAAATCGAACCCACGTGCTGGAATGGATTGCTCTGGTTTTGTTTCACAAGTCTATCATGATTTCGGGATTGAAATTCCAGCATATACGGTTTCGATGGAAAGTTACGGCAAGCAAATTAGTCGGTCACAGGTTCAGACGGGCGATATGTTGTTCTACGGTCCGCATGGCGCAACCCATCATATTGCGTTGGCATTGGATAATAAGACGATGATCTTCGAACCACAACCAGGTGAATCATGCAAGATGGAGCCAATTAGTTATTATCCACCATCCTGGTATGCACGAAATGACAAGATGGCAGCGATTGTTGCTGGTGGTGGAAGTGCAGGCGGTAGCAGTAGTACAGATGAAAAGACATCTTACGAAACATCGACGGAAGATTATTTCAAACCGTTTATTGTTCAAGATGATGCGTCGATAAAAAAATGGGGACTGCATCCGGGTGGCGATATTACTAGTGACTCGATTAAAAAAGCGGATGAGATGAAGAAGTGGGTAATGACCCAGCTTAAACCAGATCCAACGTTGAGCGTTTCGGTGACGGCGGACAGCAATAAGTCGGTAATTGCGGGTGATATGGTGCGATTGGAGATTCGACCAAAGCAATTTGTGACGAATATGGGAATTGTTGGTTACACGGTTTATCCGTTTAGCAAAACTAGCAATGCGTCAATCACGCTGAATCAGAATGCGAAGACCATTATTGATTACGAAAAAGCCCATTACAAGAATCTACAAGCTTCACAAAGTGCGGTTAAAAATGGTGCTACAAATATAGCGTCCGGGCAAGAGACATGGACTGATGAGGAGGTGAGTCAATTTGGATCCGGAAGAACCAAAGTTGGAACCAGGGTATAACGTGGTTGTGTTATCTGAAACGCAGGCAGCCGCTGATGTTGATTGGAATGATTTAGTGGCCAATGGCGTACAGGCGGCGTTAATTCGATTGTCGCATGGCGTAACACAAGATTTGGCGGCAGCTGCACATATTGCGAATGCCAAAAAAGTGGATGTGCACGTGCATGGATATCATGAATATGAGGGCGTTGATGATGAAGTTCCGTTTTCGCTAAATAATGGCGTTGAATTGGGGCTGGCTCAAGGTGCGTACATGTTTCTGGTTGGCGCTCCAATTGATGCTGCACTTGGATTTGCAAATAATTGGCTATCAGCGGGTTGGAAAATCGGCACGTCGGATGTGCAAGATGACTATTATCAATGGATAACGGGTGCTGATGAGCCAAGCGTTTATGACCTATGGCAATTTGATGATACCCACGCAGTTGATTCGAGTGGTCAGTTGTTGTTGGATCCTATTGACCCCAATCCACCGATTGATAGTACAACGCCAACTGCTCCCAAAGCTGGTGCCTACGTTGGCTACGGCAACGATACTAGTGGAATGCTAGGTGGTACTTCGATTGGGTATTCAACCGATGGCATTAATTTTTATGCTGTCATTACGCCGTTTGGAATTATCTTCCGTGATGGGGATGTCGAGCGGATGAGTAATTTGCTGATTAATAAATTGAAACTGCAGTCTCCGAATGGGACTGTTTTTAATTTGGCCGTTAGTGATGATGGAGTGTTGTCGGCGGTGAAAGAGGGTGATGGTGGATGATGAATTTTATCACTTTAATAAAAAATGTTTTAGCTAACGGATTCGATATAAACTATCGTAAACATTTAATTAGTAATTTTACTGAAATTGAAAAAGCAGTTAATCAGCTGATTAAAAATACCAACGATCTAAAAACAGATCATGAAAACATTTCAAAACGGATGGATAAAATCGAAGCGATTGAAAAAGAAAACGCTGAGAAGCTAGATCAGCAACATCTAAACATGCAACAACTAGTTACCATTTTGCATGATGATTTCGATGTTCCGGTTGTATGGGATGTAGAAAATATTGTAAAGGAGAAGGAGGTCTAAAATGACAGATGCAATGATTACGTTAGACACGTATAAGCAGCAACACGGCGTTAGTGAGGCGTTCAATCTTCAAGAACTCTTTAATGGACGCGTTGGGGATGAACAGGTTCCGTTAGTGGTTAAATTTTTAGAAAGAGGCAAAGCACAACAATTTGAAGATGGATTAGTTCCATTCATGAGCGGGTTTGTCGGTAACCTAGACGATAGTGGCAAAGTTACGGCAGAGACAGGTGAACCAGTCAGTTATACCGGTTCCCGCGATGAGGTTGTTGGCTTAGGGATGGTAAAGATGAACCTTCCAGGAACCATGTTCCCACAGGAGGGTTATTTTTATGGATTCTTAGGACTTGAAACACCGGATCATTCGAAGCGAGTTTCGACATTTAGCGTTTGGTTTCATGTCTACAATGGCAATCCGGATATGTTTGTTAATCGGGAGCCTTTTCGGACGGAGTTGCAGAAGTTATTGGATGAAGCGGAAGTGAAGTCTAAGTCTACTTTTGATGATATTCAAAAGCAGTGGGAGATTTTGCAGGATACGATTCAGAAAATGATTAATAGTGGGAACACTGATCTTGATACTTATCTGAGTCGTTTGAAATTAGCCGAAGAACGGTTGGATCAGTACGAAAAGGATTTAGCCGCTGGTAAGGGAGTTAGTCAAGCTGCTTTAGATAGCGCATTGGCAGATTTACGAATCTCAATTAAGGACGGATTAGCTGAGTTAACCAAAACAGTTCCCATTGATAACGCATTGATCATTGGTGGTCCGATTAGCGCAGATGAAAAGAATGTACTCGATCGATTGAGGTCAACGGTTGATACGACTAAATTCAATCTATTATTTATCAACGATTCTCATTACGGGATGCAGAGCGATATCCCAAACTATGGGCCTCGATATGGTATTAATCATCTTAATACCGCATTATATTTGGACGATTTAGTCAACGTGGTGGTTGCCGGTGGTGATAATATCGATGGCCATTTACTTTCAACTAATGGTTTATTAAACGATGAAAAGGGATACGCATTGGATCTATTATTTGGTAGTCCCAATCATGCCGATAAATTTGCACTAAGAGGTAATCATGATGATGGATCGCTACGCTTACGTTGGTTTAGAGAAGGCTCTCAATATGCGCCAGCCACTTTTCCTGAAACTATTTCAGAAGCGCAATTTAAAGCTGATTATGTCACAGGTGGATTACTATTTAACGAACATCGACAAGGTGACAGTGCCTATTTCTATAAAGATTATCCCGATTTTAAAGTTCGGGTAATCGGTCTTAATTCTAATGACGTCCCAGAGGACGTTAAAGCTAGTGACGGTGGGATTAAGTATCCAGGACTGAATTACATGGGATACCGTCAGACACAATTAGATTGGTTAGCTAACATTGCTCTACAAAATGTTCCGGAAGAGTATGTAACAATCATTGTCGCGCATGTACCGGCCACACCAACTGCGTTAGACGATGATCTGTCAGACCCAACCCTGAGCCACTATACCAATCAGAAACAGGTTAACCAGATTATTAACGATTTTAAAAACGGCCAAACTAGCGTTATTACCAACAATGTTAAAGATTGGGAAATTAAAGTTAAAACAAATTTTGTCACGCAAGGTAAACGGGATATGGCGGCGTGGATTCACGGCCATCTGCACTACGAAGAATCGACTACATCGAACGGATTTAATGACATTAGTTGTGTTTCATCAATTCCAGTCACCGGATTTAATAAAGGTTCAAAAAATGGAGGTTGGAGTTTATTTACATTGGATCCCGACAACCGCAAATTAAAGGTCACAGGATACGGAATGGCAACGAACCGATCCTTTGACTATTAGGAGGGAAATTTTAATGAATAAATTTAATTTACCATTAGCATCAAACACTTTAGCGCTAGCATTAGCTTTGCATATCGGTAGTGGTGATGATGCACATTTGATTGCCGATAAAGAACATAACGGATTTCTAAGCATTGACCAGCTCAAAAGCATTAATGAGGGATTGGGACAACGACGTTGGCTACCAGTTAATACGGACGTGTTGAAACTAAAGCCAGGTCATTACGGGACAGGTCAATTGATTAATGGGGTTCCTAGAGATGACGCTAATGGGTTTAACTACCTGGATGTTGACCAGATTGACGATCAACACGTTCGATATGAACAGACAATTGGCTACAACGGGATTAGTTACGTTAAAATTATTCATGGCTATGGCGACGGGAACAACGTTTCTGCTCCTAATGTATGGGGCCGAGAGTTAAGGGCGTACCCATTATGGCAGGGAGGTGCCACCAAAGTCGGTACGGTCATCAAGATGGCCGACAATGCGTTTAAATATAAAGAATTACGGATTACTTATGCAAATGGTGGCGGAGTATATATCACTACTATTAAGCGCCGTGAATTAATGTCTATCACTGGGTTGAATCCGGCTAATGATGCACTAGGATCGATTCAGCTAGAAATTGATCTGGAATTTAAAGACAAAAACGATGGTACCAAACTAACGATTACTCAGAATTTTAGCCACGAAGACTATGGTTCTGTCGCCCAAGGTACTGACGTTACCGAAATATGGGAAATAGAGGGAGTGATGTAGATGTGGCTACAATTAGAAAATGATCAAGTTATCGCCTGGTCAAAATTAGGTGGTATTGATGGGACTGATGTGATCGATTTTGATGAAAGTAAATTACCAGATGACTTCGAAGAAAATTTCAAGCCGTCTTTTTATTTACTTAAAAATGATGAAATTGTTGAGAATCCAGATTTTGTTGAACCTGAACCACCAGCATTGGGTCCAAGTGAACAGGATAAAGTGAATGCTCAAGTGTTATTAAAAATGGCTCAACAACAGCAGAAACAAGATGCATTTAACGCTCAAGTTCTACTGCAAATCGCAAAATTAGGAGGTACCGCAAATGTTTAGCTATGTGCAAAGTTATTACGCAATGGGATTATATACAACGGCTGATTTAGCTACGCTTAAAAATGGTGGCATGATTACCACTGATGAATATAATCAATTGATTGGAGATACAACACCAGATTCACAGTCAACTAGCCAATCTGAATCAACGTCTGAAAGCACATCAGTTGGTGCTTAGACATTTTTATTTTAGAAGGAGGTCATATTTTTGCATAAAATTATGTTGTTATGGATAGTTTGTATAATCACTATTATTTGCAATGTGTTGATGCAAAAAATCCGGCCTGATAACCGGATTTATAGTATCTATGCAAACTTAGTCATTACTCTTTTGGCAAGTTATTTATTAGTTCTCTGAGCTTAGGTGCAATAATAGAAAATTTATCATTTGCAACTTGAAAACGATCGCGGCTTATTGAACCGATTTTAGCATCTTCGCTTATTAACATAGCTTGTAGCTCTGACATTTCTTTGTCAATTTGATATGACACTGATCCGTCAACATATATCATAGCTAAACCAAAGTATTTTCCTTGCTCTTGGATGCTAGAAGTACCTCTGCTTGTAATTAATTCAAGTGTATACTCTGCATATTTTTCATATATTGTACGTATACGGACGTTCTGTTCAATAAATTTTTGATGTTGAGCTTCTTCTTGTCTTTGTTTTTCTAATCGAAGCTTATCATCATTGATCCGTTGGTCAGTAAGATTTTTATAGTAGTTATTAATCCAGGCAGTTAGAACGGGGGATACAACTGCTGCAACAGCAATTACGGCTGTTATTGTTTCTGGTTTCAAGATATTCACCTCCAATAAATTTTATTATAGCAAAGAAAGAAGGTGATCAATTGCATGTGATTTTTGAATATTTCAACAAGGGAGGTAACCCACTAAATGTGTTTAATTTGACTAAAATGTTCCACGATTATAGCTATGTGGCAGGGTTAGCGATCGCATTGCCAACATGGCTATCACGTAATGGTCCCACGATTGACCATGCGGTGATGATTGGAATTTTAATATTTACGTTCATCTTAGATTGGATAGCTGGCGTTACATTGGCACATAAATCACCAGTCCAATATCGTACCAGTCACGAGGGAATCTATGCTTTTATGCGAGATTTCCTGATTGTTCTAATATGTGCAGCTTCCATTGGATTAGACTTCGTATTTGAATCGAAGTCTTTTATTTTTGCCTTTTTTACGGGTGCGTTCATCTGGCAGAATTTCTATTCGTTTTTAGGAAATGTTGCTGCGCTAGGGTGGTCGAAATATTTTCCGATGTGGCTGTTTAAATTGGTTCAAGATGAAATGATTGCGAAACTTCACAAATATTTTCCAAACAGAAAGGAATAGAATATGGGATTAAAAAATAAATTAACAATGGGAGTCGTCACAGCGGTGGCGGCTCTTTCTTTTGGAGTCAGTATTTCAAGCACGAATGCAGACGCAGCAAGCATTGATAATACGTATGCATTGAGTGGCAACGAGGGTTCCTCGATTCCGACATCCAACAATATTGTTACTGCTCATGCTACGGGTGATTATGCGCCAGCAGTTAACGTGGCCATCTTTGAAAAACGCACGTGGTACAGTAACGGTGCCTATGTTCAATACATTGTTGGTGACGGTGGTAAAATCTATCGTGTTGGTGCCGAGGGATATCAAGCTTGGGGCGCTGGTTCGTGGGCGAATGCTAATTCTCCAGTTCAGGTTGAATTGGCACAAACATATAACTATAACGAATTCCGTAAGGACTATGTAGCATATGTCAATTTGTTACGTAGTTCTGCCCAAAAATACGGCATTCCAACTACGGTAGATGATGGTACATATCGTGGTGTCAAATCACATCGTTGGATTACTGACCATGTGTGGGGTGACCACGTAGATCCTTATGGTTACTTAGCAAGCCACGGTGTATCAAAGGCTCAATTCCAGCATGATGTACGCTATGGTTTTAGTTCGTCAGGGAACAACGTTAATCCAACACCTAGCAATCCATCTGTGCCAACGAACAAGAAGAACGTTGATGTAACATACGCACTTCATTCAAAAGGTGGGAACTGGTTAGCTGATGTGAAGAACTTTGGCTCCGGATCAAATGGATTCGCGGGCGTTCCTAATAGCGTCCATGATATGTTGTACATTAAAGTAAACCATGGCTCAATTAAGTACCGTGTTCACACGATTGAAGACGGTTGGTTACCATACGTAACTAAAGCTGATAAGAAAGATACGGTCAATGGAGTTGCTGGTATTAAGGGACACACAATTGACGGTGTTCAGATGTACTACACGACGCCATCTGGCGAGACCTATCAGCAGGCATATTACCGTTCACAAACGACTGATCGCACTGGTTATCTAGGTACATGTGCCGATAATGGTACAGTTGCAGGTTACGACAGTTGGGCTGGTATTTATGGTGAACCAATGGATCGGCTACAATTAAATATTGATAATTACGATGCTTATTAATATTTATCGTGTTTTTTTATTTTTTTAAAAATGATACAATAAATTGTACGTTGTCTGACCAATAGTGTATAATACACTTTGTAAAAATATTATTTCAATAGTTTTACACCCAACACGAAGTCCACTAGCTTAACGGCTGGTGGGCTTTTTTATTTTGGGGAAAATTAAAAACGCCATCCAATTAGATGGGTGACGTTTTTATTGTCTATTATATAGCAGAAAGCTACTTCAATTCCTGGGGACATCCTGGGGACATTTTGGGGACATACCCATCGTTTTATATACCATTGTATGCTAATTTAAAAATTAAGAATGCCTATATAATGGTATTTAGCATTATGTGGACTACTTAATTTTGTTATATTAGAATATAATAGATTGACTAAGCGAAAGTAGGTTTTTATAAATGGATAAGCAATCTGAAATTGATAATCCAGAGTCACAATATATGGGATCCCAACCCCTCAGAGATAATTCTAATAATTCATCTTCAAAAGCAAAAATGCTAGAGGGATCAGCATGGATGACGGCTGGGAGTATTTTTTCACGAATTTTAGGTGCTATTTATATTATTCCTTGGGTAATATGGTTTGGAATATATAGTGATCAGGCAAACGCCCTTTACACAAAGGGCTATAATATTTACAGTTTTTTTCTAATCGCAGCAATTGCTGGTATTCCATCTGCAATTTCAAAACAAGTTTCGCATTATAATGCGATTAATGAGTTTGCGTTGGGGCAACGGCTTTATAAGCGAGGATTGTTGCTATCAGCTGGAACTGGGATTGTGTGCGCTGCAATTTTATTCTTAGGCGCACCATTTTTAAATGATGGTGATCCCAATGTTAACACGGTTTTGCATGCGTTAGCTTGGGCAGTTCTGGTAATCCCGACGATGAGTTTGACACGGGGCTTTTTTCAAGGCTATCAAGAGATGGGCCCGTCAGCAATTTCGCAATTTGTTGAACAACTTGCACGGGTTGCATACATGCTAATCACTGCCTATTTTATCATGGGTAAGAATCATGGTGACTGGGTTTATGGAGTATCGCAATCAACTTTTGCGGCCTTTATTGGCGCAATTGGAGGATTGTTGGTTTTAGTACTGTATTTTATCAAGTACCGCAAACGTTTGGCGTACTTATCAGAACACAGTGCAAATGAGCTGGTTATTTCAACCTCAGCCCTATACAAAGAAATCATTGCACAGGCTGTTCCTTTTATTATCATTGGTTCAGCCATTACAATTTTCCAATTGATTGATCAGTACACCTTTTTTAGAATAATGAATACGGTCAGTGATTATTCTTCGACCATTCTAAATAATATGTACGCTATATTTGCATTTAATGCGAATAAACTTGTAATGATTGTCATTTCGCTTGCTTCGGCGATGGCGGTTACTTCGGTTCCAATTTTATCTGAGGCAAAAACACGAGGAGATAACGCGGAAATTAGTCGACAAGTGACTGATTCAATCTTGTTATTCGCCTTTTTAATGATTCCTGCTGCGTTAGGGATGGCAGCAATTTCGCAACCGGCGTATACCTTGTTTTATCATCTAAGTGATGTGGGAACTTCAATTTTACAATTTAACTCGTATGTTGCAATTGTTTTAGGCCTTTTTACCGTTATTTCGGCCATTATGCAAGGAATTGGCGAAAATGTCCTTGCTGTTAAGTATTTTGTGGTTGGTACAGTTGTTAAATTTATCTTCCAAATTCCAATGGTTGCCCTTTTTTCAGCAGTGGGATCGCTAATTTCAACTGCAATTGGTTTCACGGTGGTTAACTGGTTGATTTTAAGACACATAAACCAAGAATATGGGCTAGACTACAATCGAATAAGTGAATTTGTTGCAAAGATAATTACATATTCGTTTGGCACATTTTTTATTGCTATTGTTGCTACTAACGGTCTTTATCGATTTATGGATCCAGCTAGCAAAGTGCAGGCCTTAATTGTAATCGGGATTGCGGTTATCTTAGGCGGAATGTTTTATCTCTTTTTTGTTTTACGGAGTAGATTAGCAGATGAAATTATTGGCGGTCAGGCAGAAAGATTACGGCGCCTATTTAGGATACGCTAGGGGGAACTATGCGAATAGATAAATTTTTACATGATATGAATATCGGAACGCGAACACAAATTCGAAAATTAATTAAGGATAAATTAGTATTTATAAATAATGAACTTGTAAAGACCGGGAGGATGAAAGTCGATCCACTGGCGGATGAGGTTCGGTTAGAAGAACAGGTGATTGAATATAAACGTTACTTTTATTTTATGCTAAATAAGCCGTTGGGAGTCGTCACTGCTACCGAAGATCGCAAACAAAAAACGGTCATGGATTTATTTAATAAGATTGATAAAAGGAAAGACCTTTTTCCCGTTGGTCGACTGGATAAGGATACGCAAGGGCTACTGTTGGTGACTAACAATGGAATATTAGCACATAAGTTATTATCGCCTGAGCACCACGTGAGTAAGACATATGAGGCTGTGGTAACTGGAAAGATTACTGAGGATATTGCGCTTGAATTTCAACAGGGAATCGTTTTAAAAGATGGAACGCAATTAAAACCAGCTGAACTATTAATTGGAGAATACTCAGCGCTAGATAATCAAACGATAGTGCATATTACTTTAAATGAAGGTAAATATCATCAGGTTCGAAGGATGTTTGGAAGCGTTGGTGAGAGGGTGGTTTCTTTACGGAGAATCTCCTTTGGCCCATTAGACTTAGATGTTGGCTTGCTTCCCGGAACTTATCGAGAACTCACTGATTCCGAAATTGATCAATTAATTAACTAAAAAAGCACTTCATAAGTTGTTGGAACTAAATGCAACAATTTATGAAGTGCTTTTGAATACAAGTGGTTATTGTAGATCTTTTAAAATTTTAGGTACTTGTTGGATTAAACGGTGAGGTAGTACTACTGATTCGGTTTCATAAATTTGGTCCGCAACAAAGCTATGCAAAAAAGTTCCAAGGGTTATACCAAGCGATAAGGAGTCTGATTGCGCAATTAATGCGGCTAGAATACCAGTTAGTACATCGCCAGAACCGCCGGTCGCCATTCCAGGATTACCAGCAATAATTTTTTGACGTTCACCGTGAGGATGGTAAATTTCGGTTTGAAAGTGTTTAAGAATAACGATTGAATCGAGCTGGTCAACCATTGCTTGGTTTGCGACTGGAAGTTGATTGGAAATTTTAATTCCAGATAGCCGCTGCCATTCCATTTGGTGGGGAGTAAAAATGGCTTTAGGATGCGTGATTTTAATTTGATTATCAGCAATTAAATCAATGGCCGATCCATCGATAATAAGCGGAACAACTGGATTAATCTTTTCTAAAACATACCTTAAAATTCGAAGCGATTCAGCTGCCAGTCCCAGACCAGGGCCAATCACAACGATGGTTGCCGTTTTTAAAGCGTTACCTAGCTCTGAAAAATCCATGAAATTAATTAACATTACTTCAGCCGTTGTTGAATGAACTGCCGTAAAATTAGACGGATCCGTCGCTAATGTAACTAGGCCCCCTCCCGAATAGACGGCAGCGGAACTGGCCAGGATTCCAGCTCCACCATATTGGCTATTTCCAGCAATAACTAGTATATGGCCATAGCTGCCTTTATAACTATTATTTTGTCGCTTAGGCCATTTACCATTTAAATAATTTTTATCAACGTTGATCAATTGAATCACCTCCAGATACAGTATAACTTAAAAGTAACAATATAAAAATTGTAATAAAGTGCATAAATAATGATTATGGAAGCGCTAAATTGTTATAATAGGTGATGAAAGGTTGGTGTGTATTATGGAATATAAAAAAATTTTATTTGGCTATGACGGTTCCCCAGAATCAATGGCAGCTTTTGACAAAGCAATTGAAATTGCGCAAAGAAATAGTGCTAAATTAGTGATTGCAAACGTTGTTAAAAGGCAGCACGCTAATACTGAAAGTGTCTCGTTAGGTTTCGGTGTTGCCGAAACGGACGTTGACATAAAAGAAACCCTACGATCGAGAGAAGAAAAACTGGAAGTTTTAAAGCATCAAGCGGAAGAAAAGGACCTTAGTGATGTTGAAATTGCTCTTAAAATTGGAAATCCAAAATCGGTGTTAAGCTTTGATTTGCCAAAAGAGTATGGAATCGATCTAATTGTTCTGGGTGCAACGGGATTAGGTAAAGTTGCTCAGGTATTTATTGGTTCTACAGCAAGCTACGTCGTTGAAAATTCGGCAGCTGACGTTATAATTGTTAAAAATTAATTTAAAGTGTTAATAAAAAAGAGACCGTTTTGATACATTTCCGGGTGAAAAATTAGTCACCTAGAAACGTGCATCAATGGTCTCTTTTAATTTAGATTGCTTTATGCATTGGTTCTTCAATTCGAATTTCTTTAAGTTTACGATCAATTTGGTTTAGGATAATTTTAACGTTATCTGCATTTGAAAGATCATATTTTTGTAGGTCGATCTTCATTTTAGGGCTAGCGTCGTATTCTTCGTACCAATCTTTATAAGCCGACCACATCTTAAAGTAGTAAGATTCTAGTTCAGGATTATTATCAAATTGTTCATAATCACGTCCGCGTTTCCGGATTCGATAAAGAATGGTATCGAAGTCGGTTTCAGCGTAAACCATTAAATCTGGAGCTTTTTTAGGAAGCTCTTGGAGTTCGTTCATCATGTTGTTTAGAAGGTTCATATAAACATCAAATTCGGTATCAGTGATATTACCTTCTTTATTATTTTCGCGCGTAAACAGTGCGTCTTCGTAGATTGAGCGATCAAGGACGTTATTATCGTCGGCTAAAGCTTTTTTGATCATTTGGAATCGTTTGTTCAGGAAATAAATTTGAAGTAAGAAACCATAACTTTTTTGGTCTGAATAATACAGTGGCAAAACTGGATTGTCACCAACTGGTTCATAGAATGCTTGGGTGCCATAGTAGTCAGCAATTTTCCCTGTTAATGTAGTTTTACCAACGCCGATCATTCCTGCTGTAATTATCACCATAAAATGCCCCTCTTTAATTTTTTTGCCGAAATCTAGTATGCGGAGATACTAAATCTTTAAACAGCCACAACATATTGTATAAAGAATTTTAAAACAAAACAAGCTTGAATTTTCATCAAAAAACTGCTTTAAGTTTAAAAAACATACTGAAATTTTTTTGAAAATGAATAGTAATTGAAAAGCGACCGCAAATTCGATACGCTAGGAGTATATTAATTTGTGAGGGAAAATAATTATGATAAAACTAGTTGTAAGTGATTTAGACGAAACCTTAGTTGGCCCAGATGGAAAGGTTTCTGACGTAAATGTCAAAGCCATCAAAAAGGCCAAGGCAAAGGGAGTTAAATTTGTTCCTAATACAGGGCGCGGGTTTCAATCGGTTCAACCTTTGTTAGATACATTGGGTTTAAGAGAACAAGAAAATGAATACGTAATTTCTTACAACGGTGGAGCAATTGTTGAAAATAAGGATTTAAAAGTGTTGCAGACAAATGCACTATCATTTGATCAAGCAAGTCAAATTTTTAATGTTGCTAAGAAATATGCGGACTATTCAACGCACGTGTATACAATGGACCATGTGTACGTGTTTAATGAAATTAAAGAAGATATGGACTACATGCTAAGTCGGGGTGTAGAACCAGTAATGTTTACTGAGGATAACTTAGAAAAATTCCGCGACGACCCTATTCTAAAAGTAATTACGATGAATTCAAATGTTGAAAAAAGGGTAGCGATGCGGGATGCGGTATTAAAGGAAATTGATTTTGAAGTTAATGCAACTTTTTCATCTGATCGATACACGGAGTTTAATTTAAGTGGAGTAGACAAGGGGAATGCAACTCTTGAACTGGCTGAAAAATTAGGAATTAAGCGTGACGAGATTATGGCTTTGGGAGACAATAGCAATGATATAGCGATGTTAAAAAAGGTTGGGCTACCAGTGGTTGTCTCGAACGCGAATGATGCTGCAAGAAACGCCGCAAAATTTGTAACTGAGGGAGACTATACGAGCGGAGTGGCCGAAGCGATCAATAAATTTATTTTAGGTGATTAGCATGAAAAAGAAAAATTTTTATCGTAGTGGATTGATATTACTGATTTTGTCAACAATTATAATGGTAATGACCTGGCAATCGTCCTTAAATCAGACCAATAAATTAATTATTATAGTCATTGTTGGGGTAATCCTGTCGTGGTATATCCAGTATTTTTCGGCTCGGTTGACCGATGATCCCAAAAACAGGAGGAAAAAATGAAATCATTAAGAATTGTATTACCGTTAGTCGTGGCAGTGATTCTTGTAGTAGCAACGGAGCTTTTTCATTTAAGTGGTGCGCCATTAATAATTGCTTGGGTTGTCGGATTTTTATTTTCAATGATAACCACCGCAATTTTTGAAGTTAAATTAAGAATGAAGGATTTTCGAAAAAAACAAGAGGCTGAAAAGAAGCAGGGGGAACAATAGATGTTTATAACAACGGAAGCGATAAATGTTGGTTATACAATAAAAGGAGTCGTTGAAGCAACTAGTAGTCTGATGCTTTCATCGGAAGACATTGATAAGTACAACATGTTTGATCAGTTATTTGATGATTCCAAAAATAAAATACAAAAAAAGGCAGAACTGCTAAATGGAGATGGCATCATTGGCCTCAGGTACAATACAGAAGTAACCGAGGTTCAAGGCGCTCCTAAATTTTTAATTGTTCACGCATATGGGACCGTTATTTCAATCGATAAATAATCATAAAAGCCGCAAACTAAGAAAGGATTTGACCAGTAAAGGTTAGATTTCGTTAGCTTAGTGGCGGTTTTTTATTATGAAAATCTATTAAAACGTTTTTTCTGGCGGAAATAATAAGAAAGTGACCTATTAATATATCACCTCTTGCCAATATGTCTAATATTGACTTGATTAACATCACAGTTATCAACCTGTGTTGTATAATCGATACCATAGGCAATATATCGTTCACTTGGATCATTATTTAGAATATTAACAACCACATATTCATCGGTAACCTCGATAACCTTACCAACAAAGGGCTTTTTTAAATCTTTTGATTTTTTGCATTTTACGATGCAGTTAATATTAAGTGTTGCCATCATGCTCAGTTACTCCCTCTTAATTTATTGTTATTATATCGAATTTATGATTGTTTGTGTTAATTTTATATCCATTCCATAGTATATAATATGTTTTTTAATCTGTTATAAATCTTTTTGTAATGTTTTTAAAATAAAAATACATTATTCACATTCATTTCAAATTAGTGTAAAATATTACTTGTTAAGCCGCAGTGGCGGAATTGGCAGACGCGCAGCGTTCAGGTCGCTGTATAGGTAACTATGTGCAAGTTCGAATCTTGTCTGCGGCATATGGGTATTAAAAAGGATAATAATGAACTGAATTAAATCAGTGCATGAACTGAGAATCATTAGATTTTCAGTTTTTTTGTACCTTTAATTAAAAGCGTTACAAAAATAACGTGTATGTAACCGTTTTTATTGTTCACTAATATACCCTATTTTTACCATGATTTATAGACAAATTTTTACATAGACATCTAAAAGCTAAAAAAGGCGTATACTACAAGCGTATTTCGGAAATTAAAAGGAGCATACAGATGGAAAAGCTGGATTATAAAAAACAAGATTTATGGCAACCCGAACTAAAGAATATTCAATCACCGATCCGCTTAATAGGCAGCGACGCTGAAATAATTGAAAAAAGAGCTTTTGAGGTGACGGAAAATTATTTTGCAATGGGGATGCATAGTAAAATTAACAATCTGTCAATTTTAGCCCAGGGCCAAACTGAAATTGATGGACGAATTTACTCATTACAAGAGGTTCATTTTCATCATGTGGCAGAACACGGCTTTGAGGGTGAAGAAGAATTAAGACCGCTGGAAATTCATTTTGTCCATCAAAACTCTTTGGGACAAGTTGCAGTTGTTGCAGTAACGATGAAAATTGGAAAAGAAAATCCGGTAATTCAAAAGGTAATTGCAGCGATGCAAGACCATTATCAAATTACCGGAAAGTTTAGTTTAACCGAATTGATCCCAACCCAAGGTCATTATTTACGTTATTTGGGTTCGCTAACTACGCCACCACTTTCAGAGGGAGTAGAATGGGTTGTTTTTGAAAGCCCACAAGAACTAAGTCTGAAACAATTAGATCAGTACGTAGCCGCTTTTCCAGATCACAATAATCGAAAATTTCAAGAAATCAATGGTCGAACAATTCAAAAATTTTCAATCTAAAAAAATAAAGTTAACTAAATAAAAGCAGTCACAACAAGTTGCCGTGACTACTTTTATTTTTTTACTGGAATTTAAAAGATTTATCTGGGTAAAATTACTAGTTTAAAATGAGTGCGTTATAAGTGATATACCAAAAATTATAAATAGTAAGGCAATTATCGTTGAAATCGAAATTACCGTAATAATTGGGGAAAACAGCAAAACAATTCCTAAAATGATTCCAATAATTGAAATGATAGTATCAATGGTGTAGTACTTTGTACTAAATGATTGGATTGTTTTGGCTAGCCCAAGTGTCGTAATTGAGTCTAACAAGAACATCAATGCTAGTGAAATAGTAACAAGTAGCATTCCAAATTCTTTATTGAAGAGCATAATAAGGCCGATAATAATATCGAAAATTGCATTAAATGTTAACCACGTGGAATTACCTAAAAAAGGACGAATCCAAAACAATTTATACATTCCAACTAATAAACTAGCAATTGCAGCAATAATGACGACGATCCCAAAAGTTGAGAGCGGATTTTGAAAAGCCATAATGGCAATGACTATGAATAGAATTCCTAAGACTAAAGCAAAAGGGTCAAATTTGTTTATCCGATTTTCCACTGTAATCACTACCTTCCTTGATGGTTGAATTTGCGAGGAGGTCTCGAATTTCTTTTAAATAGATTTCTGATTGATCTGGTTCCACTTCATCATCATCAACTTTTTTTCTTGTAATCCGGTTAACAATTTTAACCAAAATAAAAACGACGAAGGCGACGATTATAAAACTAATTATGGAATTAATGAAACTGCCGACTTTAAATGTTGCATCTTGGAATTTGAAACTCCAGTCGGAAAAATCAATTCCACCAACAAATATTCCAATCAAAGGATTAATTAAATTGCTAACAAGTGACTTTACAATTGATGTAAAAGCTCCACCAATGATAACCCCAACAGCAAGATCCATCACATTACCACGGGAAATAAATTCTCTAAATTCTTTTATCATATAACTCGACCTCTCTTTTCGATTTGATAAGTTAATTTTAATTATTTTTATAATAAAATACAATTAAAACGCATTAATATTAAAAATTTGTATAGTAACCAAAAATATGATATTTTTGGTGCAATTTTAAGAAAAACTAACAGTAGTAGTATTGATATGTAATTTTTGCTAAAATATTATCTGTTACGGGAAATAAGTACCTATATATTTGAAAGATAAAAGGGGATTAAAAAATGTGCGGATTTGCTGGTTACATTAATCAAGCTAATGTAAATAAAGACACAATCAAGTCGATGGCCGATCGAATTAAACATCGAGGACCAGACGATGAAGCATTTTTCCAAGATGAAAATGCGTCAATGGGATTCCGACGCCTATCAATTATTGATTTGGCTCACGGACGTCAACCAATGATGAATAGTACTGAAACAAAGGTGCTAACTTTCAATGGCGAAATTTACAACTACAAACAGGTTCGAGAAGAACTGAAGGAACTAGGCTATAAGTTTAGAACAGATGTTGATTCTGAAGTTTTAATTCACGGCTACGATGCGTGGGGAGCTGAATTGTTACAAAAACTTCGCGGAATGTTTGCTTTTGTAATTTATGATATGGAAAAACAAGAAGTGTTTGGGGCGCGTGACCATTTCGGAATCAAGCCACTTTACTATTATGATGATGGAAAGACATTCCTATGGGGATCAGAAATTAAGGCATTCATGGATCATCCAAACTTTGTTAAGGAATTTAACGAGGAACTTTTACCAATTCATTTAAGTTTTGAGTTTATTCCATCTAAGGAAACCATGTTTAGAAACGTCTATAAGCTTCTTCCAGGAACTTATTTCCTTCATAAAAATGGTAAGACGGAAACGCATACGTACTTTAAATTTAATTATGATCATATTGATGAATCACAAACAATTGAAGACGATGCTAAAAAGATTCGTAAAATTGTGAGTGACTCAGTTGATGCGCATATGATTGCTGATGTTGAAGTAGGTAGCTTTCTTTCTAGTGGAATTGATTCAAGTTACGTTTTGGCTGAAGCAGCTAAGTTCAAACCAATTCAATCTTTCTCACTAGGATTTAGAGATTCAAAATATAGTGAATTAAGTTATTCAACGGAGTTTGCAAAGGAAATCCACCAAAAAAATACACCACTTTACATGGATGGTGATGACTACTTCGATATTTTACCAACGATCATGTACTATATGGACGAACCATTATCTAACCCTTCAGCAATGCAATTGTTCTATCTCTCTAAAGGGACACGCGAAAGTGTTAAAGTTGCTTTATCAGGTGAAGGGGCAGACGAATTTTTCGGTGGTTACAATACGTACCTTGAGTCCTTTACCTTTGAACGTTATCAAAAAATGGTTCCACAATTTATCCGAAAAGGATTGGCAAAGGCCGTTTCTGGGCTACCTCGTTTCCATGGACGACGTTTCTTAATGCGTGGTGCTCAGCCATTGAGTGAACGTTACTATCGTGTTAACTACGTCTTTAATCAACAAGAACGTGACCAAATTTTACGTAAACCAGAATTAAATGTTGACTCTGGTGCGTACACACAGCATATTTTCGACGAAGTTAAGGGTAAAGATGAGATGACTCAAATGCAGTATTTTGACATCAATACCTGGCTTCCATACGATATTTTGCACAAGGCTGACCGAATGAGCATGGCCAATTCACTTGAAGTCCGAACACCATTGGTTGACCGTGAAGTGGCTAAGTTTGCTTCAACGATGCCAATTAAAACTAGAATTCATAAAGATGAAACAAAGGTTTCACTTCGAAGGGCAGCAGAGGCTGAACTGCCAGAACGTGTTGCCAAGAAGGAAAAACTAGGTTTTCCATCACCGATCGCTAATTGGATTAAAGAAGACAAGTATCGTCAGCGAATTGAAGAAGCTTTCAATTCTGATGTGGCCAAGAAGTTCTTTAAACCAGAGGCCTTGATGCATATTCTTGAAGAACATGTTAATGGAAAATCAAGTATGCAAAAGATTTTTACAATTTACACATTTATTCTTTGGTATGAAGTATATTTCCCAGAGAATACAAGTGCTAAGACAGTGAACTTAGTTAGAAGAACTCAAGTATAGGTGGAGATGAGTAAATGGAGCTTGAAATTGCCACTGTTAAGGCAATCCTTACAGAACATGATTTATTAAAAGAAATAAAAACAAATGGTACAACATTAAATACCGGAGTTACTTATGATTCTAGGGTTGTAAAACCGAATGATATGTTCTTTTGCAAAGGAAATTTCAAACCAGAGTATTTATCAGTAGCCAAAGAAAAAGGTGCCACCGCGTACGTATCTGAGACTGAATATCCTGAAGGAGCCGGCATGACTGCAGTTATTGTAACGAACGTTACAAGAGCCATGGCGGTTCTTTCAGCTACATATTATGATTTTCCACAAAATGATTTGTATATTATTGGAATTACTGGAACGAAGGGTAAAACAAGTTCAGCTTACTTTACCCACGCCATTTTGAATCAAAAATATCCCGGTCAAGTGGCCTTATTTTCAACGATTGATCGGATTGTGGGACCTAAAGCAGAAGATACGTTTAAGTCTGATTTAACAACTCCCGAATCAATGAATTTATTTCATGATATGCGTCGAGCTGTTGATAATGGAATGAAATACTTGGTTATGGAAGTTTCTTCACAAGCGTATCTACGAGATCGAGTTTACGGTTTGAAATTCGATTGCGGGATTTTCTTAAACATTACTCCCGACCACATTGGGAGAAATGAACATAAGGATTTTGAAGACTATTTACATTGTAAATTACAATTAATGGTTAATTCGAAGCGTTGTATCATTGATGCCGATACCGACCGATTTGAAGATGTTTTTGGTGCTGCGAAGGCAACTACCGAACCTGATCAAATATATCTGTTTAGTGCTGATACGGAGGCGGGTGGTGTTGACTTTAATATTCAAGATAATGAAGATGATCTTGCAGTAAATCGCTTTACTATTGTTGATACCGATAATTCTCGCGGTTTGAATATTACCGGAGACTATGATTTAAATGTTGCCGGAGACTACAATCAAAGCAATGCAACGGCCGCTATCATTGCGGCAGGTTTAGTGGGAGCAAACCACGAAGATGCAATTAATCCCTTATCTGAAATTGTGATTCCAGGAAGAATGGAACATTTAGAGATTGAAAACCACGGGACCGTCTTCGTGGACTATGCGCATAACTACGCTAGCTTGCATGCACTACTGAAGTTTTTAAAGCATCAGTATCAAAATGGAAGGGTTATTGTAGTTGTTGGTAGTCCTGGAGATAAGGGAATTTCAAGACGAGCTGGTTTTGGGAAGGCGCTTAGCGAACAGGCTGATATTGCGTATTTAACGACGGACGACCCAGGGTTTGAAAAGCCTGAGAAAATTATCAAGCAAATTGAGTTAAGCATTGAACCAAATACGGTTGAAATTAAGGAAGTATTAGATCGTCGAGATGCGATCCAGCAAGCTATTGAGTTAAGTGGCAGTCAAGATGTAGTAGTTCTTGCCGGTAAAGGTGAGGATCCGTATCAAAAGATTGAGGGCGTTGATGAACCTTGGCCAACGGATATGGGAGTTGCAAAAGAAGTGAAGAGGGGATTAATTTATGGAAAGACCAACAAATAATTTTACACCGATACTTTTAGGTAGCGATTTTAACGCATACGGAATGGCCCGTTCTTTTTATGAAATAACTGGTCGTCGAGTACAAGCGTTTGCCGGGACCGAGTTAGCACCGACACGATTTACCAATATAATCAATGTTGAAATTATTCCCGGTTTTTCAGAAGATCCTGTTTTTATCGAATCAATGCGTAAAATTGCTAAAAAGTATGAAAATTCTGATGAAAAAGTAATTTTGTTAGGAATGGGTGACGGATACGCAGAATTAATTTCAAAACATAAAGACGAATTATCAAAAGTTTTTGTATGTCCATACATTGATTATGATTTGCTGAAGCAGCTAAATAATAAAGAACGATTTTATGCAATTTGTGATCAATATGGACTACCGTATCCGGCAACTCAATTTATTACGAAGGATCAGTACGAGAGCGGTAAAAAGTTCGTTTCACCGTTTGACTTTCCGGTGGCTTTAAAACCGGCAGATAGCGTGGAGTGGCTTGATATTCATTTCGAAGGACGAAAAAAAGCTTTTCGAATTAAGACACAAGAAGAACTGGACGATATCATTGGTAAAATATACGATAATGGATATAAATCGGATTTGATTTTGCAAGATTTTATTCCAGGCGATGACAGTAACATGCGGGTTTTGAACGCTTACGTTGATCAAAATCATGAAGTTAAGATGATGTGTTTGGGACATCCGCTACTTGAAGACCCAGCACCTTCGGCAATTGGAAACTATGTCACAATTATTCCAGAGTTTAATCAAGAAATTTATGACACTGTAAAGAAGTTCTTGGAAAGTATTAATTATGTCGGTTATGCGAATTTTGATATGAAGTATGATCATCGAGATGGCAAATTTAAGCTATTTGAAATTAACATTCGACAAGGACGCAGTAGTTTCTTTGTAACCCTTAATGGCTATAACCTGGCAAAATGGGTGGTTGATGACCGAGTAAACAATACGTTATCCGATCGAGAAACGGTATATGCGAACGATGTTCCAGAAAACCGCAAGCTTTGGTTAGGAGTACCTGTAAAGGTATTTAAAAAGTATGCAAAAGATAATGAAGATAAAAAAGCCGCCCTTGACCTAATTGACCGCGATCAGTATGGATTTACGGCTGTCTATGATGATGATATGAATTTTAAGCGTAGTCTGCTTATTTGGTGGATGAATCATAATTATGTTAAAAACTTTAAGAAGTATTTTAAAGAGAACAAGGGGTAGTTAATGATGGAAAAGTTCTTTACAATCATTGGTGGAATGGGAACACCGGCAACTGAAAGTTATATCCGATTGCTAAATTCCAGAACACCAGCACATCGCGATCAAGATTATTTAGACTACATTCTAGTTAATCACGCAACCGTGCCGGATCGTTCGACTTATTTAATGGATAATACTAAGCCCAATCCATATCCTGACTTATTGGATGACATTAAAATTCAAAGTAAATTAGACCCAGCTTTTTTTGTGATTGCTTGCAACACCGCGCATTACTTTTATGATGACTTACAAAAAGCAACCAAGATTCCAATCGTCCACATGCCACGTGAAACGGTTAAACATATTCGAGAGGAATATCCTGCCGCAAAAAGAATTGGTATTATTGGGACACCAGGAACAACCAGCGACGGCATCTATGATCGTGAACTGCTGGCTCAGGGTTATGAGGTTGTTAAACCAACGGAAGAAATCCAGAAATTGACAAACAAATTAATTTTTAACGACATTAAAGAAAAAAATTATGTTGATGATGAGTTATTTTATCGAATTTTAAAAATGATGATTGAAGAACAAAAGTCAGATGTTGTTATTTTGGGATGTACAGAGTTATCGTATGCCCAAGAATTGGCACATCGTCATAATTATCCAATTGCGGATTCGCAATCGGTTTTGGTCAATAAATCGATTGAATTGGCATTAGCACTCCGAAAATAATTAAACACGAAAAGTTGAGACGTCTATCAGAGTGCCGTCTCAACTTTTTACTTATGGGGAAGACATATGAGTAAAAGAAAAAGAAAAAAGCAATCCAGTAATACTAGTTTTTGGTTGGTAATTATTTTGGCAGTTTTTGCGTTCTTCTTTAAGGGCGGAGATATTCATCAATTAGCCAATAATCTTACTAATCAATTTATTCCTGGTAATTCAAAAACCGTGAAAAGCGTTGAGGATAATCGCTTATCACAGTTAACTTTTAAATCCGGCGGTACTGCCTACGTTTTTGTAAATAATAATAAAAGTGACCTAAATGCAAAGGACTGGAAGCAAAATCAAATCGTCTATGGTAATTTAGATCGACTAAATCGGACAACGCAGGCGACTGGTTATCTAAGCCGGGCCAATTTAGTAAAGTCGAACACGCGTACTAGTCAAACTTGGAATCCAACCGGGTGGCATCAAAAAAGACTAAAAATTAATGGAAAAATGGTTGAAATTCAGAATCGAGGGCACTTATTAGCCTATTCAATCACCGGTAAGTTTGATAATAACGGTCGCTATAATCCTCGAAAGTTAGGATCACTAGATAACCCTAAAAATTTGGCAACGCAAACGGCTTTTAGTAATCAGCAAACAATGCAGATTTTTGAAGAACGGGTTCGTAACGCATTGGCGAAAAATAAAAAAGTGATCTATAAAGTTTCAACTGTTTTCAAAGGTAATGGGTTAATGCCAATTGGATACCATGCTGAGGCACTTTCAACTGATGGAACATTGAACTTCAATGTATTTGTTTGGAACGTACAGCCAGGAGTTCAATTTGATTATAATACAGGGCGCTCAAGGGTTGATCGAAGTATGACCGTTCGAAGTAATTAGAGAGCCTAAAAAGATATTTGACGAAATAATTCTTTGTCAGATATCTTTTTTATTAGTTTTGGAATAAATTCCGATTTATAAAACAATTCATTTTTAAGAATTAATTATAATGAGTGTAAATGGCAAATAGATTGGAGAGCTAAATGACTTTTAAAATAGTGGCGATTGATGTTGATGATACTTTGTTAAATTCAAAAGGGGAAATATTAGATTCAACAAAAGTAGTTATCAAAAAGACGCTAGAAAAAGGTATTAAGGTAGTACTGTGTACAGGTCGGCCGCTCGTCGGCGTATCGAATTTTTGGCGTGAGTTAGAAATTGACGGATTAGATCAGTATGTAATTACGTTTAATGGTGCAGTGATTGAATCAGTGGGTGGTGAGATAGTCTCTAAATTGGTTTTAAACAATACGGATTATCGCGAATTAGTTAGTTTTGCTGATCAACATAATTTGCCATATAACGTTTTAGATGATGATGGCAACATTTATACTAGTAATCTTGATGTGAACCGAATTACTGTAATTCAAGCTTGGGAGAATCAAGCTGGTGTTTTGGTACGCACGCCGGATCAATTGTCAGATGATTTTTCAATTGTTAAGGGAATTTTCGTTGGCGAAGATGCAGAACTTGATCAAATGGAAGACAAAGTACATGCAACGTTCGATGAAAAATTTTATGTTGTACGGGCGGCTAAAAATTTTCTTGAGGTTATGCATAAAGACGTTAATAAAGGGCGTGCCTTAAAGAAATTAGCCGAAAAATTAAATGTTAAGCCCGATGAAGTGATTGTTTTTGGAGACGAACTTAATGACTTACCAATGTTTGAATTTGCGGGAATGGCGGTTGCGATGGGGAATGGATCCGAATTTATTAAAAGCCATGCAGATTTTATAACGAATTCGAATGATAAAGATGGAATTGCAGTTGCAATGAATAAATTTGTTCTTTAAAAAGTTTTACTTACTTTTAGCAAGTGTGGTATCATCATTAAAGTTCATAAGGGTAGCCAAGTCGTTTGGCATTATTTTTCTTAATAGTCATGTTATCCTTATCGTGAAATATAAGTTACGGGGGGCATCTGCCATGAATAAAAATTTAACTGGGTTACACCATATTACAGCTATAACTTCTAGCGCACCAAAAATGTTTAAATTTATGACCGAAGTGATGGGATTACATTTGATCAAAAAGACCGTTAATCAAGATGATATTCGTACCTATCACCTATATTTTACTGATGACATGGGAAATCCGGGAACGGATATTACTTTTTTTGATTTTCCCGGATTGATCCAGGGAGCGAAGGGCAAGAACGAAATAACGCGAATTGGCTTCCGAGTTCCATCAGACGCTGCGCTCGATTTTTGGCAAAATCGGTTTGACGAATTTAAAGTTGAACACGAAGAAATTTATACTGAATTTGGGAGTAAAGTTTTAAATTTTTACGATTTTGATCATGAGCATTATCAGTTGATTTCGGATGAGAATAATAGTGGTGTGGCCGGTGGAACGCCATATCGCTACAGTCCTGTACCAGAAGAGTATGCGATTGTTGGACTTGGGGCTCCAATGGTGTCAGTTGATTATCCCGTTGAACTTGACCATGTCTTGACTGAAGTGATGGGTTTCACCAAAAAGGAAACGGCAGAAAATGGCTTAGTGTTATACGAGCTTCATGATGGTGGTCACGGTGCACAGGTTATTATGGAGACGGTTAAAAGCTCGGTGCCTGATGAGCTTCAAGCTTATGGAAATGTCCATCACGTTGCTTTTAGAACCGAAGATGAGGAGTCATTACGTTATTGGATTGATCGTATTCAAAGCGTACCTCTTGCCTCTTCAGGGTTTGTTGATCGCTTTTATTTCAAGTCGGAATACTTCCGTCCAGGACGGGGAGTGCTTTTTGAAATCGCAACTGATGGCCCTGGTTTCTTACTTGATGAAACGTATGAGGAGGCCGGAGTGCATTTAGAACTTCCACCTTTCTTGGAAGAACAACGTGCTGATATTGAAGCAAATCTCACTCCATTTAATACTGATAAGAAGGAATAACTAATGGCAGAAACTTTTGTATATTATAAAGAGGGATCAAATAAGGATATTCCGGTTGTTTTATTACACGGAACCGGTGGAACCGAATCGGATCTAACAACCATTGCCGATTTTTTATTCACAGATAGTCCGCAAATTGGTATTCGTGGCCGATTGCTGGAGAATGGATACACTAGGTACTTTACTCACGATGAAAATGGTGGCTTTGATCTTAAAAGCCTTGACGTTGAAACTAATTGGTTGATGGATGAGATTGCCTCGCAGATAACGAGCCGCAATTTAAAGACTGAGAGAGCAGTTATTATTGGTTACTCTAACGGTGCTAATATTGCAATTAATGCCTGGCTAAAAGGAAGAAATCCGATTAAGAATGGAGTTCTTTTTCATCCAATGCTTATAGAAGAGAATCCAATGGATGTGTCACTATCAAATTTAAATCTCTGGATGTCTTTTGGTACGCAAGATAGTTTTGTGTCTTCCGATAATTTTGATAGATTGTTGGTTGAATTGTCTGGAGCAAAAATCAAAGTTTTTAGAAACGAACAACCCCACGCGATTAGTGAGGCAGAACTACTATCAGCCCAAAGTTGGGCAATTGATTTGCTTAAATAGGAAGTGGCTTGTACATCAAGTAGGTGTGCAGGCCGTTTTTAGTAGTACTAAATAATTAACTTTAGTCTATATTTAAAAGTTTTAATCTAGTTGTTCATGTTTTTATGGTATTTAAATAAAAAGATAGCGTGAGGCTCTGATTTAAAAACTCTTCGGCCGCAACTATATTAATGTGAGAATTAAAAATCACTTGGCCCAATTAAGGACAAGTGATTTTTAAATTATTTCGGCAATAGCTTAGTTCTGCCGAGGGGGCAGACAGGGGGCAGACTTTTTTAATTCATATGATATTCATATAACCAACTATTTTTAAAAATAGTCGTAAAACACTGATACACCAACGTTTATAGTTATTACACATTTTTCATATTAATTTCTCAAGACATACAAAAAAGCGAATGACGGGAATCGAACCCGCGACACAAGCTTGGGAAGCTTGAATTTTACCACTAAACTACATTCGCATGCTTTTAATTTTAGCTCTATTCTTTAAAAAAGTAAAGTTGTCAAAGTATAAATATCATTTTTAGAAAAAAACACACAAACCAGTTATAATAGACGGTAGCAAGAAAGTGGAGGGAATTATGATAAAAACAACTTTTGAATTTGATGAAGAATTACGCGTAAACCGGTTAGGTTATGGGACAATGCAGTTGCCGGGCCCCGGTGTATGGGGTCCAAGTGCGGATCCTCAAAATGCCGTAACGGTCCTTGATAGCGTCCTTAATAGTGATGTTAATTTTATTGATACCGCGGATTCATATGGACCTTTTTATGCTAATTTGTATCTAAAAAAAGCATTGGCAAACTATGATGGACCACATAAGATGATTGCCAGTAAAGTAGGTTTTACACGCCAAGGGCCTGACATTTGGAGTGTGGTCGGGGATCCAAATTACTTAAGACAGCAGATAGAGTTAAATCTTTGGTCGCTCGGACTGGAGCAGATTGATTTAATGCAATTACATCGAATTGATCCGCGCTTTTCGATTGAAGAACAAGTTGGCGTACTTGCCGATATGCAAAAAGAGGGTAAAATTAAGCACATTGGTCTCAGTCAGGTTAGCGTTGAGGAAATAAAGCGAGCACAATCCGTGGCTAAAATTTCCTCAATTCAAAACCGTTATAATTTAATTGATCGGAAAGATGAGGACGTTTTACATTTTGCAGAGGAAAATCACATGGCGTTTATTCCATGGTTCCCGTTAGCAACCGGAAAATTAGCAAATGATGATAACAGCTTATTGAACCAGATTGCTCAAAATCATCTCGCAACTCCGAGTCAAATTGCTTTGGCATGGCTTCTGCAAAAATCTGATGTAATCTTACCTATTCCTGGAACCTCTAATGTAGAACATTTCGAGAGCAATATTCAGGCGGCGTATATCACTCTTTCGGATGATGAGTTTTTAGCATTAGATCAACTATAAAATATATTGGAATTAGACTCATTTTTTGGTACAATATATGAAATAGCGGGATAGTAGTAATCTCTTGTTGTGTTTAAGCGAGCCTGTATTTGGTGGAAGTCAGGTATATAGCAGAGATGAAGGCGTGATTTCGTGAAACTTAAATATATCAATAGAGTGGATTATTTTAATCAATTAGAGTGGTACCGCGGGTAAATAACTCGTCTCTTACATTATTATTCTTATAATGTGAGAGACTTTTTTATTTCCGCAGAAAGTGAGGGAACTATGGATTATAAAAAAATGATTGTCGCTGCTTTGAAACCTGCCTTGGGAGAATACCTGTCAGATTCAGAAATTTACGGAAAAATTGAAATTCCAAAAGAAAGCAAAATGGGAGATTATGCTTTTCCAACTTTTACATTGGCAAAAGTTTTACGAAAAGCACCACAAATGATTGCCAATGAGGTTATCGAAAAAATTGATCAAAGTCAATTTGAAAAAGTTGAAGCTGCAGGACCTTATATCAACTTTTTCCTTGATAAGACGGCCTTTGGTGCGGAAGTTTTAGAAACGATCCTTGCCCAAAAAGAAAATTATGGTAGCAATGATGAAGGAAATAATGGCAATGTACCAATTGATATGTCATCACCTAATATTGCTAAACCGATTTCGATGGGACATTTGCGATCGACAGTAATTGGTAACTCGCTTGCTTTAATTATGAATAAGAATGGTTATAACCCAATTAAGATAAATCACCTTGGGGATTGGGGAACACAATTTGGTAAGCTAATTACGGCGTATAAACTATGGGGAAGCGAATCAGAAGTTAAGGCGGACCCGATTAATAAGTTATTGGAATATTATGTCCGTTTTCATAAGGAAGATGTAGAAAAACCTGAGTTAGATGATATTGCTCGTGATTGGTTCAAAAAACTTGAAGACGGCGATGAAGAAGCAACTAATCTCTGGAAATGGTTCCGTGAAGAATCACTTAAATCGTTCAAACAAATCTACGATAAACTTGGTATTACGTTTGACTCATATAAGGGTGAAGCCTTTTATAATGATAAAATGGATGAGATTGTTCAATTGCTTGAAGATAAGGGCTTATTGAAAGAAAGTCAGGGAGCCCAAGTCGTTGATTTGGAAAAATATAATTTGAATCCGGCATTAATCAAGAAAACTGATGGAGCCACTTTATATATTACGCGTGATCTAGCGGCTGCATTATATCGTTACCGAACATATAATTTTGTTCAATCATTATACGTAGTGGGCGCTGAACAGACAAATCACTTTAAGCAACTGAAGGCCGTTTTAAAGGAAATGGGCTTTGAATGGTCGGATGACATTCATCATATCCAATTTGGACTAATTACCCTAAATGGTAAGAAATTATCAACGCGTTCGGGACGAGTGGTCTTGTTGGACGAGGTTTTAAATGATGCCGTTGATTTGGCTCAAAAACAGATTAATGAAAAGAACCCTGAGTTAGAAGGGGCGGATGAAGTTGCCAAAGAAGTGGGCGTCGGAGCAGTAATTTTTCACGATCTTAAAAACGAAAGAACGAATTCGTTTGATTTTAATCTTGAAGAAGTTGTTCGATTTGAAGGTGAAACGGGTCCTTACGTTCAATACAGTCGTGCGCGAGCAGAAAGTATCTTAAGAAAAGCGGGAGAAATCGCGGAATTTGATCAATTAGAAATTTCGGATAGTAACGCTTGGGATACGCTTAAGGCACTTCAAGAATTTCCAAATATTGTTAAACGAGCGGCTGATCAGTATGAACCATCAGTTATTGCAAAGTACGCACTAGGTTTAGCAAAAGCGTTTAATAAATATTATGCCAATTCTAAAATTCTTACCGATGATAATGAGCGGACTGCGCGTCTAGCACTAGTTAAAAGTGTAAGCATTGTTTTAGAAGAAGCTCTTCGTTTACTTGGAGTTAAATCTCCGGACGAAATGTAGAACCGTTACTTTTAGTTAAATAACAACTATAATGTTCCTTTTTTACTAATAGAGATTGAATCTTAAATCGCCTTTAAGATTCAATCTCTATTTTTTTATCATTAAAAACTCATAATTTTAATCAAGATAGCGCTTTATCTCAAAACTACACCTTTTTGGACCAAAACTACACGATTTTTGCAAAAAACTGCACCTTAAATTCTAAAAACGATTCAGTTACACTAGTGTTATCATAAAAATTAAAGAAAAGAGAGTGGATTCATAAATGATAAAGGGTTATTTAAAACAAGAAATTAGAAGATTCTTTGAAGGACAGTCAGATTTTGAAAATTTACCAGTTTCGGAATTTAATGGTTTGCTTGAATCAATCAAGCTAAAGAGAGTTCGAAAAGGTCAATGGATTTTTGACCAAGAGGATGGTTTTGAGAACGTGTTCTTTTTAAAGGAAGGACATGTAAAATTATTTTCTATGAATGAAGAAGGAGAAGAAGGTTATTTATCGTTCGTAACTCCCAAATCGATGTTTCCGGTTCGCGGTATTTTGGATAGTAAAGAATATCAATATAATGCGGTTGCGTTATGCGATGTAGAGCTTTACTATTTACCGGCGGAAGAAATGCGTCGAACAATAATCCATAACTATACTTTTACGATTTCTTTCATGAAGAGGATGGAGAAAATGGTTTGTTACTCAGAGAGTCTGTTAGAAAGAACGACTAGTTCAAGCGCAAAGCAACGTGTTAAGCAGGTTCTTGAAGGCCTGGTTGAGGAATATGGCCAACGTGAAAATGGAATTCGTAAAATACCATTCAAAATTTTCTTGAAAGATTTGGCAACTTTAAGCGGAACTACAAGTGAAACTGCTGGAACGGTGATAAATCAAATGAAGAAAGAGAAAAAAGTGTCGTATAATAAGAAGATAATTTCGTTTATGTGAGGAATGGAAGTGTGAACATGAAAAAAGACCTTCGTCAGAAAAAAATATTAGATTTGATTGCTGAAAACTCGATTGCAACGCAACTGGATTTATTAAAAGCACTAGATAATGCTGGGATTGGAACAACGCAAGCAACTCTTTCAAGAGATATAAAAGAACTTAATTTAGTAAAACAGGCTGATATAACTGGTGATTTATCATACCGAGTTCTAAATCCCGAAGAACAGGTTGAGTATGATGCTAGTCCAATAAAGGAAATCATTAAAGAAAGTGTCATGAAGATAACTCAAGTCCAATTTATTAACATCGTCAAAACTCAGCCCAATGACGGAAATCGAGTTGCGGCAGTTGTAGATGATACAGAGATGGAAGGTGTACGTGGCACGATAGCCGGATTTGATACTTTGGTGATTTTTAGTGCCGATCAGGAAGAAGCAACAAAATTAAATGAAAAATTAAACTCCCTTTTAAATTAGCGGTTTTTTAAGACGAAGTAAAATAAACATAATAAGCCTCAATGAGATTAGCATGATATGATAGAATATCTAAAGTATCGTAATCTGTAACGAGGTAATTTATGAATATGAAAAAAATTTGGAGTACAATCAAGGCATTTATGCGGAGAATCGGTGAACTCTTAAAGCCAATTTGGAGTCGAGTGCATCCATTTATCCATAAATATTGGCATCGATACCAGCTTACTAGGTGGATTATCGTTGCCTTTTTAGCTTTGGTATTCTTTTCCAGTGCAATTCTAACTTATCAAGCTAAAACGGCTAATGTAAAAGATTTAAAGGCGGCTCTTTCGCAGCCAACGATGGTTTACGATAAAAATAACGAGAAAGCAGGAAGCTTGTATTCGCAAAAAGGAACGTGGGCTAATTTGGATAAAATTTCGCCTAACGTTCAAAATGCGGTGATAGCTACTGAAGACCGAAATTTTTATAAAGAATACGGATTTTCAATTAAAGGAATCGGACGAGCATTTGTGATGTACGGAATGAATAAGCTTCTTGGACGTAATTATATTTCTGGAGGTGGGAGTACATTAACGCAACAATTGGTTAAAAATGCCTTTTTATCGCAACAACAGACCTTTACTAGGAAGGCAAAAGAACTATTTTTATCAATTGAAGTAGAAAATGTCTACACAAAAAAAGATATTTTAGCAATGTATCTTAATAACGCCTACTTTGGCAATGGGGTTTGGGGCGTTCAAGATGCCTCTGAACGTTATTTTGGTGTGAATGCGTCTGAATTAACAGTACCGCAAGCAGCGACTTTAGCTGGAATGTTAACTAACCCAAGTGGCTATAATCCAATTGATCATCCTAAAAATTCAATTGCAAGGCGTAATGTTGTCTTGAACTTGATGGCCGAGACGGGGAAAATATCTAAGTCAGAAGCTCAATCCTATGCACAAACCAGTATGGCAACTAGTAATAATTATGATAGTACCGATGGTTATAAGTACCCGTACTATTTTGATGCCGTGATTGATGAAGCGATTAGCAAGTACGGTTTAACAGAATCTGATATTATGAACCGCGGGTATAAGATTTATACTTATCTCGACCAAGATAGTCAAGAAGGGATGCAGGAAACATTTAACAATTCCGCTAATTTTCCAACTGACGCTACCGATGGTACGAAGGTTCAAGCCGCTTCAGTAGCAGTTAATGCTAAAAATGGTGGAGTGGAGGCGATTGTCGGTGGCCGTGGCAATCATGTGTTCCGTGGATATAATCGTGCAACACAGATTAAACGGCAACCTGGTTCAACACTAAAACCAATCGCGGTGTACGCTCCAGCATTGTCTAGCGGATATAGTTATACTTCTGTGTTAGAAGATAAACTTCAATCGTATGGAACTAATAAGTATAAACCAGAGAATTATAACGATGAATATTCCGGTAAAATTGCAATGTATCAAGCGCTGGAACAGAGTAAAAATGCTCCGGCAGTTTGGTTATTAAATAAAATCGGCGTGGATAAGGGTTATGATTATGCTAAAAAATTTGGCTTGAATCCAGGAAAAGATGATAAAAACTTGGCAATGGCACTTGGCGGTCTGACGAACGGGGTTTCTCCGATTCAATTGGCCTCGGCTTATACGGCGTTTGCTAATGACGGAAAAATGTCAAAAACCGGCTTTATTAGAAAAATCGTTGATGCATCGGGTAATACCATTGTTAATAGTTCGACGGAATCAAAGCGAGTTATTTCTAAAAAGGTTTCTAAAGAAATGACAAGTATGATGCTTGGGGTATATGGAGACAGTTCTGGAACCGGGTATGGTGCGGAACCTAGCGGATATACAATTGCTGGTAAAACTGGTAGTACTGAAGCTGATACAGGAAGCAGCTCTTCGGATGCAACACGAGATAAATGGATGGTTGGCTATACTAAAGACGTGGTTGTGGCAACGTGGGAAGGTTTTGACGACACAAATAAGTCCCATCATTTGGAAAATATAACCGGCGTTGGAATGAATAGCATGTTCAAAAACGAGTTGAGTACAATTCTCCCTAATACAAAAGGAACGGCTTTTGATGTAAAATCGGCATCAACAATGGCCAACAGTAACGGAAGTAACATTACTTCGAATATCTGGGATAATATTGAAGATGGGACCTCTTCAATTACAGATAGTATTTCTAAGGGTGCAAGTGGAGTAAAAGAAAAGTTCGGTGAATTTTTCAGCAATGCTAAAAAGTTCGTTACAGGACAATGATTTTCTATACTAAAACTCGAGGCTAAATGATATAATGGGGTTGTCAATCTAGAGGAGGCGTACTATGGCTGTAAACATTTATGATACCGCAAACCAAATGGAACAAGAGATTCGCGAAACAAATGAGTATAAAAGCTTACAAAGAGCTTTCGCTGATGTGCAGCAAGATGAAAATGCCAGTGCTTTGTATAAAGAGTTTCAAGAAGTTCAAAGCAAGCTTCAACAAAAGCAAATGAATGGGGAAGAACTTTCTGAAGATGAAATCAAAAAAGTTCACGCAATTGCTGATAAAATTGAAAGCGTCGATCTGATTAAAGATCTTATGGATAAGGAACGAAGCCTTAACCAATTATTCACGGATATTAATCAAATTATTGTTAAACCAATTCAAGAGCTATATAAAAACTAATTACAAAGTGACAATTAATTTACTATAAAGCTATGCTCTAAAAATAGGGACTGTGAGACAAATGTTGTCGCAGTCCCATTTTTATTTAGTAGATAAAACGGAGGAAACTATGAAATTCATACATGCTGCTGATATTCATTTGGGAAGCCCCTTCCAAGGATTAAGGAAAATTTCTAATGATGTTAGAGAAAAAGTTATTGCTTCAACCGGTGAGGCATATAATAAATTAGTCCAGGATGCAATCGATAATAGTGTCGATTTCGTATGTATTGTTGGGGACCTGTTTGATAATCCCGAGCCGGATTTAGAAACGCTCAACATAGCAATTAGTGGGATGGATAAGTTGAATGAGGCGGGAATTCCGGTTTATTTGAGTTATGGGAATCATGACTATCTTAATTTTAAAATTCCTAGTAACATTTTCCCAAAAAATGTAAAAATATTTGGTAACCAAGTTGAGACCAAAACGCAGACGCTTCAAGATGGAATGACAGTTGCAATTACGGGATTTAGTTACGCTAAGCGAGCAGAAGTCAACGCTAGAATTGATGAATATCCGGTTAAGAATCAGGACGTCGATTTTCAAATTGGCATGTTACATGGAAGTATGGACGGAATTAACTCTACCGAGGCGCACTATGCCCCGTTCACCCAGTCCCAATTAATTTCTAAGAACTATGATTATTGGGCGTTGGGACATATCCACAAGCGCCAAGAGATTAATTCAAAACCGATTATTACCTATTCGGGAAATACGCAGGGACGGCATGTCAATGAGTCGGGAGTTAAGGGTGTTAATTTGGTTACGATTGATTCTAAAGAAAAGGCCACAGTAAACTTTTTGGAGACAGACGTGATCGAATGGAATAGTATCGAAGTCAAGGCCGTTGCGGGTATGGACCTAGATAAATTAATAGCGGCCATATTACGTGAAATAGGCGACGCAACGCAATCAAAATTCCAATTAATTAACATTATATTGCGAGACAGTAATATCTTAGATTCAGTAGTTCTTGATGATATTAGTAGTGGATTAGCACTAATGCAGATTCAAAAACAAGTTGATCCTAATGAAATTCTATTCCATCGAATTACAATGAAAGCAAACGAAAATATTCAAATGTTTTCAGAGTTAGATCGTGAATTTTGGGAGAAGTCAGAGAATTTAGTATTTAATTCTAAAACAGTTCAGGAAACGCTTGGAAGGCTAATCGAATTAGATTTCATTGCTGAGGAGTACAGCGATGAAGAAGAGGTTGCCCTGGTTAAAGATCGGGTAGAATTGATGCTAAAGCAACGAAACGTACTTGGAGACGAATAAGATGAAAATTAACAGAATCGAAATTTATGGTTTTGGCAAATGGAATAATATAACGTTTGATTTAAAACAGGGCTTACAAGTTTTCTATGGACTAAATGAAGCGGGAAAATCAACATTACGCCAGTTTATATATAGCGTATTATTTGGCTTTGCAACGGGCAAAGGTGGTAATAAATATTTAAGATATATTCCAAAAAAAGGTAAAAAGTCAGCGGCTTATGGTGGTATTTTAGAGATTGAGTACCAGAAGCATTTATATGCTGTCGAACGAACAAAAGGAAAAAATGGTGGTACTGTTTCAATAAAGAATTTAGATACGGGAATTACGATGCCTCCAGAATTTTTAAGTGAGATTCTAGGGCCCGTTGATCAGAAAACTTATGAGAGACTATTGGGTTTTAATCAGAGTGATCTTGATGATTTCAACGACTTAAGTAATCGAGATGATTTAAGACGACACATCTTACGAATGGGTGCAGTTGGTAGCGATGAGTGGATCAAGTTGGAGCAAAGCTTAAAAAAAGAAGCAAATGAGATGTACACGGTTAGTTCTCGAACTCGGCAGCTCGACCGCAAAATCAAAGAGTATGAGCAGGCCCAAAAAAAGCTTCAGGAGGATAAAGATCGCTTTCCAGACTATCAAAGTATCCAAGAGCTTCAAAAGAAAAGCGAACAGCATTTAAAAGAAGTTCGAGATCAGATTAATATTCTTGGTAATCAGTTAGCAGAAACAACTAGTTTACTTAATAACTGGGATAATTACGCAGAAATTAGACAAATAAGGGAAGCTTTAAAAGATGTGCCAACCCAATATCTGAAACTTGATCTAAATGAGTTGGAAATTCTTTTGAATCAAATTAAAGCGACTCGGTCTGAAATTAAGAAATTAAAACATGAACTATCAGAATTAAAGCTTACAAATGAAAAGCAAGATGATGCAGAAAAATTGGTACAGCTTCAAGGTCGTTTGCCAGAGGTTAAGCTGAACTATGGTCAGGTTGAAGATTTGAATAAGCGAATTCAACGGCTATTGGATCAATCCCGTATGATCGAGAAACAATATAATCAAGACCTTTCTGGGGTACACCCAATGACTGAAAAAGAGTTTAACGAATTCAAAGAATTAGCCCTGAAGGAAAAACGGGTTAACGCTGATATCAATCAAATAAAAAATCAAATGTTAGAAACGGCACCATCCAGGCGTTCAAAAGCGTCTAATCCAAGTGCTAATATGGTTTTAGGTTTGGCCGCAATTTTATCTATAATTGATTTCTTGTTACCATTGAACATATATATTAAAGTAGTCATTCTAGCAATCATTATTGTCGCGGGTTATGTAACGGTCAAAGCTCCTAAAACCACTTCTGCACCAGCTGCGAGTCTATCTGATTTATTGGAGGAAAATGAAGCCAATTTAGATAAAATCAAAAAAGATATTTTTTCGATTGGACAGCAGACGGGCTTTGGTTCTTTTTCAAGAGAAGACTGGAGCGTATTACAAAACGATTTACAAAACTATCAACATCAATTAAAAGAAGTTGACGAGTTAAAACAAAAGTTGAACAAGACAACGACGCAAATTGAGAATTTTTGGCAATTTAGCCAACAGGTGGTAGTAATGCCACAAACACGGAGCAAAGAAGCAATCGCGCCACTCACCAATCAAATTGCTAAACTTGTTCAAGCGGCAAACCTCCAGCGTGAAAATGTTCAAAAAAGTGAAATTCTGAATAAAAATCTTCAGGATCAACAGGTATTATTAAAAAAACTAGAAAGTGATCCTAAATTGCTTATCATGTCCGGAGTGGATGAAGATTCTGATCAGTGGATTGAAGAAGTTCGAACAAAACAAAATTTATATCTTAGGTTAACAGCGTTAGAAAACTCATTGTCAGCCACTTTGACGCAAAAACTAGAACAATATAAGGATTCAGCAATGCTTCGTGAAAGTCAAAGTAGTCAAGAATCAAAATTGGCGGAGTTAAAGCAAACCGAGAACCAAATTTTAGATGAACGAGCGGATCAAATCGGTAAACTGAGTGGCTTGAAAAATAGTGTGGACATTTTAAATGAACAACAGCAATTATCAGAACTTCAGACAGAATTAAAGGAGTTGATAGCCAACTGGTTAACGTTACAGTTAGGCGCAAAGTGGGTCGACCAAACCCTAAGTATCGCCACAAAAGGACGTCTCCCAATTATTATGGAAGAAGCTAATCGATACTTTAATCAAATTACAAATGGTAGATATTCAAAGATTGAATTTGATAAGGATGATATGATTAACGTGACTGATAAACATGGTGAAACTTTTGAAATTGCCGAATTGTCTAAAGGGACAATGGAGCAGCTTTATATTTCAATTCGTTTTGCATTTATGAAGTCATTTTCGGATACGGTTCAACTGCCGATTATTATTGACGATGCATTTGTTGCATTTGATGACATTCGAATAAAACAAATCTTTGATTTATTAAAAAGCATTGCTGATCAGAACCAGGTAATTTACTTCACGGCTAAAAAAGAAGTATACAATTTGACGGATGATAGGGATATAGTTGACCTAAATACTAAGTAAGAGAAAGGGGAAATAACTTGGCTAAAAAATTAATGGAATTTCAAACTGATGATGAGATGGAACTCTTTGCTTTAATAAAGGGCGCTGAAAAAAGAGTCACGAAGACTGGAAAAGATTTTATTGCGTTGACGTTTCAGGATCGCTCTGGTGAAATTCGGGGAAATTACTGGGATGCAAAAGAGGAAGACTTTAAGAATTTTCAAGCTGGAAGGGTTGTTTTACTGAAGGGCAAACGTGAAATATATAAAAATGCGCCACAAGTTAAGATCATTTCAATGCGCGTTGCCCGTGATGATGAACCGAGTGATCCAACCATGTACACTCAAAAAGCTCCCGTTTCAGCTGATCAATTACGAGATGAATTTGCTAAACTCGTTTTTGAAATCACTAATCCTGACTGGAATCGAGTTGTAAGGTATTTATTGAAAAAGTATGATCGGGAATTTTTCACTTTTCCAGCTGCAAAAACCAATCATCATGCGTTTGAGGGTGGCCTGGCATTTCATACACTGTCAATCGTAAAATTGGCGAAAAGTGTGATTACCCAGTATGAACAGGTTGATGAATCGTTGCTCATTGCAGGGGCAATTTTACATGACCTAGGTAAAACGATTGAATTGTCTGGTCCAGTAGCAACGAAGTATACGATTGAAGGAAATTTGCTTGGACACATCGTGATCGTTGATGAGGAAATTGTAGAAGCAGCGAAGGATTTAAAAATTGATCCGAGTTCCGAATCACTGGTTGTTTTAAGACATATGATTGTTTCACATCATGGATTAAAAGAATACGGTTCGCCGGTTGAACCACACATGCTCGAAGCAGTAATTTTACATGCTTTGGATGAGTTGGACGCTGAAATTCAAATGGTTTCAGGCGCATTGAAAAATACTGAACCAGGTGATTTTAGTGAGCGAATTTTTGGAATGGACGGACGCAATTTTTATAAACCAAGCATCAATTAGTTTGGATCAATTGAAGTGCGGTTTCGTGAACATGAACTAAGCAATAGATCTAACCGGCCGTTATAGAAAATAAGCGGCTTAAAATGTAAAATGCTCCATAACTCTAACCATTGCGGTGTCTAGAGCTATGGAGCATTTTTGATATTTTAATTTCTTACAAAATGATTATTTGCTACTTGAGGAACTACCAAGATAATCATCAAGAACATTCTTAAGATCGTTGTCTTTGATAGTAACATTGCCTTTCTTAAGTACCTTTGTAATTACGCTTCGTAGTTTTGTACTACTGCTCATGTCATCAGTCCAGATACGTTCTTTAAGGTCTTTTGTATGATCAGACATCTTACCCTTTGCAGGCTTCTTCAACATTTTAATAACTTGATAGCCGTATTCAGTTTTGACAGGAGTAGTTGTATATTTCCCTTCGTCAAGTTTGAACGCAGCTTTCTTGAAGTCAGAGTCTAAAGTAGTGTTTGTATCGTCAAAAGCGGCGATCTTTCCACCATTATTTTTTGAAGAAGAATCAGTTGAATACTTCTTAGCTAGATCGGAGAAGTCTTTACCATCTTTTAATTCATCAATAACCTTGTCGGCGGTATCTTTCTTTGAAACTAAGATTTGAGCAACCGTTACTTTAGGTTGATAATTTTCCCATTCTTTTTTCAAATCTGCATTTGAAATCTTGTCGAGATCCTTAACGGCTTCCTTCAATAAAAGATTAGAACGAATTTGAGTTCTCAAAGAAGAAGCAGTCATGCCATTAGATGATAAGACACTCTTAAATGACGAGCCATATTGATCTTTATAAGAGTTGTATTGCTTAGTGACGGTCTTCTTTGAAACTTTGTCACCATATTGCTTTTCCAACACTTTGTTAACGATCATTTCTTGAAGAACTTGTTTACCACTCGAAGTATCCTTTAAACTACTGTAATACTCGTCTTGAGTGATTTTACCACCTGATGTAGTGGCAACAGTTTTATTTCCACATGCTGCTAAGGTTAGTGCTATTGCGATACTGGCTAACCCGATTAAAACCTTTTTCATTACAATTTACACATCCCAACAATATAATTTGTTAAATACAAAGCCTATCATACCATAACCGCTGAAGCTATAAGTAATCAGCGAAAAACTTTATAAAATGTTTGCATCATTTTCGTTTTTTATCCAAAGTTTGCTTCTGAACCTGATTGAGTTCATTGGTTATATGCTTCTGAAGCTCGCTAATTTTATCAAGCCGAGGCTGAAGTTTATATTGAAAACGGTCAACAGATCGATCAATTTGATTTACCGTCCGTTCAGTTTTTTTTAGCTCAACTTGAAGTTGCGCGGAGTTTGCCTTAAGAGATTGTAATGCGTCAATCAAGTCACTCAATGCGGTTAGATATGAATTAAAAGATAATTTTAAATCACGGATAAAGTTGGGATGGTTAACGATGTAATTTAGACTCTTCCAACCAATCCAGGATCCGATGCTCCATTTAAGCCAAGAAGTTTTCGTTTTCTTTTTTGCCATAATTAATTCTCCAACTGTTTAACAATTTGTCTTTGAATTTTTTGTAGTTGTTCAGAAGTATATTTCGAACTATTGTCTATAAACTTCATCCCAAAACCATCATTTTCAGAATAACGCGGAATTAGATGGAAATGTGAATGAAAAACGCTTTGATAAGCTAACTCACCATTATTATTAACAATATTCATTGCCTTAATTGAGGGGTCGCTATCCCTGACTGCTTTTGCAATTCGTGGAATTCTTGAAAATACTTCAGCAGCTAAATCTTGATCATAAGCAAAGATATCTGGTACGTGCTTTTTGGGGATTACCAAGGTGTGACCAGGCGTGGTTTGTGAAATATCTAAAAAGGCCTTAACAATGTCATCTTCATAGACGGTATAGCTTGGAATTTCACCCGCAACAATTTTGCAAAACACACAATTTTCATCCATATAAATCTACCTCCATTTTTAAGTTTAATTATACATGAATTTTTATAAACTGTATTGGTATGTTCAACGATTTCAAATCTTGATATGATATACTAATGGGGATTTTTAAAATGTTTTTCAAATGATTGGGGACTTAAAATTGACACTATCAATTGAACATTTAACTGGAGGGTATACACAAACTCCAGTGATTAAGGATATTAATTTTGACGTAAAAAATGGAGAACTAATGGGGTTGATCGGGTTAAATGGTGCCGGTAAATCAACCACCATTAATCATATAATTGGTTTAATGCAACCCATGAAGGGAAAAATTCTCCTGGATGGGGTTGACTTGTGGCAACAACCAGAGGAGTACAAATCTAAATTGGCCTACATTCCTGAAATGCCGATTTTGTATGATGAATTAACGCTACGTGAACACATTGAACTGACCATCAAAGCTTATGAAATGAATCCAACGCAGGCTTGGAAAACAGCTAACGAACTTTTGAAGACTTTTCGATTAGATAATAAATTAGACTGGTTTCCGGCAAATTTTTCAAAAGGAATGCGTCAAAAAGTGATGATTGTATGTGCATTTATGACAAATGCAGAACTATTTATTGTTGACGAACCTTTTTTGGGTCTGGACCCGTTGGCTATCGATGATTTATTAAACGTTATTAATGAAAAAAAACGAAGCGGTGCATCGATTTTGATGTCGACGCACGTCCTTGATACCGCGGAAAAGTATTGTGATCGATTTGCACTTTTAAATGAAGGTAAACTAAAAGCGGTTGGTACGTTAAATGATTTTCAGATTAAGTATCAGGCTCCGCAACAAAGCTTGAACGATATTTATCTAGCAATTGCAAAGTGTGATCGTCATGAATGAAATCTGGAATGATCGGTCCAAAAAATATCAGAAAATGATTTTGAAATATTTACGCTATGTTCTAAACGATCATCTGGTATTGGCATTATTATTTTTTGTAGGTGGGTTAGGGCTCGCATATTCGAATTGGTTAAAAACCCTAGAACCTGGATTGTGGTATTTGAAACCATTACTTTTTTTGGTATTAGGAATGTTGACAATGGTTGGTCAACCAATATTATTATTGGAAGAACCAGACAAAATATTTTTGATGGCGCAGGAGAAAAATATTCAAATTTATTTAAAAAGGTCAATTCGAAGATCGTTATTTTCAGCCATGTTACCATTGCTAGTGGGAAGCGTTTTGATTTTTCCTCTGTTGGCACTAGAGTTTCACAACTTGCTGGTCGTTGGTATTCTGATTTTTTCAACACTTATTGGTTTGTTTACCAACATATTAACCGATTACCAAATGCTCTTTTATGGAAAAAACCTAAAATTAATTAAGCAAGTCTTAGTTATAGCATTGATTGGAATTGGAGTCGCTTTTAGTCCAATACTGGGTGTTATTGGATTGATTGGAATTTTTATTTTCAATTTAAGTCTGCTGGGGAAAATATTTAAGCAAGGGAGCTTTTATTGGAATAAAGCAATTAAGGTTGAGTCTAACCGAATGAACCGACTGTATCATTTCTTTAGTCTGTTCACGACGGTTAAAAACATTCAACCTCGTGTGAAAAGAAGAAAATATGCGGATGGAATAATTAACTTTCTTTCAAGAAAAGACACGACATTTACGTATCTATATTCGAGAATAATTATTCGTAGTGGCAGCCAAGGAAATTTAATGCTCCGATTATTGTTACTAGGAGCGTTAATTGAGGGATTTAGCAATGAAATTTTGCTTAAAGTTCTTATTGGAGCGGTGACCACGTATTTGATTGTAATTCAAATGGTTGATGTATACCGGCCGGTGCATGAAAACATATTTGTTAGAATCTACCCAATTAACATTGAAAATCAAGAAAAAGACTTGTTATCTGTTATGAAAAGAATCATACTTATAAGCGCGATATTTTTAACGGCAATCGGACTGATCTCTAATCATTCACTGGAATTTATACTAGGTTCAGTTATGGCACAGCTTGCCATTGCGATTGTTTTGTTAAAATGGTTTGTCCCAAGATATATTAAAAAATTAAAAAATTAAAATAATAATTAAGAGGTAATTATGAGAGTTAGAAATAAACCGTGGGCGCCTGAATTAATTGAGGCACATCCCGACCTGATTGTTGAAAAAGGACAAGAATTCAAGGGAAAGTGGCATGAACGTTTTGCTAAAAAACAACCACTTTTTATTGAAGTCGGAACGGGTAAAGGCCAATTTATTATTAATATGGCTAAAAAGTATCCTCAATATAACTTTATTGGAATTGAGATTCAAAAAACGGTGATTGCGATTGCCTTAAAAAATGCATTAGAAGAACAGTTGCCAAATCTTCAATTTTTATACGCTGATGGGGCCGAGTTAACGGATTATTTTGAAGATCATGAGGTATCAAAGGTATTTTTAAACTTTTCTGATCCTTGGCCAAAAACACGACATGAAAAACGCCGTTTGACCTTTAAAAGCTTTTTAAAAGTATATGAGCAAATTTTAATTGAACATGGCGTAGTTGAGTTTAAGACGGATAATCAGGGACTGTTTGAATATTCCTTATCGAGTTTGAATAATTACGGAATGCACTTTGATGGAGTTTGGCTTGATTTGCATCATAGTGAAGAAAACGATGAAAATGTCGAAACTGAGTATGAGCACAAGTTTAGTGCAAAGGGACAACCAATTTATAAAGTTCGCGCTCATTTTTAAGTTGATAAGTGGTTCATAGAGGATTTTTGCCATACCGTCCGAGTTGAAAAAGATAAAGCGTAAATCCCACGGATTTACGCTTTATCTTACATTATTCTGATATTGCTAAAGATCTTATTGTTTTAACGGCGATAAATGTCAATAATGGTTCCGGTATATGCGTCTGCAATGAATTCGTATTGGATTAATTCATTTTCTTCATATTTTGTAATACCACCGTAGTATACGGAAGCCCTTAAGCCAAATCGATTTAAGGGCGCGGCCTTGGATTCAATCCAAGCGCCTTCAATAGGGCCGTCTTCTTCAAAAGATTTGCGTACTCTTGCTAAGGCGGCTTGTGGTCGGACTTTTCGATGTCCCTTAATTTGGTTAGTAATTAAGGAGCCAAGCACGAAGGTTCCGATTGCTGTTAGTGTAATTCCAGTAAGTACAGATGATTTAGATGCCATGAAACCACTTCCTTTTCTTCAAGTTTAACATTATTGGAAGTAATTTGAGAATGAAAAACTATATAAATTTAAGGAGAATTGAGATGCTAGTTGCAAGTTATAATAAAGAAACAATGGGAGATATCCTGATTACAATGATTCGCCCAGATGCTGAAGAAACCGAATTCATCCAAAAGGATAATGTGGTTCGAATTTTTGATCCAAAGACGAATGAAACAACTGGATTTAATTTTTTAAATGCTAGTGCGGTTTTAGGAACGCTTGATTCTAAAGGGCCAGTGACGCTTAACGCTGCTCAGGTTAATGCTTTAAATAAAATTCTAGACGAGGCTGGATTTGATCCAGAAATAGTTGTTGATATAGAGCCAAAGTTTGTTGTGGGATACGTAAAATCAGCCAAGCCCCATCCAGATTCAGATCATTTACAAATTACTGAAACAATGGTGGATCAAGGTAAGGTTGTGCAAATTGTTAGCGGATCACCCAATATGGTGGAACATATCAAAGTCGTTGTTGCAAAAGTCGGTGCTATTATGCCGGACGGATTGGTTATTTGGCCGGGAAAATTACGTGGCATTGAGAGTGACGGAATGATCGTTTCTGGTCGGGAATTAAAGTTAAATAATGCTCCCCAAAAGAAAGGTGCATTAATTTTGCCAGATGACTTTGTAGTTGGAGAGGCATTTGATTTTGAAAAGGGTAACCATATTTTTGATTAGGAGAATGGTATAAATGGCTAAGTATGATGGACCAGCCTTTTTTAGAAAAAAGGGACTAGATTTAAAAAATAAATCGCTAGAAAATCAAGATCATCAAAACTCAATCATGAGAAAAGAAAGTTTTACACCAGCCATTAAACAACGTTCCCAATATCCTGAACAAGACGTAGCTTCTAAAGTAAATTCACAGTCGTCTAAAACGAACAAATCTAGCCTGTCTTTAAAAACAGATCAAGAACAAAAAGAAAAGCATTTGTCTGTAAATAATCAAAAAGAAACCCAGTCCCAAGTATCACAGACACCACAGCGGTTTAAAATGCCTCGAACGTCTTATAAGGCTCCAAAACGAAAAATGCCCGTTCTTAATAAAGTTCAGAATCGGCATCAACTAGAGCCAAGCCGAATTCAACTTATGCAAAATCAAGAATCGATTGCTCCTAATGACAGTTTAAAGAGCACAAATTCGGCTATGGTTAAAAGTGCTGACTCAGTTAGTGTAACGGTTAAAAATGAACAAAATCCGACAGAACTTAACCGTGGGAATCATAATCAGATTGATAATCATCAATTAGGTTATCAATTTCCTAGTGAGAAGTTGTTACCGCCACAGGTGGTCGATGAAAGTAATACGGATGAGTGGTTAGAAGACCAAATTCAGCGTTTAAACGATGCTCTATTAGCTTTCGATGTTGATGCGGACGTTGTTAATTGGACGGTTGGTCCAACCGTCACGCAGTTTGAAGTTGAATTAGGTCGAGGCGTCAAGGTTAATAAAATTACTAATTTAGCGGATGATTTAAAATTACAATTGGCGGCTAAAGATATTCGGATTGAGGCTCCAATTCCTGGTAAAAATACGGTTGGAATTGAGGTTCCTAATTTACATCCACGACCTGTTCCGCTAAGTGAAATTATCGAATCTGATAATTTTAAGCGTAGCGAGTCGCCATTAACAGTTGCTTTAGGGGTTGACTTGTTCGGTGAACCGCAAGTTTATGATTTGAGAAAAATGCCGCACGGACTGATTGCCGGAGCAACTGGTTCGGGTAAAAGTGTTTTTATTAATAGTGTGTTAATTTCGCTCTTATATAAAGCAACTCCACAGGAACTTAAGTTGCTTTTGATTGATCCAAAGACGGTGGAACTTGCCCCATATAATGAGTTACCTCATCTATTAGCTCCCGTAATCTCAGATCCAAAAGCTGCTTCTGCATCTTTGAAATGGGTCACTAATGAAATGGATCAGCGTTACGAACGGCTAGCTGCCGCAGGGGCCAGAAATATTGAACAATTTAATAAGAAGGCCGAGAAGGCAAACAATGACGCAAATAAAATGCCTTATATTGTGGTCGTTATCGATGAACTGGCTGACTTAATGATGGTCTCTTCATCTGAAGTTCAAGATTATATTGTAAGAATTACTCAAAAAGCACGGGCGGCTGGGATTCACTTATTGATTGCTACCCAACGGCCAAGCGTTGATGTTGTAACGGGCTTGATCAAAAATAACATTCCAACCCGTGTTGCATTTATGGTTTCTAGTCAAGTTGATTCGCGTACAATCCTAGACCATTCTGGTGCCGAGCGTTTATTGGGTCGAGGGGACATGCTTTTCTTGGGTAACGGTAAGAGTAATCCAATGCGTCTTCAAGGAGCTTTTATCGATGAAGAAATTGATGACATAACGGATTTTGTTCGGGAACAAGCCGCGCCTAAGTACGCTTTTAATCCAAATGAACTAAAAGAAAAAAATGAAGAACTGAATAGCGAAGACGAGTTGATGGGTGATGTATTGGAATTCTTGGCAAGTGAAGATACAATTTCTACTTCAAAATTACAACGAATGTTTTCGATTGGATATAATCGGGCGGCTACAATTATCGATCAATTAGAGGCGTCGGGCTATATTTCTGAGTCGCGGGGATCTAAACCGCGGGAAGTTTATTACAACACTGATGAAACGCAAGAATAATATGATAAACTAAAAATAATCAAAATTATAGGAGTGGTAAAGGTGGATAAAGATTCAACTTATTATTTTATCGGTATTAAGGGGTCGGGGATGAGTTCATTGGCCCTTATTTTGCATGACGAAGGATACAAAGTAGAAGGATCGGATATTGAGCAGTATACCTTTACTCAAAAAGGATTGGAAGAAGCCGGAATTAAAATTTTGCCGTTCAATCCTGATAATTTACGCGCTGGTTTAACGGTGGTTGCAGGAAACGCATTTACAGATGATCATCCGGAAATTAAGCGGGCACATGAACTAGGTCTAACGGTAATTCGATATCATGAATTGCTTGGACAAATGCTAGACTCTTACACTAGTATTGGAGTGGCCGGAACTCATGGTAAAACGAGTACAACCGGATTGTTAGCACATGTTTTAAGCGGCCTAGATAAGACGAGCTATTTAATCGGTGACGGAACTGGCAAGGGAATTCCCGATGCCCGCTTCTTTGTATTTGAAGCTGATGAATATCGTCGTCACTTTGTCGCATACCATCCTGACTATATGATTATGACGAATGTTGATTTCGATCATCCTGATTATTATAAAGATTTGGCTGATGTTGAAAGTGCCTTTCAGCAGGTTGCTAATCAAGTCAAAAAAGGGATTTTTGCGTGGGGTGAAGATGAAAATCTACGTAAATTAAAAACCGATGTGCCAATTTATTATTATGGTACTAAAGAAAATGACGATTTTCAGGCAAAAAATATTGAACGAACAACAACAGGATCAGAATTCGATGTCTTCCACAATGGTGAGAAATTAGGTCGGTTTACGATTAACCTTTTTGGCGAACACAACGTTTTAAACTCTTTGGCCGTAATAGCAGTTGCGTTTTTCGAAAAAGTCGATTTAGATTTAGTTCAAAAAGAAATTTTGAGTTATCAAGGTGTTAAGCGACGTTTTTCAAAAGAGACCGTGGCCGATAACATTTTAATTGATGATTATGCACACCACCCATCAGAAATAAAAGCAACAATTGATGCTGCTCGCCAGGAGTTTCCTGATAAGAAGATTGTAGCTGTTTTTCAGCCGCACACTTATTCACGCACAGCAGCTTTAATTGATGGATTTGCTCAAAGCTTGAGTTTGGCTGATCAAGTCGTTTTAACTGAAATATTCGGTTCTGCGCGGGAAAACGCGGGAGAAGTTTCATCTCAAGATCTGGCTGATAAGATTGGTAATAACACCCGTTTAATCCATGAAGATGATCTATCCGCAATTAGTAATTTACATGATGCAGTACTAGTCTTTATGGGAGCCGGCGATATTACAAAATATGAAAATGCCTATAAAGCATTATTTAAATAAAAAGAAAATTTAATTTTTGACTAATGTTGACCTTTATTGATAGCTATTCCATAATTTTCTTGTTACAATGTGGTAAATAAAGAATGGAGGAATTAGATTGGATCAACAGCAAAATGTGATTAATACGGAAATCGGTTTAAACCGATTTCTAACAAAAATGTACGGCTGGATGGCCGCGGCGGTTGCTTTTTCAGGTGTTATCGCTTATATGGGAGCGACAATTTGGCGTCCAGCAATTATGACATTTCTCTCACAAGGACGAATGAGTATATGGATTATTTTCATTGCCTTGTTTATGTTCATGATTTTTGGCCAAAAGGCGGCTCTAAGAAACCCAACGGTTAGTTTTTTAATGCTATTTGCTTTTTCTGGTTTCTTCGGAATAACGCTATCGAGTGTCTTTCTGATCTATAGCATTGGAACAATTGCCGGAGCATTCTTTTCGGCGGCCTCTGTTTTCATTGTCATGAGCATTATGGGTGTAACCACGAAGCGAGATCTTTCAAAAATGGGGAACCAGTTGATTGCGGCATTAATTGCAATGTTGGTTGTGTCAGTTGTTAATATGTTCTTCATTCACAGTACGGCGGTTACATTCTTCTTTTCCATTATCGGAATTGTGATATTTGCCGGTTTGGCCATGTATGATACCGCAACAATGAAAAGATTATATTTAAATTATGGTGATCAGGTTTCAGAAACAGGATTAGCCATTCAAGGTGCTTTTAGTCTCTACCTTGACTTTATTAACCTCTTCCAATTCTTCTTAACTATTTTTGGAGGAGTGGGAGGTAACCGAGATTAATTAATATCTTATTAATTCAATTAAACCGAAGGTCAATCTTATTCACGTTGGCCTTCGGTTTTTGGTATTATTGAAGAGGATAGAAAACGGAGGAAATTATGGAAAAAGACAAATTATTATTAATCGATGGAAATAGCATTGCGTTTCGGTCTTTTTTTGCGTTACATAATTCTTTAAGCAAATTTACAAATAAAGACGGATTACATACGAATGCAATTTATGGATTTAACAAAATGTTGGATAACATTTTAGCGCAGTATCAGCCAACGGCCGCGTTAGTTGCTTTTGATGCCGGAAAGACGACTTTTAGAACTAAAATGTTTGATAATTATAAAGGTGGACGCTCTAAAACACCGCCGGAACTTTCAGAACAGATGCCATATTTACGTGAACTTTTAACAGGATATGGCATTAAATCATATGAACTTCCAGACTATGAAGCAGATGATATTATCGGAACTCTTTCAAAAGAAGCGGAGGAGCAGGGTTATTCCGTAACAATTGTCACAGGAGACCGAGACTTAACTCAACTGAGTAGTGATAAAACAACCGTAGCAGTTACCAAAAAAGGTGTCAGTGAGGTTGAAGAATACACTCCAAGTTATGTTGAGGAAAAGCTAGGTGTAACACCACAACAAATAATCGACATTAAAGGCCTTGCCGGAGATACTTCTGATAACTATCCGGGGGTTACTAAAATTGGAGAGAAAACGGCAATTAAGTTACTAAAAGAATATGGTTCGGTAGAAACACTGTATGAGCATATTGATGAATTGAAGAAAAGTAAAATGAAAGAGCACCTAATTGAAGATCGTGAACAGGCGTTTATGTCTAAAAAACTAGCAACTATTAAGAGGGATGCTCCAGTTAAAATTTCTTTACAAGATATCAACTATGAAGGAAAAAATGAAGATTTTCTAATTAATTTTTACCAAAAGATGAATTTTAAGTCGTTCTTAAGTCAAATGAATCAAACGGCAGCGGATGTGGATGAAGAAATTAAGTTTAATATTTTGGATGAACAGAATATTGAACAATTAAAAAACTTACCAGATGAAATTTGCTTTTACTTAGAGATGCTCGATAAAAACTACCATTTATCCGATTTTTGTGGCTTTGTGATTGGGACCCCAGAAAACATTTGGGTTAGTGATGATATTGAACTGCTGAATAATGCGGTTATCAAAAACTTATTAGGTAGTTCGACTACCAAAGTTAACCTTTTTGATGGAAAGCGGACGTATGTCGGACTACATCGCTTGGGTATTGAATTAGACAATATTAATTTTGATATCTTGTTGCAATCATATCTACTTGATACGAATGATAACTCAAATGACCTAGGTCAATTAGCACATGAACATAATTATAATCAAATTGATACCGATGCTGAAGTATACGGAACTGGTGCGAAGCGGGCTGTTCCAGAAACGACAATATTATTGAAACATTTAGCTCGTAAAGTGAAGGCGATTCAAGTTTTAGGGGAACAGCTTCAAGCAGAGTTAGTGGATAATAAACAGGAAAAATTATATTGGGAAATTGAGTTACCTTTATCAATCGTCCTAGCTAAAATGGAAATTAGTGGGATTAAAGTCAATAGTGATCGATTACATCAGATGCAGAGTGAATTTACGGAACGCCTTGCCGAAATTGAAACTGATATTTATCGTGAAGCGGGTGAAGAATTCAATATTAATTCGCCTAAACAGTTGGGTGAAGTCCTTTTTGAAAAGATGAAGTTACCGGTTATTAAAAAAACTAAGACGGGTTATTCAACAGCTGTAGACGTATTGGAAAAGCTTCAGGGCGAATCGCCTATTATTGACAATATTTTGAATTATCGGACAATATCAAAAATAAAGTCAACTTACGTCGAAGGACTTTTAAAGGTGATTCATTCAAATGATCAAAAGATTCATACGACTTATCTCCAAACTTTAACGCAAACAGGCCGGTTATCGTCAATTGAACCCAATTTACAAAATATTCCAATTCGAATTGAAGAAGGAAAGAAAATTCGTCAGGCCTTTATCCCTTCACACAAAGGGTGGCACATTCTTTCTTCTGATTACTCTCAAATTGAATTGCGTGTATTGGCACATATTACGGGCGACAAACATCTACAAGAAGCCTTTAAAAACGGGGAAGACATTCATTCTAGTACCGCTATTCGAATTTTTGGATTAAAGGATGCTAGCGAAGTCACACCGAACATTCGTCGGCAAGCAAAGGCGGTTAATTTTGGAATTGTGTATGGGATTAGTGATTATGGTTTATCCCAGAATATTGGCATTTCACGAAAAGATGCTAAGAAGTTTATTGAAACCTATTTCAAAGAATTTCCGGGTGTAAAAAAATATATTGACTCCTCAGTTGAATTGGCGAAAGAGCAAGGATACGTTGAAACAATTTCACACAGAAGAAGATATTTGCCAGATATTCATTCTTCAAGTTTCAATTTACGATCGTTTGCCGAGCGAACTGCAATGAACACGCCGATTCAAGGTAGTGCGGCCGATATTATAAAAATTGCAATGATCAATATGGAAAAAGAACTTGAAACGAGAAATTTAAAGACGAGAATGTTATTACAAGTACACGATGAATTAATTTTTGAAGTTCCTGATGAAGAAATGGCAGAAATTAAAAAATTAGTACCAAGTGTTATGGATTCGGCAATCAAACTGGATGTTCCACTAAAGGTTGAAACTTCTTGGGGAAACACATGGTACGATGCAAAATAACTGGAGGGAATAAAAATGCCTGAATTACCTGAGGTAGAAACTGTTCGAAGAGGGTTAGTTGCATTAGTTAAAGGAAGAACCATTGAACGGGTGATTGTTAGGTATCCCAAAATGGTTACTCCAGAAGCGCCAATCTTTGTTGAAAAATTAAAGAATCAAAAAATCATTGATATTAAAAGACGCGGGAAATACCTTCTTTTTAATTTTAGTGATGATTTAGTCATGGTCTCACATTTACGAATGGAAGGAAAGTATTCGGTAGTAGGGCGGCAAGAGCCGTATGGCAAGCATGACCATGTAATTTTCGAGTTGGATAACGGACAGGATTTACGATATAACGATACTCGTAAATTTGGACGAATGAATCTGGTTTCTGCGGGTGAAGAGATGCAAATCGGTGGATTAAAAACCATTGGTCCTGAACCCACGCCGGAGACACTAACTTTGGAATACTTAACGCATCAACTTCGGAGCCGAAAACGGGGAATGAAGAGCTTTTTACTTGATCAGTCAATGATTGCCGGATTAGGCAACATCTACGCCGACGAGGTCCTCTGGCTGAGTAAAATTCATCCACAGCAAGTCTCCAATACGCTTACTAATGAAGAAATTAAACTTTTACGTGAAAGCATATTTGCAGAACTTGGAAAGGCGATTGAGGCAAAGGGAACAACGGTCTTTTCATATTTAAATGCAGACGGCCATGCTGGAAGCTTTCAGAATCAATTAAACGTTTACCATCGTCAGGGACTTCCATGTCATCGGTGTGGAACTTTAATTGAACGAATCAAGGTTGCTCAGAGAGGGACTCACTTTTGCCCTCATTGCCAAGTGTTGAGGTAGATAAATGTCAGTAATAATAGGTTTGACCGGTGGTATTGCGATGGGAAAGTCAACAATTAGTAACTTTTTGAAGAAAAAGGGGATTAAAGTTGTTGATGCGGATCAAATTGCACACGCAGTTTTAAATTTTTCGAACGTTGTGTCAGATATTGCGGACACATTTGGAAAAATTTTTTTGAATCCGGATGGTACGGTTGATCGGAAACGGCTAGGAAAAATTGTTTTCAGTGATCCAGATAAATTGAAAAGACTAAATGCGATTGTCCAACCACAAATCAGGGCGGAAATTTCAAAAAAAATTGCTACTCTTAGTAGTGAAAAAATGGTTATTTTGGATGCGCCAGTCTTATTTGAGCAAGGATACGAAAAATCAGTGGATTACGTGATGGTTGTGGCAACGGATGAAAAAACGCAAATTAGCCGTTTGATGCAGCGAGATAACTTAAGTAAATCAGATGCCAAGAAAAGAATAGAGGCACAAATTCCAATTGAAGAGAAGATGAAAAAAGCGACGGTTGTAATTGACACCAGCGGGACAATTGAAGCCACGCAACAACAAGTGGTAAAATGGCTTGTTAATAAGAAATTGCTTCAAAACCCTGGAGAATTTGGCGAGGTAAAATAAAATGAGATGTCCACACTGTGGTAATAATGGATCTAGAGTTGTTGATAGTCGTCCAACCGATGAGGGGCGAGTTATTCGACGAAGAAGAGAATGTGAAAAATGCGGTTTTAGATTTACAACTTTTGAGAGAGTAGAGGCGACCCCTCTGCTGGTCATTAAAAAGAATGGCTCAAGAGAAGAATTTGATCGTGATAAAATTTTACGAGGAATTGTACGAGCGGCCGAAAAACGACCAGTAAAAATGGATCAAATGACTGATATAGTTGATAAGGTTGAAAATAAAGTCCGCTCTTTGGGTGAGAGTGAAATTTCAAGCCAAATTATCGGTGAATACGTAATGAACATTTTAGTCGACTTAGATGAAATTGCATATATTAGGTTTGCCAGTGTTTACCGCCAATTTAAGGATATGAACGTTTTCTTGAATGAATTACAGGACATGGTCAAAAAAGATGAGGAAAAGGGAAAAAGTAAATGAATGAGTTAGCACCAAATGATTCATTTATCATTAACTGCCAGCGGAAAGCAAGCGACCTTGAACGAAAAGCTTTGGTTGCACTTTATCGCCCGCTTTTAACATCAGATGCCTACAGCTTAATATCAGTCCTTTGGGAATTGGAAGAAGAGACTGTAAGTTTAGAAAACCAATATCGACATGTGATCTTACTGAACTGGCTAGGAATTGATTTGCCGTCAATTGAGGATGCACGGGGACGATTAGAAGCCTTAGGATTAATGCAAACTTTGCGTAAGCAGGTTGACAATCGTTCACTTTTTATATATGAATTGCAGCCTCCTGCGGACCCAATGAAGTTTTTTAAGGATGACACACTGAGTGCTTTACTTTTGGGAGTGATCGGTGAAAAAGAATTCTATCGTTTAAGTCATTCATTTATAAAAGCTGCATCTAACCATCAAGATTTTTATAATGTTTCAAAGAAAATCAATGATTATTTTCAATTGGGGAATAACGTGATCAACAAGTCAGAGGCAATTGAAAAGGTGCAAAATCAATTGGAAGATAGCAATGCAGTTATTGAAGATGAGGGAATTAACCATAACTTCGATTTCAAGCTATTGGAACAAATTTTAAGCACTAGTTTTGTTGACCATGAGAGTCTAATGAATAATCAACACCTGATTATGGTTGAACAGACAATTTATGGAATCAATGAAATGGAAATGAGTCAGTTTATCCAAGCGGCAACAAGCTATCAGGATAATCAAATTGATGAAAATGAATTGAAGAAAAAAATTGCGGCCACCTTTGATAGCCCAGTCTCGGGCGTGCAAGCTAAAAAGACCCCCAATTTGATGAATGTTTCTGATGAAAAAATCAACTATAAACAAATCAATAATTTAACAAAACAAGAGCAAGAAGTAATTAATGCCACGTACGCAATGGCACCAATTGACTTTATTAGAAGTTTGAAGGAATCTTCAGGCGGATTTTTAACTTCTGCCGAGGAAAGAGTGATTTCGAGCTTAGTGAATACGGGAATGATTCCAGTTAGCGTTGTTAACTTTTTGATCTATTATTTACTAGTTGACCAGGGAAATGCTACATTAAATAAAAATTTAGCCGAGGCAATCGCTAATAGTTGGATTAAAAATAAAGTTCAAACTCCCGTTGAAGCCTTGAACTTTGTTCGAAATCGGCAAAATGAGCGAAAAACAAAGTCATATTCTAAGAGCAAAAAAATTGTTCAAAGGGAGACGCTTCCAGATTGGGCCAAACCGGATAATGAGCAGAGCAAAAAAGCAACTAAAAAAGCCGATCCAAATACAACCAAAAAAATTAATGAACAGCTTAAAAAGCTCCGTTCTAGAGGTAGGGAGGGGTAATAATGGAAAATGTTCGACAAACTTTACAGGAATTGATGAGCAAAAGAAAGCTTGATGAACGATTTAGAGATGTTATGAAAACTGTTTATTCTGATCCTGAAGTGATTGCATTTTGTGAAAAACACAAGGAAGAACTGTCAAAAGAAGCGGTTGAACGTAGTGCCGCCAAACTGTATGAATTTGTGACCGAACGAAAAAAGATCGAAGCTAATCAACCGACGTTTTTGCCAGGTTATCAGCCTGTTTTAGTGTTGAGCAATCATCTAATTGATATTGAATATGTTCCTACTCGACAAAGGAATCTAATGGAACAGGAGCAAAAAAGACGTGCCTTAGTTAAATCGATTAATATGCCAAAACTAATTCAAAGAGCAACGTTGGAAGATTACTACCAGGAGCCTGAGCGAACGGACGCTTTGTCAGTGGTCATTGATTTTGTTACAAGTTATTTGGATGACCCCCGAGGGTTCCATAAGGGGGTCTACCTAACGGGAAGTTTTGGAGTTGGAAAAACTTATCTAATGGGAGCAATGGCAAATGCGTTGGCCGATCAGGGAGGATATTCGACAACTATTATTCATTTTCCGAGTCTGGCGGTTGAATTAAAAAACGCAATTGGTGAACAAAACACCACCATTCAAGATAAAATTGATGCTGTTAAAAAAGCTCCAATTTTGGTAATTGATGATATTGGTGCAGACAGCATTTCTTCCTGGATTAGGGATGATGTTTTAGGAGTGATTTTAGAGTATCGAATGCAAGAAGAACTTCCAACGTTCTTTACCTCTAATTTTTCAATGAGCCAATTAGAAAGAGAACACTTAACTGTCAATCAGCGTGGTGAGGCGGAGCCGTTGAAGGCCAAAAGGCTGATGGAACGAATTAAATTTCTCAGTACTGAAATATCAATGACTGGAAAAAATCATCGACAAGATTGACAAGCTGAAAAAAATAGGTAAAATGGTTGTTATAAATCACAGTCAAACATGTAGTTTTTAATTCAGGGAGCGGAGCCGTGACTGCAAGCAAAGCAATGAAAAACTTCCCAATTGACTAGAGGCTGATCGAAATATCAGCTCGGTAGCCACCGTTATGGTTTTTAATTGAGTGGTAGGTTAGTTTAATAACCTGCAATGAGGGTGGAACCGCGTGAATTAACGTTGTAATTAACACGTCCCTGGTAATTTATTACCAGGGATTTTTTTGTACATAAAATTAAAGGAGAGTATGGTTATGGCAGAAATTAAAATTGAATTTCCAGATGGCAGTGTAAAACCGTTTGAGGCGGGGGTCTCAGTTTTAGATATTGCAAAGTCAATCAGCACAAGCTTGGCAAAAAAGGCGGTTGCCGGAAAATTAGACGATCAATTAGTGCGTTTGGACCAAAAAATTGAGCAAGGTGCAAAGGTTGAAATCGTAACCAAGGATTCTGCTGACGGAAACGTAGTGAACTGGAATTCCGCAGCCTTAGTTTTGACTGCCGCAATTAAAAGTATCTACCCTGAAGTTCATTTTGGCGAAATTGATAATGGTGAACACGGTTTTTACGTTGATACAGATAAGACCGACCAGCAAATTTCAGTTGATCAATTACCAGCAATTGAAGACAAGATGAAAGAGATGATTAAGTCCAAGATTGCTTTGAAGCACGAATTGGTCAGCGTAGACGATGCTTTAGCTAGTGTTGATGGCGACCCTTATCAAGCCATGATTATTAAGCGTAATGCGCAAGATAATCAAGTTAGCGTTTACGATATTGACGGCAAAATTGTCGTTAGTGATAACGTTGCTTTATTGAATACGGCCGATATTAAAGCTGTCAAACTACTTTCTGTAGCGGGCGCATATTGGGAAGGAAAGTCTAGTAACCCAATGTTACAAAGAATTTATGGAACTTCGTTCTATAAACAAAAAGAACTAGATGCTGAATTGGTTCGTCAACAGGAAGCCCGTGAACGAGACCATCGAGTAATTGGTAATAATTTGGATCTGTTCTTTGTTGATCCAAAGGTTGGAGCTGGATTACCTTATTGGATGCCAAATGGAGCAACAATTCGTCGAACAATTGAACGCTACATTATTGACAAAGAAGTTAAGCATGGCTACCAACACGTTTATACGCCCGTTTTAATGAACTTAGATGCTTATAAGACATCTGGTCACTGGCAGCATTACCGGGAAGATATGTTCCCACCAATGGATATGGGTGATGGCGAAATGTTGGAACTACGTCCCATGAATTGTCCTTCTCATATTCAAGTGTATAAGCATCACATTCGTTCTTACCGCGAACTTCCAATTCGAATTGCTGAATTGGGTATGATGCATCGTTATGAAAAATCAGGTGCTCTTTCAGGTTTACAACGAGTACGTGAAATGACTTTGAATGATGGTCATACATTTGTTGCGCCAGACCAAATTCAAGACGAATTCAAAAAAGTCCTTCAATTAATGGTTGAAGTATACAAAGACTTTAATATTACGGATTATTCATTCCGTTTGAGCTATCGTGATCCGAAGAATACAGAAAAGTATTTTGATGATGACGAAATGTGGAACCATTCGCAATCAATGTTGAAAGCCGCAATGGATGACCTTGGATTAGACTACGTTGAAGCCGAAGGAGAAGCCGCTTTCTACGGTCCTAAATTGGACGTTCAAACAAAGACAGCCCTTGGAAATGAAGAGACACTTTCAACTATTCAATTAGACTTTATGCTACCTAAGCAGTTCGATTTACATTACGTGGGGGCTGATGGAGAAGAACATCGTCCAGTGATGATTCACCGGGGCTTAGTTTCAACGATGGAACGTTTTACAGCTTATCTAATTGAAATGTACAAGGGTGCCTTTCCAACTTGGTTAGCACCAAAACAAGTAACAATTATTCCAGTTAAGGATGACTTGCATGGTGAATATGCGGATCAATTACGTCAAAAGATGGTCGATCAAGACATTCGTGCTGAAGTTGATCATCGTAACGAGAAGATGGGCTATAAGATCCGCGAAGCTCAAACCCAAAAGGTACCTTACATTTTGGTGGTTGGTGATGACGAATTAGAAGCTGATGCAGTTAGTGTACGGCATTACGGTGAAGAGAGTTCAAAATCAGAATCAAGTGCGGAATTTATCGATAACTTGGTTAATGAAATTGCAACTTACAGTCGTGAAGATTAAGAAAGTCGGTTTTACTATAAATTGATTTTTAAATTTAAATGAAGCTTGGATAGGGAAGGGCCTGTGACAAAAAATTGATGTCACAGGCCCTTTTTATTGATAATCAATCATAAAAGTAAATGTATAATGAATGATAAATCGGGTAATGAATGGGGGAGATTTTTTGATAAATTTAATGATGATGCTAATTGAGAGGGTAGGATTAATTATTATTTTGGCCTTTTTCCTTGTTAATATACCTCAATTTCGCAGATTGCTTTTTCGAACGGATACAGTCACGAAAGTAGAATTAATTGTAATTTTTTCCTTATTCACCATTATCGCTAATTTAATTGGAATTGAAATATCTCCTAACAATGATACCGATGTTACCCCGCTTCTTTTGAACGTTTCGCCAGGAGATTCGGTCGCTAACATTCGGATATTAACAGTTACCGTTTCAGGAATAATTGGTGGGCCATTTGTTGGAAGTGTTGTTGGAATGGTGGCAGGTGTTCACCGAATATTACAAGAATCCTTTACTTTAGATGCTTTATTTTATTTACCGAGTTCAATTATCATTGGTTTTTTATCCGGTCTCTTTTCAATTCAAAAGCAGCATCATTTTGCAATAATGAAAGCATGGCAAGGATTTTTAATCGGTCTTTTAATGGAATCAATTCAGATGATATTTATTCTGATATTTAGTCCAACGGGATGGACATTAGTTAAATATATTGCTATTCCAATGATTACGATTGGAGCACTTGGAACTTCCGTATTTTTGTCGATTATTTCACTGTACTTCCGCCAAGAGGTCGATGTACAAGCTGCTCAGACAAAAACAGTTTTACAGTTGGCCTTACGAACTCTACCTGAGTTTCGTCAGGGATTGAACAAAACGGCTGCCAAAAAAGTGGTTGAACTTATTTTAAAGTATACGAGTTTTGAAGCAGCCGGAATTTCAAATGAACATAAAATTCTTGCTTTTGCTGGAACGGGCCAGGATCATCACATTGCAGGTCAAGAAATAAAAACTAGTTTGTCTGAAAAGGCAATCAATTCGGGTGAAGTCCAAATTGGAAATAATGCCAAGGAAATCAATTGTAAAGTTCCCAACTGTCCTTTACATTCGGCAATCGTAGTTCCGTTAGTGGCTCAAAATAAGATTGTCGGAAGTTTAAAACTTTACCATACGGAGCAATGGAAGCTTAGTCCAGTTGAAATCCAGCTTGGAACAGGGTTGGGTGAGATTTTGGCCATGCAGATAATGCTTGGTGAAATGGAAAAACAATCAAATCTGGTCCGTGATGCCGAAATTAAATCTTTACAGGCACAGGTTAATCCACATTTCTTTTTTAATGCTATTAACACAATCAGTGCTGTTATGAGAATAAACAGCGACCAAGCAAGATCGCTCTTGCTACAACTAAGCACTTACTTTAGGTCCAATTTATTAGGTGTTCGGGAAACGGTGATTCCGCTCGCAAAAGAATTTGAGCATGTAAAAGCATATTTATCGCTGGAACAAACTCGTTTTCCAGATAAATATGAAATAAATTTTAATAATACGGTTGATGAAAATGTAATGATCCCACCATTTTCAATCCAAATTTTAGTTGAAAATGCGATTAAGCATGCCTTTTCAAAAAGTAAAACCAATAACGTTGTCAGTATTCGCGTGGCTCGAATAAAAGATAAATTGGAGTTAAGGGTAGCTGACAATGGTTCCGGCATCGACAAGGAAATAATTGGTAAAATTGGTAAAGATGCAATTTCTTCCAAAAAAGGTAGTGGTACGGCATTACAGAATTTAAGTGCTAGATTATCTGGTCTATATGGTAGTGATGGAGAATTAAAGGTGGACAGTGACCACTATGGAACGGTTGTAAGAGTTGTGATTCCTTATATGGAAAAGGGGGAAGGAGAAAAGTGAAAATTTTAATTGTTGATGATGAACCTTTAGCACGTTCTGAATTACGCTATCTTCTGCAAAACAATTCAATGGTCGAAGAAGTTAAGGAAGCCGATGGAGTAGAGAGCGCTCAAGATATGGTTCAAACAGCTAATCCAGACGTAGTTTTTCTAGATATTCAGTTGGATGATGGGAATGGTATGGTTTTAGCAAAGTTATGGAAAAAACTTCCTCAACATCCATACATTGTTTTTGCTACGGCATATGATCAATATGCACTGGATGCCTTCGACGCAGAGGCGATTGATTACGTATTAAAGCCCTTTGACCAAATTCGCATTGATCAAACACTAATCCGAATTAATCGACTAATTGGTAAAAGAGGGAAAGCAGAAAGCGATGAAAAAAAGTACGATAATCCACGTCTTTCGGTGACTAATGAGGAAAGAACAATGGTGATCCAGAAACAAAATATTCTGTATTTAGAAGCCAAAAGTGGAATAGTTTCAATTCATACGCGGCAAGGTTCAAAAATAAAGAGCAAAGAAACTCTGACTAGTATAATCAGTCAACTGGATCCAAATCATTTTTTAAGAGTTCATCGTAGTTTTGTAGTTAATTTGAATTCTGTTTTGGAACTACAGCCGAGTTTTAATCACACTTATGAGCTAACTTTAAATGATAATTCAAAGATTGCGGTTAGTCGCTCATATGTCAATGTTACTAAAAAAGCACTAGGAATAATTTAAAATTGTAAATGCCTCTCTTATTGATAAAATATGGGAGGCATTTTACAACCGCGTTAAGGTACTTCAGCCCTTCTTTTTTGTCTTTCGTTGTGAAAGCGGTAACAACGTCTAAATATGAGCTAAAATACGAGTTGTTAAGAAAAGGTTACCACTAGATTTGGAGGGGTTTTGATGGATAACAAAGATAAAAAAACACCACTACTTGTTCAGATGGGAATATTTGCAGCGATTCTATTTGTTTCTCAAATTATTTCTAGTCTCTTTCCACCTACATTTGTTGTACCTGCACCACTGATTGGAATGATCATTTTATACTTGCTCTTGCTAACGCATGTTGTTAAGTTGAGCCAGGTTGAAAATTTAGGCGATTCGTTGATTGGTCTAATTTCATTTTTATTTATTCCGTCGGGGATTCAATTGGCCGGTAGTTTAAAGTTAATTCAAAATGAAGGGGTCAAAGACGTCGTTGTTACCGTTTTTGCGACAATAATTCTTTTGGTGGTTATTACGTACTGTGGCGCCTTCTTTATTAAAATTCATCGGGGACTTGAAAAGAATATGGATAAAAGGGGGGAACAAAAATGAACGGTTTAGCGACACCATTTACTGGAATTTTAATTTCAATTTTAGTTTATTTGATTGGAGTCTGGCTCTTTAAAAAAAGTAGGGGATTCTTTCTTTTTACTCCACTTCTGGCTGGCATGGTTCTAGGAATAATAATATTAATTCTAATTGGAAAATACATGAATGTCTCAACGATTACTGCGTATAAAAGTTTTTATAAACCGGGCGGTGATATAATATTTTGGTTTTTAAATCCAGCAACGGTCGCATTCGCAATCCCGTTGTATCGACGAAACGATGTTTTTAAGAAATACTGGGTTGATGTTTTATTGACGTTGTTTATCGGAGGTTTTATCTCACTTTTTGGAATTCATATGATTTCGAAATTGTTTGGTCTATCAAGAGTTTCGATCGCTTCAATGCTTCCACAGGGGGCAACTACGGCGGTGGCAATGCCAATTGCTAAAAGTATCGGTGGAGATCCGGCAGTGACGGCAATGGTCTGCATTTTAAATGCCGTTATTATTTATGCTTTAGCAGAATTTTTAATTAAAATATTCAAACTCAATCGGGCCTCTAAAGTTGGAATTGGTTTGGGATTGGGAACTTCTGGACATACAATCGGATCTGCTAAAGCAGTGCAATTGGGTTCGGTTCAAGGGGCGATGGCGTCAGTGGCGGTTGTAGTTATTGCTTTGGTGATGGATATACTGGTTCCAATCTATGCACGTCTTTTTATGTGAGTTACGAAGCAAATGTTTGACAGGAAAGATAAAATTTGATATTCTATTAAACGTTGAGAAAAAGCAGAGGCCACCGCTTCTCGCCTTGTAACTAACAAGTTGCTGGGCTAAAGAACGTTGAATGGATTTTTATATCCAATATGAAACGGGTGGCGTGTGCCATCCGTTTTTCTGCATTCTCGCTAATTTTCCTGGAGGTGAAGAACCATAGCAAATGATGTAATGGTAAATGAAACCATTCGGGCTAGAGAAGTCCGCTTAATTGGTGTTAATGGTGATCAATTGGGAGTTAAGTCTAAGGCAGAAGCTATCAAGATTGCTGAAGAAGCAAATCTTGATGTCGTAGTCGTTTCTCCTAAGGCAAAGCCACCGGTTGCCAAAATTATGGATTATGGAAAATATCGTTTCGAGCAACAAAAGAAACAACGCGAAGCTCGTAAAAAGCAAAAGACTGTCAGTATTAAAGAAATTCGTTTAAGTCCAACAATTGATACAAATGATTTTAATACCAAACTTAAAAATGCAGTTAAGTTTTTAAGTAAGGGTGATAAGGTCCGTGTATCGATTCGATTTAAAGGCCGTGCAATCACTCATAAAGAGATTGGTCGCCAAGTACTTGAACGAATGGCTCAAGAAACTTCTGATGTCGCTCGCGTTGAGGTTCGTCCAAAGATGGACGGCAGAAGCATGTTTCTTGTGCTAGCTCCAAATACTGATAAATAATTTAAGATTCTGGAGGAACAGATTATGCCTAAGATGAAGACAAACCGCGCTGCTGCAAAGCGTTTTAAGAAGACTGCTAATGGTGGACTTAAGAGTGCAAATGCTTATACAAGTCACCGTTTTCACGGCAAGACTAAAAAGCAACGTCGTCAATTACGTGGTACTGATATGATGGATAGTACGAACGTAAAACGTTACAAAAAATTACTTTCAAATATCTAATTAAAGTAATTCAAATTATTAAAAGAATGAATGACCTTCGGGTGATTTAAGGAGGAATTATTATGCCACGAGTAAAGGGTGGAACAGTTACACGTCGTCGTCGTAAACGCGTTTTAAAACTTGCTAAGGGTTATCGCGGTGCAAAACATATTCAATTTAAGGTTGCTAAAGACCAAGTTATGAAGTCAGGATTGTACGCATTCCGCGACCGTCGTAATCGTAAGGGCGAATTCCGTCGTCTTTGGATTGCACGGATCAACGCTGCTGCAAGAATGAATGGTTTGAGCTACAGCAAATTAATGCACGGTCTTAAGGAAGCTGGAATCGATATGAACCGTAAGATGCTTGCTGATCTTGCTGTTAATGATGCTGACGCATTCAAGAACTTAGCTGAAGAAGCAAAAAAGGCTCTTTAATCTGAATTTCAGAATGAATGTACATAAAAAGGATTGGAACAAAACCTTGTGTTTTGAAACCAATCCTTTTTATTTTAAGTGTTTGTTACAACTTCACCACGTACTTACCACTAGGATGATGATCGCGAATAGTATCTAAAGCGGCTTTTACATCTTGAACGTTAAAATCTAGAATTTTAGCAACCGCGATTGATAGTTTTTTCTCTCCAACATTTTTAACTAGGTACTCAAGAGCGGCGTGGTTTAATTTAAAGTCAACGTCGCTGAAGTCGATTTTTTGCTTTTCCGGGAGATCGAATTGTTCAACACCAGTCGTTGATAAAATGACCCCATCCTGATTTAGATGCTTGGCGTAAATTGAAGCGAGTTCGGTTTGTGGGGCGGCATTTATAATCACGTCAAAATTCGGTAGCGAATCAATTGTTTCAGGTGCATCATAGAAGGCAACTTTTTCGTATGAGAATGGTGCAAGATCATCGACCTTAGCAGAATTAATTACTACAGAGACGTTTTTACCTTCGTTGTCTAAAATTTGGCTGACGGTCGAACCAACGGCACCTGTTGCACCGATTACTAGAGCCGTGGAAAAATGATGATCTTTAAGAGCACCAAACACAATGTCATAGGCCGAGATGCTTGCATTTGGTAATGCTGCCGCAACTTCGGAACTAACTTGATCTGGAATTTTAACGGCCCGTAAGTGAGGGACAGAAACATATTCAGCATACCCAGCTATGTTGGCGCGACCAACGATTCGATCGCCAATTTTAAATTCTGTCACGGAGGCGTCCTTATCAACCACAACTCCAGCTACGTCGCTTCCAGGAATTGCTGGAAGCTTGATCGGCCGAAATTTAGATTGCGAGCCGTCGATAATACCTATATCGTACGGATTTAAAGCAAACGCATCCGTTTTGATGATAATTCGACCCTTGGTGGGTTCGGGTGTAGGAACGTCTAACATTTTAAGATGGCCAAGATCGCCAAATTCAGAAACACCAATTGCTTTCATAACTATTCACCTCAAATATTTTTATCTTTACGATAATACATTATTAAATAAAAACAAAGCTTTTAGCTTATAGAAGAGAATTAAGCTTCTCGTTTCAAAAACCATCATTATCGTTTATAATTAAACAGATAGTATTTATGGGAGAAGAGTAATGAATATTTTTAAACCAACGTGGATGATTGAGAAAATTTATAATTTATCTGCACAAGATTTAAAGAAACAAGGAATTACCACGGTTCTGACGGATCTTGATAATACATTAATTGCATGGAATAATCCGGAAGGTACGGCAGAATTAAAACAGTGGATTGAGGAATTAAAATTAGCGGGCATTCAAGTGATCGTTGTCTCAAATAATAGCCATAACCGAGTTAAAAAGGCCGTCCAAAGTTTTGGACTTGAATTTGATTCAAGAGCCCTCAAGCCGCTTACGATTGGCATTAATAGAGTAGTTAAACGCTATAATTTAGAAAAAAAATCTACCATTATGGTTGGAGACCAACTTATAACAGACATGGTGTCGGCAAACTTGTCTGGAATTCGTGGTGTCTTGGTAAAACCATTAATTCAATCGGATGCGTGGAATACAAAATTTAATCGTTTTTTAGAACTATTTATTAAGCGACTACTAAAGAAAAAACACCCTGATTTAGTTTGGCATAAGGAGCTGGATAATGAACGAAGAAAATGATTTGCACTGTATTGGCTGTGGTGCGCAACTGCAAACAATCGATAAAAAAATGCCGGGATACACACCCGAATCTGCTTTAAAGAAGGGCCTAGAAACTGGTCAACTATACTGTCAAAGATGTTTTAGACTACGGCATTATAACGAAATCGCACCCGTGAATATTAGCGATGATGACTTTAGAAAATTACTTAGCCAGATAAGTGAAGCAGATGCACTTGTTGTTTACGTTGTTGATATGTTCGACTTTAATGGTAGTTTAATTCCAGGATTACACCGCTTTGTTGGCGATAATCCGGTCCTTTTGGTCGGAAATAAAGAGGACGTATTCCCTAAATCGTTAAAACGAAATCGGATGAAAGAGTGGTTAAAACGTCAGGCTAACGCCAATGGGATTATGCCGGAAGATGTTGTAATTACCAGCGCCAAAAATGCTGAATCTGTCGAAAAAATGTTTGAATTAATTGAAAAACTACGCAAAGGCCGCGATGTTTATGTGGTTGGGGTAACTAACGTTGGTAAATCGACATTAATCAATAGTTTGATTTCAATTCGAAATGGCATTAAAGATTTAATTACCACTTCACGTTTTCCAGGTACAACATTGGACCGTATTGAAATTCCGTTTGATGAAAATAGTAATCTAATCGATACTCCAGGAATTATTCATAATGATCAAATGGCGCATGTTTTGACAGCGGAAGATTTGAAGTACATCTCGCCTCAAAAAACGATTAAACCACGTGTATTTCAATTAAACGATGGACAAACGCTCTTTGCGGGAGCACTAGCAAGGTTTGATTATGAGTACTCTGTAGGTTCGGTAACGGCTTATTTTGAGAATAATTTAATGATTCATCGTACAAAGTTGGAAAATGCCGATTCATTTTACGAAAAACATGCGGGAGAACTGTTGACACCACCTTCCGCCGAAAATATTGCAAACCTTCCCCAACTTGTGGCACATCATTTTAATATTGATCAAAATAGTGATGTTGTTTTTGAAGGATTAGGATGGATCTCAGTTCGAGAAGGTAGCAAAGTTACGGCATGGGCACCCGAGGGAATCTCTGTCGTCATAAGAAAATCATTGATTTAATAAAAAGGAGAACTAATGGAATTAAGAGGAAAACAAAAAAGATATCTAAGGGCGCGGGCACACTCATATCGTCCTGTATTTTCAATAGGTAAAAATGGCTTAACTGAAGCATGGTTAAACCAGCTGGACGGAGCGCTAGACAATCATGAACTTTTGAAGATAAATATTCAGCAAAGTTCCGACGTAACAACGTCTGAGTTAAAAAACTTTATTGAATCGAATACTAACATTCAAGTTGTGCAAGTTATCGGACGGGTTTTGGTACTTTTTAAAGTGTCAGAAGCAGAAGAAAACCGTGAGATTTCAAACGAAGTTAAAAAAATATAGGTGAATAATTTTGATTGCAACAAATTCAAAAACAATAACGGATGTTCAAGTTGAAGTAGTCGAGCAACCAATTTTTTCTAAAAATGGTAAACGAATCGGAATCTTGGGTGGTACATTTAATCCACCACATCTGGCACACTTATTGATTGCAGACCAGGTTGGAACCCAGCTGGGACTGGATAAAGTACTCTTTATTCCAGACTATATTCCACCTCATGTTGATAAAAAGCAAGCCATTGCTGCAAAACATCGCGTTGAGATGGTTCGATTAGCAATTGCAGGTAATCCATTGTTTGACCTTGATTTAATCGAAATTAATCGACAGGGACCTAGTTATTCATATGATACAGTTAAAGAATTAAAAAGATTACATCCGGAAAATGATTATTTCTTTATTATCGGCGGTGATATGGTAAACTATTTGCCGACCTGGCATCGAATTGATGATCTAGCGCGAATGGTCCAGTTCGTTGGTGTTGATCGACCAAAGTATGCGAAACGAAGTCAATACCCAATCATCTGGGTTGATACGCCTAAGCTTGATATTAGCTCGACTGGGATTAGAAAAAATGTTAAAAGTGGGTGTTCAATTCGTTACCAAGTACCAACAAGCGTCGAGAATTATATAAAGGAGCATCATTTATATGAATAGCGAAGAATTAGTCTACCAAAAAAATTATATTCCAATGTCCAGAACGGAATTGATTGAAGCAGTGGGTAAAAGCGTGACAGGTTCTAGGTTTGACCATATTTTACGTGTTGAAAAAAAGGCAATTCAATTAGCTGAAAAAAATAATTTTGATCTTGAAAAAGCAAGTATTGCGGCTTTATTGCATGACTATGCAAAGCAGAGATCGGATAGTGAGTTCATTAAGTACATTAATGAATTAGAACTAGATCCATTGCTATTAGATTATGGTAACGCAATCTGGCATGGTGTGGTTGGAGCTGAAATTGTCAAAAAGGAATTGAACATTTTTGACGAGGATATTTTAAACGCGATTCGACGGCACACTGTAGGAGCGCCATACATGACGCTTCTGGATCAAATCACATTTATGGCAGATTATATTGAAGATGGTCGTGATTTTGAAGGTGTCGAACAGGCCCGAATTATTACTGAACAAAGTTTAGCCAAGGGCGTTGCGTTTCAAATGAAGAGTACTTTAGCTTATCTTGTAGCAAATAACCGAGCCGTTTTTCCTGCTACCATCGATAGTTATAATGCTTGGATTTCTAAAATATAGAGTTTAGGAGAATTATATTGAATAACGAAGAAAAATTAGAATTAATAGTAAAGGCCGCTGACAGTAAGCGAGCTGAGAATACGGTTGTACTAAATGTTCGAGAAATTAGTACATTAGCTGACTATTTCATCATTACTAGTGCGGATTCGAATCGTCAAGTGGGTGCAATCGCTGATGAAATTTTAGAAAAAGCTAAAGAAAACAATCTTGAAATTCGCCGAATCGAAGGGCAAAGAGCCGCAGAATGGATTTTAATTGATTTGGGAGACATTGTCATCAATGTATTCCAATCTGACCAAAGAAAATATTACAATTTAGAAAAATTGTGGTCTCAAGCTGACGCAGTTGAAACGACTGACTGGATTACGGAATAATGATTTATCAGACGTTTGCTGAGTTGTATGATCAGCTTTTTGATGAAGAAGAGTATCAAAATTGGTTTGATTATACCAAAAAAGAAGTCGATTTAAAGCAGCAGAAAGATTGGTTAGAGCTAGCATGCGGAGCCGGTCGTCTAGCGGTTCGATTGGCTCAGAATAATCAGCGAGTTACCGGGTTTGATTTATCAGAAGAAATGTTGTCGTTAGCAGATCAGCATGCGCGAGAGGCAGATGTTGACTTAGAGCTGATTCAAGGGAATATGCTGGATTTAAGCGAGTTAACGTCATTTGATGTTGTTTCGTGCTACGCAGATTCCTTCTGTTATCTTCCAAACCAAGATCAGGTATTGCAAGCTTTTAAAGAGGTTTACAAGCATTTAAGGTTAGATGGGCAATTTATCTTTGATGTAATAACACCTTATCAAACTGGCGTGGTTTATCCGGGATATATGTTTAATTATCAAGATGATGGCAAGGCGTTTATTTGGTCGAGTTTTGCCGGAAAAGATTGTTATCATATTGAACATGACTTAACCTTTTTTACCAAAATGACAAATGCCGGGGTTGAAGCGTTTAAGAGAACCGAAGAAACACATTTTGAACGAACCTATGAAATGAAAACATATCTAGAACTACTGAAAGAAGCAGGGTTTACTTCGGTTCAATGTTATGCCGATTTTGGACATGCGGAAGTCAACGAAACAACGACTCGATGGTTTTTTAGCTGTAGGAGGTAATGAAAATGCTGGCGTGTGCGGTCATTGCTGAATTTAATCCGTTTCATAATGGACATGCCTATTTACTACAAAAAGCGCGGCAAAAAACGGGTGCTGATATTCTAATCGTTGTGATGAGCGGTAATTTTGTGCAGCGTGGAGAACCAGCATTAATTAATAAATGGGAAAGGGCTCGTTTAGCATTGATGAATGGGGCGGATTTGGTGGTTGAGATTCCAACCGAGTATGCGACCGATTCGGCACGTGAGTTCGCTCACGCCGGGGTAACGATTGCTAACGAAATGCAAAGTGATTACTTAGCATTTGGGAGTGAGACACCTAATCTTGATTTTGAAAAAGAAAGTCGAATTATAGACCGTCTTTTTAACGAACAACTTTCGTACAATCAAAATTTTGCCAGTCAGCTATTTCACGGAACCGATATTGTTAATTCAAATGATATTTTAGGAATTAATTATGCCTACTGGAACGCTCAATCTAGCAAATCGAAAATGCAATTACTGCCAATTCAAAGAATCGGTGCGAATCATTTAGATTCTAATGTGGGTGGAGATATTGCAAGTGCTTCGTCGATTCGCAAAAGTTTTCTAAAAAATGATCAAGAATACCAATCGGCAGTTCCAACAGCGACAAAGGAAGTTTTAGCGGCGACGAAACCTGTGATTTGGGATGATTATTGGGAATTGTTGGAGTATAAAATTCTAATATCGTCTCCTGAAAGTCTCAGCCACGTTAAAAATATGAATGAAGGTTTTGAATATCGAGTTTTAAGTATGTTAGATGGCAGTGATTCTTTTTTGACATTGATGAAAAACTTAAAAACTAAACGATACACCTATACCAGTATTCAAAGAAAAATGCTGAATATTCTCTTAGATATTCATAACGAAAGATTTCAGTTATCTAAGTCGCGGCTATTGGCTACCAATTCTCTTGGACGCCGTTACATTAAGGAAAAGAAACTTAAAAACTTTTTAATGACTAAAGTTTCTAAAGTGGATTTTGCGACAAATTATAAAATCACAAAAAGAGCAGATGAAATATATCAGTTAGTTTCACCATATAATTGGGGTAAATCGCCAATTATTACGGATGATGTCAAGGAATAAACGTTGACAACCAAAAACCACATGGTATAATTGTTTCTGTTGCATTGGAGGTTCAGTATGGAATGGTATTTTACGGAACTGCGTAAGCATAAAGAACCGTTTCAGTTCGATGAAACGATGGATTTAGAACAATCTTTAATCGAACGCTTTCCAGATGTAGTTATTAAGTGCTCACCAATCAGTTTTAAGGGCGTCGTGACAAATGATCGAGACTCAGTTATTATTGATGCTGAGATCGGCTGTGAGTTGACGGTACCTTCATCGCGATCTTTGACGCCGGTTCATATGCATTTAGATTTTACGATTAGTGAGATCTATGTTGATGATGCCAGCATAATCAGTAGTTTTCCGCAAGAAGACGTAGTTATGTTGGCGCAGGATGATAAGATCGACGTTGATAAACTAATTGAGGACAATGTCGTTCTCCAAGTTCCAATGCAGGTATTGACGCCTGAGGAGGAACAAGCAGGAATTATGCCTTCTGGATCAGAATGGCAAGTTATTTCTGAAGCGGACGACGAGTCTGAGCAAGATAAACCAGTTGATCCACGCCTTGCAAAGTTACAGGATTTATTTAACGATAAACCTGAAGCGTAAGGCAATAAAAAGCGGGAGACCGTAATTCTCTTAAAGGAGGTGCTCATTGATGGCTGTTCCAGCAAGAAGAACATCAAAGACACGTAAACGTAATCGTCGTGGACACATTAAATTAACTACTCCAGGTTTGGCACCATGTCCAAATTGTGGTGAATTACGAGTTTCACATCGTGTTTGCCCAAGTTGTGGTTACTACAACGGTAAACAAGTTATTGACGTGAAAGCTAACTAATTCAGAAAAGAAACAAGAGGAGCCTAGGTCCTTTTGTTTCTTTTTTTGTGCCAAGTTCTTTAATATGGTTAAGTTTTTTGATAGTATTAGTTAAACAAAAAGTTTTTTAACAGGAGGAATTACGATGGATCAACCACAAATTGGTGTTGTAGGGATGGCTGTCATGGGTAAAAACCTTGCCTTAAATATTGAAAGCCGCGGATATACCGTTGCAATCTATAATCGTACAGCTTCAAAAACAGAAAAGGTTATGCAAGATCACGCTGATAAAAACTTGGTGCCTGCATACTCAATTGAAGATTTTGTTAACTCTTTGGAAAAACCACGTCGGATAATGATGATGGTTAAGGCCGGCAAACCAACCGACGCAGTAATTGCAGAGCTTTTGCCACTGTTGGATAAGGGTGACGTTTTAATTGATGGCGGAAATACGTACTTTGAAGATACGATGCGCCGTAATAAGGAATTAGATCAATCTGGCATTAATTTCATTGGTACAGGAGTTTCTGGTGGTGAATTGGGTGCTTTACAGGGCCCTTCAATGATGCCTGGTGGTCAAAAAGAAGCATATGACCTTGTTGCACCAATCTTTGAGCAAATTGCTGCTAAAGCGAAAGATGGAGCACCATGTGTTACGTATATTGGACCTAACGGTGCTGGTCATTACGTTAAGATGGTCCACAATGGAATTGAATACGGTGACGAACAATTAATCGATGAAAGTTATGATTTGATGCGTAAATTGGTCGGTTTATCGGTTAAAGACATTGCTGATATTTTTGCTGAATGGAATAAAGGTGAGTTAGATAGCTATCTTATCGACATTACTGCTGATATTTTGACAAGAACTGATGACTTGGGTTCGGATAAACCAATTGTCGATTTAATTATGGATAAGGGTGGTAATAAGGGAACTGGTAAATGGAGTTCTCAAAATGCCCTTGAACTTGGGGTTCCACAATCTCTAATTACGGAATCAGTTTATGCACGGTATATTTCAGTGCTAAAAGACGAACGTGTAGCGGCAAGCAAAGTTTTGACTGGCCCAAGTGCGGATATCGATGTTGACAAGAAAGAAATCGTTGAAAAGATTCGTCAAGCACTCTACTTTAGTAAAATTATGAGTTATGCTCAAGGATTTGAACAGATGCGGGTTGCTTCTGAAAACTACGACTGGGATCTGAAGTTCGGTGAAATCGCTAAGATCTGGCGTGCTGGATGTATCATTCGAGCACGTTTCTTACAAAATATTACGGATGCTTTTGATAAGAATCCCGAATTAAACAATCTATTAATGGATGAGTATTTCCAAAAGATTGCTGCGAAATATCAAGATGCAGTTCGTGATGTTGTCGCACTTGCAGTAAAAGCTGGAATTCCTGTTCCTGCGCTTTCAGCTGCAGTTGCTTACTATGATTCATACCGCTCAGAAGTATTGCCTGCTAACTTGCTTCAAGCACAACGGGACTACTTTGGAGCACATACTTATGAACGAGTGGATCGTGAGGGTATTTTCCATTATCCATGGTATGAAGAACAATAGAGATTTCTAAATAATCAGTTAATTAGTGATGAAGTTGTGATAAATAATATATTTTTCACAACTTTTTTACTGTCTTAAAATATTGGATTTTCATCCTATTTGGGTGAATATTTTAAATCTAATTTGAGGCTTAAAATTGAATTATAATTATTAGAAGCCCAGCTGACATCTTAGTTTATAAGTGTTATAAGCTAAATGGTGTAACAGCTAGGCAAATTCAAATGTTAATGTTAAAATTTAGTACGGTAGGGATTAAAATAATTTAATTTTGGGGTAGAAAAATGAGTCGAATTTTGATAATCGAAGATGAAAAAAGTCTAGCACGTTTTGTTGAATTGGAACTACAGCATGAGGGATATGAAGTTGAGGTTCAAAGCAACGGACGGACTGGATTAGATGCTGCACTGTCGGAAGACTTTGATGGCATTTTACTTGATTTAATGTTACCGGAGATCAATGGGATTGAAGTGTGCCGCCGAATCCGACGTGAAAAAATTACTCCAATCATTATGATGACAGCACGTGATTCAATTATTGATCGTGTTTCAGGTCTTGATCATGGAGCAGATGATTACATTGTTAAACCATTTGCAATTGAAGAATTATTAGCGCGTTTGCGGGCGGTTTTACGGCGCGTGGATTTAGAAACAAAAGATACATCTTTCCATCAAACGACGGTAGAGTATCAGGATATCGTGATTGAAAAGGAGAATCGAGTCGTTAAACGAAATAACGAGGTTATTAATTTAACTAAACGTGAATATGAGCTATTACTTCTTTTAATGGAAAACGTCAATGTTGTTCAATCACGAGAAACACTGTTAAATAAGGTCTGGGGTGTAGACGATGGAGTTGAAACCAATGTGGTTGATGTGTACATTCGATATCTAAGAAATAAGGTTGATGTTGAAGGTCGTCCGAGTTATATTCAGACGGTTCGTGGTACTGGATATGTAATGAGGACATAATATGGCGAGCGGACTAAAACCGAAAAAGAGAATGTCACTAAAATGGAAGTGGGCTATTGGCACGGGAGTAGGAGCTCTATTTATTTTTGGTCTATTCTCTTTTTTTCTATTTAAAAATGTAACGGATTCATTATATTCAGAAGAACTACGCAATGTAGAAGCGACCGTTAACCAGGTTCACGATCGACTTCAAAACGAAGAGGTAGTTGATTACAAAACCACCAATACGTTTCGTCCAAATTTAAATCAACAAACAGCCAATAAAAACAACCAAGGCGGTTTTAATGATAGCTTGTTGGCCAATTTAACGCGACGAGATTTTGTGGTAACAGTCTATAATTTAAAAAAAGATGCGGTCTTTTCAAATGAGGAGACAACGATTCCAGTTAAGCTTTCTAATCAAAGATCGATCACAAAGCAACGATATCAAAACCAAAATATCATTGTGGGCCAATCTCCAATTTTGAATAAAAATAAAAAATTAATCGGTTATGTCAGCGTAGTCGATCGGCTGACGGATTATGATAGTAATTATCAACGGTTAATATGGTTGTTTGGTTTAACTTCGATTTTGATCTTTATGATTATATCGATTTTTGGTTATAGCTTAGCTTCGTATCTTTTAAAACCAATGAAATCGATTAATGAAACGATGCATCAACTGGAAGAGGATCCTCAAACGGATTCACGAGTTCCAAAACTACGAACAAATGATGAACTTTCAGATTTAGCTCAAGAATTTAACGAGATGATTGATCGAATGCAGCGTTACATTGATCAGCAGCGACAGTTCGTAGAAGATGTTTCGCATGAACTGAGAACACCAGTGGCAGTCGTTGAAGGACATTTAAAGATGTTGGAACGATGGGGGAAAGATGATCCAAAAGTATTAGAGGAATCGATTGAGGCATCGTTGGAAGAAACTAAGCGAATGAAAAGCTTAGTTAGCGAGATGCTAGATTTGACCCGGGCGGATCAGATTGAGATTAATTATTCTAACGAAAAGACAAATGTGGTTCGCTTGGTTGATCAGGTATTCAATGACTTTAAAATGATTCATCCAGAATTTAATTTTGTGATGGATGACGATATTACCGGAGAGCCAATTGTTCATATATATCGAAATCACTTAGAACAAGTATTGGTAATCTTATTAGATAACGCGGTTAAGTACTCCAAAAAACGTAAGGAGATTCATATTTCCACTGCAAACACGAAGCAATCCGTGGAGATTGCGATTCAAGATTTTGGTGAAGGAATATCTGAGGAAAATTTAAAGCAGGTTTTTAACAGATTTTATCGAATTGATAAGGCTAGAAGCCGAGATCAGGGTGGAAATGGATTAGGCTTATCAATTGCTAAAAAACTAATTGAAGAGTATCACGGAAATATTTCGTTAGAGAGTTCGATTGGTTCAGGATCAATTTTTAGAATTGAATTGCCGGTTATCCAAAGCGATACGAGTGAAGATGACAACTATTAAAAAACACGGATAAGAGAATTCACATCTCTTGATCCGTGTTTTTTTAATTATTCACGATGATGACGTTGTTTTCCGGCATTTCTGCGTGAATCTTTATTTGTAGTTTTAGATTCTGGGGCAGGTTTAATTTCTGGCTTAATTTCAGTATCTTGATTTGTGCTAGCTTTTTCGGCGATATCTGTTAAATCAACTGGCCCAGTGGGTTCGATAATTTTAGGTGGATTCTTCTTCATTTCTGCTTGTATTTGAGCACGAATCTTTGGACGATACATGTTGATTAAGACGGTCTGAATACATGCAAACACACCACCAACTGCAAAGTATAGGCCGAGTCCGGCAGGAGTTGAGAAAGTAAAGAACAGAATCATCAATGGACTAATAATCATCATTGAACGCATTGTTTTTCTTTGCTCTTCGGGAACACCCAATGTTCCCAGCCATCCTTGAAGGAGATAAACTAAGAATGAAATTGCAGCTAGTAAGATGCTTGAACGACTTAAATCAATTCCCAAAAACGTTCCTTGATGTAGTTCGGGCGAATATTGAATGGCCGCGTATAAGGCCGCAAAAACTGGAAATTGGATCAAAATTGGAAGACAGCCAATTCCGCCAGTCATGCTAATGTTGTTATCTTTGTACAGTGCCATCATTTCTTGACTGACTGCTGCGCGTTCTTCTGGAGTTTTAGCTGATTGATTTCGTGCTTGCAAAACTTTTAATTGAGGTTGAACAAACGCCATTTTTTCTTGTTGAATAGTCGCTTTTCTGGACTGATTAAGCATCAGAGGTAATAGAATAAGGCGAACAACAAAAGTAACGAGAATAATTGCCAGCCCGTAACTGCCACCCATTAAATGGGAAAGATAGTTCATAAAGTGCTGGGTTGGAATCGCGAGGTAATCATAAATAAATCCGTAGGGATTGCCATTTTTATCACGTTGAACACAGCCGCTCAAAATGAGTGCGAGTCCCGAGATAAGTCCAATCGTCGAGATACTTTTAATTTTTTTCATAATGTATGTAGAGTTCCCTTCTTATGCTAGAAATACAAGGGTAACTATACTTGATTTTGTGCTTTTTTTCAATGCACTTTAATATTTTACGGTAAAGGAATTGGAATCAATTTCAGGAATTTCAGAAATCAGCACGTTATTGACACGCCCAGAAGGTGAGGGTGATGCTTTAACAGCGCTAATGAATTGATCTAGAACTGAATTTGGGGCTTGAGCTACAATTTCAACGGTTCCGTCAGAATTATTTTTAACCCAGCCGGCGATTTTTAATCGGTCGGCAAGTAATTTTGTTGAATAACGGAAGCCAACAGCTTGAACACGCCCGGAAACAATCATATGAACAGTTTTCATCGAAATCGCTCCTTTCAATGATAGTTTAACATCAAAGCCAGTGACTTTTCTAACTTTAAATCTGAATATGGGAAGGCTTTTAACGTGCGGAATGTACCATTTCGGTGCTAATAATGATACCATGAAAAAGGATATAGTATTTTATACTTACAAATGGTAAGGAGATAAGGTATAATTATGGAAAAGATTTCTTCAACGAAAAATACAAAGGTTAAAGAGTGGGTTAAACTCAAGACAAACAATGGAAGGAAAAAGTATCGAAAGTTTCTCTTAGAAGGACGCCATCCCGTTGAAACGGCGCTTGAACAGGGAGCAGATTATGAGTATCTTATCATCCAAGAGGGGTTTGATCTAGGAGAACTAGCCGAACGAATTGATGAAGAAAGATTGATTTTAGTTACAAAGGAAGTTGCCAACCATATTGCCGACACAGTCCATGATCAGGGGATTTTTATGATCGGTGTTATTGACGAACAAGTTTGGCAAATTCCAAATGATTTTTCAGGGAAGTGGTTATTACTGGATAACGTTCAAGATCCTGGCAATATTGGTACAATGGTTCGTACAGCTGATGCAGCCGGATTTACCGGAGTGGTTTTTGGCGATGGAACGGCAGATTTTTATAATCCTAAAATTTTGAGATCCATGCAGGGAAGCCAGTATCATTTACAGCTAAAACGCCTTAACCTAAAGAAGTGGATTAATTCCAATAAGGCAAATGGTAATGCTATTTTTGGGTCCATACTTGATGAAAATGCATTAGATTATCATCAGGTTGAGGCTCCTGAAAACTTCTCGTTGATCATGGGAAATGAAGGCAATGGGATGAGTAAGGAACTGATTTCGCTAACGGATGCTAACTTGTATATTCCAATCAAGGGATCAGCCGAATCCCTAAATGTTGCGGTGGCGGCTGGTGTGTTAATATTTGGTTTGATTGATTAAGGTTTTGTTACGTTTTATATTAAAAAGTTTGATGGACTTGATTTAAAAAGGTTTGTGGTTAATATGGTATTAACTTATATTAAAAAGGAGCTCTAAATGAAGTCACTAGATTGGAAAAACGATTCTGAGTACATGGCGATTGTTGGCGATTTGTTAGAGAAAGAAGAGATTCAAAAATTAGATAATTATACGCAACATCATAATGGAACACGATTGGATCACAGCATTAGTGTTTCTTATGAGAGTTATCAATTGGCGAAAAGATTCCATCTAGATGCGACTTCAACGGCTAGGGCCGGGTTGCTTCACGATCTTTTTTATTATGATTGGCGAACAACTAAGTTTACTTTGGGATCCCATGCGTTTATTCATCCGCGAGTGGCACTTCGGAATGCTGAAAAATTGACGGAACTAAACGAAAAAGAGAAAGATATTATCTTGAAGCATATGTGGGGAGCAACTATTGCTCGACCAAAATACTTTGAAAGTAGCATTGTTTCTTTTGTAGATGACGAGCAGGCCATTGTTGAGTATTTTGGTCATCTTCGTAAAGAATTTAAATTAAAGTTGATGAAATATAAAGAAAAAGTTGTTAAGTTTATTTAGTAAAAGAGGTTTTTATTATGCAAAATGCACAATTACAAGAAAGAACAGACTTTGAACTCTGTCCGAAATTCGAAAAAATGTTTGATATCCTAGGTAAAAAGTGGAACGGATTAATTCTTGAGGTACTAACAAATGCAGGTCCACAACGTTTTAAAGACATTGCCCATAGTGTTACTAAATGTAGTGACCGCGTTTTAGTTGAACGACTAAAAAGTCTTGAAGAAGAAGGATTAGTTGAACGTTGCACCTATAAAAATTCATCATTGATCGAATATCGGCTAACCAAACAAGGCGAAGCATTGCGTCCGGTTTTAGAATCGGTGCATAAATTTGCTGACTGCTGGTTCTAATTAGCTATTGACCTCCTACATTATTTTGGTTAAAGTAACTAGGAGAATAAAATTTTGAAGAGTAGTAGCTGGTATGGTCAACAGACAGGGACGAGATACGTGATTGAGATATTTCGATGTTGATTACAGTGAATTCACTTCGATTAAATTGGGTGGGCCACCCTTATCGGCTAACCAAGTGTGCAATGTTAATTGTAAACAAGGGTGGTACCGCGCTGAAGCGTCCCTTTTTGAGGGGCGTTTTTTTATTTGGAGAAAGGTGGAAAGAAAATGGGTCTGCAAGAAAAATTAAAGGAACTAGAAGAAAAGGGCTTAAATGAAATTAGCCTTGCCAAAGAACTGTCAAAATTAAATGAGGTTCGAGTTAACTTTTTAGGAAAAAAGGGTCCAATTACAGAGGTACTCCGTGGAATGCGGGATTTGAGTAAAGAGGAACGGCCAAAGGTTGGTGAATTCGCTAATAGGGTTCGTGATAACTTAACTGCTAAAATTGAAAAGCGGAGAACCGAATTAGAGGCGGAGGCTTTAAATAAGAAACTTTCTGAAGAAGCACTTGATGTTACATTGCCTGGAACGCCAATGAACCAGGGACAGCCACATGTTATTCAACAAATCATTGATAACATTGAGGATCTTTTTTTGGGAATGGGATATCAGGTCGTTGAAGGACCAGAAGTAGAATTAGATCGCTATAATTTTGAAATGCTTAATTTACCAAAGGATCATCCAGCACGTGATATGCAAGATACATTTTATATTACGGATGAAGTTTTAATGCGTTCTCAAACGTCGCCGGTTCAAGCGCGGACGATGGAAAAACATGATTTTTCAAAGGGCCCTTTAAAAATGATTTCCCCTGGTGTGGTTTATCGACGGGATACTGACGATGCAACACATTCTCATCAATTCCATCAAATTGAAGGATTAGTTATTGACAAAAATATTACGATGGGTGATCTTAAGGGAACACTTGTAACACTGGCCAAAGAACTTTTTGGTGATCGTTTTGAAGTACGCTTACGTCCGAGTTATTTCCCATTTACTGAACCATCAGTTGAAGCAGATGTTACCTGTTTTAATTGCATGGGTAAGGGATGTTCAGTATGTAAATATACTGGTTGGATTGAAGTCTTAGGCGCTGGGATGGTTCATCCAAACGTTTTGAAAATGGCTGGCGTAGACACAGAAGTTTACGGCGGATTTGCATTTGGCTTAGGGCCAGATCGATTTGCAATGCTACGTTATGGAGTGGATGATATCCGTAATTTCTATTTAAACGATGTCAGATTCTTATCCCAATTCAATAAGCGAGGTTAAAAAATGAAACTTTCATATGAGTGGTTATCAAAATATTTAGATTTAGATGGCGTTGAACCAAAAGATCTAGCCGAAAAAATCGAACGAACAGCCGTTGAAGTCGATTCGGTTACAAGATTAGACTACAAGTTAAAGAAAATTGTTGTTGGACATACACTGGAAGTGACAGATCATCCCGATTCAGATCATCTACATGTCTGTCAAGTAGACGTCGGTGAAGATGAGCCAATTCAAATCGTCTGTGGAGCACCAAACATCGCGGCCGATCAAGATGTTATCGTTGCTCTACATGGTTCAAGAATTAAAGATAATGTCAAAATTAAACGAAGCAAAATGCGTGGAGTTAAGTCCAACGGTATGATTTGTGCTTTACAAGAGATTGGCTACCCAGATAATGTTGTTCCGAAGGAGTTTGTCGATGGAATCTACGTTTTCCCCGCTGATAGTGGTGTAAAACCAGGTGATTCCGTGATGGAAGCACTAGGGATGGACGATGATATTATTGATACATCTGTTACTCCTAACCGGGGTGATATGTTTAGCATGAATGGTAATGCGCATGAAATTGCGGCGATTTTAGACCAGACTGCAAACTTTGATGTAGCGGAGATTGAATCCAGTCTTCAATCTGAAACTAAATTATTGGATCAAATTAAGATTGAGATTAACGACGAAAAAGATACGCCAGTTTATAAGATGATGGGTGTTGAAGGAGTATCAATTAAGGAAAGTCCATTTTGGCTACAAACCTTATTAATGAAGGTTGGAATCCGGCCAATTAATAATGTTGTTGATGTAACTAATTATGTAATGTTGAAATATGGTCAACCACTTCACGCATACGACTTAAGCAGTTTGAAGGGAAAGACGATTTCAGTTAGTGACGCCAAAGAAGGTAGTGAGTTTGAGACTTTGGATGGTATGAAGCGGGAACTTAGATCGAGTGATTTAATGATTATGGCGGATAACGTCCCCGTGGGAATGGCCGGCATAATGGGCGGACTCGATTCAGAGGTTACCAATCAAACGCAAAATGTTGTCATCGAAGCAGCTATTTTTGATCCAATTAAGATTCGGAAAGCTGCTCGTTATCATAATTTACACAGTGAAGCAGCAATGCGTTTTGAACGTGGAATTGACTATTCGGCCCTTAATCAGGCTCTAAAAGAAGCGGCAATTTTAATTGCTCAGTTTAGCGACGGTCGTGTCTTAGACGGGGTCGTGGAAGGTAGTAATGTAAAAAAATCGCCACAAGTTGTGACCGTAACTCTGCCACGGATCAATAAGATTCTGGGTACTAGTCTTTCTAAAGGTGAAGTCTTAGATATCTTTCGTCGGTTAGATTTTGAAACCGAGTTTGACGATCAAGAACAAACGTTTACAATATCGGTTCCAGTTCGGCGTTGGGATATTCATATCGAAGCAGATATTTTAGAGGAAGTAGCCCGAATTTTTGGCTATGATAATTTACCAGTAACACTTCCAACGGGTGCTCCAACGGTTGGTCAATTAACTGCCAAGCAAAAATTAATTCGTGCTTCAAGAAATGTTTTAGAAGGTTTAGGGCTTACTCAAGCAATGAGTTATGGTCTAACAACAATTGCAAAGAGTGCGCGCTTTGTTAAAGATGATCATGCTCAAGTTAAGGTCAACTGGCCAATGACTAAAGACCGCGAAGCACTTCGAATGAACTTAATCAGTGGATTGCTGGATGATGTAGCGTATAACCAGGCACGTTCGGTAGACAACATTGCTTTGTATGAACAGGGCCGTGTCTTCTATGCTAATGGTTCGGGGCAGCCCGAAGAAATTGAGCATATTGCGGGTGTGATTTCAGGTTCAATTCAAGCGAAATCGTGGAATGAGCCTGAAAAGCTGGTATCTTTCTTTGACATCAAAGGAATCGTCGAACAATATTTAAAGAATCTAGCACTGACGGGTGAAATTACGTATACTGCTGTTCAAGACCTTGATGGAATGCATCCTGGCCGGACAGCTGAAGTAAAATTAGACGGGCAGATAATTGGGTTCCTCGGCCAAATTCATCCATTAACAGCTAAAGAGTTTAAGATTAAGGAAACTTACGTATTCGAATTAAACTTAACCGAAATTGTTAATGCGCAAAAGAAATTGCAGCATTACAGCGTAATTTCTAAATATCCAGCAATTACGCGCGATGTTGCCATGCTAATTAGCAAAGACGTTACAAACGAACAAATTTTAAATGTCATCCGTGAAACTAAACAAGCTAACTTAGTAAACGTTGAACTATTCGATGTCTATGCTGGAGAACATCTTGAGGATGGAATGAAATCGATGGCATATCAGCTGACCTACCAAGATATCAACGACACTTTACAAGAAGATACCGTCAATCAAGAATTTTCAAAGGTAATTGAACAACTCAAAGAACAACTAGATGCGACAATCAGATAAACGTGTTAAATCTTTGTTACTTTAATGCGAAATTAATAATAGTTTTGTATAATTACCAATATTGTGAAACGATAGGAGAATGAGATCTTGGATAATAATAACAATGATTCAAATCGCAGCCGTAGTCGTGTTCAAGCAAACACGAAACGATCAAGAAGCGGTCATAGCATTATTAAGTGGGTGCTTGGAATTTTGGTAGCAGTTGTTCTAATCACAACTTTTATGGGTTACCGCTACTACAGTACGTCATTACAGCCACTGGACGCTAAGAGTAGTAAACAAATTGAAATAAATATTCCGGTTGGAACAACTTCAAGGGAAGTTGGATCAATTTTGGAAAACAAGCACGTTGTTAAGAGCGGAGCAGTATTTAACTATTATACAAAATCCAAAAAGATAAATAATTTTCAAGCAGGATACTATGTTTTAAAACCTTCAATGACTTTAAAACAAATTGCTACAAAGCTTGAAAAGGGCGGAGCCGCTGAACCAATTGCAATTAATGGACCACAGCTCTTGATTAAGGAAGGCGAAAACATTGATCAAATTGCTAATTCCTTAAAGAGCTCAAAATACTTTAATAAAAATGACTTTTTAAAACTAATGAAAGATCAAACATTTATTCAACAACTGGCTAAGAAGTATCCTAAGCTTTTAGGCTCAGCGATGAAGGCATCTGATGTGCGTTATCGTTTGGAAGGTTATTTATTCCCAGCAAGCTATGCTGTCGACAAGACGACTAGTTTAAAAGATGTTGTTACTCAAATGGTCGCGAAGACGGACGCAGTGCTTCAACCATACTACTCAAAAATTGAGTCCAATAAAATGACGGTGCAAGAAACTTTGAGTGTTGCTTCATTGGTGGAAATGGAAGGTAGTAAAGCAGGCGATCGGACTAAAATTGCGGGTGTCTTTTTAAATCGGATTAAGCAAGGCGAAACATTAGGTTCAGACGTCTCAACGCGTTATGCTGTTAAGAAGTCAGCAACTGAAGATTTAACAACATCTGATTTAGCAAGTACTAATCCATACAATACACGGGTTAATACCGGCTACATGCCAGGCCCAGTAGATAATCCAGGTGAAAATTCAATTTTATCAGTTGTCAATGCTGATACAAAAGACGGATACCTATTCTTCTTTGCCGTAACTGAAAAGGTTCCCGGATCAAAATATAAAGTTGGAGATGTATTGTTCTACAAGGACATTAATTCGTTCAACGAAGCAGTAGCAAAATATAATCCAGATGGTAAATAGTGAGGAATTAGAGTTTATGAGTGCAAGTAATAACCCAATTATTATCGGGGTGACTGGTGGATCCGGTAGTGGTAAAACAACCGTTAGTCAGAAAATTTTAGAACAGTTAAGTGGACATTCGATTTCAATTATCCAGCAGGATTCTTATTATAAAGATCAAGCTGAAAAAACAATGGAAGAGCGTCGGGCAGTCAATTATGACCATCCACTCGCATTTGATGCAGATTTGTTGTACGAACATTTAAAAATGTTGAAGAATAATCAAACTATTCAAATTCCAGTCTATGACTATAAAATTTCAACAAGGAGTTCTGAGGTAATTAACCAAAGGCCCACTGACGTGATTATCTTAGAGGGAATTTTAATTCTTGATGATGAACGAATTCGGGACATGTTGGATATTAAAGTTTATGTTGATACCGATGATGATATTCGAATTATTCGTCGAATCCGACGCGATATGGAACAGCGTGGTCGAACTTTGGATTCAATTATTAATCAGTATTTAACTGGCGTTAAGCCAATGTACCATCAATTCATTGAACCAACGAAGCGATATGCTGATTTGATAGTTCCTGAGGGCGGTCAAAATAGTGTTGCCGTGGATTTATTAGTTACAAAAGTACGTGATATTCTTTCCCAAGATGGTCGCGATGAAAATTTTAACAAATAATTATTGAGGTGTAGGAATGGCAGACGAAAAAACTTATCCAATGACTTTAGACGGAAAGGCTAAGTTAGAAGAAGAATTAGAAACTTTAAAAACAAAGACTCGACCACAAGTAATCGAAAGAATTAAGATTGCTAGAGGATTTGGTGATCTATCTGAGAATTCAGAATATGAATCAGCAAAAGATGAACAAAGCATGGTCGAAGGACGAATCAATACAATTGAACATATGCTTCATTATGCTGAAATCATTGATAATGATGCAATTGCGGGCGATGAAGTTTCACTCGGACGCGTGGTCGAATTTAAGGAACTTCCCGACGAGGAGCCTGAAGAATACACAATTGTTGGTGCTGCTGAGGCTGATCCAATGACTGGAAAGATCTCAAATGATTCACCAATTGCCAAAGCTCTTCTTGGTAAAAAAGTGGGTGACAATGTGACTATTACAACCCCAGGTGGAGACATTGAAGTTGAAATTTTAGGTGTTAAAAACGCCGGATAATAAAAAAGAAAAGTTAACAAATAAAATCGGATGGTAAGAAACTAAAATTGGTTTCTTACCATCCGATTTTTATTTTGGATATTCGTCAACTGTTGTTGGTAAATTTATTTATACAAGTTCTAATCACTTTGTGATTAGGGCTTTTTTGTAAGCACCCAATAACAGACCG
>NZ_JQBX01000040.1 GCF_001437075.1 Pediococcus stilesii
TTTAACTTCTGGGGTACAGGTCATTGTCGTAACCTTTTTATTTACCTATTAGAAGGATGATGTTCTTTTATTTTAAAGGCGAAAACTAAAGCTAGTAGTTCTAGCAGAAGGAAAAATATAAATACGCCAATAAAGTTGTTTTTTCCAAGAATAACAGTGGCAATTACAACGGCGGTCGAACCAAGTACCTGTCGAATTGTAGCAATGATTGATGATCCATGTGGGATTAATGGATCCGGAAGAGAATTGGCTGCTAAAGTCGTTGCAGGCATCATCACGAACGCATTTCCGGCCTCAACGACCATTGTTGCAAGAATTGCGAGCAATAGATTTTGTACCATAACGTTTAAGATCATTAGAGACCATCCAACAATGAAGATGAGAATACCAATTAGTACGACTGGTTTGAAACCAATTCGATCCGCAAGTCGACCGCTACGCCGATTGAGCCATGAAAGCAATGCGGCCGCGGGAACTAGGGCCAAACCGGACCAAAAAGGAGACAGATTTAAAATTTGTTGGAAATAAAGTGGCATAACAATGGTGACCGTAATTAATGACATGTATGATAGAGCGGTTAGCGCAACCCCTAAATCAAAGTTAATTGTTTTCATTATTTCAAGGTGTAAAAGGGGTTCACTAAGCTTAAATTGGCGACGAATAAATAAACCAAGCATTATAATCGAAACTAATAAAACAATGATTAAAAAGTTTGTGAAACCTTGCTTTGCAATTTCGTTAATAAAGTAGAGTAATCCAATAATTCCCATGGAAAAGATAACGGAGGTCACATCTAGGCTTGATTTTTTAGTAATGATCGGATTAACGATTGTTCTAGAAGCGAGTAATGCAACAAGTATTAGTAAAATATTGAAGAAAATAAAAATCGATTGCCAATTAAATATTTGTAAGATTACTCCCGATAAAATCGGTCCGACTGCTAATGCCGAGCCCATAACTAGTCCAACGGTTCCCATTGTGGTCCCACGTTCTTCAAGCGGAGTTACCTGTAAAATAACTGACTGATATGTAGGAAATAATACTCCTACGGCAAAACCTTCCATTAAACGACCGATCATCATTAATATGAATGTTTTTGAGAAAATGATTATGAAAGTACCAACGATAAAGATGGCTAGAAGACTTAAGTACATTTTTTTAAAGCTCAAGTTATTTAACATCCAGGGGGATAAAGGCATAACAACGGACATAATTAACATGAATCCCGTTGTTAGCCAAGATACTGTGCTGGCTGGTAAGTTAAAATAATGCATGAAGGTCGGATAAGCCGTTGAAAGGGATGACTGACTAATTGACATTGTAAAGGTACCGATTAATAGGGTTGTAATAAACCAAAAATGCTGTTTTTTGGATAAATTCATATATAATTGCGCTCCTTTATCTATTTTATAACGATTCTAAACTACACCAGAAGGGGATTTATGTAAAGGTGAAATTGTAATTTAGTTTGAAAAACATCAATGGAAACCCTTATTTTAACAGTGTTTTAAGCTGAATGATGGCTTACTATCTATGTCAATAAAATTAAATGTAACAAAAGTATTGACGACTTTTAAAAATCAGTGTAT
>NZ_JQBX01000041.1 GCF_001437075.1 Pediococcus stilesii
AGTGAGAAAAAAACATTATGCGAAGTCAATTCGCAAAACAAACAATTAATGAGCTTGAAAAAGACTCATCATTTAATATGAGAGTTTGATCTTGGCTCAGGATGAACGCTGGCGGCGTGCCTAATACATGCAAGTCGAACGAACTTCCGTTAATTGATTAAGCGGTACTTGTACCAATTGAGATTTTAACACGAAGTGAGTGGCGAACGGGTGAGTAACACGTGGGTAACCTGCCCAGAAGTAGGGGATAACACCTGGAAACAGATGCTAATACCGTATAATAGAGAAAACCGCATGGTTTTCTTTTGAAAGATGGCTCTGCTATCACTTCTGGATGGACCCGCGGCGCATTAGCTAGTTGGTAAGGTAAAGGCTTACCAAGGCAGTGATGCGTAGCCGACCTGAGAGGGTAATCGGCCACATTGGGACTGAGACACGGCCCAGACTCCTACGGGAGGCAGCAGTAGGGAATCTTCCACAATGGACGCAAGTCTGATGGAGCAACGCCGCGTGAGTGAAGAAGGGTTTCGGCTCGTAAAGCTCTGTTGTTAAAGAAGAACGTGGGTGAGAGTAACTGTTCACCCAGTGACGGTATTTAACCAGAAAGCCACGGCTAACTACGTGCCAGCAGCCGCGGTAATACGTAGGTGGCAAGCGTTATCCGGATTTATTGGGCGTAAAGCGAGCGCAGGCGGTCTTTTAAGTCTAATGTGAAAGCCTTCGGCTCAACCGAAGAAGTGCATTGGAAACTGGGAGACTTGAGTGCAGAAGAGGACAGTGGAACTCCATGTGTAGCGGTGAAATGCGTAGATATATGGAAGAACACCAGTGGCGAAGGCGGCTGTCTGGTCTGCAACTGACGCTGAGGCTCGAAAGCATGGGTAGCGAACAGGATTAGATACCCTGGTAGTCCATGCCGTAAACGATGAATGCTAAGTGTTGGAGGGTTTCCGCCCTTCAGTGCTGCAGCTAACGCATTAAGCATTCCGCCTGGGGAGTACGACCGCAAGGTTGAAACTCAAAAGAATTGACGGGGGCCCGCACAAGCGGTGGAGCATGTGGTTTAATTCGAAGCTACGCGAAGAACCTTACCAGGTCTTGACATCTTCTGACAGTCTAAGAGATTAGAGGTTCCCTTCGGGGACAGAATGACAGGTGGTGCATGGTTGTCGTCAGCTCGTGTCGTGAGATGTTGGGTTAAGTCCCGCAACGAGCGCAACCCTTATTACTAGTTGCCAGCATTTAGTTGGGCACTCTAGTGAGACTGCCGGTGACAAACCGGAGGAAGGTGGGGACGACGTCAAATCATCATGCCCCTTATGACCTGGGCTACACACGTGCTACAATGGATGATACAACGAGTCGCGAAACCGCGAGGTTTAGCTAATCTCTTAAAATCATTCTCAGTTCGGACTGTAGGCTGCAACTCGCCTACACGAAGTCGGAATCGCTAGTAATCGCGGATCAGCATGCCGCGGTGAATACGTTCCCGGGCCTTGTACACACCGCCCGTCACACCATGAGAGTTTGTAACACCCAAAGCCGGTGGGGTAACCTTTT
>NZ_JQBX01000042.1 GCF_001437075.1 Pediococcus stilesii
AAAAACGATCCGAGATTATTAGCACCAATCTTCCGACGGAAGATGAAATTTATGATTCGCCAGTAAAGTGTTGTAAGTCCGGTCATGACTTAGAAAAGATTGGAAAACATTTTGTTCGAGAAGAAGTTCGATTAATTCCCGGAAGGTTATATGTTGCTAGAATATTTGAAACCACCTATAAATGTGGTAAATGCGAGTTAGAGGATCCGCATAGTCACCTATACCAGGGTAAAGCTCCGTCAGCACTATTAGCTCACAGCTTGGCTTCACCATCACTAGTTTCGGAGGTCGCTTATTTTAAATATGTGCTGGGAACTCCATTGTACCGACAAAAAAATTTCTGGAAAAATCAGGGTTTAGATTTAAGCGATAAAAGTATGGGCAATTGGATGATTACATGCGCACAGATGGTGCGCCCAATCTATGACTTACTTCACGAAAAGCTGACTAGTCAAAAACTCCTCCAGGGTGATGAAACACCCTATCAAGTTTTACAAGAGCCTGGTAAAAAAGCGACTAGTAAATCATACATTTGGTTGGCACGGACCATCGGTCGTGCTGAAAATCAAATTGTATATTATCACTATGCTGATAGTCGAGCTGGAAAAGTTGCTCAGCAACTATATTCGGGATTTGAAGGAGTTCTGCAGTGCGATGGTTACTACGGATATAATGCGATTTCGGATTCAGTTGAACATGTTGGATGTTGGGCACATGTTCGTCGTAAGTTTTATGATGACGCGAATCTTGATAAAGATCATTTTAAACCGTCGATCGGATTAGAACTGATCAATCGGATGATGAAACTGGAGCGAAAATGGCAAACGTCAAGTAGTACTGATCGGTTTGAGGCGCGACAAAAGTTCTTGAAACCCATGATTAATAAATTCTGGCAATGGTGTGATAGAGCTAATGTGCTGCCTAAAACTAGATTAGGTAAAGCCATAAGCTACGCTCAAGGACAACGGGCGGCATTAAATCGAGTTTTACTTTACGGTGAGATCGATTTTACCAATAATGCATCCGAACGTAATATGAAAAGTTACGTAATTGGCCGCAAGAATTGGTTATTTTCAACCAGTCCTAAGGGCGCAGAAGCAAATGCTATTTGGATGAGTTTGATTCAAACTGCCAAAGCTAATCGAGTGAATGTACGTGAGTACATTGAATTTTTATTAGATAAGGTATCTCAACTGCCAACTTTCGTAAAAGATACGGAGTTAGAAGCCTATTTACCGTGGAATTATTTGAAATCACGGGAATTAACGCCTAGATCATAATCAAAAATCCAGCTTATCATTTTTAAATAATGATAAACTGGATTTTATTTTTTACGGTCTGTTATTGGGTGCTTAC
>NZ_JQBX01000043.1 GCF_001437075.1 Pediococcus stilesii
TGACCTGTACCCCAGAAGTTAAAGTAATAAATTAACTTCTGGGGTATTTTTATGACAAAAATTTCAAAGAAAATAAAACTTAAAGCGTTAACTGAATATTTTAACGGGACGGGTTCAAAAGTTGAAGTGGCTAATAAATATGGCATTTCTAATAGCGTATTTAGAATGCTGGTTAGCGCATATGAAACTCACGGTTCGAAGGTATTGTTTGACCCGCCACAAGTTACGGGTAGGTTTAGGATTGAGTTGATCGAATGGAAGATCAGGAATAACGCCTCGTACACCGATGTAGCTGCCGAATTTGGATATGTCGGTATCCTTCAAATTAATCAATGGGAAAAAATATATCGCCAAAATGGGCCAAATGGGTTATTGTCTATACAAAAAGGACGGAAACCTAAAATGGTTAAAAATAAGGCAAAAAAATCTAGAAAAACAAAGCAATATACATCTGAACAAAATCGAATAAAACAATTAGAAAGTGAAAACCTTGAGCTACGAATCAAAAACGAAGCGTTAAAATTATTGGCCTCGATGAAGCAACCAACCGACAAAAAGCAGAAGTAGTCTGCCTACTCGAGGCCAAATTTAAGCAAACTGATATCTTACAAGTGATTCCAATTGACATTAATACTTTTTACTACTGGAAAAGAAAACTAAGGCAATTAGATCCTGAAATTCAACTAATGGATAAAATTTTTGAAGTTTGGAACCAAGACCGTCATTTAGGAATCCTTCGGATTACAGCTATTTTAAAACAACGCTATGGGATCGATATAAATCACAAAAAAACTCAGCGAATTATGCATGAACTAAGAATTTCAGGACAAGGCTATAATAAAACTTCTCGTAAATATGATTCTTCTAAAGGTCCCGAGGGTAAACGAGTAAAAAACACGCTTAATCGTCGTTTTAAAACCGATCGTCCGTTTCAAAAAATGGTCTCAGACGTGACCGAATTCAAATTATCTAATGGTCAAAAAGTGTACTTAGAACCCATTATGGATCTATATAACAATGAAATTAAGGCTTATTCCATCACCAATGACAGTCCTAATTTAGAGTTCGCATTACGGCCTTTGATTGAGTTACAATCCATTCTACCAACTACAGGATATAAGATCACAATGCATACCGATCAAGGCTGGCAGTATCGTCATCAGAAATGGCGTAAAATATTGAAGAAAGCAAGAATTGCGCAAAGCATGTCTCATCG
>NZ_JQBX01000044.1 GCF_001437075.1 Pediococcus stilesii
GGTGTTGCAGTTACTGCTAACACTTCGTTAAGTTCTTGGATGTTCTTCTTACCTTGCGTTTGAAGCCACTTGCAACCAGCTTCTTCACTTTCACCGGCAAATGGTTCGATGGAATTCCGCCATGTTGCACGTCCACAGAGCACACCGTTAAACTTCGAACCGGCTTCATGCGCAAACTTCAATTCGTCTTGGAACATTTCAGCTGAAACGCCCGCACTCAAGAAGATAAATGGTAAGTCAGTTGCATCACTTTGTTCCTTGTAATACTTAGCGGCTTCGGCCTTACTGTAGACAACGTCGTCGGCGTTGTCAGCGAAACCTTCTACGTATGCTTGATTAACTGGCACTTCCAACTTAAGCACATCCACGCCATATTCTGGTTTCGAAAATTCTTTCGTCATTTCAATTACCTTATGGGGCTTTACTGCAGCGTATTCCTTACCTTTAACGTCTTCGTTGCTAGCATCGTATGAAACCAATTCTAGGAAAAGAGGCATGTCTTCAGCTTTACATTCGTCACCTAAACGTTGGATAAAGGCTTGTTTACGTTCATTTACTGCTTCGCCTTCGTCGACATCGTAATAAAGCAAGAACTTAATTGCGTCAGCGCCCAATTCTTTTAACTTACGAACGGACCATTTTTCAAGAATATCAGGGAAACGGCCTGGTTCAGTTGCGTCATAACCAGTTTTTTCATAAGCCGTTAGTAAACCAGCATTTTCATCACGAACTCGTGCTGCTGGAATTCCATATTCAGGATCAAGTAAAATTCCACTTGCGTATTGAGTCAATTCTGATGATACTGCCACTTTGAAATCTTCGATTTCTTTTTGAGTTGCTTCATGACCACTGGCTGCGCCGATCATCTTTTTCAATGAACC
>NZ_JQBX01000045.1 GCF_001437075.1 Pediococcus stilesii
ACTTGATTTTATCATTAGTCATCGTCAACGCCTAGTGTTTTTTGGTGGAATACTTTGTTTAATGGTTGATTCTAAAGACCACCCAGAGAGGAGTCTTTCAAATTGCTTAGTGTGAAGCCTTTTGGCTTCATTCGAATTTCGTGGCCACTGTAATCTGCCATTCTCGATTCGTTTATAAAGTAAAAGAAATCCATCGCCTTCCCAAAGCAGAGCTTTGAACCGATCTGTTCGTGTTCCACAGAACATAAACAGTGCTTTACTGTAGGGATTGAGATCATATTGTTCACTAACTACGTTAGCTAATCCATCGATTCCACGACGAAGATCAGTTTTACCACATACCAAATAAATTCCGTGTAATTGGCGAACATCAATTATCATGCTTAAACACCGCCTCTAATAACGCCGTTAAAATATAATTATTAACGCGATTATAAACAATGACCGTTTTGTTTCGATCGATGTTCATTTGGAGCGCCTTGCTCGTCGAAGTACTAGCCTGATTTTGCTTAGGTTGATCCACCTTTACTTGAACAATATCATGATTATTA
>NZ_JQBX01000046.1 GCF_001437075.1 Pediococcus stilesii
GCTGGTTCGATCCCAGCTAGCCCAATTGTTACGCCTTTCAAGGAACGCTGCTTAAGCAGTGTTTTTTTTTACCAATTTTTAGAAATATTAGTTGGAAAATTGAAGTGATTCATGACGATTAAACGGATCGGTTGAGAGCTACCTTTATTTTGAAAATATAAAAATGATTTGTATCCTTTGTCATGGCCAAAAAATAGTAAATTTTATTATTTAGATAAGCAATTTTATTTTAAAAGTGGTTGTTAAATTGCAATCGATATTTTAAATAATTTAAGGGCAAAAAAATAAAAAAAATCCTAAAAAAAGCTTGCATATTTATCGTAGATTGGGTATTATTATTAAGTCGGATAGATAAGACGACATTTCTTATATATGGAAGGGTAGCGAAGTC
>NZ_JQBX01000047.1 GCF_001437075.1 Pediococcus stilesii
GTTCGAACTCGGAGTCTATTTTCTAAACTGTAACTCAGAAAATAATCTTTAATCGTCGCTAAGCGACGGTCAGAAAGTAATTCCACGAGTTTATGAGAATCCGCATCCAATACAATGAAACTCATCGCTTGTTGGACAGATCTGAATTCGTCAATACAAAGATTTTCTGGTAGTTGATCCTGGAAGCGATATCGATGTTCACCGACGGTTTCTTTAATAATTCGACTAACACTGGTCGGCGATATATTAGTTAGACGACCGATTTCAGTCATGGATAAATCACGTTTGGCATATTTAAGCACCATTTTTCTG
>NZ_JQBX01000005.1 GCF_001437075.1 Pediococcus stilesii
CAACTATTTAACTATACCATCGAGATATATCATTGTCAACTTTTTTTACGAATTATTTTTAAAAAAAGAACAACGTGATTTAATCTCAAAGTTTAGTCCATTCATTTGTTAACAAAACTACAAGGTCTCTGTTAAAAACGAACATTTATTATATTATCAAATAAATACTCACTTGTCACTATTAAAATTTAAAAAATAAAAAAGAGATTATCCATAATACATTTTATTCACAAAATCCAATTGCTTTTAACAATTTATCGTGAATATTGTATATGAATAATCCCTTTTTAATGATTTTTCAGTGCTCGATCAATTTCGCGCTGCTGATCGCGTTTCTTTAGTGATTCGCGCTTATCATATTCATGCTTACCTTTAGCAACACCAATTAGTACTTTTGCGAAGCCATCTTTAAGATATACTTTCAGAGGAACAATTGTGATTCCTTTGTTCTTAGTCTCCTCTTGCAACTTCAAGATTTCTTTTTTATGCAATAGCAACTTTCTATTTCTAAAAGGATCGTGATTAAATTGATTCCCTTGCAGATACTCACTAATCTGCACATTCATCAAAATCGCTTCTCCCCGACGAATTTGAACAAATCCATCTCTTAAAGTAATTCTTCGTTCTCGAACAGATTTAATTTCAGTCCCCGTCAAAACGATTCCTGCTTCAAAAGTACTAAGAATCGAATAATCATGACGGGCCTTTTTGTTTTGAGCAAGTGCACTGTCTTTAGCTTTATTCTTTTTGACCATTAAAACAACCTCCCCTATTTCTTATGAGAAGTATTTTTAGAAAATTTCTTAACCGCATTATCCTTATAAAAAGGTTTCTTATTACCTTGTTTATTATAATTGTTATTTTTACCTTGTGGCTTTTTTCCACCGCGCTTAGCATTTTTATTAAATGGTTTGCGTGGTGGTAGCTGTATTTCACTAGTAGGTGTTTTTTCTGGATGAAGAAGTTCAAAGTCAACTTCAGATTGATCTTTGTCCACACGCATCAATTTAATTTCAACTTCTTGACCAATTTGGAAAGTCCGGTGGGTATTTCGACCAACTAATGCCATCTGATTTTCGACATATTCATAGTAGTCGTCCTTCATCGTACTAATATGGACAAGCCCTTCAACGGTATTTTCAAGTTCAACAAACAAACCAAATTTCATCACTGAACTTACTACCGCGTGGAATTCTTCACCAACATGATCGGCCATGTATTCGGCCTTCTTCATTCCATCAACATCTCGTTCCGTATCAATTGCCCGTCGCTCTAGTTTCGATGTATGTTCTGCAATTTCCGGAATACGGTCAATATATTGACTTTGTGATTCATCACCTAATCCATCTTCAGCATAGTGTCGAATCAAACGGTGAACAAATAAATCTGGATATCGTCGAATAGGTGAAGTAAAGTGCGTATAGTATTTAGCTGCCAAGCCAAAATGGCCAAGCGATTGCGCATCGTATTTAGCCTGCTTCATACTTCTAAGCATCATTACAGAGATCATTGCCTCTTCGGGTGTGCCAGCAACCTGTTTCAATACACTTTGCATCATCTTAGGCTTGAGGTCTTTTGTACTTCCTTTTACCACATGACCAAAGTTAGTTAAAAATTCAAAGAAGGACAGCATTCGATCCCCATCAGGAGTTTCATGAACCCGATATAAAAATGGAACATGCGCGTTGTAATAATGCTCTGCAACGGTTTCGTTAGCTGCTAACATGAACGATTCAATCATTCTTTCAGAAGTCCCTCTAACCCGAATTTTAATATCAATTGGGTGACCGGTCTCATCAACGATGATTTGTGCTTCATTATCGTCAAATTCAATCGCTCCACGTTTTTTACGTTGCTTTAAAAGCACCTTATGCAACTGACCCATTTGTTCAAACATTGGAAGTAGCTCTTGATAGCGTTCCATTGTTTTTTCGTCTTTTGATTCAAGAATCTTATTAACATTGTTATATGTCATCCGTGCGTTAGATTCGATAACACTTGGATAAATCTTATGGCTAACAACCTTACCTTCCGGCGTAATTTCCATGTCACAAGTCATCGCCAAACGTTCAACATTTGGGTTTAATGAACAAATTCCATTAGAAAGTTTACGCGGAAGCATAGGAATTACTCGATCTGTTAAATAAACACTGGTGCTACGCCGGTATGCTTCTCGGTCTAATGGCGAACCCTCTTTAACGTAATGTGATACATCAGCAATATTAACCAACAATCGGTAATTACCATTATCTAAGACTTTCAGTCCAACGGCATCATCAAAGTCCTTCGAATCATCGCCATCAATTGTCACAACTACTTCATCTCTTAGGTCAATTCGACCCTTCTTTTCTTCGTCCGTGACAAAATCAGGAATATTAGCGATCTCTTCCTTAACGTCTTCTGGAAATTCAATTGGAAGTTCATGTTGATAAACAATTTCGAGAATATCAACTCCCGGATCATCACGATGTCCAATTGTTTCCTCAGCAATCCCAGCGATTAATTTTGGTGCACGAGGTTTTGGATACTGTGTTACTTGTGCCGTTATGATGGCACCGTCTTCCGGCTGGATTCCGCCTTCCAAAACATCAAATTGATATGATGCCATCTTTTTATCCTTGAGATTTACATGTCCTAGGACATTATGTTCAGGATCAGGAGCGAATTCGAACTCACCAACGGCCTGGGTAAAATGACGATCCGTTATTTTTTTAACGATTCCTTCTGGTCCACGATCGTCACCCTTCTTAGATGGTCGGGTAATTTTGACATCGACTTCATCCATATTTAATGCATAGGCCGTATGATCTTCACTAATGTAAATATCCGGAATTTCATCGCCTTCTACGGCAACAAATCCAAAGCCACGATCATTCGCATGGAAAATTCCGTGTACTAATAATTGGTTTTTGGGACGAGCTAATTTAAATTTACCATCCTCAGTAATTTCAACTTTATTTGAACGCTCCATAACCGCCAATTCCTTCACCAGAATATTAAAAACACTGGCTCCTTCAAGGGTGAGCCCTTTAAAAAGTTCTTCAGCAGTAAATTTTTGTGTTGGACGTTGTTCCAAGTAATTGATAATTGAAGATTGAAGTTTATTTGATTCCATTTTTTACCTCATAATTCTACATAGATTAAATAAAAAAGCTAAAGACAAAACCAGTCTTGATTTTGACTTTAGCCATTCTTGATTGTTCTGATTTTCAGAACTCGCTAAATGCAATTTTTATGTTCTATACGTTCCTCTTTAATGTGCAGATACGTAAACCATTGCAATGGTGATAGCAAAAAACAAGAAAAGCAAGAATGCCGTTACTTTTTGCATGAATGCTTCAAATCCACGTGGTTTTTGCTTTGCAAATAGGTCACCAGCACCACCCGTTAATGAAGACATTGCACTGTCAGTTTTTGCTGGCTGCATCATTACCGCAATGATAATTATTACTGACAGAATCAACAGAATTGTCATCAATAGTGAATACACGAGATGACCTCCTTCATATTCTTAATAAGTTCTAGTACTAATTTAACATATTTACGAGTGAATTCCAATTTAATCGCAAAAAAAAGAGATGAACAAAATCTTTGCTCATCTCTTTGAAAATCAAATTATTATTAAATTAATTACTTATTAATAATGTTTTCGCGTGCGTCTGCACTAAGGTTGTAGAATGAATGGATCCCTTTGTATTCTGCAACACCTTCTAGTTGATCTTCGATACGCATCAATTGGTTGTACTTAGCGATACGATCTGTACGACTCATTGAACCAGTCTTAATTTGACCAGCATTTGTAGCAACAACTAAGTCAGCAATTGTTGTATCTTCAGTTTCACCAGAACGGTGGGAAACGATAGCTGTATAACCAGCTTCTTTAGCCATTTCGATAGCTTCCATAGTTTCTGTAAGTGTACCGATTTGGTTAACTTTGATAAGGATTGAGTTAGCAGCACCCATCTTAATTCCCTTAGCAAGGTATTCTGTGTTTGTAACGAAGAAATCATCACCAACAAGTTGAACTTTCTTGCCAAGTTCTTTTGTAATGCTTGCCCAGTCTTCCCAGTTGTTTTCATCGATTGGATCTTCGATTGAAATGATTGGGTATTTGTTTACTAAACCTTCAAGGTATTTAACGAATTCAGATGTATCAAATTCTTCACCAGTTGACCAGCGAAGCTTGTACTTCTTGTCTTCATCATTCCAAAGTTCTGAAGCAGCAACGTCAACTGCGATAGCAACGTCTTTACCTGGCTTGTAACCAGCCTTTTCAATAGCTTTGATAAGGTATTGAAGTGGTTCTTCGTTGTTAGCAAAGTCAGGTGCAAATCCACCTTCGTCACCAACTGAAGTAGCTTTTCCATCAGCTGATAGAAGGCTCTTCAATGCGTGGAAAGTTTCTGAACCCATACGGATAGCTTCCTTAACAGAAGGAGCACCAACAGGCATAATCATGAATTCTTGGAAGTCCACTTTGTTTTCTGAGTGAGCACCACCATTGATAACGTTCATCATTGGTGTTGGAAGTACATGAGCGTTTGAACCGCCAATGTAGTTGTAAAGAGGAACTTGTAGTTCATCTGCAGCTGCACGAGCAACAGCTAATGAAACACCCAAGATAGCGTTAGCACCAAGCTTACCCTTATTTGGAGTACCATCTAAATTGATCATTGCTTTATCAATGGCAATTTGGTCAGTTACTTCAAAGCCAACAATTTCCTTTGCGATTGGACCATTAACGTTAGCAACAGCCTTTTCAACACCCTTACCTTCGTAACGACTCTTGTCTCCATCACGAAGTTCAACAGCTTCATGTTCACCTGTAGAAGCACCTGAAGGAACAATTCCACGGCCAAAACCGCCATCTTCAGTATAAACTTCAACTTCAACAGTTGGGTTACCACGTGAGTCTAAGACTTCGCGTGCATAAATATCAGTAATAAGTGACATTATATATATCTCCTCACATTTTTAATCTGCTAATGCAGTATTTATTATATTACATTTTTAAAATTAAATTAACCCTAGATTAACCTTGATAGTTAACTAATTGTAAGAATGATTCTGGATCTAGTGATGCACCACCAACAAGACCACCATCAATATCTTCTTTATCCATTAGTTCAGCAACGTTAGCAGGTTTTACACTACCACCGTATTGAATTCGAACTTTGTCGGCAACAGTTTGGTCGTATAGCTTTGCAACTGTTTCACGAATAACGTGACATACTTCTTGAGCTTGATCACTTGTAGCAGTCTTACCAGTACCAATTGCCCAAATTGGTTCGTAAGCCAAAACAGATGAAGCAACTTGTTCTGCCGTTAGACCCTTAAGAGCATTTGTGATTTGACCAGCAACCCATTCATTGGTTTCGCCGGCTTCACGTTGTTCAAGCGTTTCGCCACAGCAAATAATTGGTGTCATGTTGTTTCTGAAAATTGCTTTAGCCTTTTTGTTGATGTCTTCATCAGTTTCGCCAAAATATTGACGACGTTCTGAATGACCAATCACAACGTAGTTAACACCCATTTCTGAGAGGGCTTTTGGACTAGTTTCACCAGTAAAAGCACCTTCGTCTTCAAAGTAACTGTTTTCAGCAGCCACTTTAAGTGGTTCATCCTTTGAGAACCATACAAGAGCGTTTAAATCAATTGCAGGAGCAGCAATAACTGATTCTACAACAGACGCATCAGGCAATTTTCCTTTAACAGCATCCAAGAATTCTTGAGTTTCTTGGGGGTTTTTATTCATTTTCCAGTTTCCAGCAATGATTGGAGTACGCAAAATAAAACATCCTTTCTTAATTAAGAAATATGTAGCAGAAAATGAGAAGCAAATTAGCTCTCATCCTGCACGATTGTATTAGTCTACTTGTTTGAGATAGCAGCGATACCAGGAAGTTCTTTACCTTCAAGGTATTCAAGTGAAGCTCCACCACCAGTTGAAATATGTGTCAATTGGTCGCCAACTCCCAATTGCTTAACAGCAGCAGTTGAATCACCACCACCAACAATTGTCGTTGCATCTGAAAGTGTACCCAAGAATTTACCAACTTCAAGTGTACCGTTAGCGTAATTACTCATTTCGAATACACCCATTGGTCCATTCCATACAACCGTCTTAGCATCTTTAAGAACATCCTTAAATTCAGCAACTGATTTTGGTCCAATATCAAGTGCCATGTATCCATCAGGAATGTCGCCTTCAACAACTTTATTTGGAACATCGTTATCAAATTTTTCAGCAACTACACTATCAACAGGAAGGACAATTTTGTCGCCACCCTTTGCAAGGATTTCTTTAGCAACATCAATCTTGTCAGCTTCAACGAGTGAGTTACCAATACTCATGCCTTTAGCAGCGTAGAATGTATACGTCATACCACCACCGATAATAACTTTATCAGCCTTATCAAGTAAGTGATCAATGACACCGATCTTATCAGAAACCTTAGCACCACCTAAGATTGCAACAAAAGGATGCTTTGGATCATCAACAGCTTCACCCAAGAATTTAATTTCTTTTTCCATAAGGAAACCGGCAGCAACTTTCTTACCATCAGCCTTCATTGCTTCTGCAACTCCAACGTTTGAAGCATGAGCACGATGAGCTGTACCGAAAGCATCATTAACGAACATGTCACCAAGTGATGCCCAGTATTGGCCTAATTCAGGATCGTTTCCACTTTCCTTCTTACCATCAAGATCTTCAAAACGTGTGTTTTCAAATAGTAAAACATCGCCGTCATTCATACCATTGATAGCATCTTCTAATTGTGCACCACGTGTTACAGGAACAAATGTTACTGGCTTGCCAAGTAAGTCTGATAAACGTTGAGCAACTGGACGTAGTGTAAGTTCCTTCTTATCTTCTTCAGTCTTAATACGACCTAAATGAGAGAATAAAATTGCCTTTCCACCATTGTCAATGGTGTATTTGATTGTTGGAAGTGCAGCAACGATTCGGTTATCGTCACCAATCACACCGTTTTTAACTGGCACGTTAAAATCAACGCGCATCAAAACTTTCTTGTCTTTTACATCTAAATCTGAAACTGTTAATTTAGCCAAGAGAATTCCTCCTTAAATATAATAAATTATTTTTCCTAAAAAAAGAGACGGAGGAAGTGACCTCCCTCCGTCTCCAGACCGATTAGACGGTTTGAAATCTACAAACGTTTAAGATTTGATCTTAAAGAGTAGCAAATTTCAATAAAGTACGTACCATTTGGCAAGTGAAGCCATATTCGTTGTCGTACCAAGCAACAGTCTTAACTAATTGCTTGTCGCCAGCTGTTGTAACTTCTGTTTGTGTTGGGTCAAAGATTGAACCGTATGTTGTGCCAATGATGTCACTTGATACGATTTCGTCTTCGTTCCAACCAAATGATTCGTTACCTTCTGTATGCTTCTTGATAGCAGCATTTACTTCGTCAGCTGTAACTTCTTTGTCAAGGATTGAAACAAGTTCTGTCAATGAACCATCAACAACAGATACACGTTGTGCATGTCCTTGTAACTTACCGTTCAATTCTGGGATTACAAGACCAATAGCCTTAGCAGCACCAGTTGAATGAGGAATTGTGTTAGCAGCAGCAGAACGTGCAGCACGGAAGTTTCCACCACGAACAGGTCCATCAAGTAACATTTGTGTACTTGTGTAAGCATGGATTGTTGTCATTGTACCAACTTGTACGCCGAATTCTTTGTTCAAGAAGTAAGCCATTGGTGCAAGACAGTTTGTTGTACATGAACCAGCTGAAACGATACGATCGTCAGAAGTCAAGATGTCGTCGTTTACGTTGTAAACAACAGTCTTAAGGTCTGAACCAGCAGGAGCTGAGATTAATACACGTTTAGCACCAGCATCTAAATGAGCTTGTGACTTTTCTTTTGATGTGTAGAAACCTGTACATTCAAGTACGAAGTCAACGCCGTCTTCCTTAACCCAAGGAATGTCTTGAGCTTTTGGTTCAGCGTAAACACGGTAGTTCTTGCCGTCAACAACGATTGAGTCGTCTGTTGCACTAACTTCACCAGGGAATGTTCCATGTGTTGAATCATATTTAAGCAAGTGTGCTAATAAAGCAGGGCTTGTCAAATCGTTGATAGCAACTACTTCGATGTCATTTGATTTTGCACCCAATTCGTGAATACGACGGAATGCTAAACGACCGATACGTCCAAAACCATTAATACCAATCTTTACAGTCATAACTAAGATTTCCTCCTTTAGGAATCTAAAAAAATAATTTATTTTAAAAAGTTAAGTCACAATGGCTTTACTTTTTTAAAATCACGTTTGCGGCACCCTCATCAGTAATTAAAATGGTCTGATGTGGTGCAATTTTCATGTAAGACTCAATTGCTTGAGCCTTGTCGTGCCCACTGGCTACGGCAAATACATGATTGAAATGCTGAACATCATTCAGCTGTAACCCAATTCGATGAACCTGGTAAAGTATCCGTCCTTCCTTATTATAGAAAGATCCAAATGCCTCACCAACTGCTTTTGCCTTCCGGAGATAATTACTAATTTCTTCATTTACTCCCCGTCGTCTTGCCATCACACCGGCGTTCCCAATTCCATGAATTGCAACTCCCGCATGCTTAATCAGTTCAAGAACCGGCTTAACCGTTGGTTCATTCAATAGTGGGTGATAAGTACTTTCGCTTAATTGCTCTGGTATATAGAGAGGGCGAGCCTCACCATGCGTTCTCTTCGCCATGGTCGCTGCAACGGAATTGGCCTGCTTATTAACAGACTCTCCGATTCCTCCCCGTCCAGGAACAAAGGTCAGCTTACGACTAACCGAAAGCTCTGGGGTGAGCTGGGCAGCAACCGACGCCATCGTCGAACCGCCCATTACCACTATAATATTATTACCCTCTGGTAGTAATTTTGCAAGTGCATCATTTAAAATCGTACCAAGTTGTTTTGTAACTGCATCCCCAGCTGTACGGTCACCGCGCACGATAAAACACCGCTCGATATTTAATCGTTCCGCCAGTAACTTTTCTTGACTAGTCAAGCCTAGAAAACGATTCGCCAAGGGCTCCAATCCATTCATGACTCGACGCCCTTCATCCGATAACATCATTCCAGCCTGAGAACTGGTCAACAGCCCTTGTGACTTTAACGCATCTGTCTGTGATCGTAGAACCCGCTCACTCAGATGTAAATGTTCAGATAAGATCCTTCTCCCAACCGGAGCAAGCAGATCAATCGACTTTAAAATATCAAATCGTTGTAGAAATTCGACGATTAAACCGGGAACAACAGATTCTAGTAAATCCATCTCATTGTCATCCATGTTATCTTATCTCCTGCGTTGGACTGTTTTTGTCCAGCTATGTCACAAAACGACCCAACAAGTTAAAAATAAATGGCACACAAACTTCAGAATTAACTTTAGTTGTATACCTCACTTACAAAACAAATTATAACAAGCTCATTCATAATTTGCAAACTTAATACTTAACTTTAAGTTTTATTAATTTCTCTTCATTCAAAACGTTTTCTTTTAGAAGATGATTGGATTCCCAACGCTTCACGATACTTTGCGACCGTTCTTCGTGAAATTGTAATTCCATCATCCTTCAAATTTTTTTCGATTTTAGCGTCGGAAATCGGCTTCGATTTATCTTCTGCATCAATAATTTTTCGAATTCGTTCTTTAGCAGCATCGGCTGATACATCACTATTTTGATTGACCGCGTTACTGAAAAACGCCTTTAATTCAAAGGTTCCAAATGGTGTCGAGATGTATTTACCATTAACCGCTCTAGAGATTGTTGACTCGTGTAAATGCAATTTATTAGCAACATCTCGTAGTAATAAAGGATTAAGTTCCTTTGTCTTACTCAAGAAAAAGTTACGTTGCCGCTCAAAAATGATTTTACCCACCCTCAAGATAGTATCTTCGCGTTGTCCTAGACTCTTAGCTATCCAGTCGTATTCCTTCTTTTTTTCGGCAGCATACTTATGAACTTCGTCATCTGTAGTTTGTTTAAGTTGCTTAAAATACTGATCGGCAAAACTAACCTTAGGCTTTGACGCCTTAGATTGTATCAATCTTGGCTCACCATTTTCGATTTTAAAGATCAGGTCTGGGATAATATAGCCACGATCTTGTTTTCCAAAACCGGCTCCTGGGTTAGGCGTCAAAGTTCTGACATAATCAAAAATTTCTTGGACAACTGATAGTTCGATTTTATATTTTCGAGCAATTTTTTCCCAACGTCGACCGACTAAGTCATCAAAAGCATCTTCCAAAACTAAATAAGCTTGATCCGGTGATCCTTCGTCATTTTCAGTTTGTAGCATCAAGGATTCTTGAAGATTTCGTGCACCTACTCCCGGTGGATCAAGTTGTTGGAGTAAAGTCACCGCGTCGATGATTGCAATTTCGTCAGCTCCGGTTCTTTTTATTACATCTTCATTTGAAATTCGTAAATAACCGTTATCATCGACAAAATCTAATAAAAATAGAACTAGATGTCTTAATGGAGTATCTCGCATGGTAAGATGAACCTGATCTAATAGGTAATCAAATAATGATTGGCTCTGATCGTTGGAAATTTGGTTCATGAAGGCTTCATGTGCGCCAGAATCCCCTGATATTTTACTGATTGGTTGTTCAGTAGCCATTTCAACGGTAATTAAAGGATTGTCCAATTCTTTTTGTTTCAGAAAACTTTGGAGTTCTTCCACGTTGTATTGAAGCATCTGAATTGACTGCTGAAGCGTTTGTGTCATCGCCAGTCGTTGAATTTGTTTTTGTTGTTGTGCTTGATTTTGACTAAATCCTTGTTTCATTGCCATAGTAATTCTCCACAATTATCTTGTTTTTTATCTATTTCTACTGTAAAATTATATCATCAGGCGCCGTTAGTGTAATGGATAGCACGTGAGATTCCGGTTCTCGAGCTGAGGGTTCGACTCCCTCATGGCGCATTGGCACTTCGTATTTGATTCATTATAATTTTATTAGCCTGAATCATTAAATTATAATTCGCTTACATTTTCGATTATATACCACTCAGAATTTAATAGCCATCAAAGGAATCACACTGGACACTCTTCCGGGTTTTCCAATTCAACACGAACAATCAGTTGTTCGTGTTATTTTTATGCATCAAATGTCGTTAACTTAGGTCTACTCCTTGAATTTATTTACGCTAACGCCCCACCTTTTGCTGTCGGATCTCGCTGACATGCCCGATATTTTTTTATTATTTCTACTTCATGGACAACCTGAGCAAAATCATTTGACCTTTTTTGACCTTTGATATAAACTATACCCATGTTAAGTAATTAATAACTAAAATTTTTACAAAACTAAAGGAGGCTACTAAGTTATGAACTTGGTCCCAACAGTTATTGAACAATCATCACGCGGCGAACGCGCTTACGATATTTACTCACGACTATTAAAAGATCGAATTATCATGTTATCAGGTCCAATTGATGATGATCTTGCAAACTCGATTATCTCTCAATTGCTTTTCCTAGATGCACAAGATTCAGAAAAAGACATTTACCTTTACATTAACTCTCCAGGTGGTGTGGTTACTGCCGGACTTGCAATCTACGACACGATGAACTTCATCAAATCTGATGTTCAGACAATCGTGATGGGTATGGCTGCTTCAATGGCCAGTGTCCTTGCTTCTTCTGGAACAAAGGGCAAACGCTTTGCTCTACCACATTCAGAGGTCATGATTCATCAGCCTTCTGGTGGTGCTCAAGGCCAGCAAACAGAAATTGAAATTGCTGCCGAACAGATCTTGAAAACTCGTCGAGAATTAAACAACATTTTGGCTGAAAATTCTGGACAACCGCTTGAAAAGATCAATATCGATACGGAACGTGATAACTACTTAACAGCACAAGATGCCGTTGAATATGGTCTGATTGATGGTATTATGGAAAAAAATGATAACCTCAAATAATTGATGTTTATCTAAAAGTAAAAAAGATGGTGTGGACGAACTTTATCCACATCATCTTTTTTATATTAGCTACTATTTATTTCCTAGAGCACTTTCCATCATCTTATATCGGAATTCAAACACCTCTTCGGCCATTTGAGCTTCCCCTTCAATTTCTTCATCTAAAACCGTGAATGTCTTTTCGATATCCACAGGTGGATAAATATAATGATTAGGGTCTTCGCCATTTTTCATCTTTAACCAGCCCCAGAAGTTATCTTCAATCATATATCCACTGGACAAAACTTTTACAATTGTTCCCATTCTTCCATCCCATAGTTGGACAAATTGAAATTCAGAATAATTCATTTAGTTCATCCCCATCTTTAATAATAAAAAGACTGAACAACGTTAAGAACAGTCTCTTTACCAGTATTATTTCATTTTTCTAGAATAAAAACTAGAGCGTAATTGCTGAAGTACGTCCGTCCAGCTTATAAAATCCGTTTGTATTAACACAGTTAATCAAGCTACTTACGTAAGTTGTAGACGTTGCGTATCCACCAGCCTTAATTGCTTTAATTGATTCAATATAATTAGCGGCCTTATTAGTGAATGCGTTGGAATATTGAGGTCTCGATTGCAATTTCTGAGCATAATCGGCAATTGAGTCCTTAATCGAAGAATATTTTCTAAATTTAGCATTAACGGTCACTGTTCTTCCATTAATCACTTCTTGAGTCTTCATCGTCACGTAATCGCCCGTCCAATTCTTATCAGCCTTAATTCCGAATAAGTTATTAGCTTGTTTTGCTAGTCCTGACGTTCCATACGCGCTCTCCAATACTGCCTGAGCCATTGCTACAGATGCATAAAGGCCATTATCTTTACATACACTCATCACGTCAGCGGCGATTTGATTGACAAAATTGGTTTGTGTACTCGTCCAACCACTATTTGATAATTTAATCACCTGTGATGAACTGGAATTCCCAGCACTATTGCTACTAGTATTACTACCAGGAACCGTCACGTCTGATTTATTGATCCAACTAACGACCTTATCTAAGAGTAATCGGGAACCATTTGTTTGAATTACTTTATATGTTTTCCCCTTTACACCGTCGTAAATATTTTGGCCGGTTGCCCATCGTTTAGCACTTGATTTAATTGTAACGTTGGACCCTACACCGATTGTTGACTGGTTTGCATTGCCCGTTGGTTTATTGGTAGTTGGCTTAGTTGCTGCATTGGTTGTACCACCAGGAACGGTCACATCTGACTTATTAATCCAACTGACCACCTTATCCAATAATAAACGCGAACCATTTGTTTGAATTACTTTGTAGGTTTGGCCTTTAACCGCGCCATAAATATTTTGACCGGTTGCCCATTTCTTAGCACTGGTCTTGATGGTGACATTGGATCCAACCTTAATTGTTTGGCTTGTATTAGTCGTTGGACGACTAGTATTTTGGCTATTATTTGTATTATTGGCTGACGTACCAGGAACAGTTACATCTGCTTTGTTAATCCAACTAACCACCTTATCCAACAATAGACGCGAGCCATTTGTTTGAATTACCTTGTACGTTTTGCCTTTAACCGCGCCATAAATATTTTGACCGGTTGCCCATTTCTTAGCACTGGTCTTGATGGTGACATTGGATCCAACCTTAATTGTTTGGCTTGTATTAGTCGTTGGACGACTAGTATTTTGGCTATTATTTGTATTATTGGCTGACGTACCAGGAACAGTTACATCTGCTTTGTTAATCCAACTAACCACCTTATCCAACAATAGACGCGAGCCATTTGTTTGAATTACCTTGTACGTTTTGCCTTTAACCGCGCCATAAATATTTTGACCGGTTGCCCATTTCTTAGCATTCGTCTTGATTGTGACACTGGATCCGACCTTAATTGCTTGGCTCGTATTAGTCGTTGGACGACTAGTATTTTGGCTATTATTTGTATTATTGGCTGACGTACCAGGAACAGTTACATCTGCTTTGTTAATCCAACTAACCACCTTATCCAACAATAGACGCGAGCCATTTGTTTGAATTACCTTATACGTTTTGCCCTTAACCGCACCATAAATATCTTGACCAGTTGCCCATTTTTTAGCACTAGTCTTGATTGTAACGTTGGATCCAACTTTAATCTTGGAATTATCAACGTTATTACTGCCATTTGAAGAATTACCACTGTTTGAACCAGTATTATTGGTGCTAGTTCCATTCGAATTCGCATTAAATCCGTACTGTAAATCACGCGCAAATTGAGATTGTGATACACCGTGAGTTGCTAAATAGCCGTATGGGTCAACGTGATTTCCCCAGACATTATTGGTGATCCAAACGTGTGATTTAATCCCGACATATTTTTTATCATCTAACGTAACAGGAATATTCCATTTTTGTGCGGAATCTCTAAGTAAATTAACATATGTTGTATAGTCTTTTTTGAATTGAGCGTCGGAATAGGTTTGTGCAAGTTCGACTTGAACAGGAGCATTTTCATTAGCCCATTGTCCAGCTCCCCAAGCAACATAACCTTCTTCACCAACGGCGTAGACCTTTCCACCGTCACCAACAATATATTGAACGTAGGTTTGATCGGTACTCCATTCGCGTTTTTCAAAAGTTGCAACATTCTTAGCTGGGGCATATGTTCCGGTCGCATGCGCAACAATTATTTTATTGTTGGTTTTTTGATCACTACCCTCATTTTCAGCTAATTTATAAGTATTATCGACAGTGTAACTTTTCTGAGTTGATGTTTTTGCAGTCGCTGGTTCAACATCCGTGTTAGTTGTTGATTTCGCTGTAGTGGTCGTTTTTGCCGTTGTAACGGCGGCACTACTCGTAGGAGCAACGGCTGTACTAGTCTTAGCGCTGACGCTACTTGTGGCCTTAGTATTTTGTTGTTGCGCCGCACTGGATGCTGAACTTGATACAGCAGCAGAACTAGTATTCAAGGTCGCATTGGAACTTGCACTAGTTTGAGTGGTCGATTTTTGGGTCAACTTGACACTTGCTTCACTAACAGGTGCCATTGTGGTATTTTGATCAATTGGACGAACGCTGTCTTTATTTTCAGTCGTGTCTGCATGTACATTAGCTACATTATTTCCAATTCCAGCTAATCCAAAACTGGCAGTTGCAATACCGGCATAAACCCACTGTTTTCCTGATTTAAACATCTTATAATGTTTTCTTACTTCCATACACTTACTACTCCCTTAATTAAATTTACTATTCATCTTTCATCATATCGACTTAATATTATCATGATTGCAAATCGGCGTATTTTACATTCCAATTACAATCGCTTTCTTTGTACTATTGCCGGTACATTTGTAAAAAAAAGAATCCCAGCAACGTTCTTGCTAGGACCCTAATTCTTAACTTTATGCCCGGAGTTTCTCGGCATACTGATTTATTTTTCTTAGTCGGTGATTAATTCCAGATTTTGAGATTGGACCACCCGGTACTAGTTCTCCTAATTCTTTCAAACTAACTTCGCGATGTGCCAACCTAGTTTCGGCAACTTCACGTAACTTAGGCGGTAGCTCACCCAATCCAACGGTTTCGTCAATGTACTGAATATTATTTATTTGTTTCATTGAAGCATTAGCAACCTTATTTAAATTCGCCGTTTCGCAATTAACTAGTCGGTTTACCGAATTGCGCATGTCCCGCATGATGCGCACATCTTCAAATTTTAACATTGAATTCGTCGCGCCAATTAATTGTAGGAAGTCGGCAATGTGTTCTGCTTCCTTTAAATAGACAATATAACCGCTACGCCGTTCCGTCGTTCGTGCGTTAAAGTTATACCGATTAATCCAATCCGCAATCATCTGATTATGGGATTCATACAACGAATAAATTTCCAAATGGTATCGACTAGTTTCCGGATTATTAACCGAACCACTGGCCAAAAATGCCCCTCGTAAATAGGAACGCACTTCTGACTCTGCTGTTAATATTCCTTCTGGGACTTTTTCATTTATTTGAAAATCATCCTTCAAAATGGATAAATCATTTAATAATTCTTTCACACCCGTCCGTAAACGAACAATATAGAGATTATTCTTTTTTAACTTCATTTTTCGACGAACGCTTAATTCGGCCTCAAGGTGGTAAAATTCCTTTAATAAAGAATAAATCCTTCTCGCAATGGCCGGATTTTCGGTTTGCGTGTTCAACGTTAATTGCTGGTTGCTGATCCCAATTGCACCATTCATCCGAATTAAGGCCATCAATTCAGCCTTAGCATTATTTTCATGCACTTCTAAACTGGTTAGCTCTTTTTTTACTTCACTAGCGTATGACAATTTATAGTCCTCCTAATCGTGTTTCTCAATGGGATTACTACAGATGTTCATTAATTCATCAACTACTTTTTTCCCATTATGGAAAGCACCGCCATCCCTCAACAATAAGAAATTGTCTGAAATGACTCGTACCCCCTGTGCTCGGAGTCCTTTAAAATCGTGGACTACTTGTTTTGAGACCTCATCGTATCGATTAAAATCCATGTATGATTCTGGAACCACCTCTGTATTAACCAACACCGTATCAATGAAATTACGTCCCAAGTGTTTATCTAGTGTTCTAACATGTTCAGCATCGGTAAAATCGATTGTTTCACCTTTTTGAGTCATGATATTGCAAATATAAACAACTTCAGCCTTGGTTTTTAAAACGGCACGCCCGATATCTTCAATCATTAGATTAGGCAAGATGCTCGTAAACAAACTTCCTGGTCCCAAGATGATTTCGTCAGCATTTTCAATTGCTTGCAGTGCTTCAGGAACCGCTTTAGGCTTTTTATTTTCACTCCATGGATTGTTTTCAACCCAGATTTCCTTAATGTTTTTATGGGCCGCAGTGATCTCTGCCTCGCCGGCCAGACTCGAACCATCAGTGAATTTAGCATGTAACACCAACGGCTCCGCACTCGCGGGGTAAACGTGCCCTTCAACTTGAAGCATTTCAGACAACTCTCGGATTGCTGGGTCAATTCCACCACGCATTTCAGAAAGCGCCGCAATAATTAAATTTCCAATGGCGTGACCCGCCAAGAATTTATCCTCACTTTTAAAACGATATTGAAAAATATCCTTCAGTTGTGGAGAAATATCCGATAAAGCAACCATTACATTTCGAATATCCCCTGGTGGCACAACATTAACGTAATCTCGAATGATTCCGGATGATCCACCATCGTCAGCAACCGTTACGATTGCCGTAATGTCTGCATTCCGTTTGTGTAACTCGCTTAGAATAACTGGAAGTCCCGTCCCACCACCAATTACTACAATCTTTGGTCCCGTTTTTTTAATCATGATCGATTTACCGTTTCCTTTCGCTTATTTGCATCCCGGTGCGAAATATGCGTAACATAATGTTCAGATAAATCTTTACCAAGGCGCTCTGCAATTGCAACGGAACGATGTTGTCCACCGGTACATCCAATGGCAATGGTCAAATTAGACTTCCCTTCATGCTGATATCCCGGCATTATATCGGTCAAGAGTTTGAGGTAATCCTGATAAAATTGCTCCGTTGCTGGCTGGTTCATTACATAGTCATACACCGCTCGATCAGTACCAAGCTTATCCTTTAATTCCGGTACATAGTATGGATTTGGCAAAAAACGAACATCCATAATTATGTCGGCATCAATTGGAATACCATACTTATATCCAAACGAAACAACCTCAACATGAAACTTTGGAATCGTTTTATTGGTTGAGAAATGTTCAAAAATATTGGCACGAAGTTCACGTGGAGTTAGGTCCGTTGTATCAATTACAATTTGTGCTTCCGACTTTATTGGAGCTAACAATTCTCGCTCTTTTCTGACGCCATCAGCTACTCGTCCGTCCATCGCCAACGGATGTGCACGACGTGTTTCTTTATACCGTGCTACTAGTTCCTTATCGGTCGCATCTAAAAATAGAACATCAGTTTTAATTTCTTGATCAGATCCATTTCCAGATAGCATGGTTAAAATTTGATCATAGAAACCACGCGAGCGTAAATCAACCACTAACGCTACTTTTTTAATTTTTCCATTTTCTTTAATTAATTCCCAAAATTTTGGTAGTAAAGCTGGTGGCATGTTATCAACACAAAAGAAGCCTAAGTCTTCAAAACTCTGCATTGCAACCGTCTTTCCAGCGCCGCTCATTCCCGTCACTACTACTAACTGTAATGATTCATTCTTCATTAACAATTCCCCCTATCAAGGTAACTACTCCAGTATAACACATCCGGGTGTGTCTTTTTTAAAAGATAAAAATGAAGTTAGAACCTAAATCCTAACTTCATTTGCTAAAACTATTTTTGATGCGCCTTGGTTCGCTTTGTATCGCGCTCTAAAACGTCCTTTAAATATTGACCAGTGTAGCTTTCAGAAACTGCCGCAATCTCCTCTGGGGTTCCCGTGGCAATTATTTGACCACCACCTTCGCCGCCTTCTGGTCCTAAGTCGATCAAATGATCGGCCGTTTTGATGACGTCCAAATTATGTTCAATCACCAAAACGGTATTGCCGTTGTCCACAAGTCGTTGTAAAACATCCAACAATCGCCGAATGTCATCCGTATGCAGACCGGTTGTCGGCTCATCTAGAATATAAAAATTCTTTCCGTTAGCTTTCTTGTGTAATTCTGCAGCCAGCTTCATTCGCTGTGCCTCACCACCAGACAAGGTTGTCGCCGATTGTCCTAAATGAACGTATCCTAAACCAACATCGATAATCGTTTGCAATTTTCGCGCAATTTTTGGAATTGGATCAAAGAATTTAGCTGCCTCTTCAACCGTCATTTCTAGGACATCCGCAATGGTTTTTCCTTTATACTTAACTTCCAATGTTTCTGAATTATAACGTGTTCCATGACAAACTTCGCAAGGAACGTATACATCTGGAAGAAAATTCATTTCAATCTTTAGAATCCCATCACCTTTACAGGCTTCACAACGGCCACCTTTAACATTAAAACTGAACCGTCCCTTTGTGTATCCCCTTAGTTTTGCCTCATTAGTTTGTGCGAACAAACCACGGACATCATCAAATACACTAGTGTACGTGGCAGGATTACTTCTTGGAGTCCGCCCAATCGGAGTCTGGTCAATATTAATAATTTTTTCAATATTTTTAATGCCACTAACTGATTTATATTTACCGGGTTTTTCTGAATTATGATTAAGCTTTTGAGCCAATACGCGCTTTAAAACCATATTAACCAGAGTTGACTTTCCCGATCCAGAAACGCCAGTAACTGCGATAAATTCGCCTAAAGGAAAATCGACGTTAATATTTTTTAGGTTATTCTCTTGAACGCCCTTTAACGTAATTGATTGTCCATTCCCCGATCGTCGCTCGGTTGGCACTGGAATAAACTTTTTACCAGATAAGTACTGGCCAGTTAGTGATTTTCGACTTTTAGCCACCTGTTTGGGCGTCCCAGCGGCCATTACTTCGCCACCATTTTCTCCCGCTCCAGGACCAATATCAATCAAATAGTCCGCTGCCCACATGGTATCTTCATCATGTTCAACAACTACCAATGTATTACCTAAATCACGCATCTTCTTCAAGGAACTAATTAAACGGTCGTTATCACGTTGATGAAGCCCAATTGACGGTTCATCTAAAATATAAAGCACACCGGAGAGGTTCGAACCGATTTGAGTTGCCAGTCGAATTCGTTGTGCCTCCCCTCCTGAAAGCGTTCGTGCTGAACGGCTCAAAGTTAGGTATTCTAGTCCAACATTTCGTAAGAAGTTTAATCGATCTTTTATTTCTTTTAAAATCGGCGTCGCAATGGCCGTGTTCTGTTCTGAAAAAATCAGCTTGCCAAAAAATTGAATCTCGCTATCAATTGGTAATGCTGAAACTTCTCCGATATGTTTACCGTCCACTTTCACTGACAATGCCTTACGATTCAAACGGTATCCATGACAAGTCTGGCATGTCAACTCACGCATATATTGACGCATCTGATCCCGTGTAAAATCGCTGTTAGTTTCATGGTAACGCCGTTCTATATTCACGATGACTCCCTCAAAAATTGAGTCAACGTCACGAACTCCACCAAAGTCATTTTCGTAATGAAAATGGAACTTTTTACCTTTTGAACCATACAAAACAATCTTTTGATCAGCTTTTGGTAAATCTTCAAAAGGTGTGTCCATGTCAATACCAAAACTCTCTGCCGCTTGTTCTAAAAGTGTTGGATAATACTGTGAACTAATCGGATTCCAGGGTGCAATTACCCCTTCTCTCAACGTCTTGGTACTATCTGTCACAACAAGATCTAGATCGACTTCCAGTTTAACTCCCAGTCCATCACAGTCTGGACAAGCACCAAACGGAGCGTTAAATGAAAAGAGACGAGGTTCTAATTCTCCTACCGTAAAACCACAAATCGGACATGAATAATGTTCAGAAAACAGAATTGGTTCTTCACCGATTACATCGGCTGTTGCATATCCGTTACTCAATCGTAAAGACGCCTCGAAAGAATCGAACAGTCTTGATCGGATTCCATCTTTAACAACAATCCGATCAACAACAACGTCAATTGAATGTACCTTAGTTTTTTCTAGTTCCGGTACTTCCTCGACATCCATCGTTTCGCCATCAACACGAACTCGAACGAAGCCTTCACGTTTCACTTTTTCAAATATCTTTTTATGTTGTCCTTTTTTGGATCGAATAATTGGTGAAATAATTTGAACTTTGGTTCTTTCTGGCAGAGCCAAAACTCGATCAACCATCTGTTCCACCGTTTGACTAGTAATTAATGTTCCATCATTTGGACAAATGGGTTGTCCAACTCGTGCCCACAATAGTCGTAGATAGTCGTTGATTTCAGTAACCGTTCCGACTGTTGAACGTGGATTTTTAGAGGTTGTTTTCTGATCAATTGAGATTGCGGGACTTAATCCATCAATCGAATCGACGTCCGGCTTATCCATTTGCCCTAAAAATTGGCGAGCATATGCGGACAAACTTTCAACGTATCGCCGTTGGCCTTCAGCATATAAGGTATCAAACGCCAATGAACTTTTCCCAGAACCTGATAATCCTGTTACCACCACGAGTTTGTCTCGTGGAATGGTTACATCAATATTCTTTAAATTATGAGCTCTAGCTCCATGAATAATAATTTTGTCATTTGCCAAAAAAGCTTCCCCCTAGTCGATTTGTGCCTTTAATTCTAATACTGTGTCACGTAGATTAGCCGCTTTTTCAAAGTCAAGCTTCTTCGCTGCAGCTCGCATTTGATCTTCCAGATTTGCGATCATTTCTTTTTGATCTTTGCTATCCATATCGGCAAAGTCAACATCAAGGAAATCATCCTTTTGACCCTGATCTTCAGATTCAGTTGTTGCAGAAATCAACGAACGAATCTCTTTTTTGATCGTATGTGGCGTAATTCCGTGTTCCTCATTGTATGCCTCTTGAATCGACCGACGACGCGCAGTTTCATCGATTGTTTCCTGCATAGAACGCGTAACTTGATCTGCATACATAATAACATGTCCATTCTCGTTACGAGCCGCTCGACCGACGACCTGGATCATTGATCTCGTATTACGTAAGAAACCTTCCTTATCAGCATCCAGAATTGCGACAAGTGAAACTTCAGGAACATCAATTCCTTCACGCAAAAGATTGATTCCGACCAGTACATCGTACTTGCCAATTCGTAAATCTCGTATAATTCTAGTCCGTTCGAGGGTCTTAATATCGCTGTGCAAATACGCAACCTTGACGCCCATATCTTTTAGATAATCCGTTAAATCTTCGGCCATTTTTTTCGTCAACGTGGTAACAAAAACTCGTTCATTTTTTTCCACACGTTGATTAATTTCACCCAATAAATCATCCATTTGACCCATAATCGGTCGAACTTCAATGATTGGATCAAGCAAGCCCGTTGGACGAATGATTTGTTGAACGACGTTATTAGTTCGCTCACTTTCATAATCCCCAGGTGTTGCTGACATGTAGACGACTTGATTAATATGCTTTTCAAACTCCTCCAACTTCAGTGGACGATTGTCCAAAGCACTTGGCAAACGAAAACCGTAGTCAACCAACTGCTGTTTACGAGCCCGATCACCGTTGTACATTCCCCGAACCTGTGGCATCGTCACGTGGGATTCATCAACAACTAAAAGAAAATCATCCGGAAAGAAGTCGAGTAGCGTATATGGTGGTTCGCCTGGTTTTCTTCCATCCATATGCCTTGAATAATTTTCAATACCATTGGTATATCCCATCTCTTTTAACATCTCAATATCATATGTCGTCCGTTGTTTGAGTCGCTGAGCTTCGAGCAGCTTACCTTCCCCCTCCAACTCAGCTAAACGTTGTTTCAGTTCAATTTCAATACCTTCAATTGCATGTTCCATGCGATCCTCGTTGGTCATAAAATGCGTCGCCGGGAAAATCGTAATATGGTCTCGATCGCCAATGATTTCTCCAGTTAACGCGTCCACTTCACGCATTCGATCAATTTCATCACCAAAAAATTCGACTCGAATTGAATGCGCATCATTGGCTGCTGGAAAGATTTCGACAACATCCCCATGAACTCGAAAACGACCACGCTGAAAATCAATGTCATTTCGATCATACTGAATATCGACCAATTCTCTTAGCAGTTTATTTCGATCAATTTCTTGACCAACCCTCAAAGTAAGCGCCTGGTCTTGATATTCGCGTGGGTCACCTAACCCAAAAATACTAGAAACGGAAGCAACGACAATCACGTCGTTCCGCTCTAGTAACGAACTGGTAGCCGAGTGCCGTAATTCATCAATCTCATCATTAATAGCTGAATCTTTTTCAATGTATGTGTCACTGGAAGGAACGTATGCTTCAGGCTGATAGTAATCGTAATAACTGACAAAATATTCAACCGCATTGTTTGGAAAGAATTGTTTAAATTCCCCATATAACTGTCCAGCCAAGGTTTTATTATGAGACAAAATCAACGTCGGCTTATTAACTTGTTTAATTACGTTCGAAATCGTAAATGTTTTACCAGTTCCAGTTGCACCCAATAAAATTTGCTCTTTTTCACCGCTTTTAATTCCACCAACAAGTTCTTTAATTGCCGCCGGCTGATCGCCAGTTGGTTGATACTTTGAAACCAGTTCAAAATCACGATGTTCTTCGCGTTCAATCATTCGTTTTCCTCCATTCACGAAAAATGACCGGGACTAAATCCAAGATTCTGGCTCCCAGCCATTAACTGATATTCGTTCATAATTCACTACAAATATTCTACCACTCCGAACATACTTTCGCCATTCTTAGCTACCGAATAATTTCTCGACTGATTCGTTCTAATTTCAATTGGTCGGTAAATTCTTCATTCAAAAGTTCCGGCAAAACGTTATCCAAAAAATACTCCACGCTTGGCATTTCCTTAAACTCAACAATTGTGCGCAGGCTTTCTTTGTAAATTTCTGTGTATACGCTCTCTGGATTTCCCTTTTGAATTTCACCAAAAGACTCATAAAGTAAATCGACCTTATCTGAAACTGACAGAATTTTACCTTCTAAGGTTTCATCCTTGCCTTCAGATAATCTACGTTCGTATGCTGCCTGAAATTCAACTGGAATTTCATTTTTAACAAAGTTATCCTTCATTGAATCCTCAACGCTAGCTAGCATGCTTCTTAAATCCGACGTTGCATATTTAACAGGAGTTTTAATATCTCCAATAAAACGTTCGTTATAATCATGATTTAATGATTTTTCATACAGTGAGCGCCAATTAACCTCGTTCCCGGCGTTTTCTTCAACGTCACCTAAAAATTGCGCAATCTCTGCCACTTTAAATGAATGTTCGGCAACGGAATGTTTTTGATATTTAAAAAAACCCGGTGCTCGATAAATTGTTTCCAAATTACTTAAACTTTTCAAATATTGGTGCATTCCCATGATTGACTCCTCCTAATTTTGTTTAAATTGTTAATATACTATCACAAACAAAATTATAATTCACGTAAAATAAAAAGCCATGGCAAAACTAAATTTAGCCATGACTTCAATATTTTTCTGATCTTTATTAATCAACTAATTCATTAATTGCTTTTTCAAAAACATCAATTTTTTTAATTGCTTCGTCTTCATTATCTCCAACCGTGCCGATATAGAACTTAATCTTAGGCTCGGTACCTGAAGGACGAATTGCAATCCACGTGCCATCATCCAGCATAAATTTCAATACGTCTGCCTTTGGAAGTTTAATTTCTTTTGTTGATCCATCAACTTCATACTTAGTTTGTGATAAGAAATCTTCAGTTTCCATGACTTTATATTGATCAAAATGGTCTGGACGTTCCTCTCGAACCTTTTCCATAATCGCAGCCATTTTTTCCTTACCGTCAACGCCAGGAAAGTCTTTTGAAATCGTCTTTTCTTCGTGATATCCGTACGTTGCAAACAAGTTTTGCACACCATCATATAAGGTTTGTCCCTTACTACGGTAGTAAGCCGCAATTTCAGCCAATAACACCAGTCCCTGAATTGCATCTTTATCACGAACAAAAGGACGAACAAGGTAACCATAACTTTCTTCAAAACCAAACATGAAGGTATGGTCCCCATTTTCTTCATAATGCTTGATTTGATCCGCAATATATTTAAACCCAGTTAAAACGTTAATCATTTCAACATGATGGGCTTCTGCAATTCGAGTTGCCAATTCGCTAGAAACAATTGATTTAACCGCAGCAGCATTACCTGGCAAATCGCCAGCCGCATCATGAGCAGTTAAAATATAATCCAGCATTACAGCCGCAATCTGGTTTCCAGTAAGCAACTTATATTCTCCGTCCGGTAATCGAACTGCTGCACCTAACCGATCGGCATCTGGGTCCGTTGCGATCAATAAATCGGCTTTCTGTTTCTTTCCCAGTTCAATTGCCAAGTCAAAAGTTTGTGGAAATTCAGGATTTGGGAAGGGCGTTGTAATAAATTCAGGATCCGCAATTGCCTGCTGTGGAACCATTGTGTAGTCCTTAAAACCGGCATTCGATAATGCTCGACCCCCAACGACCTTTCCCGTTCCATGTAATGGCGAATAAATTAACTTCATATCCGCCCCAAAACGCTTAATTAATTGATGATTAATGGAAACCGTTTTAACTTCTTCCAAGTACTGAAGATCAACATCTTCACCAATTAACGTCATTAGTCCCTTGTCTCTCAACTGGCTTTGTGACAACGTTTGAACGCTAAAAATATCAGTAACTTGACGAATATAGTCCGTAATCTTATCCGATTCCATCGGTGGCATTTGTCCACCATCGGGACCATAAATTTTATATCCATTATATTGTTTAGGATTGTGGCTTGCCGTAATCATAATCCCGGCGTATGTATTTAGATCACGCACCGTAAATGACAATTCAGGAGTCGGACGCATGCTATCAAAAACAAAACTTGGAATGCCATGCTTACCCAAAACGCCTGCTGCTTCTAAGGCAAATTCTTGTGAATGGTAACGAGAATCGAAGCTAATTGCTACTCCTCGCTTTTTATCAGTAAAATCTAAGGTATCCATAAAGTTGGCAAGTCCTTCAGTTGCTTGGCGAACCGTGTAAATATTCATCCGATTAATTCCCGGTCCCATAACGCCACGCATTCCCGCTGTTCCAAACTCCATTGGTGCATAAAACGCTTCTTTTAGAGCATCCTTATCCTTAGTTAAGTCTTGTAATTCTTGTTTTAAGTTAAAATCTAAATCGGCATATTCTTGCCATTGTTTTACAGAATCTTCCCAACTCATTCAAAATTCCTCCTAAAGTGTAGATTACCTATTAGTCTAATTATACAATACTACACATTACTCAGAAAGCGTTTTTTCTAATACTTGTATAGACCAATTATTCAATTTTTAATCCAGCAACTTCAAATTTGATATTTTATCGATCTAAGCAATTCCTTTTAAGAATCCGTAAATCGTCTTCAAAATAAAAGAGGAGCCACAGCAAAACTACATTTGCCGTAACTCCTCCTTAAATATTGAAAGTTATTCTTTAACTTTGCTATTTAATTCTTGAATATATTCGTAAGCCTGTTGTCCGGCTGTACCGCCTTCACCAACAGCAGTGGTAATTTGACGTAAGTCTTTCTTACGTACATCACCAACAGCCAGTATACCAGGAACATTTGTATGCATATGATCGTCCGTTGGAATCCAGCCATTTTCGTCTAAAATTCCTAACCCATCAAACGCATCGGTCATTGGATGAACACCAACATAGATGAAAACTCCTGAAGCTTCAATGAATGAATCTTCGCCGGTTTGGTTGTTATTAACTTTCACGCCACTAACCTTACCATCACCCGTGATTTCAGTAACATTACTGTTCCATACAAACTCCATCTTGGGATTTGCAAAGGCACGATCTTGAATAATCTTTTGAGCGCGAAGTTGGTCACGACGGTGAATTACCGTTACTTTAGAAGCCAACTGAGTGAGGTATAATCCCTCTTCAATTGCTGAATCGCCACCACCAACTACTACTAGATGCATTCCTTTAAAGAAGGCCCCATCACATACGGCACAGTAAGAAACACCACGGCCACTAAACTCTTCTTCACCGTGAACCCCGAGCTTCTTGTATTCAGATCCGGTTCCAATGATGACGACTTTAGCTTCAAATTCATCACCCATATCGGTTTTAACGAGCTTTGTATCACCGTCATTTCGAATTGATTCAACACTTCCATAAGCGTACTCCGCTCCGAATTGCGTTGAACTTTCGTACATATCTTTTGCTAAATCTGGGCCTAAAATTGACTTAAATCCCGGAAAATTCTCAATCGAAGCCGTGTTGTTCATCTGACCACCATAAATTCCACGGTCCAACATAACTACCGAAAGATTTGCACGAGATGCGTATAATGCGGCGGTCATTCCAGCAGGACCCGCGCCGATAATAACAACATCATATTGCTTTGCCATTCTCTTTCCTCCCAATCTGATAATGAACCTACTATAACACTTACTTTTTATAACTGTCTATCATTTTGTTTATTTAAAAAATCAAACGGTCCAGATTTCCCTAGAGCCGCTTGATTTATTTTACTGCAAAAAGTTATTTTTAGTCGAGTCGTTTGGCTAAATCTTTGATGTAGTCTTTTAACTCATCTTTTGTTTCAGGATGTTTTAATCCATATTCGATATTAGTCTTCAAGAAACCAAATTTGTTTCCAACATCGTACCGATCGCCGTTAAAGACTTTGGCAAAGACCCGTTGTTTTTTGTTAAGTGTGTCAATTGCATCAGTTAATTGAACTTCGTTTCCTTCACCCGGCTGTTGGTTTTCAAGAATTTCGAAAATTTCTGGTGTAAGAACGTATCGACCAATAATTGCTAAGTCACTTGGAGTGTCTTCCACTGCAGGCTTCTCAACAAAACGAGAAACGTTGTATAATCCCTCTTCAACTTGTTCAGAAGGATCAATTACCCCGTACTTAGAAACTTCTTCGTGCGGTACAGGTAAAACTGCTAATGTTGATGCGCCAGTTTGCTCAAAAGAATCAACTAGTTGCTTGGTCAAGGGAACTTTATCTTCCATTAAGTCATCACCTAGCATTACAACAAATGGTTCATTACCAACAAACGTTTTAGCCGTCAAAACTGCATCCCCTAATCCTTGTGGATGACTTTGGCGCTTGAAGTACATATCAAGTCCTGTAGTTTCTTCAACTGATTCCAACATTTTGATTTTACCTTTTGCTCGAAGGTTATCTTCCAATTCAGGAACCGCGTCAAAATGATCTTCAATTGCTCGTTTTCCCTTACCCGTAATGATTAGAATTTCTTCAATTCCAGATTTACGAGCTTCTTCAACTATGTATTGAATTGTTGGTTTATCAACGATTGGCAACATTTCCTTTGGTGAAGCTTTTGTTGCTGGTAAAAATCTAGTTCCTAATCCAGCAGCTGGAATAATTGCTTTACGCACCTTTTTTGCTTTTAACATAAAAAATTCCTCCAAAATTACTCTAACTCTGATTTTCCATCACGGTGCATTAAGTTGTCAATAACCTCTTTAACACCCTTGTCATTATACAACACATCGTAGATGGCTTCAGTAATCGGCATTTCAATCTTTTTTTGCTGAGCTAACTCATATGCGGCTTTGGTAGAAGGTACCCCTTCAATGACCATTCCCATCGTATCAATTACTTCTTGTAACTTCATGCCCTGTCCAAGTTCGTTTCCAGCGCGCCAGTTTCTTGAATGGACACTGGTTGCCGTAACAATCAAATCACCAACACCTGATAGGCCAATAAATGTAAGTGGTTTGGCCCCAAACGCAACCCCCAGACGAGAAATTTCAGCCAAGCCGCGCGTAATCAAAGCCGCTTTAGCGTCATCGCCATAACCTAGGCCGTGCAGTGCACCCGCTCCAATTGCGATAACGTTTTTCAATGCCGCACCCATTTCGACACCGATAATATCATCATTGGTGTAAACACGGAAATAATTATTCATAAATAGTTCTTGAACAAATTCAGCGCTTTTCAAATCGGAACTTGCTGCGGTCACCAAAGTTAAATCTTGTTTTGCAACTTCTTCGGCATGACTTGGACCAGACAAAACAACGATTGCCTGCCGCAAATCAGCTGGAATTTCTTCAGCCAAAACTTCTGATAAACGTTTGTGCGTTCCTAGTTCTAATCCTTTACTTGCATGGATAATAATTGGCTTTTGACCAGTTTTCTTTAGTACATCGACCATCTGTTGTGCAACTAAGCGCATTACTTTTGTCGGAACTACAAAAAGTACCGCGTCAACATCCTTCAACGCAAACTCTAAATCAGTTGTTGCAACTAAACGTTCATCATACTTAAATCCAGGAACATAGTGTTCGTTGGAATGCTGCTCGTTAAGTTCTTTAGCTTGCTTTTCCATATTGGACCAGACAACAACGTCGTTACCGTTTTGAACAAGCATATTTGCTAAAATACTGCCCCATGAACCGGCTCCTAACACTGCAACTTTTTTTGCCATAGTTAATCCCCTTACATTGATATATTTAAAAATTAGTTTATGTACCTTCTCATTATCATATAGAAAGGTACTTTACTCAAGTTCATTTTGGTGCTAACTCATTTCCGTCCAGATATCTAGGAAGTCGATCTTTCAACATTCGACGACGTAAAATCACTAGTGTAATTGCACCGAAGAAGAGAATTACGGACAACCATTGTGAAACTCGGATTCCTAGTAGCATCAGACTATCGGTTCGCATTCCTTCGACAAAAAAACGGCCAAATGAATACCAAATAACATACGTTAAGAACACTTCACCCTGCTTAAATAAGTTTGGACGATGTCTTAAACTCATTAAGACAATAAAGCCTAAGATGTCCCACATTGATTCATATAAAAACGTTGGCTGTCGATATGCTCCGTTAATAAACATCTGCTGAATAATAAACTGTGGGAGATGCAAGCTCTGCAAAAAATCAAGGCTCGTGATACGTCCAAATGCTTCTTGATTCATGAAATTGCCCCAACGACCAATGCCTTGAGCCATAATTAGAACTGGTGCTATCACGTCTAGCATTAACCAAACTGGAATCCATTTAATTCGGCAAAAAAGGTAAACGACAATTCCTGCTCCGATCAATGCGCCATAAATTGCAATTCCGCCGTCCCAAACCCGAATGATTTCATCTAGATGGTTCTTATAATAACCCCATTCAAAAATCACATAGTATGTCCGAGCTGACACAATCGCCACCGGGAGCGCCCATAAAATTAAATCATAAATATTATCAGGATCAATTCGACGTCGTTTAGCTTCCCTAACAGCCAATAAAGTCGCGATAACGACCGCAGAGGCGATAATTATTCCATACCAATGAACCTGAATTCCGCCGAAAGAAAAAGCAATCGGATTCAGCGCTCCTAAAATAAATTCCAAAAAATCCACTTCCTACTTTTGAGAATTATCTTTGATTAACTCGTTTAAGTTTTGATCAAAGACCTTTGTAGCATCGTATCCCATATTTTTAGCTCTAAAATTCATGGCCGCTGCTTCAATAATATCTCCTAAATTTCGACCAACACGGACCGGAACCGTGATTTTAGGAATGTCTAAATCAAAAAAGTGACGCGTTTGCTCACCATTGCCAAGTCGATCAAAATGAGCATCTTTGTCCCAATTTTGCAGATGAACAATCAAACTAATTTCCGTATGATTTTTAACCGAACTGGCTCCAAAGAGGTTCATCACATCGATAATTCCGACCCCACGAATTTCCAGCAGATGACGCAAAATTCGTGGTGCTTCTCCGATTAAAGTTTGCTCATCTTGCTGATAAATATCAACACGATCGTCGGCAATCAAACGATGTCCACGCTTAATTAGGTCCAGCGCAGTTTCACTTTTACCAATACCGGAGTCTCCCGTAATTAAAACACCCAATCCATAAATTTCTAGTAGCTCGCCATGAATGGAATCCCGTTCTGCTAGACGGTCCTCTAAGAAATTCGTCATGTTACTCAATAAACGCGAAGTAGGCAAACTTGACGTTAAAATTGGAACTTGATTGTTTTTGGCTGCTTGGGTCAATTCGGCTGGAACGGGTAAATCGCGTGAAATAACAAAAGCGGGCGTATCAACATCAGCCATTCGTTCGTAAACTGTTGTCCGTTCCGCGCTGGTCATACTGTCTTTTGCATATGAAATCTCAGTTTGACCAAATAGTTGAACCCGTTCATGTGGGTAAAATTTAAAATAATTGGTTAATTCTAGACCTGGTCGCGAAATATCACTAATCGTAATTTCCTTTTGGTCTAGAAATTCTTCTCCATAAAATATGCCCAATCTGATTTTCTTAACTAGTTCTGATACTAAAACACTATCGGCCATTTATTTGGCCTCCTTTATCGTCGATTTGTAAGGTGGTTTGAGATAATAGCATTGCAGATTGATAAAATGATTGATATCAGCATCGTCATTCCAAATGATGAAAAATGAAAATTGTTTGACCCAACAAACGCCGATGTCATTTCTAACATAAGGGCGTTAATAACGATACTAAACAATCCCAACGTTAACAGCGTGATTGGTAATGAAATGATTTGTAGAATTGGCCTAATACTGGCATTCAGTATTGCCAATATCAAACTTGCCACTAACGCAATCCACATATTTGAAACATAAAAACTTCCACTATTCTGGAAAAATCCGGTTAATGCAATAAATAAAATGCCATTAATTAATACTCTTTGCCAAAAGCGCATCTATCTACTCCTGTCTCCATGTCATATTTAACTGATCCATTAGTTTTTAATCGTTAACATCATGTTCTTCAGCATTCTTAATTTCTTTTCTCTTTTTCTTCTTCGTCGATCCTTGATCCCGCATAAAATTGAAACGGCTAGTGAATTGTTCATAAGCGTTTGTAGTTTTACTTGGCATCAACCAGGCTAATATAAAATATGGGATCAGCAGTAAACCATGTGATAGGATAATTAAAACCAACGCAATAATGCGTGTTAGGGCCTTATCCCACCCAAAGTACTCCGCAATTCCGCCCATCACGCCCGCTACAAAACGGTCGTTCGACTTATTAAATTTCATTTTTGACTTTGATTTCAAATAGTTCACCTCAATACTTTGTTGTTACCTGTAATTTTACAGCTTTTGGCTTTCGATTAGCAATCTTTATACAAAAAAATGAGAAGTTATTACCTTTTTTTAACCCAGTAATAACTTCTCAATTAAATTAATTTAGTCCATCTACATCCGTTACATCCGCGTTAATTTCGGTAATCTTTCCCGTTTGGTTATATAAAATCCATTCTACAACGTTTATTATATGGTCCCCAATCCGTTCAATATAGTTAGCCACCATTAAGTAGCCTGTACCCCCCGTTACGGATTTAGGATCAGTTTTCATATTGCTCAGTACTTCTTTTCGAATTTTTTTGTAATTAGCATCAATTTGGTTATTTGCCTTAATTACTTCGTCAGCTAGCTTTCCGTCTTTTTTAACGTACGCATCCATTGTTATATCAAGCATGGTACGAACGGCATTGGTCATTTCAGCAATTTCGGACTCAATTTGAGAATCACGATTATGTCCCTTTATTCGGATTGTTTCTTTGGCAATTCCAACCGCATGATCTCCAATTCGTTCAAGTTCCGAACTCGCTTTTAATACCACGATTACCTGACGAAAATCGGACGCTACGGGTTGCTGAAGGGCCATTAGATTTAAAGCTTGATCTTCCAAGTTCACTTCTTCTTCATTAATATTATTATCAAAATCAATGACACCCTGGGCCATGTCTCGGTCATGATCAATGAAAGATTTTGTCGCCCGATAAATTTGTTCACTAACGTTGATTCCCATTTCAGTAAATTTTCCTAATAGTCTCTTAAGCTCATCATTAAAAATTCCACGCATTGTCTTATTCCTCCTACCCAAATTTTCCGTTTAAATAGTCACTTGTCTCTTGCTGTTTTGGATTCAAGAAGATATTGGCTGTATTATCAACCTCAATCAACTTTCCGTTCAAGAAAAATGCCGTCCGATCCGAAATCCGTGAGGCCTGTTGCATATTGTGTGTCACAATTGCAATTGTATATTGATTTTTAATTGCTAGCAGACTATCCTCAACTTTCGCCGAGGATACGGGATCCAAAGCGCTTGTTGGCTCATCAAGCAAAATAATTTCCGGCTTAACCGCCAATACTCGTGCAATACAAATCCGTTGCTGCTGCCCACCTGAAAATGAGAGGGCGTTGTCTTTTAAGTGATCCTTCGTTTCATCCCACACCGCTGCAAGCTTAAGGCTTTCCTCAACACGCTGATCCAACAACTTTTTATCCTTAACGCCCGCTAGTCGTAACCCATATGTGACGTTTTCGTAGACAGAAAACGGAAATGGATTAGGCTGTTGGAAAACCATTCCTACTCGTTTACGGAGTTCAACCGTATCAGTTTGTGGTGAATAAATATCCGAGCCATCCAGCCTGATAGTTCCAGTAACTGTTACATCTGGAATTAAATCATTCATTCGATTTAAGCTTCTTAAGAAAGTGGATTTTCCACTTCCCGAAGGACCAATCAGCGCGGTGATCTGTTTTTCTGGAAAATCCAAATCTATTCCATGTAAAGCCTCGTGTTTTCCATAATAAAGTCGAACGTTTTCAGCAGTAATAATATTATTATTTGCCATGTCCTTCTCCAATCTATCCAAAGTTTCCAGATACATAATCTTCCGTGAGTTTCATCGTCGGATTCGTAAAAACATTTTTAGTAGTATCAAATTCAACAATTTTTCCCATGTGTAAAAAGGCGGTATAATCACTTAATCGTGAAGCTTGTTCCATGCTATGCGTAACGATAATAATCGTATATTGATCCTTTAAATCACTAAGTGTCATTTCTAATTTGTAAGTCGAAATTGGATCTAAAGCACTTGCCGGTTCATCCATTAATAAAATATCAGGATTCATCGCCAGTGATCGTGCAATACACAAACGTTGCTGCTGACCACCAGAAAGCGACAACGCGCTTCGTCCTAGATCATCTTTGACCTCATCCCACAGGGCCGCTTGTTTTAAACTTGATTCAACAATCTCATTAATTTTACTTTTATCTTTAATGCCCATTTCATGGAGCGGAAAACTAATGTTATTATGAATTGATTTTGCAAACGGATTCGGGCGTTGAAATACCATTCCAATCCTTCTCCGCATTTGGTAAATATCAACCTCGTTTGAATTAATATTTAATCCACGATACATAATTTCCCCATCAACACGCGCAATTCCGTCATTCATTCGATTCAAACTTCTTAAATACGTCGACTTTCCCGATCCTGAAGCACCGATTAATGCGGTAATGGAGTAGCGTGGAAATTGAAGGGATGCATCGTGCATTGCATGGTTATCACCATAGTATACTTGAACGTTTTTAGTTTCTAACGCGATTTCACGGTCAGCGGGAAATGTTAGAATCGACTTTTCCTTATTTACTTTTTCAACCATTTCTTTCCCCTCACAATCTATTTACTAGCGGTAATCTTTCGGTAAATATAATTACCAGCAAAACGTGCCCCTAAATTAAAGATCAAAACTGCGACTACCAGTACGGCCGACGCTCCAGCCGAAACTTGGCTTGCATCAGGCATGATTCCTTCAGTATTAATTTTCCAGATATGCACGGCCAAGGTTTCCGCAGGTCGGAATATATTTAAAGGACTATCTCCACTCAATGGATTCCAATTTGCATAGTTCAACATTGGCGCACTTTGTCCAGCAGTAAAAATTAACGCCGCGGCTTCCCCAAACACACGTCCAGCACTCAAAATAATTCCTGTTAAAATTCCTGGTAATGCTGCGGGAACAACAACCTTTGTGACCGTTTTCCAGCGTGAAAGACCCAAGGATAATCCTGCCTCACGCTGTAAATTAGAAACCCCATTTAGTGAATTTTCTATATTTCTGGTCAGCAGTGGTAAATTAAAAAATGTTAATGCAATCGCCCCAGAAATAATCGAAAATCCTAGTTTAAACTGAACTACAAACAGTAAAAATCCAAACAGACCAACCACAACAGATGGTAGCGAACTTAGAACTTCGATCGTAATTCGAATTGCATCAGTCAACCAATTTTTTTTGGCATATTCAGCCAGGTAGATTCCCGCACCTAAAGAAATCGGAAAAGAAATAATTAGGGTTAATATCAGAAGATAAAATGAATTAAATAGTTGATCACCAATCCCTCCACCGGCACTAAATGCCGAAGCAGGCGAGGTTAAAAATGACCAAGTAACATGTGGCAATCCTGAAATTAGGATAAATCCTAGCAGAGCCACTAAAATTAAAACGACGATTCCAACCAAGATATAGATGATTGCAGTGGCAATCTTATCGGCTTTTTTAGCGTTCATTAGAAGGCTCCCTTCTTTCCAATAAATCTTGTTAACAGGTTAAATACTAGGGACATTAATAGCAATACCAACGCTAGTGACCACAACGCGTTATTTGGTAGTGTTCCGAGGACTGTGTTTCCAATTCCGGTTGTTAAGACACTAGTCAAAGTTGATGCTGGTGAAACTAGGTCCTGTGGTAAAATTGACGCATTTCCGATTACCATTTGAACCGCGAGAGCTTCTCCAAAAGCACGTGCCATTCCAAAAATAATTGCGGTTAGTAATCCTGGAATGGATGCCCGAATAATTACTTTGTAAATGGTTTGCCATCTAGTTGCTCCGAGTGCTAAAGACGCTTCGCGATAAAAACGCGGCACTGCTTTTAGGCTATCAACGTACATTGAAGTGACCGTTGGCAAAACCATGACGAACAATACAAATGTTCCTGATAGAATCCCGAAGCCAGTCCCACCAAATACCGCCCGGGTGAACGGAACTACAACCGTCAGTCCAATGAATCCATACACAACTGATGGAATTCCAACCAATAGTTCAATTACCGGCTGAAGGATTGCTTGTCCCCGTTTTCCAGAAATATCCGTCATAAATACGGCTGTTGCAATCGCAAATGGCGCAGCTAAAATTGCCGATAAAACTGTAACTCCAAACGAACCGACAATCATTGGTAATGCACCAACTAGCGGCTGCGGTTTGGCACTTGGATTCCACACTTTTTTAGTGAAAAAATCAGTAAAACTCATTTTGTTTTCAAAAAAGGTTGCCAAGCCTTTCGAAGTAATCATGTACAAGATCGATAAAACAACTAACATAATTAGAAAAATACAGAATAATGAAATTAATTTTCCTCGTTGATCTTGTCTTGAAGCTTTTGACTTTTTCATAAGTTCCGTTTTTACTGCATCCATTACTATTCAGCTCCTTTAATTGGAATTACTTTATCGTCAGGCGTTAGTTCAACTTTCATACTGTGAATTGAAATATATCCTAGGTCTGAGACTAAATTATTTTGAACCGTTTCCGAAGTCATATATTTGATAAAATCTTTGGCCGCCTTACTTGGATTTTGTTTCGTATACATGTGTTCATAAGACCAAATTTTCCAGTTGTCATTAACAACGTTCTTAGCGGTTGGTTGTACATTATCAATTGAAAGATGTTTAATTTGATTATTAAAGTATGAAAAAGATAGATAACTGATTGCGCCTGGAGTGGCTTGAACAATTTTTTGAACCGTTCCGTTTGAATCTTGTTCTTGCGCATTCAATGCGGTTTTTCCTTTCAATACAACCCGTTCAAAAGATTTTCGAATTCCGCTCCCCTGTGCTCGGTTGATTACAACAATTTTTTGATTTGGACCGCCAACCTCTTTCCAGTTCGTGATCTTACCCGTAAAAATCTTTTGTAAGTTTAGCATTGAAATATTTTTAATTGGAACATCTTTATTCACAACTGGTGCCATTCCAACTACCGCAACTCGATTATCGACTAATTTTTTAGCATCAATCCCATCTTGTTGCTCGGCATAGACATCAGAATTTCCAATATCAACGGCCCCCTGTTGTACCTGGCTTAATCCTGTTCCAGATCCGCCACCTTGAACGGTAATATCTACACCGTCATGTTTTACCTGGTAATCAGCTGCCGCCTTTTCTACCAGTGGTTGCAGAGCCGTTGACCCAACGATTGTCACCGACTTTTTTTGCGATTGCGTGCCACATCCCGACAAAACTAAGATAAATGCGATAACTGTTGTAAAGAGAATACCCTTACCAAAGCTTTTCATTGTCCTGACCCCTTTTCTCTAATCTCTAATTTCATTTTCAATACTACCTGAGCTACGTAAAGGTTAGATATTGGAAATGTAAAGATTTGGTAAAGACTCCTAAAAGTGTTTATCCGGATCAAATTTCACAAGTTTTTGACGTAAATAAAAAAGCTCCAAATAGAGCCAGTTTTCACTGAACCACTATTCGAGCTTTTCTCCAATTATTTTAAAACAATTATTCTAAATTTATTGAATATTTAACATACCGTTTATTTTCAGGAATTAAAAAGCTAAATCGCATTTTTTGGAGTTTGCAATTCATTTGTGTTGTCTGATTAACTAAGTCACGCCGCGTTTTTTACGCTTGCCGCTTAAATTTCACAAACACCGCAGTTCCACTTTCCATATCCGATTCAATCCGGACGCTTCCGCCCATATCGGCTACGGCTTCCTTAACAATGGCTAATCCCAGTCCGGTACCGCCTTTGATGGCGTTATTCACACGATAAAAACGCTCAAAGACTCGTTCCGTTTGGTCCATTGGGATACCTACACCGGTGTCACTGACAATTAACTCCCACCCATCATGATGTGATCGGTAATCAACGGCTATCTTTCCACCAACCTTGTTGTAACGAATTGCGTTTGTAATTAAATTTTTTGTAATTTGAAATAGGTCATTTTCAACAACCTTTTCAGCAATATCTCGTGGAATGTTATTTTGAATAGTTAAATTCATCCCTTTAATATTACCTTCCATCATCTGCAATTGTTGGTCAACATAATCGTAAATGTTAATTTCTTTACGCTCTGAATTTCCATTTTTCACTCGTGACATTGTCAAAATGTCATCCGTCAACTGAACCAGTTTGTCACTTTCTGACTTAATAATGTGTAAAAAGTTATTCAGCGTCTCCGGATCATCCTTCGCTCCGCCAAGTAGTGTATCAGCAAATCCAGCAATTGATGTGATTGGCGTTCTTAATTCGTGCGATGCGTTATTAACGAAATCCCGTTCAATTCGTTTAGATTGTACGGCAGCCGTCACATCGTACAGTAAAACTATTATTTCAAATTTATGATGTACTTTAGGACTGTAAACAATCGTGGTTTCAAAGACGTACGATTGATCTCCATCCAACTCGATGGTTTTAGTAATACTTTGTCGGCTCTGAAATACGCTATCCACTAGATTACTAAGCTCTTTATTTCGGATATCCATCGTGTATGGATGTGGGACATCTAGGCCTGTAATTCCTAAATGGTTAATTGCATATGTATTGGCCACCTGTAATTCACGATGCCTGTTGATAACCAAAACGCCAACCGGCAAGTTATCCACAATTGCTTCCAATTCGCTTTGTTGGTTAGTCAAAACGTGAATTTGGTGACGCTCATGCGTACTAATTTCATTGATCGTCTTGGATAAGTTATAGAAGGGATCATCTGGATCCAAATGAATCTTTGGAACTCGATTTCCTTTAATAACCTCTTCCAAATTTTTTCTAAACAAATGCTGTCGTTCGATAACATTTTTTTGATTGCTCCAAAAAACAATAATTTCAATGATTGTGATTAATAGGATTACAGCAACCAGTAATGACATATCTACTCGTGTCACTCGTGGATTTTCCTTAGTAATTAGCTTATATACAAGAAAGGCCATAAACGCATTTCCAACTAAACTGGCAAATCCAAACTGAACGGTCCGGCTAATTGCCTTTTTCCGAGATGAACTCATACCCAAACCCCCTGATTGTTTTTATTATTTTAGGATGTTTCGGATCATTTTCTAATTTATCCCGTAAATGACTGATATGAATATCAACAATTCTAGTTTGGCCGCTATATTCATAGCCCCAAACATTTTCTAGAATCTGATCCCTTGATAAAACTTGATTTGAATTTTTAAAAAGATATCTTAATAACTTAAACTCATTCGGCGTTAATTGAACCGTCTTTCCTCCGCGCTTCACAATCATTCTTTTGAAGTCGACAAATATGTCCGCTTGCTCAACAGATGGGTCGATTTTAGCCAAGTCAATTGCGCGGTCGGTCCGTCTCAAGATGGCTTTAATCCTTGATATTAGTTCTTGTGGACTAAACGGCTTTGTAATATAATCATCCGCCCCCAGTTCAAGTCCTAATATCTTATCCACTTCACTGGATTTGGCCGTCAACATGACAATTGGAACCTGCTCATTAAATTTTCGAATTTGCTTCGTCGCTTCGATTCCGTCTAGCTTAGGCAGCATTAAATCCATAATAATAAAATCAACAGACTCTTTTTGAACAGTTTCCACTGCATCTAACCCATTATTTGCACTGATCACATGATAATTAGCCTGTTCCAAATTATAAGTAAGCAAGGTGACGATTGATGGTTCGTCGTCAACAACTAATATCGTTCTAGCCATTTAGAAAATCTCCTTATTTTGGATTATCGCCCTTTAATTTCCACTGTAAGTAGGCGTTAATAAACCCATCCAGATCACCATCCATAACACCTTGAACGTTGGCCGTTTCAAAATTACTACGATGATCTTTAACCATGGAATATGGATGGAAGACGTAGGATCGAATTTGTGATCCCCAGCCAATCTCGAGTTGTGTTCCCTCTAGTTTTGCTTTTTCTTCAGCCTTTTTTTGCTCTTCTAATTCAAACAACTTGGCCTTCAGCATGTTCATCGCTGTCACCCGATTTTGTAACTGAGAGCGTTCAGCCTGACTTGCAACAACAATTCCCGTTGGTAAATGCGTAATTCGGACCGCGGAGGAAGTTTTGTTGATATGTTGTCCTCCAGCTCCACTTGAGCGATATACATCAACTCGCAAATCGTCCTGATTAATATTAACTTCAACCGAATCATCTAATTCAGGCATTACATCCACAGACGCAAAAGAAGTGTGTCGACGGCCGGCAGAATCAAACGGTGACAACCGAACCAGACGGTGGACACCTTTTTCCGATCGCAAATAACCATACGCGTTATGACCAATAATTCTAATCGTCACACTGCTTATTCCAGCCACTTCACCCGCTTGATAATCTTCAATTTGGACTTTAAAACTGTGTTGCTCCGCCCATCTGGTGTACATTCGTAATAACATTGATCCCCAATCCTGGGATTCGGTTCCTCCCGCTCCGGGATGGATTTCAAGAATCGCGTTATTAGCATCGTATTTACCGTTTAATAACAGCCCTAAGCGATAATCTCCCAGAAGCTTTGCGGTTGACAACAGTTCTTCTTCAAATTCCGCTTGCATGTCGGCATCTGCTTCCAGCTCCAGCAATTCAAGCGTAACTTCCAAGTTATCCACATGATCGACTAAATTTTTAAAATTATCATACTTTTGTTTTAGCTCATTATTCTCATTAATAATAACTTGTGCCGCATCCTGGTCATCCCAGAACCCCGGTTCAGCCATTTTTAACTCATTAACACTGATACTTTCGTTCAATGCATCTAAGTCAAAGAGACCTCCCGAAGTCGGCAACTTCTTTTTTCATATCTTCAATTTGGTGTTTTGCTTCTACTAGCTCCATTAATTAAAACTCCTTTTATTCACAATAAAAACTGGGAATGGTTAACTCACCCTCCCAGTTTATTATATTCAACTATCTTTCTAGATTTTGACGAATTTCTGATTTCATAAATAAACGGGTTACTTCATATTCGATGTCGGTAACCATTTCGTTAAACATCCGATAACCTTCTTGTTGATACTCCACAAGTGGATTTAATTGTCCATAGCCTCGCAATCCAACAGATTGACGTAGCTGATCCATGGCATCAATATGATCCGTCCAGTGTTGGTCAACCACTCGTAAAATGACCACCTTTTCAAATTCAAGAATTTGAGCGGGATCATAGAGTGCTTTTTCTTTAACCTGATACATTTGATCCGCTAATTGTTTTAAGTATACCTTAATTTCCTTAGCAGACATTCCAGCGAGATCTTCTCGATTAATATCTTTATCTGAAACCAATGCCGTCCTTGCGAATTCCACAATTGTATCTAGGTCATAGCTTTTTTGTGTCTTTTGCGTGTGTGCATCAACCACCCGGTCAATCGTCCGATAAACCATTGGCATTAAGACGTCCTTCAAGCCGTTTTCTTCCATAATTACTTGCTGACGTTCCGCATAGATTACTTCACGTTGAGCACGCATAACATCATCATATTGGAGAACATTTTTACGTGCGTCATAGTTATTACCCTCAACTCGTTTTTGAGCTGATTCTACCTGGCGGCTAATTAAACGGCTTTGAATTACAGCATCTTCATCGGCAACTTTCATTCTTGAAAGTAAATCCTTAATTCTCTCCGAACCGAAACGAATCATCAGATCATCTTCAAGTGAAAGATAGAATTGCGACATTCCGACATCCCCTTGACGTCCTGAACGGCCACGTAACTGGTTATCGATCCGTCGTGATTCATGTCGTTCTGTACCAATAACGGCCAAGCCACCTAATTCAACCACTCCAGGTCCGAGCTTAATATCCGTTCCACGACCAGCCATATTTGTCGCAATTGTTACTGCACCCTTTTGACCAGCATTTGTAACAATTTCCGCTTCGCGGGCGTGGTTTTTAGCATTTAAAACGACGTGTGGAACATTTTCCCGATCTAACAGTCGTGATAAATACTCCGATGTTTCAACCGCCACTGTACCAACTAAGATCGGTTGGCCCTTGGTATGAAGCTTTTTAATTTCTTTGACAACCGCCTTAAATTTACTCTCTAAAGTTGGGTATAACAAATCCGCACGATCATCACGGGCGACGGGACGGTTCGTTGGAATTGATGTAACTTCCATATTATAAATTTCACGAAATTCTTCCGCTTCTGTTCTTGCGGTACCCGTCATTCCGGAAAGTTTACGATACATCCGGAAGAGATTTTGGTAAGTGATATTGGCCATTGTTTTGGCACCATCTTGAATTTCAACATGTTCTTTTGCTTCGATTGCTTGATGAAGTCCATCTGAGAAACGCCGACCTTCCATCACACGACCAGTAAATGAATCAACAATCAATACTTCACCATCAGAAACCACATAATCTTTATCTTTAAGCATAATGTAATTTGCTCGTAAAGCCTGATCGATATGATGATTTAACGCACTATTCTCAACGTCATACAAATTCTCTGTCCTGAAAAAGTTTTCAGCACGGCGAATTCCATTTTCTGTTAAAGAAATAGATTTTGACTCCCAGTCAATGGTGTAATCACCCTCTGCCAAAGTTTTAACAAACCGATCAGCACGTTCATACAACGTTACAGAAGGCTCCGTCTGACCGGAAATGATTAACGGCGTTCGAGCCTCATCAATTAAAATTGAATCAACCTCATCGATTAATGCAAAGTTTAGTGGACGTTGAACCATATCCTCTTTGTAAACCACCATGTTATCTCTCAAATAATCGAAACCAATTTCACTATTAGTTGAGTACGTGATATCGCAATTATAGGCCTCGCGTTTTTGATCTGGTGTCATCTCCGCTGAGTTTACTCCAACCGTCAACCCGAGCCAATTATAAAGTTCACCCATTTCAGTTGAGTCTCGTTCAGCAAGGTACTCATTAACCGTAACAACGTGAACCCCTTGTCCGCCAAGCGCATTTAAATAAACGGGTAAAGTAGCCGTTAAAGTTTTACCTTCTCCAGTCTTCATTTCCGCGATATTACCGCCATGAAGGACCATTCCACCGATTAATTGAACACGGAATGGAAATAATCCTAATACCCGCTTGGCTGCCTCACGGGCAACCGCGAACGCTTCGACCAAAATATCGTCCAAAGTTTCTCCATTTTGAAGACGTTCTTTGAATTCCGGGGTCTTTGCCTTTAGTTCAACATCATTTAATTGTTCCATTTCTTCTTTTAGGGCTTCTATTTTATCTGCTTTTTTTCCAAGCCGTTTTAGCTCTCGAGCATCACTTTCAACCCATTTTCTTAAAATGTTTGCCATGCACTTATTCCTTCCGTACTATATCTTAATCGTAAAAACGATAGCCTGTTTCAGTTTATCATTTTTATTCTTACAATTAAACTCATTTAAAAGTAAAAAGCTTAATAAACCATTAAAGGTTTATTAAACTTTTTGATTATTTATTAAATTTAAGTATCAATTTATTCGTTTGCAGATTCGATCAAACCATAACGACCATCACGACGACGGTATACAATGTCAACCGCTCCAGTATCTGCATCCTCATAGATAAAGAAGTTGTGTCCAAGCATATCCATCTGTAAGATTGCTTCTTCACTTCCCATTGGCTTTAAGGAAACTTGCTTTGTCCGAACGATATCAAAAATGCTTGTCTCTTCCTCATTTTCAACAACATCTTCCTTAGGAACTTCAACGCCCTTATAGCCCTTCTCGCGGGACTTACGGTTAATTTTTGTCTTGTATTTACGAAGTTGACGCTCTAACTTATCAGTTACTAGATCAACGCTAGCATATAAATCGGGCGAAGTTTCTTCTGCTCTTAATACCAAGTATGGCATTGGAATTGTTACTTCCACTTTAGCTGTGCGATCTTGGTATACTTTCAAGTTTACGTGAGCCTTTGGACTGGCACCTTGATCAAAGTACTTTTCAATTTTGCCAATTCGTTTCTCCACATATTCCCGAATTGCTTCTGTTACTTCAATATTTTCACCACGTACATTAAAATCAAGCATAAGACTTCTCTCCTTTCAACTGTGAACAAGCAACGTTCACTACAGAAATATAAGTTTTAATACATGTATTTCTGTACACCTTTATTATAAATGAAAACGCTATAATAAACAATCAATATCCTCAAATACTATCTACAAAGTGTAATGGATCGCACAGTCCGAACACCCTGCTTTTTCAAAACATCTGCTGCTTGGCGAATCGTTGTTCCAGTGGTATAAATGTCGTCAACTAGTAGAACGTTTTGACCGTCAATCGCATGGTTATCAATGGCTTTAAAAGTATTGACGTGCGCCAATCGCTCCTCTCGGTTACGTTGAAATTGATGCTTACTATTTTCAGTTCGCTGGTTTGATAGAACATTCAAAAAATCAAGTCCCTCAATTAGTCCAGTTACCTGATTAAATCCACGTGCCTTCATTGTATCTTCATCGATTGGGATTGGCACAATTTGTTCATTTTCTTTAATCGAATTTTTAATAAAATTAACAAATCTTTCACGAAAAACCAAGCGTAACGCGTAGTCACCCTGAAACTTATATGATTTAAAAAAAGCACGCATCATTGCATTATACTGAAACATGGATTGATTGATTAGTCCATCATTCCAACTTTTACAGTCCGAGCATTCGATTGATGCCGTAATTTTTGAACATGTCGTGCATATTTTTTTACCCTCCAAAAGTGTGAATTGACTGAAACATTCGCGACACGCCGCCGATTCGTTAAATCTTTTAAAGCTTAAAATAAACTCCAGACTTGATGCATTAGCAATATCCTTAGAACAGATTAAACACGTTTTCATAATGTCGTCTTCCTATTCATAAATTTAATTTGTTTTTGTGCTCGCTTAATATTACGGTTCAACATTGAACAAATAAATAAGACCGTTCCGGTTGGCCGTTGAGGACTTCGACCAACTCGACCGGCAATTTGCACCAATGCTGCCATTGAAAAAACCTGATCATCTGCACCGAGGACGGCTACATCAATCCCTGGAAAAGTAACCCCCCGTTCTAAAATTGTCGTTGTCACCAACACATCAAGTTTTTGCTCACGCATCAATTGCACTTTTTCAATCCTTTCTTGATCTGCAGCGTGGACGGTCAGAATTCTTAGCTCAGGATATTTTTTCTGGATCACCTTCATTACCAGTGATAACTCTTTAATTTGGGGTACAAAAAGCAAAAATTGGCGTTGATTTTCAATTTGCTCGTCAATGAATTTTTGTAGGCAGTGGGGAATCTGATTTTTATTAAATCTTTTTATCCAGTTTTGACCGGTCGTCACTTGAATTTCTGGTAAGGGATGTCCGTGGAAACGCTGCGTTAAATAACTCGTTGCTAATTTTCCATTTCGACTATTTTTCAATAATTCTCCATCTGGAGTTGCCGTCAAGTAAATGACCGAACTTTTTATTTTTTTAGCGTGTTGCACCGCGAAATGCAATTCATCATTAGTAGCAAACGGAAAAGAATCAACCTCGTCAATTATTAAGACGTCAAATGCGTGGTAAAATCTTAATAGCTGGTGCGTTGTACATAAAACAAACTGGGTGTATTCGTACGGCTCAATTGCTCGTCCATGCAGTAACATTATTCTTTGCTCTGGAAAAGCCTTTTGAAGCCGTGGAAATAGTTCTAAAACAACGTCTACTCTTGGCGAACAAATACAAATTCGCTTTCCATGCATTAAGCCATGGTCGATTCCTGGAAAAAGCATTTCAGTTTTTCCGGCACCAGTCACCGCCCACAGAAGCCGATCGGTCTTTTGATTGATTGAATCAATAATTTGTCTGGAGCATTTATTTTGAGCAGCGGTCAACTTGCCTTGCCATTTAAGGTAGCTTTTTCCTTTGCTAAAATTATTTGGTTCGGGTAGCGTTCCTAAGCGAATTAATGATGAAATTCGGCCCAAATTTAAACATTTTCGACAGTAAATTTGATCATTTGGAAGCCGACCTTCATTCAGTGGTGTTTTTCCTCCGCAACGATAGCAATAAATTTTTTGTCCTTTGCAGATGATAGTATCAACATAGTCAACATGAGTCTTTGCAATGTCACTCGTCTTAATTGGGACCAATCGTCCATAGTATTTTTCTTTCAATTTTTCAAGCATAGTTTATACATACGAAAAAAGGAGTATTTTTCTTGAAATTAATTTTATCTACCAGTGCATCTTTTAAAAGTGAACATGAAATTAAAAAATCAAAATTTATCAGTCGCATTGTTCCCATCAAAACTGAAGCAGAAGCAAACCAAAAAATTGAAGAAATTCGCGAAATTGAATCAAAAGCAACTCACAATTGCTATGCCTTTATTTTAGGGGATCAGCAAGATATTCAACGTGCTTCAGACGATGGCGAGCCATCTGGAACTGCCGGTGTCCCCATCCTCGAAGTTTTAAAGCGGGAAAACTTAACGAACATTTTGGTGGTGGTTACTCGCTACTTTGGTGGAATCAAGCTTGGAGCAGGAGGACTAATTCGAGCTTATGGATCAAGTGCTTCTCTTGTCGTTCAAGAAGCTGACCTTGTTCAACTCATTGACCAAGAACGTTTATCAATCATGGTTAACTATCAGAACAACGATCAATTGGACTATTACCTAGCACAAAATAATTTGTCAATTTTGAATACCGAATATACTACTCAGGTAACGACAACCATCTCGGCACCAAAAGAACAACTTTCAAAAATTAAAGATGAGTTAGTTGGGATGTTCAGCGGCAACGTATCTTTTAAAGACCTTGGGAAACAACGAGTTGAACTTCCTTATCCAAACTAAATTAAAAGAGATTCAGAAGTAGTCACTTCCGAATCTCTTTTTATGTCTGACAACTATATTGTATTAGCGTCCTTTTTTATGGCGTTCACTCCGTGTTCGAACTTGATCACGCAGCGTATTTTCTTCTTTAAACTCATTACTATCCGTTTTAGATGTGTTTGAACGGACCATCTTTCGAATCCAATTGAGCATGGGTGTTCGATTTTCACCAACCAAGCCAATCGCTTCCACAAACAGTTCGATCCCAATCAATATAGCAATGGTGAGTAAAACCGATCCCCAAAAAGTCGAGATTGGATATAAAAGTGCAATAAACGAAAAAATTAGTGATATTCCATAAATTACCAATACGGTTTGGCGATGCGTCAGCCCCATTTGCATTAAGCGATGATGTAAATGGCGTTTGTCCGCATGTGAAATCGATTCTTTATTTAAAAGTCGCCGTAAAATAGCATAAACTGTGTCTGTAATCGGAACTCCTAAAATCATAACTGGAATTAATATTGAAATAAACGTCGCATTTTTCAATCCTGATAACGAAAAAATCGAAATCATAAATCCAATAAATAGAGCTCCCGTGTCACCTAAGTAAATTCGAGCTGGGAAAAAATTATAGGGTAAAAATCCTATTTCTGCCGCAACTAGAGTAAAAATCATAATTACCACGTATATATTAGTTGATGGTAAAAAGAATAGTCCCGTAAATCCCGTCGTAAATAACGCAATAATTGTTACTCCAGTTGCCAAGCCATCCAAGCCATCAAGAAGATTAATTGCATTGGTAATTGCCGCAATCCAGAGTAACGTGATCGGTAATGAAAACCATCCGAGGTAGACCATCCCCACAAAGGGAATCGTCAGTGTGGTCATCCGGACATTAGCGAACATGTAAACCGCCAATGCCGCTAACAAAATTCCCAACATTTTTTGAGTAGGTTTTAATTCAAAAATATCGTCAATAATTCCCGTTATTAAGATGATACACTCACCAAAGAAAATCCCATACAACTGCAGATTAGGAATTTGATCCCTAAGCAGAAAAAATAGTGAGAAGTTGAAGGCAATAAAGATCGCTAGACCACCCATTGTTGGCATAGGAACTTTATTCACCCTTCGTGCCGTTGGTTTATCAACCGCTCCAACTTTAAAAGAAATTCTTCGGACAAATGGCGTTAATATTGCCGAAATGATCATTGTTGCGAATAGACTAACAATTATCTCAAATCGCATAACTTGTCCTCTTTTTGTTCATAATAAGCTTATTATACCGAATCTGTTAAACCATATACAATGACCTTCACAAAAATAACAAACAATTTAAACCAATCTTTCAGAAATCAAAAAAATCTTCACATTTTTACGGCTAAATATATTGTAAAAAAGAACCGCAATCGACTATAACTCGATCACGGTTCTAAATATTAACTAATATTTTACTTTAAGTGGTAATTATAAGTTGAAACAATGATATTTTCGCGAGAATTCAACGATGCTCTTAAGCGTAATCCCGTTTGGTTATGCAAGATATTTTGCCATGGCTTTCTTGGAACAAACTGTGGTACTAATACCGTAGTTGTATAGTTCCGTTCTGCAGCTCGTCTGGCAATCACATCACAGAAACGCAAGGTCGGGTTGGTAATTGAGCGGTATGACGAATGAATATCCACGAATCTTACGTCCGGATACTCGGCCTTGAATTCCATCGCCGTCTTATGCTCTTTTTCCGGATTAGAGTCAAACGAAACGTGCATCGCAATGACGTAATCACCAATCGATCTAGCATAGTTAATCGCACCAGACGTCACCTGGGTAACATTGCTAACCAAAACAATAACGGTCGATCCATCATAATCATGTAGATTTACTTTACCCTTTTCAATTACTCGTAATTGATCGGCAACCTCATCGTAGTGACGACGAATCTTGTAAAACATCATCAATAGCAATGGCATAACAATAAAGTAAGGCCATACATTGCTAAAATGTAGGAACAACAAACAGATAACCAAGACGGCTGATAAAAGTGCCCCAAGGAAGTTAGCCGCCGAGTTCCATACCCAACTCTTACCGCCTTCACGCTTCCAATGGATAATCATTCCCGATTGCGACAATGTAAATGGAACGAAAACCCCAATCGCGTATAACGGAATTAAGAGTCCCGTTTGTCCGCCAAAGATTAAAATCAAAACGATGGCTCCGGCAGCTAGTGAGATAATCCCATTGGAATATCCAAGTCGATCTCCGCGATCCATGTAAGCATGTGGCATAAATTTATCCTTTGCCAAATTGTAGGCCAACATTGGAAACGCTGAAAAACCAGTATTTGCAGCAACTGCCAAAATTAGGGCGGTTGCTAGCTGGAGGACGTAATAGAGAATTCCGTGTCCAAAAATGGTTACCCCAATTTGGGATAACACTGTCTGAGAATCACTTGGAACAATCCCGCTGTAATACGCCAGGAACGTGATTCCAGCAAAGAATGAAGCTAAGATAAGCGACATAATTGCAAGGGTTCCAGCAGCATTCTTACGCCGCGGCTTCTTAAAGTTAGGCACGGCATTACTGATTGCTTCAACCCCGGTCAAAGAAGATGAACCTGATGATAAAGCCCTTAAGAATAAAATTACAGTCATTCCGGGAACAGCAGATCCAACGGCTGAAGCAGCGTGATATGTAATTTGTCCCGTGGCAATATTGTAGAGTCCTACTACAATCATAACTGAAATTACGACAATAAATAAGTAAACCGGAATGGTTAAGAAACTTGCCGACTCCCGCAGTCCACGTAAATTTAGCGCCATAATCCCCAAAACAATTAAAACTGCAATCGCAACATGATACTTTTGCAGTGCCGGAATTGCAGAGGTAATCGCCTCCGTTCCCGAAGTCACACTTACCGCAACGGTTAACATGTAGTCAACCAATAGCGATCCACCAGCAACTAAACCGGCGGAAGTCCCCCAGTTAGTGCTCGCTACGACATACGCACCACCACCGGAAGGATATGCCTTAATAATTTGGCGGTATGAAACCGTGATTGCGAATAACAGTACTAAAACTATCGCTGCAATCGGAATTGAATACCAGGTTGCGGCCGCAGATAAAACCATTAATACCGAGAGAATTTCTTCGGTACCATATGCAATAGATGATAACGCATCTGAAGAAAGTAATGCGAGCGCCTTAAATTTTGTTAAAGCTTGGCCACTCTCATCTAAAGTTTTCAGAGGCTTACCAATTAAAATCCGTTTTAAATACGAAAACATCTTTTACTCTCCGTTTCAAAAAATATGCAAATGAAATTCTACTCTAAATCTGCCGAATTAGCTAGCATCTTTTTCATTATAATTTATATACTGATAATAACAGAATTTACCTTGATAGAGTGTAATTTACTTGTAATATATGGATTTTAACCGTTGTTTCTAAAAATTACAAAAATTTAAGCACAAAAAAATCCCGACAAGACGAGTTCTCACTCATTTCGTCGGGATTAATTTTAATTTAATTATTTAATAATTACACATCTGGGTTAGTAAAGTTTAGCGCTGATTGGCTGAATATCCGGCGAATCTTGGCATTCTTCAAACCCTCAATGTTAAATCATTATTAATCACTTATTACATCATTCCGCCCATTCCAGGTGCTGCTGGTGCAGCAGGTGCTGGATTTTCTTCAGGTAAATCAGCTACAACCGCTTCAGTCGTCAATAGTAAGGCTGAAACACTAGCAGCATTTTGAAGTGCTGAACGAGTAACCTTTGTTGGGTCAACGATTCCGGCATCAATCATATCAACCCATTCGTCGTTAGCCGCATTGTAACCAATACCAGGTTTTTGACTCTTAAGCTTTGTAACGATTACAGAACCTTCTTCACCCGCGTTTTCAGCGATTTGGCGAACTGGTTCTTCAAGAGCACGACGAACGATGTTCACACCCGTTAATTCATCACCGTCTGCTTCAACGTCGTCAAGAGCTGAAATTACGTTTACTAATGCTGTACCACCACCAGAAACGAATCCTTCTTCAACGGCAGCTCGTGTAGCATTTAAAGCATCTTCAATCCGGTACTTCTTTTCTTTCAATTCGGTTTCGGTTGCAGCACCAACACGGATTACTGCCACGCCACCTGCTAATTTAGCAAGTCGTTCTTGAAGTTTTTCTCTATCAAAGTCAGAAGTTGTTTCACTAATTTGTTGTTTGATAATCGAAACACGTTCTGCGATTTGGCCCTGAGCTCCAGCACCTTCGACAATCGTTGTATCATCTTTTGTAACCGTAACTTTGTTTGATTGACCAAGTTGTTCAATTGTTACATCTTTAAGATTTAGTCCCAAATCATCCGTGATCACTGTTCCGCCAGTTAAAATAGCAATATCTTCAAGTTGTTCCTTACGGCGATCACCAAAGCCAGGTGCCTTAACTGCAACAACGTTGAATGTTCCACGCATCTTGTTTAAAACAAGTGTTGGAAGAGCTTCACCAGTGATATCATCAGCGATGATTAATAGTGAACGACTTTGTTCAACAACGGATTGAAGCACTGGAAGAATATCTTGAATATTACCAATCTTTTTGTCGGTAATTAAAATATATGGGTTATCAAGGTTGGCTTCCATCTTATCGTTATCAGTCACCATGTATTGTGACATGTAACCACGATCAAATTGCATCCCTTCAACAACATCAAGAGTTGTATCAACACCACGTGATTCTTCAATTGTAATTACACCGTCGTTACCAACCTTATCCATTGCGTTAGCGATTAATTCACCAACTTCTGGATTAGCAGAGGAAATTGAAGCAATCTGTGCGATATCGTCTTTTGTCTTTACTTCGTGTGACATATCATGTAAAGCTTCAACTGCTTTAGCCGTGGCTTTTTCAATTCCGCGGCGAATGCCAACTGGATTTGCTCCAGCAGTAACGTTCTTCATTCCTTCGTTAACAATTGCTTGGGTTAAGACAGTTGCTGTTGTTGTTCCGTCTCCAGCAATATCGTTTGTCTTTGAAGCAACTTCAGATACTAACTTAGCACCCATATTTTCAAAATGATCTTCTAATTCGATTGCCTTGGCAATTGTTACACCATCATTGGTAATTGTTGGTGAACCATATGATTGTTCCAAAACAACGTTTCGACCCTTTGGTCCAATTGTTGACTTAACAGTGTCTGCTAATTTATCAACACCCTTAAGCATTTTTGTACGTGCATCTTCTGAAAACTTAATTTCTTTAGCCATCGATCTAACACCCCTAAATTTTTAAAATAAATTATTCAACAACTGCAACTAAGTCCTTTTCATGGACAACTAAATATTTTTGATCTTCATATGAAACTTCTGTACCCGCATATTTATCATAAATTACGGTATCGCCCACTTTAACGTTCATTGGCAATGTTTCACCGTTTTCTAAAACAGTACCGTTACCGACAGCGATAATCTTTCCAGTTTGGGACTTTTCTTTAGCATTGCTTGCAAGCACAATGCCTCCGACAGTTTGTTCTTCTTCATCTTGAGCTTCTAATATAACGCGATCTCCTAATGGTTTTAACACGTGAATCCCTCCAAATATAGATACTTTACTGTAAGATATGTTTAGCACTCTTCATCTCTAAGTGCTAACTACAAAGATAACTATAACATGATTTTTTAAGATTGCAAGCATTTTTGACCTTTACTAACCAAACAAATTTATCAGTGTTTTAAATATGCTATACTATCAAGAACAAAGGAGTGTCGAAATGAAAATTGCTAAAAGTTCTATTTTAACTTTAATTACTTATTTCATTATTTTTTTACTTCCAAGTGTGCTAAACACGTTTATCAACCTTGGTGCGTCCTTTATCTGGGTTGAAACAGTTGATTATCTTTTAGGTGCGGTGATCCTATCCTTTATTAGTTTTAAAACAAACGAAATTAATCGAATTGAATCCAATCGTGGCTCACTATTTCGAGCATTGTTATGGGGAATCATTGGAACGGCGTTGGTAATTTTAATTCAATTTGCCATTAGTTATTTAACGCTTGTCCTAGGAAAAAATCCGACGTCTGCAAACACCGCCACTTTGGTCACCTTAGCCAAGACGAATCCGTTTTTTATTTTGGCGATTACGGTGGGAGCTCCAATCATGGAAGAGCTTGTCTTTAGAAAGGTTCTTTTTGGTAATTTAAGTGCCCTACTTGGACTCACCTCCAACCTTGGTTTTACCATCATGGCCATTATCTCAAGTCTGGCCTTTGCTTTTATGCATAATGATGGTCATATCTTTTTATACGCCGCTATCGGGCTCTTATTCTGCTGGTTGTATAAAAAAACAGGACGTATCCAATCTTCAATGATTGCACACATCCTGATGAACGCCGTGGTTGTTTTACCATTATTTTTAAAGTAGAACAAATATAATTCTACCGTACCTTTTCAAGAATTATCTTTTTTAAAAGTTTCCACAATATCTGTTGCTAGTAGATTGAGCTGATTACTAGCAACAGATTTTTTTATTGGGCTGTACACTACTTATTCAACCTCCCAGATAAGCCTTTTGAACTTCCACATTCGCGAGTAATTCTTTTCCGCTTCCAGTCATCTTAACTTCTCCTGAGGCTAACACGTAGGCTCGATCAGAAATTGACAACGCCTTTTTTGCATTTTGCTCAATCAATAAAACTGTCGTGCCCTGTTGATTAATTTTTTGAATAATATCAAATATTTCGTTAATAAAAATCGGCGAGAGACCCATAGAAGGCTCATCTAACAAAATCAATTTAGGCTTTGCCATTAATGCTCGCGCCATTGCTAACATTTGTTGTTCTCCACCGGATAACGTCGCAGCATCTTGATTAATTCGATCTTTTAAAATCGGAAATCGTTCAAATATTTCATCAAGGTTTGCTTTAATTTTGGCTTTGTTTTTTATTAAGAAAGCTCCCATTTGCAAATTTTCTTTGACGGACATCCCAGGAAATATATGTCGCCCCTCAGGCACCTGTGAAATTCCTTCAGCGACAATTCTTGGTGCACCATGCCGTTTGATATTCGTCCCTAAATATGTAATCTCACCATTTTTAGGTCGTAATAGTCCTGATATCGTTTTGAGAATGGTTGTTTTGCCTGCACCATTTGATCCAATCAAAGAGACAATCTCGCCCTCGTCTATCTCAAAACTAACTTTTTTGACGGCATTAATCACACCATAATTAACAGATAAATCGTTGACTGTTAGCATCCCTACACCTCTTCACCTAAATATGCTTTAATTACTTGATCATTATCTTGAATCTCAGCCGGAGTTCCTTCAGCCAATAGGGAACCATGGTCCAAAACATAAATTCTCTCTGCGACATTCATTACTAGCGACATGTCGTGTTCGATCAGTAAAATTGTAATTTGAAACATTTTTTGCACCTTAATAATTAGCCTCGTTAAGTCTGCGGTCTCTTCCGGATTCATCCCAGCAGCTGGTTCATCTAAAAATAATATTTGAGGATTTGTTGCAAGCGTCCGCACGATTTCTAATCGGCGCTGAATTCCATAAGGTAGATTTTTAGCCTTTGTTTCAGCTTGTTTCTCTAGGTTAAAAATCGTCAATAGTTTTAATGCCTCATCTTTCATCATCTGCTCTTTTTTGTAAAATGCTGGAGTACGGAAAATCGAGGAAAAGAAGTTTTCATTAAAACGATCGGTCATTGCCACCATGACGTTTTCAACCACCGTCATCTCTTTAAAAAGCCGAATATTTTGAAAAGTTCGTGCTAAACCCATTTGTGCAATTTGACTAGCCTTTTTTCCATTTAACGTGACGGCTCCATTCCTTCCGTCTAAAACGATTGAGCCTGAAGATGCTGATATTACGCCTGTTAATAAATTAAATAAAGTCGTTTTTCCTGCTCCGTTTGGGCCAATTAAAGCAACCAACTCATTTTGATTTAAATGCATCGAAACATTCGAAACGGCAGTCAATCCCCCAAATTTTTTCGCTAAGTTATCAATCTTAAGTAGTCCAGCCATCAGATTACTTCCTTCCTACTTTTAATTTTTTTAAAGATGCTCTTGATCGAAAGTTCTTTTGTTCCCAGCAGTCCCGATGGTTTAAAAACCATGATCAAAATTAAAGCAAGTGCGTAGATGACCATTCGAAGTGCTCCAAAATTCTGTAGAATCGTATCAATTACACCCAGAGCAATTGCGGCAACAAAGGTTCCCGTTATACTGCCAATTCCACCAAGCACGACGATGATTAAAACTGAAATAGATTCCATTATTCCAAATTCACTTGGTGCAATTGTTTGTAAATAGGACGCGTGCAACGAGCCGGCGATTGCTGCCGTTGCCGCACCAAAAACAAATGCCGCTAGCTTCCACTTAAAAACATTCACGCCAACTGATTCTGCAGCAATTTCATCTTCGCGAACGGCAATCACTGCGCGTCCGTCGCGACTGTGGATAAAATTGGTTAACACAATTGTTGTTATGCACACCATAATGTACACGGTTGGCCACGATGCAAACTGTGGAATATTAAAAATGCCCGCTGCGCCACCCGTAATTTTCATATTGTTAATCACAATTCGAATAATTTCAGCCGCGCCCATTGTTGCAATTGCCAGATAATCACCACGTAGGCGTAACGTCGGAATCCCAACTATCAACGCAATCACGACGGATAAAATAATACCAACTATCAGTGAAAGGTAAAAACCGCTTCCCCCACTTACAGAGCTTGTAATAATGGCTGTTGCATACGCTCCGACCGCCATAAAACCCGCATGTCCTAACGAAAATTGTCCCGCAAAGCCAATCACCAAATTTAGACCGGTTGCTAAAATAATATTGATCCCAATTGTCACTAGCATATTTTCAATAAATGTATTAACTATTCCGACCAGAATTAAAGTATTAATCATGTAAAAGCCAGCGGCCATAATAATTAACCATGTAATATTGTATTTAAAATTATCTCTCATCATCGCCACCTACACTTTTTCTTTAACATTTTTACCGAAAATTCCGGCTGGCAGAATTAACAAAATAGCAATTAGTACAACGTAGACGACCGCATCCTTGTATGCGGAAAGACCGATAGCTTGAAAGAAAGTTTCTAGAACCCCAATCAAGAATCCCCCCACTGCGGCCCCTGGAACTGATCCAATTCCACCAAGAACAGCAGCAATAAAAGCTTTAATTCCTGGTGTCATTCCCATCAATGGGTCAATTGAATTATAGTAAAGCCCAATCAGCACCCCAGCGGCACCAGCCAATGCAGATCCTAGTGCAAATGTAAAAGAAATTGTATGATTTATGTTAATTCCTACAAGTTCAGCCGCATCGGCATCGACCGAAACAGCACGCATCGCTTTGCCCATCTTGGTTTTTTTGATGATCACTTGCAGTAAAACCATCAGAACACACGAAGTAACCAGAATTAAAATTTGAATATTGGAAATCAGTACACCACCAACGTCAAAGCTATGCTGTTTAATCACCTGTGGAAAACTTCGCGTATTTGATGAAAATGAGTATGACATTCCATTTTCTAGTAAATATGAAACACCAATTGCCGTAATCAAGGCCGTAATCCTTGGTGAATGCCTTAGGGGTCGATAAGCAAAATATTCAATGGTAACTCCACTAATTGCACCAATAACCATTGAACTCAGTAGTGCAGCGATAAAATTAAAGTGCCATTCATTAATGACATAAAAGCCCCAGAAAGCCCCTAACATATAGATATCACCATGGGCAAAATTAATTAACTTAATAATTCCGTAAACCATAGTATAACCTAACGCAAGCAACGCGTAGATGCTTCCAAGAGAAAGGCCATTGATAATTTGTTGAAAAATTATTTGCAAAACATTTTCCTCCATCAAAATTAAGGTAGTGATATTTTCGCCTATTTAATTTCTGTTGTTTTAGAAACTTTTCCATTTGTAAGCTGTTCAACCACGATTGGTTTTTCGGGATCATGTTTGCTGTCAACCGTAATATTGCCCGCCACTCCTTTGACATCCTTCAATTTAGCAAGTCCTTCGGCAACTTTTTCAGAATCTGCCGAATTTTCCTTTTCGATGGCTGCTTTGATCATGTAAACAGAGTCGTATGCCAATGCTGAAAATGTAGGCGCTTCCGAACCGTATTTTGCTTTATATTCTTTCATAAATCCTTTTGCCGTTGCACTTGTGGACGCCGCCTTTGCGGAAAATGGTGTGGTGTAATAGATTTTACTTGCATTGTTGTTGCCGGCAATCTTAGCAAGTTTTGGATCAGCCATTCCATCTGATCCAATAATTGGAACTTTAATTCCGGCTTCACGAGCTTGTTTAATGATCGTTCCAATTTCTGTGTAGTAACCAGGTACATAGATTGCATCAACTTTCTTGGACTTAAACGACGTTAGCACAGCATTAAAATCCTTATCGCCTTCGGAGAAGTACTGTGTATCAACAACTTTTCCACTAAATGACTTTTTAAATGCTTTTGCCAAACCAGTTCCATAATCGCTAGAATTATCAGCAAATATTGCAACCCGTTTAGCTTTCAAATTATTAGAAACAAATTTTGCCGCGGTGTTACCTTGAAAATTATTTTGAAAACATGCTCGGAAAACATATTTTTGCGTTTTTCCATTTTTCATCAGAGTATAACTAGGATCAGTCGCCGATGGACTGACACTTGGGACTCCAGCTTTTGTAATGTTTGGAATTTGTGCCGTTCCTGCATTGGTTGTTGCAGGTCCAACAATGGCAGAAACCTTGTCATTATTGGCAAGTTGCGCTGCTACAGATGCTGATGTATTATTCGAAGTTTTATTATCTTTGACGATCAATTTAATCTTTTTCTTCTTCCCATCCACGTTGATACCGCCTTGCCGATTAATTTCATCAACCGCAATCTGAATTCCTTGTTTTTGCTGTTGTCCATACCCACCGGCTGCGCCCGATAGCTCCATATTTTCGCCAATTTTGATTATGCTTCCAGTCGCTTGATTGCCTTTGCTCGTTGTCTTGGCTGTGCTACAAGCTGCAAAAATTACAGTTGTAGCAGTAATTGATGCAATATACATAAATTTCTTAACAATATTCTTTTTCATGACTGATTCCTACTTTCCATTTCTAATAATTTTTAATAAATTCAAATCAACCCACGCAATCCTCCCATTTTATGAAATAAAAAAGACCCCATTCTTCAACGAATGGGGTCTTTGTCGTGCTATCAGCCCTCATCATTAAAGACGCAAATAAGGGCTCAACTTTTTGTTTGTAATTAGATAGCGGGCTATCTTACAACCAATGTCGGGTCCTTGATCTTTAATAATAAGGCTAAATCTTGATAATTGGAGATCGCCGCATAAGCGGAGTTGTTCATTTCATATAGTTTATTCATAGCGGGGACCTCCTTATCTTGATTCATTAATTTATGTTTCAAAGTATATCTTTAGTTTAATCTAATGTCAATCGTTTTTTAATTATTTTCTAATCAAATGATAATTATTATTCCTCATCCTCATGACTCGCGGCTTTGGTGAATCTTTTTTTTAACTCATTTCCAATTCTTCTTTGAAGTCGATCAATTAGCTCAGCCATTAAGAAGCCGATTCCAATCGAACCCGCAATTTCGCCAACTTCCATCATAAAGTGAATTGCCAAGTCATTATGTGATAGGGCAAAATTTCTGATCATTTGATAAGCCTGCCCACCAGGCACCAGTGGTACGATTCCTGGAATGTTAAAAATAATCATTGGCATTTTCATCCTACGTGCCGCAAACAGGCTGAGAAGTGCGATAACGGTCGTTGCTGTTAGTGCACTAAGAGCTAAACCAAGGTGAACTTGAAGCATCACCCAGTAAATCGTCCAAGAAACACCACCAATGATTCCAGCCACAATCAACGCTCGATGAGGAATATTAATGATAATCCCAAAGCCAATTGTCGCAATTCCTGCCATAAAGAACTCCAATAATAATTGCATTGCCTAATCCCCCGTTTAAAGAAAACGAAATACAAATGCAATCCCAAAGCCAATTGCACATGCTGATAGAAGTGCTTCTACACCACGTGCAGGACCGCTGACCAGGTGACCATTTAAAATATCCCTGACCGCGTTTGTCAATGGCACTCCGGGAACTAGAGGCATTACAGAACCGATGATAATATCATCAACCGAATGCCCCACTCCCCACCGAACAGCCAGAACCGCTACGATTCCAATGACGATTGAAGCCACAAACTCGCTAATGTACTTAATATTTAGAATTCGATTAATAAAGTAAAAGATAATGAAGCCAAATGCACCGGTTAACGTGGTAATTCCTAAGTCAACCATATTTCCTGAAAAAGCAGTCATCAATGGTCCGCTTACCAGTGCCGCTCCCAACACTTGTAACCAGAATGGAAAGAACGGCGTCGCTTCGTCTAGCGTGCTAAGCTTTTGATAAAATTCTTCCAATGTAATTTCCTTTTCAGCATATCGCCTAGAGTAGGTATTAACTGCCGAAACTTTTTCTAAGTCAATTGCTCGCCGCTCAATTTCTTCAACTTGTGAATTTGTTGAATTCGGAATTGAAATAATAATTCCTGTAATCGTGGCAAAAATTTTAAGGGTGCTAATTCCGGAGTTTGTCGCTATTCTTTTCATGGTATCTTCTGCTCGCGACATCTCTGATCCATTTTCAATCATTATCCGACCGGCAAGCAAGCACGTGTTAATTACCTGACTTGTTTCAATCATAATCCAACGCCTCCACTTCGATTAACTTATTATACACAAAAATAAATGCTCTTTTTCAACTTTTATCATTTTACGCAAAAAAAAGGTAGGTCGCCGAAGCTTCCTACCTTCATAACTATTTAAAATTTAAATTAGTTTTTGTTTACGTTAACTGCTTGTGGTCCACGGTCGCTTTCTTCAACGTCGAAAGAAACTGATTGGCCTTCTTCAAGAGTCTTGAATCCGTCGCCTTGGATAGCTGAGAAGTGAACGAATACGTCACTACCATCTTCGCGAGTGATAAAACCAAAACCCTTGTCAGCGTTAAACCATTTAACTGTACCTTGTTCCATTATGAACATCCTCCTGTAAACCATAAATATGGCTTTGTTTAATTTGTAGCTCGAGCCGGTAGTAATGGGGATAGTTCAAATAAAACAATCTGACCAAAAGCACCCAACCAAAAGCACAGCTTTATTATAGCATGCTCAAATTAAAAAAGATACCTTCAAGACCATTTTATAGTAGCGGGTTTTTATTAAATCGTTTTAATAAAAAATCCATCATCAAAATCACACATCATCCCTCTTTGTTGTAAACGTATGCGATTCTAATCCGCGATCAACCTCCGCTTGTAACGTGACATGTTCAATATTAAATTTATCCTTTAACATTTTTTCGATGGTTCGATAAACTGGCTCAACTTCACTTAAATATTCATCTTTTAAGTTGATATGTGCTGATAACATTACCCGATGTTCGTCAATCATCCAAGTATGGACATGATGCATATTAACCACTCCTGGAACGTCTAAAACTTCATTCCGAATTGCATCATAATCAAGTTTTGGACCGGCCTCCATCAAAATATTGGTTGATTCAATAATTAGTGGAATTGTTTCATACGCGATGTATAACGAAACTAACATTGTCATCAATGGGTCTACCCAATAAATATGAAAATTCTTAATAATGACGGCTCCAATAATTACGCCAATTGAAGAAAGTGCATCACTTAAAATATGTAAGTAGGTGGCCTTTATATTTAAACTTTCACTTGATCCTCGGTGTAACAACAGCGCCGAAGCTAAATTAGCAACAAAGCCAATCACCGCAACAATCAACATTAAATTCCCGTTAACCTTTTCCGGATGAATTAGTCGTTGAACAGCTTCCCACATCAGCATTGCCGACATGATTATCAAAAAAATCGAATTAAAGTACGACGATAAAATCTCTGCCCTGCGGTATCCAAAAGTTTTGGATTGATTGGATGCACACGCACTGATTTTGCTGGCAATAAAGGCCATGACAATTGATGCGCTATCGCCCAAATTGTGAATTGCGTCTGATAATAGTGACAAGCTTCCTGACGCAATGCCACCGATGAATTCTGCGACAGTTATTAGCAAGTTTAACGTTGTTACTTCAAAAAACTTAACTCCCGTGGTTTCTTTTTCATCTCCCATAAAACTTCCCCCATTCTCTAATCAATATTATTATGCTTCTTTAACTAAAAAATGCAATAAATTTGAAATACCCAATCTTGTTGTTATCCATTTGATTATTGGAAGTCAGCAAATTAAGAATCAATCTATTCATCTAGTAAAAAAGGTACCAGCCATATTTTCTGATTGCACGTCGCACAGAAAAGTAAGGCTGATACCTTAATATAATTTAATGTCTTCTTTGGTGTTGACCCACTGCAGGCGAAACGTATCCTGCAATCAGACCATAGAATTTTTGATAGAGCAGCAATGCCACCCATAGCCAAACCACACCCAAAGCAACTGATGTAACCGTATCTGTTAGGTAATGCGCTCCCATATAAATACGGGACCACATGACTAAAATCTGCCAAGTTACTAGTCCTCGTATTGACCACATTTTTAAGCTCGAATCTGCCATTGGTCGAATGAAGTATAAATAGATAAAAGCTAATACTAAAAATGCTTCAAAGGCATGCCCACTTGGCATACTATATCCCGTTTCAGGAACGATTTGATCAATCGTTGGTCTAGCGCGTTGAACAAATTCTTTCAGCAAAAATGCAACTACGGCACCGCCGAACATCGTACAGATTACCCAAATTGCATCAACGCGTTGATCCATTTTAAACCACAGATATAGCGCAATTAAAATCGCATATATCAAACCTAACTTCGTGTCAGCAATATTCGTTATTAACCGCATAATTGGCTCTAAGAAAGAAAAAAACTCTCCTTGAACAATACTGCTAAAAAATTGGTCAAAAAACTGCATAAATTCATTTTGCATCTTTGCTCCAAGAGCTAAGACAATAACTACTACCGCCGATATTGCTACATATTTTTTTGGAATGTTGTTAGCATCGTTTAACATTGAAACTCCCCCTAAATTGTGTTAATTCCACTCTGATTCAAATTTCGTTAAAAATGTTTGCATGTATTCAGTTCGTTCTTCCGCAATCTTTTTTGCAAGCGGCGTGTTCATATCTTTTTTCAAAAGTAATAACTTTTCATAAAAATGATTAATCACCGTCTTATTGTCACGATATTCGTCATGTGACATATCCTGACGAGGCTTAATACTAGGGTCATACATCACGTGTCCGTGAGCTCCACCGTAGTAAAAAGTTCGTGCAATCCCTATCGCCCCAATTGCATCCAATCGATCTGAGTCCTGAACAATCTGCCCCTCTAGCGAAAGTTTATATTTGTGTTCTAGATTATCTGAAAATGACATATGAGTAATAATGTCAAAAATATGAGCAATATCATAATCATCAACGGACAGTTCCCTTAAAAAATTAGCAACTTGCCTTTCAGCCATCTCCTGACTTTCGACCAACTTTTCATCAATCACATCATGCAAATAACCTGCAGCTAGGATAACAAATTGATTTACTTTTTCGGATTGATCTTCCATTAATTTTTTAGACATTGCGACCACCCGCGTAATATGTGCATAATCGTGTCCGGTTAAATCATCTTGCAATTTTTCTTTTACGAAATTATCAATTTTTTCTATCTGTTCGACACTATCTTCATTCATGCTTGTTTTTTCTCCGCGTATTCTACAATTTCTAATTTCCTAACAACGGTCACTTTTACCTGTCCAGGATAAGTAACATCTTCTTCAATCTGACTTTTTACGTCCGTCGCTAGAACGTGGATGCTTTTATCATTGGTATCCTTCGGTTGAACAATTACCCGTAATTCTCGTCCGGCTTGAATTGCATAGCTTTCCTGAACCTCAGGATGATTATTAGCAATTCCCTCCAGACTCTTGATCCGTTGCAGATAATCAGCTGCCGACTCGCTTCGCGCACCTTGACGTGCTCCCGAAATTGCATCAGCTGCTTCAACCAGATCCGCAATCACGTATTTGGATTCAACATCCCCATGATGTGAAGCAATTGTATTAATCACCACTGGGCTTTCATGAAATTGAGTTGTAAGTTCCACACCAAGTTCGACATGGGTTGCTTCAATATCACGATCAATTGATTTTCCAATATCATGTAATAATCCCGCTCTTCTTGCCATCACTGGATCTTCACCAAGCTCTACGGCAAAGATTCCTGCCAATTTTGCGGTTTCAATTGAATGCTCCAATATATTTTGACCATAACTAGTCCGATAGTGCATTCGACCAATAATTTTAATCAAATCAGGTGCAACATTTTTAAGCTTTAATTCACGCACCGCGTCTTCACCATAACGGCGAATTCGTTGATCGACCACTTTGTTTGCTTTGTTGACCAATTTTTCAACGGTATCTGGTACAACCCGTTTTTCAGCCTTTATCAATTCCATCGTTTCCATTGCGATCGTTCGGTGGACCGGATCGTAGCCATTAATGATTACTTCTTTGTTCTGGTCGTCGATAATGACATCCACACCCGTTAAAGCCTCCAACGCTCGAACATTTTGGCCCGAATTACCAATAATTTTCCCTAAATATTCTTGACTATCCGCAATAAAGCTCCGATGGTTTTCATATTGAATGCTTTTAATCGCACTGTGTTCCATTGCTAATGCAATTAAATCCTCTGATTCTCGTTCACTCGAACTTTCTAGTTCCGTTTGTGCATTGTTAATGAATTCATCCCGTGATTGATCCATATCCCGTCTTGTAGCATCCAAGATCTCTTTTTTAGCCTGAGACTCCTCTAAATTTGATACTTTCTGAAGCACTTGCCAACGTTTTGAAATAAGTTGATTGGCATCATTTAAGGTTTGCCGCGTCTCTTCACGACGTTCCTTTAATTTTTGCCTCTTTTGAGATAAACTGTCAGCCCGATTGGTTAAATTGGTTTTCTTTTGATTAAGCATTCCAACTCTTTGCTCGATCCAAACTTCTTTTCGCTGGTTATCATGCAAATCATCGTCCAATTCTTGATCAATCGCGTCCTTATATTGTTTAGTTTCTTCTCTACTTTTTTTCGTATATTTGTTAACTGCTTGTTGAGTCTTAATTTGTTCTTGACTTAAAATCTGTCGCGCGGCACTACGGGCTTGCATCAACGCTTCGACATGTTTTTTTGATCGGTACCAGTATCCAGTTCCAACTGATACCAATAATAAAAGCAATATTAAAATTGATGCCATTAAGACGCCCCCCTTTTTCTTTAAACAATCAGATTTAATTATATCATAGTCAACCATCGAACAAAGCGCGTGATTCAAAGGTAGATATTTCCAAAAATTTAAGTAATTAAAAATTCAGAAGATGCGCTAACATGTAACGTTGCCATATCTTCTGAATTACTTTTATATTATTAAACTATTCTTCAACCATTCGCCAGACTCCCTCGCCGGCCTTTTCCATATCATTAACAAAACTCAAAACCATCTTTGCCCGATCGGCATCTTGTTCGAATAGACGATTTAATCCTTCACCCGTCGTCATTGGCGTTCCAAGATTAAATTGGCCCTCGCCCATTTGTGCTTCTGAAAAGGCTAAAACCCAATCTCCCGTATCAATTTCTGTGTATAGAAAGAAAAGGGCATAGTCATCACTTAAATACGCTGGAACGGCCCAGACGTTGTCGCCAACTTCTTGTGTCTTATTCCCCATAAAATTGTATTCTGAAGCATTGCTTGCATTAACTTCATGATTCATTTGCATTAACATCGCATTGAATTCAGGTTCCCCCAAAGTCATTTGTACATCTTCAAAATCATTGTTATCTTCTGCCATAATTATCTCCAATCTGCAGACTGGACTGCCAAATAGCATTTGCTGCAGTCCAAATTCTACTTTATAAAAAATATTGTATGCTGTGATTCCACAGGTTGTTTTATAGACATAACATTAAACAATTAAGCGTTTAAATTCTACTTCTATAATTGATTTTTTTCCACAAAATAAGTCGCATTCCAAATTTAAAAATTTAATCTTCCATTCCAATTTCTTTCAGATCGGCTGGTAATTCGGCTTTAAAGCTAACTTTTTGATCAGTAAATGGATCAAAAAAGCGAATCGATTGTGCGTGTAATGCTTGCCGTTCAATTCCCCGATCCATCGGACCCGCATATAGCTGATCGCCGATTAGGGGATGCCCTGCATTAGCAAAGTGAACGCGAATTTGATGTGTTCTTCCTGTTTTTAATTGAATTTGAACCAAAGTTTGGTCACCAAATCTTTTCAAAACTTTGAAGCTGGTCGTTGCGTTTTGACCATCAGCGCGGACTTCACGATGAATACCATCGGCTGCTAAACCGATTGGCTGATCAAACGTTCCCTTATCCGTTTCGATAAGTCCATCAACCATCGCAAGATACGTTTTTTTAATTTTATGATGCGCAATCTGCTCACTTAGCAAACTATTTGAAACCTGATGTCGCGCAACCAAAACGATTCCGCTAGTGAACCTGTCTAATCTTGTAATGATATGTGGGACCATGTTTTTTGATTCAATTTCCTGCCAATGTCCCTTAATTCGGTTAACCAAAGTATCTTCACGGTCGCTAGGTCCCGGAACCGATGTTAATCCAGCCGGCTTATTAACCACCAGCCAGTTCGCATCCTCGAAAATAACGTCGATGTTTCCATCACTGACTGCAACGTTTGGGTCTGGTTCTTCATCTGGAAGCTCAATCCAAATTGATTCGAATGGCATTAATTTATCTTTAAAACCAATATCTCGTTCGTTCTCATCAATTAATCGCCCCTCATTTTGAATTCGTTGTAATAGGCGTTGACTCATTCCTGATCTTTGCAAAACTTTTTTTGCACTAATAATTTCTTCTAAGTTGTTACTAAATTGGTATCGCATACATGCTCCATTCATCTATCTTCTTTATTGTATCGATACTTTCATTATATACGATTTTAAATCAAATTAACGAATTCCTTTCTTTATTTTTGCTTTAAGTTAGCTATAATGAGGTTAGCTCTATCAATGGAGTAGGAATTGACGCGTTAAGTGCCAGAGAGACGGAGAGTTGCTCGACGGACGAATGCTAGTCAGCGATGTCAGTTCCGCATCTCGCCGTTGAATAGGAAGTTCTTTCATGCTATTTCCTTATTCGCTAAGCGGCCATTAAAGAATTGGAGGGATTTGCATGAAGAACTTCTTTAGTATCAAAAATGTTTTTTCTGTGCGAAACCTAACCATTATGGCTTTACTGGCAGCGTTAGATGTTGTGTTAGCACGTTACACAACCATCCATCTAACTCCCCAGTTCACCTTGGTTAGTTTTGAGTACATTCCGGCAGCCATTGTTTCCGCCCTTTTTGGACCATGGGCGGGAATCGTCTTCGGTTTAGTAAGTGACACGGTTGGCTATTTTGCTAATCCGGTCGGACCTTATTTACCGGTCTGGGCGATCAGCGCCATGACGGCGAATTTGATTCAATCCGTGTTTTTATACCGCGGTAAATTTAGCTGGTGGAGAATTTTAATTGCCCGACTGCTAGTGATGTTGATTGTCACCATGGGATTAAACTTCATCTGGCAATCCATGTACTTTGGCGCTGCAGCCGCCGCCTATTATAATTCGGCGCGGATCATTAGTAATTTAGTTCAACTGCCGATTCAGGTCATTTTAATCCGTGTCTTTGGGCAAATGGCGTTACGGACGGTCAGCCGCTTAAATGCTAGTCGGCAATCCGTCTGATAATTTTATTTGCTTTTATCCAGTATTCATCATAAAATAGTAATTGATTATTTTTTTCTGAGGAGGATCACCATGAAGACACCATACAACTCATTTGCCCGTGCTCGTAAAGTTTCTGGCAAACGTGAACGTCGTCGTCGCCAAGCACGTATTGTTGCAATCCAACAATTTGCTAAAGGCAAGACTGATACAATCGTAGAAACACCAAAAGTTAAATAATAAACTTAAAAAATAGAGACCGCAGTTTGCGGCCTCTATTTTATTTTATACTTATTATCCTTTAGTCCACTCATCGATCGTTTTCCCATCGGCGTCTTTAAACTTCAACCAACTATTGGTCCCCGCAAAATATAAAAACAAGCTAACTTCATTAACACTTTTTAACGTGATATCCTTCTTCGTTACATAATTCTCAAAAGCATCTTGATGATCATCGCGCACCTTTTGTCCCATTTTAGCCGAAAAGCCGAGCGAACCGTCTTTATTTAATGGAGCTTCCTTTTTCATCGTTGCACCGGCTCGGATAACCATTTCATTTCGCTTAATCCACTGAATTTCAGCTTTACTATCGGGAGTTTCAACATAAAACGGAACCACACTAACGGCAGCACTCCAACGATGTTGAGTCTTAACTGGCTTTCGTTTTGGTGCTTTAACCAAAAGGTGATCTCTTCCAAAACGATTGATGATAAATATCTGACGTTGAACAAATTCAGTAATTAATTTTTGCATATTAGACGGAATTGGTTCTTCCTTGAACCTCCGCGGTAATTTGACTTCATTTTGTAAAGCAGCATTGATAAATCCTCGAAGTACATACCGCATCTCTAAACTAGAAGGAACTGTAAATAAGATCAATCGATCCCAATTTTTACCCTTTATGTCGAGCCCGGATTCAATTCTGAAAATATTTTCAATCCGCTCTTTAAGAATCAAAATCCCAATTCCTGCTTTTTTAATAACTGGTTTCTCGGTTTCTGAATAAATTCCAATTTGAATGCCTTCTTCTCTGGATACAATTCGTGTCACATTTTCTTCTAATTCGACGTTTAGCTTCACCGATACCACGCTCCATTGTTTTTCTTTTATTATACCTAAGGATTCAAAAGTTAACATCGATAATGCTGTTTATATTTCCCGCTATGCAATAAAAAAAGGCCCGTGACGTAATTTTTTTCGTCACAGACCCTTCCGCTGTACTTGAAACAATATTGATATACGGAACCGCTAAAGTCACTCAACTTCGATCGTCCGCACAATTTTTATTGTATAACCTTATTCTGCTTCAACACCCTTATTTCCATTAAGTAAAATGTTCATAATGATTGCCGTGATACAGCCGACTACCATCCCATTGTCAATAATCGTTTGAACACTGGTTGGTAAGATATGGAAGAGCGTTGGTTGTGTCGTAACGCCTAATCCAATACCAATTGAAATTGCAATTACTAATAAGTTATTAACCGTCATTGGGACTTCAGATAGCATTTTTACTCCTTGAGCCCCTACCATACCAAACATGACTAGCATCGCGCCACCCAAGACAGAGGTTGGAATCAACGTCGCAATGGCACTAAACTTTGGAATTAATCCTAAAATTAACAACATTCCGGCTGAAAAATAAATTGGTTTGAGCTTCTTAATTCCGGACAACTGCACAATTCCAACGTTTTGAGAAAATGTTGAATATGGGAATGTATTAAAAACTCCACCAAAAATGGCTGCAATTCCTTCTGAACGATAACCGCGTTTTAAGTCGTCTTCGGTTAATTTCCGATTTGTAATATCTGCCAATGCAAAGTAAACACCCGTTGATTCAATCATACAAGTCACGGCAGCAAGCAGCATCGTTAAAATGGAAGACCATTCGAATCGCGGTGTTGCAAAATGAAATGGCATTGGAATTTGAACCCATCCCGCCTGACTAATCGGCGTTAGATCGATTGAACCCATCATTACCGCAATCAGTGAACCAATCAAAATTCCTAACAAAACTGAAATTCGCTTAACAAAACCATGCGCAAATACTTGAATCAAAATAATGATCAGCGCTGTTAAAAATCCTAATATCAAATTAGAGCTGTTTCCAAAATTTTTATCTGCGACGTTCCCGCCACCAATATTTTGAAATGCCACGGGAATTAACGTGAAACCAATTAACGTGATCAACGATCCTGTTACCACAGTTGGAAAAAATCTTCTCAAACTGGCAAAAAGACCACTAATTAGGAATACAAAAACTCCGGCAGCAATAATTCCACCATACATGTATCCCCAACCAAGCGTGTTACCGATATGTTCCATTGGTGCTAAGTATTCAACAGCCGAACCCAAAACAACTGGTAAGGCAATTCCGGTTAACGGCGTCCTCTTAATTTGTAAAAAGGTCGCCACACCACACATAAAAATGTCCACTGAAATTAGATACGTCATCTGTTGTGCATCGAACTTTAATGCCGCTCCGATCAAAAGCGGAACCAAAATATCACCGGCGTACATCGCTAGTAAATGTTGAAAAGCCAGTAAAATTGTTTTTGGGGTTGATAAATTGATGCTTTCGGCCCCTTGATTTTGTAAATCGTTCATGTTTTCCTCCACTATCCGTTCATTAATTACTTTCAACGAACATTTTATCATATAAATTAATTTTATAAAACATATAAACGAACATTAAAGCGTTAAAACGTTTTAATAATTCGTTTTCAATTCAAACAGTCCACTTTCCGTTTCCACAAAAAGGGATATAATAGGGTACAAACCATAAAGGAGTTGTTTTAAGTTTATGAGTAAAAAAATTCAAGGATCTTGTACGACAATTTTAGTTGGTAAAAATGCGTCAATTGATGGTTCGACCATTATTTCACGTAATGACGATGGCCACGAGGCTCTTGATCCACAACGTTTCGTAGTGGTTAATCCAGAAGATCAACCTCAAAATTATCAATCAGTCATCAGTGGTGTGAAAATTAAATTACCCGAAAATCCACTTCGTTATACATCAATGCCAAACTCGATTTTAACGAATGGTATTTGGCCTGCCGCTGGTATCAATAGTGAGAACGTCGGAATGTCGGCCACCGAAACCATCACTACTAACTCACGTGTGCTTGGAATCGATCCCTACGTTGAAGGCGGAATTGGTGAAGAAGATATCGTTACTTTAGTCCTCCCATACATCCATAGCGCCAAAGATGGTGTTCTTCGTTTGGGTGCCCTATTAGAAGAATTCGGAACTTACGAACCTAACGGCATTGCCTTTAATGACAACGAAGAAGTTTGGTGGCTTGAAACAATTGGTGGACACCATTGGGCTGCGGTTCGTATCCCAGATGATGCTTATGTAGTTGCTCCTAATCGGATGAACATTGATAATTTTGACTTCGATTCTGATGACACGCTTTGTTCAGACGATTTAAAAGATTTGATTGACAAATATCAGTTAAACCCTGACTTTGATGGCTATAATTTCCGCCATATCTTCGGAAGCGCATCAATTAAGGATACTGTTTATAATAACCCCCGTACATGGTATGGTCAAAAGTATTTTAATCCAGAAATTAAACATGACCCAATGGAGCAAGACTTACCTTTCATTTGCCATGCTAGTAAAAAAATTGCAATCGAAGACGTTAAGTTTGTACTAAGCTCTCATTTTGAAAATACTGAATACGACCCATACGGTAACGGCACCGAAGATCAAAAAACGCTTTTCCGTCCGATCGGTATTAATCGAAATCACAATGTTCACATTATTCAAATTCGTAACAACGTTCCGGCTGAAATTGCTGGTATCCACTGGTTGGCCTACGGTGCAAATACATTCAATACAGTTGTGCCATTTTACGCAAACGTCAACGACACCCCTGCCGTTTATAAAAACGCGACAGGAACATTTGATATGAACAATATGTACTGGTTGAGCTGTACAACTGCATTGCTTGGTGATACCGACTACGATCTTTACGTGGACCTTCGAAACACCTTCGAACTTGAAGCAACCGGTGTTTACCGTCAAATTCAAAATGAAACTGATCAAAATTTGGCTGGTCAAACCGATATCGTTGCATATCTTGAAAAAGCCAACGAAGAAATGGCGAACGAATCATTCACCCATCAAACGAAGTTACTTGGTGAAATGGTCACTTTAGGTTCAGCTCATATGAAACTTCGTTATAATCTTAACGATTAATTTAGTCGACTACGATAATTTAAAAATAGTGCTTAGGACAGACATGACCATGTCTTCCGAAGCACTATTTTTTGTTAGAAAGATTCTTGACCGGTATCCTTACTTTTTCTTCTTAAAAAACTTAAAAATTCCGGCATCGTTGTAGATAAGCACATTCTTTTTATAAGCTCGTGCACTAAAGAGCGTGAATACAATCATAAATCCTAGGTTAATCCCCAGCGAAATCAGTGCTTCCACTGTTCCAACTTGCCCAATTCCATAGCGGACCGGCATTACAATTGGACTAATAAACGGAATATAACTTAAAATTGACATTAACAAAGTTGATCCTTCATTGACCATCAGTGCCGCAACATAACCAGCCATCGCCAAAAGTAAAATTGGTGTAAAAGCCTGGCCAACTTGCTCTGGATTAGAAACTAATGATCCACATAGTGCAGCTAAAATGGTATAAGAAACAATTCCGATAATGAAAAACGCCAACATAATCAATAAGAATGATCCATCAAATTGATTCCACGGGATGGCTTTGACAAAATCATTTAATATCGTGATTCGATCTCTGAACATCCAGACACCCAACGCAATCACCCCGTATAAGAGTAGTTGAAGAATTACTAGTGTGGCCATTCCAACGAGCTTACCATAAAATTGAGTTTTAGCCTTCACTGCGGTTAAAATGGATTCTTCGATCCGCGATCCCTTTTCCGTTCCAATTTCCTGTGCGACGATACTTCCGTAACTCATTAAAAAGATGTACATCGCGAATCCTACGACTTGAGCAAGCATCATCTTCAGATCATCACTTTTACTATTATCGATTTTCATTTTTCCATCGCTAAAGGCCACCGTTTCTTTTTTTAAATTCGGGGTCATGAGCAATTGACGCAATTGTTTTTGATTCAGCCCTAAAGATTGAGCTACCATTGCCGTATTGATCGTTGATAGGTTGGACTGGATTGATTTAGAATCAACATTATCTCCATTTTTACTGGTTAAAAGCTGTGAACTATTATTCTTTAGATTAACCAATAAAATCCCGTCAACATCTTCGTTTTTTAAAGCCGTTTGAGCTTTTTGATTATTTTCGTAGCTCTTATATGTAACCTGATTGTTATTTTGCGCTTTTAATGCCGTTGTAATAGCATTTGGCGCAACCACCGCGACCATATCATTCTTATTGGTGGAATTACTATACCAACTGATTCCACTAATAAACAGCAGGCCCAGCAACGGTGCTAAGACGAGCATCCACCAGCTGAAACTTTTTAAGTTCTTTTTGACAACTTGATTGGCAATTAGGCTTAATTTACGCATTTTGGTCACCAACTTTCATTCTGAAAATCTCATCCAGTGTAGGTGGTTGCTGGCTAAATTCTTTAATAAAGCCATTTCGAGTAACCGCCTTGAAAATATTGGGACCTTCAGCAGCATCACTAATCTCTAAAATAAACCGATCACCACTTTTTTGAACGGCTTGAACGCCCGCCAACTTTTGAAGCTCTTCCTGCGTAATCCCATCATTTTTAATATAGATTCTCGTATCACCATAATGATTACGAACTTCAGCAACTGTCCCATTTAAAACGACTTGTCCATTGCGGAGCATTACCAAATTGTCTGATAAATCTTCCACATTAGTCATATCGTGACTAGAAAAAATAATTGCCGTTCCATTTTTCTGAAGAAACCGAATACCATCTTTTAGCAACCCAGCGTTAACCGGATCTAGTCCCGAAAACGGTTCGTCTAATATTGCTAGTTTTGGCATAAAAATTAAAGCAGCAATTAGTTGCACTTTCTGTTGATTTCCTTTCGATAAATTTTTAATCTTATCTTTTCGACTTCCTTTAACTTGGAAGCGGTCCATCCATTGGTCAATCTTTGATAGCACTTCACGTCGTTTCATTCCATGTAACTGACCAAAGAATAAAATTTGTTCCTCAACGGTCATTTTAGGATATAATCCGCGTTCTTCGGGCAAATAGCCGATAAAGTCGCGATTAATTTGACTAATTGGCCGTCCATTCCAAGTAATCGTCCCCTCATCTGGACTCAAAAAATCTAAAATCATTCGAAAAGTGGTCGTTTTCCCAGCACCATTTTGACCAATTAAACCCAAAATTTTTCCACGTTCCACAACAAAACTTTCATTTGAAACCGCTATGTTTCCTCCAAAACTCTTGCTCACATTCTTAATTTCCAGCATCTAACCTACTCCCCCTATTCAAACTTCGAATCAATTATAACTTCTTGTTGAACCTCTTCGTCGCTATTCAATCCCTGAATCATTAGTTCTGCTGAACTTGCTCCCATTAAAAATGGTCGCTGGGTTACTAAGTGTAAATTAGGATCTAACTGTGTCACCATTTTAGTATCCGCAAATCCAGTAATTGCCAAATGGCGATCCTCTATCCGCGACTTCATTGTTAGACTTGGAACGAATTCTAGCAGCCATCTTTCTTTTAACGCAAAAATTAAAGTATCTTCTTTAACTCTATCAATCTTTTGAACGAGTTCTTTAAATATCGCCGACTGATTATATGAATTCTCGTCAATTTGGATAATATCAACATCATCAGTTAACGATTTGATTCCGCGATAACGTTCCAAACGTGAACTAACTGAATTTAATTCAGATGTTAATACCACCACATGTTTATAACCTTGGTCCAAAAAGAATTTTGTCGCAGTGCGTGCTGACTGATAATTATCTGCGATTACCTGTGGCCAAGGGCTTGATTGGAAGCCTCGATCGACAACAACGATCGGAATCTTGCGACCAAGTGATTCTTGGACAATATGAGAATTATTGATTGGTTGAATAATCAGCCCGTCAAACATTCGACTTCCAATCGTTTTAAGGAGTTTTTGCTCACGCGCAGCATCTGAATTAGAATCAAACATCACCGCTATGTAACCCTTACTTTCAAGCATGGAACTGACACCTTTAAATAATTCCGTTGAAAAATAGTCATCAATATTTGAAATTAAAACGGCAATCATCTTGCTCGATTTTGTAATCATTTGTCTTGCTACTAAATTTGGAACATAATTTAATTTTGTAATTGCATCTTGCACTTTTTCGGCCGTCTTTTCAGACATTCGACTTAGATCGTGATTTAAGTAACGTGATACCGTCGCTGTTGAAACACCGGCCAAGGCTGCCACGTCTTTAATATTTGCTTTCTTTGTCATTTATCCACCATCTATCATTGAGTATTAATGCTTTATTATAGCATTGGTTGCGTTTTATTATATATAGTACACGGAAAGAAGTTAAACACTCGAAACGAAAAAGCTGAACTTTTGGAGTTCAGCTTTTACCATCTAGTAACCTTATTATATCAATGATGTTTTTACTCAGTTCTTCAGATTTCAAATCATCCATCTCTTCTAAAATGCTTAAAAGTTTTGTTAAATAAAGTCCCCGTTTTTGTGTTTTTTCTTCATTAACTTGGAGTAGTTCAATCACCGATAGTCCCATCGCACTTGAAATCGCTTCAATATTTTCCCAGCTAATATTTTGATTATCTGTCCGTTCAATCCGCGAAATAAAGTTGACCGATAAATCACTCTTTTCAGCGAGTGTTTCTTGGTCATATGGCTGTTCTTGCGGACTTGTTTAATCAGTTTCCCTATATTTATATTTGCACTCATATAACACCTCACGACTTGTTATATGTTGACAATAAAGGTTTTGTTCACCGATTATAACAAAATATAAGAATAGTCGTAATATGTATATATGTTTAAATAATAAAATACCGTTTACTTCATCTCGAAGTAAACGGTATTTTTCTTTTAGCTAAATTTAATTACTGCTTGCCTTTATTTCCAATATCATGTCGATAACGCAATCCATCGAGCTGTTGCTGGTTAAGCCAACCATATATCCTATCTTGTGCTTGTTGAATATCTGGAGCAGCGGTTGTTAAACACAGCACCCGACCACCATTGCTAACCAACATTCCATCTTGTCTTTTCACCCCTGAGTAATCCACATTGATATCTCTGGGTAGATTTTCAAATGATGTCAGTGGAACTCCACTTCCTGAACTCTGTGGATAACTTTCCGAACTAATCACTACGCCGAGATAAGTTTGATCAGTTTGCCACGTTGGAACCACTTTTTCGTGATGCAAAAGTCCTTGTAACAGCTCATACAAGTCACTTTGTAATTGTGGTAAAACGACAACCGTCTCTGGATCGCCAAGTCGAACATTAAATTCAATTACCTTTGGTCCATCGGTGGTTAGAATTAATCCTGCATATAATACTCCACAAAATGGGATGCTATCTTGCTTTAACGCATGCACAATTGGTTGAATTATTTTTTCAATTCCAATTTGTGTTAAATTCTCTGGAAACTGACGTAATGGACTATAAGCACCCATTCCACCAGTATTGGGACCACGATCATTATCAAAAGCAGCTTTGTGATCCTGCGATAGTGGCATTGGAATAATTTGTTCATCATTAACAAAGGCCATCAACGAAAATTCTTGTCCTTGTAAAAATTCCTCAACAATAATCGAATCAGTTCCAAATTGATGGTTTCCCAACATATTATGAACGGTCGTTGAAGCAGTTGCATAATCCTCCGCAATTACAACGCCCTTCCCCGCGGCTAAGCCATTAGCTTTAATCACAATTGGATAAGTTACGTTTTCTACAGCCTTGATTGCCGTAATTTCATCCGTATAACTTTCGTATCTAGCCGTTGGAACTTCGGCTTTTTGCATCACTTCTTTGGCGAACGTTTTAGAACCCTCTAGGGCCGCGGCCATTTTGGTTGGTCCAAAAATATTTTGTCCTATCACGTTAAAGCGGTCAACAATTCCCTTTTGGAGTGGCAATTCAGGTCCAACAATCGTTAAATCGATTTGATTTTTTTCCGCAAATCCCACTAATTGATCAAATTCTAGTTCATTAATTTTAACAGTTTCGAGATTAGGTTCACTCATCCCCGCATTTCCAGGTGCACAAAAGACTTTATCCACCTGTGGACTCAGTAATAACTGACGACACAACGCATGCTCACGTGCCCCACTTCCAACAACTAAAACCTTTGCCATATCGTTCCTCCCGTTTTAGTGTCTAAAGTGACGACGTCCACTAAATACTAGTGTAATTCCGTATTCATCCGCTTTATCAATTGAATCCTGATCTTTGATACTCCCACCAGGTTCAACGATCGCTTTAATGCCATGTTTAGCTGCAAACTCAACACAATCATCCATCGGGAAGAATGCGTCCGAAGCCATCACCGCGTTTTTAAAATCTGCAGATGCTTCGGCCTGATTAATGGCGATTTCAACCGAACCGATTCGATTCATCTGTCCAGCTCCAATTCCTAAGGTTTGATGAGCGGTGGTAACAACGATTGCGTTACTCTTAACATGTTTAACAACCGTTTGACCAAAGACCATTGCTTGAATTTCTTCTTCCGTTGGTTGACGTTTTGAAACAACCTTGAAGTCTTTTTCTGTTTCAACCACAGCATCTTGATCTTGTAATAACAATCCTCCCATGACCGAAACCGTTTCTAATTCTTTATCATCCAGTCGCTTAGTGAAATCAACCGTCATCAATCGAACATTTTTCTTTTTCGCTAGTACTTCAAAAGCATCATCATCAAAACTTGGAGCAATAATTATTTCGAGAAAAATTTGATGCATCTTTTCGGCGGTCGCCAAATCTACTGGACGGTTCAAGACGATAATTCCACCAAATATTGACATTGAATCTGCCGCATAAGCTCGATCCCAAGCTTCTTCGATGGAGTCTCCCAAACCGATTCCACAGGGATTCATGTGTTTAACTGCGACGACAGCTGGTTGATTAAATTCGGCGTTCATCTTCAAGGCCGCATCGGCATCTTTGATATTGTTATAGGAAAGTTCTTTTCCATGTAATTGTTTTGCTTGTGCGATTGAGAATGGTACTGGAATGGCATCTTCATAAAAGGCCGCTTTTTGATGACTGTTTTCACCATATCGCAATGCTTGTTTTTTAGTATATGTCATAGTTAGATTTTCAGGAAATTCCTCAGAAACATTTTGTCCCAAATACTTAGCAATTAAAGCGTCATAAGCAGCGGTATGTTGGAAAACTTTTAATGCTAAATTCCGACGAAAATCAATATCATCTGTTTGATTAGTAATCGCATCCAATACAGGTTGATAATCACTTGGATCAACCACTGGTAAAACTGATACAAAGTTCTTTGCTGAGGAGCGGAGCATGCTTGGACCACCAATATCAATTTGTTCGATTGCTTCTGGTTCGGTTACCCCATCACGCATAATAGTGGACTTAAATGGATATAGATTGACACAAACTAGATCGATTAAATCGATGTTGTGTTCCTTTAAAGCCGCCATATGTTCTGGAAGGTCGCGGCGAGCAAGTAGCCCACCATGAATGACAGGATGAAGCGTCTTAACACGCCCATCAAGCATTTCAGGAAAGCCGGTAATTTCTTCAACACCAATCACATTAATTTGGGCATCTTCGAGTGCTTTTTTGGTTCCACCAGTCGAAACGAGTCTATAACCTCTTTCAACTAGGCCTTTCGCAAAATCAACAATTCCTGTTTTATCTGATACGCTTATCAATGCTGTTTTCATGAATAAAATTCTCCTCATCTCATTTAATTAACGCGCGTTGGCGTAAAACTTTGCATAAACTATCAAAATATAGCTGGTGTTCTACCCGATGAATTTTAGCGGCTAAACTTTCCACGCTGTCGTCTGGCAAAATATTAACTGCTTCTTGAGCAATAATCGGACCGGTATCAATCCCTGTATCGATCCAGTGCACCGTCACGCCAGTAACCTTAACTCCGTAATTAAAGGCGTCCTCAATCCCATTTTTCCCTGGAAATGCTGGTAACAATGCTGGGTGCAAATTAACGATCGATTGTGGATAGGCACTTAAAAGTACATCCGTCACGATTTTCATGTATCCTGCTAAAACAATTAAATCCAATTTATACTGTCGTAATTCTTTTAAGATCGCCATTTCATAGGCCTTTTTACTTTCAAATTCATTTAAGCGATGTGTCCAAACCGGAATATTTCTTTTACGTGCTTCGTTTATCACCAACGCCGTAGGTTGATCACAAATTAAACATTGAATTCGAATTGGTAACTTGGACTTTTGAATATGCTGATCTAAAGCAACAAAATTAGTTCCCGTCCCAGATGCAAAAATCGCAATATTAGCCATTGTCACTCTCCAAAAGTTCAACGGCAGGAGCATCTTGTGATCTTCTTTTTACATTTCCAATTTCGTAAAATAACTCGTTATTATTTGCTAAAATTTGCTCCACACGGTCAACTTGATCGCGCTTAACCGCTAAAACCATTCCAATTCCCATATTAAAAGTCTGATACCGTTCGGATTGACTAAGGTCACCTAATTGACTTAGCAAACTAAAAATTAGTGGAATTGGCCAGCTTTGTAAATTAAATTCTGCTTGTAAATTGTCTGGTAACATTCGTGGCACGTTATCCAATAATCCACCACCTGTAATATGAGCTGCGCCACGAATTAGATGCTCTTCTAGTAATGGGCGTAGCGTATTCACGTAGATACGGGTTGGTGTCAGTAATTCAGTAATTAAATCTTGGTTTAGCTCCTTTGGCACATCGGTAAATTGATACTGGTGATCTTCAAATAAAATTTTTCGAACCAATGAATATCCGTTACTATGCAATCCACTCGATGGTAAACCAATTAATACATCGTCCTCGGATACCATTGCTGGGCTGAAAAGACTGTCTTTATTAGCTAGCCCAACCGCAAATCCGGCTAAATCAAAGTGATTTTTTTCATAAATTCCGGGCATTTCAGCTGTTTCACCGCCAAGTAACGCAATTGAATGCGTTTGACATGCCTTCAAAACACCATTCAGGATCTTTTTAACCTGCTGTTCATCAAGATGCGATAATGCTAAATAATCTAAGAAGAATAGCGGTAAAGCTCCTTGAGCTAGCAAATCATTTACACACATAGCGACCAAATCTTGACCAATTGTTTCAACCCGATCGGCTTCAGCAGCAAGTAACACTTTTGTACCAACCCCATCCGTACCAGCTACTAAAACTGGATGATCCAACTGGTCGGAAGACATTTGATAACATCCAGCAAAACTCCCAATTCCACCTAGAATATGAGGATCGTTATGGATCAAATTCTTTTTTAAATCTTCAACAACGGCTTCACCCGCAGCGATGTTTACGCCCGCCTTTTCATATGCATTTTTAGTCATTACACTTCCTCCATCTCCACCGTTGCCGATAGCACCCGTTCATCGGCCGTTTTAGGAGCCTCAAAATCCGCCGCGTAGTCATAGAGCGGAGTTGGGTAGTTACCATCAAAATACGCAACACATAATCCTTCATTGGGAGCATTATGTTTTAAATCAATTGCCTTAATTAAGCCTGGTAAACTCAAAAAATGTAGTGAATCGGCACCAATCATCGCCCGCATTTCTTCAACCGAATGGTTAGCCGCCATTAATTCACGCGTATGCTCAATATCAATACCGTAAAAACATGGATATTTAAGCGGTGGTGAACTAATCATTAGATGTACGGATTTGGCACCCGCAGTTTTTAACATTTTAACGATGTACTTGCTGGTGGTTCCGCGAACAATCGAATCGTCTACCAATGCAACGTTTTTTCCATCCACAACCGCCTTTAAAGCGGATAATTTCATTTTTACACCCTGTTCGCGCAATTCCTGCGTCGGTTGAATAAAAGTTCGACTACTATATTGGTTTTTTATCAATCCCATTTCGTTGGGAACGTTCAGCGCTAAGGCTACCCCTGAGGCCGCTGACAAGGAAGAATTGGGAACTCCAACAACAATATCAACATCGATTGGATTCTCTTTCGCCAATTGATACCCCATTCGCTGACGTGCCAAATGGACATTAACCCCATAAATATTGGAATCAGGTCGGGCAAAGTAGATATACTCCATTGAACAAACAGCCAATTGAGTTTGATTTGTATAGTTAGTGATGCTCATCCCATTATCGTCAATTTGAACTAACTGACCTGGCTTAACATCCTGAACAAAACGCGCACCGACAACATCCAAAGCACATGTCTCACTTGCAACAACAAATGAGCCATTTTCCAATTGTCCAATCGACAGAGGACGAAATCCATTTGGATCAAGCGCCGCGTATAAGGCATCTTTGGTTAAAATCAAATATGCAAAGCCACCTTTAATTTGATTTAAGCTCGCCTTTAATCGTTCGACAAACGTCGCTTCCTTTTGGCGCTGGATTAGATGCATCAAAACTTCAGTGTCTGAATTCGATTGAAAAGTCGCTCCACTTTTTTCAAGCACACGTCGACTACTAACAGCGTTGGTTAAATTTCCATTATGTGCCATTGCCACATCGCCATCTAGGTAGTGAAAAAGTAATGGTTGAATATTTTCGATGCCGTGACTTCCGGCTGTTCCATAGCGAACATGTCCAATTGCACTTGTTCCAACTAAAGTATCCAAAGCCTCGGGACGACTAAAAACATCCGCCAATAATCCCATACCTTTGTGGCCCAAAAGCTGACCATTCTCCTGTCGAACTACGATTCCTGCGCCTTCTTGTCCTCGATGTTGTAAGCTGTGAAGACCAAAATACGTTCTCTTGGCGGCTTCGGGATCGTTCCAAACACCAAAAATTCCGCACTCTTCGTTAAGGCTTTTTACTTCAGTTGCCATTCTAAGGCTCCCTTCCAGCTTGCTTGAGCCTGTTTCAAATCAATTTGGAGTAAACTATCGCTGGCTTGAATTCGTAACTGTTGTCCACCGACCACTCCAAGGTATGTGGCCGCATTTCCGGCCATCTTTTCAAATTGAGTTTGATTTTCTGGATCAACTGTCACAATAAAACGTGATTGCGTTTCGGAAAATAACTGTCCTCCCGTTAACTGGGTTTTAACGCTAAAACCGCGACCAGAAGCAAAGCTACTTTCTGCTAAACCGATTGCCAGTCCACCTTCAGCTAAATCATGGGCACTTTTAATTAATCGTTGATGAATCAGTTTAGTGACTAATTGTTGCTGCTTTTTTTCGTATTCAAGGTCAAAATCAAAAAGTTGACCATGAATATCTGTATCCTGCATTTTTTGAATTTCGCTTCCATTGAAATCATCGCCCGTTTTTCCCAAAACGTAGATCAAATCGCCGTCTTTCTTGAAATCAAGCGTTGTAATCCAATCCAGATTTTCAATTAATCCAACCATTCCAACCATTGGCGTTGGATAAATCGGTTGTTGGTTAGACTCGTTATAAAGCGAAACATTACCTGAAATAACCGGAGTATCAAACGTTGCGCAGGCTTCCGCCATCCCCTTAGTTGCCTGCTCTAATTCGTAGTAACTTTCTGGATCCTCCGGACTACCAAAGTTCAAACAATCCGTAATTGCAAGTGGAATTCCACCCGTTGCGACAATATTACGTGCCGCTTCACTAACCGCGATTTGACCGCCGATTTGCGGATCTAAATACAAGTAGCGTGGATTGGCGTCGGTCGTCATCGCTAACGCTTTTTTTGTCCCGCGAATCCTAACAACTGCCGCATCACTTCGGTCGGTTGAAATGGTATTGGTTTGAACTTGAGAGTCATAACGCTCGTAAATGGCGCTTTTATTTGCAATTGTTGGTTGTTTTAATATTTGTTCAAAAGTATTGGTTAAATTATCAATTTGTGGATACCATTGTCCAGCTTTGTTACTAATGTGAGCCGGTTTTTGGCTAGGTTGCCGATAAACTGGCGCCTCATCAACCAACGCGTGGATTGGAACATCCGCAACCAATTGATTCTTAAAAAAGAGCTGGTATTGCTTATTTGCGGTTACCTTACCAATTTGAACGGCTTCACTGTCATAACGTCGGAATAGTTCTTCCACTTCGCGTTCATGACCCTGTTTGATACAAAGCAGCATTCGTTCTTGAGACTCAGAAAGCATCAGTTCGTACGGAATCATTCCATTTTCACGTTTAGGAACTGTATCTAAATTGATCTCCATTCCATAGCCAGCCTTCGCACCCATTTCAGCGGATGAAGAGACCAATCCAGCGGCACCCATATCTTGAATTCCAACTAGAATATCCGAATGTTCATGAATTAGTTCCAAACAGGCTTCCATCAATTGTTTTTCTGCAAAGGGGTCTCCAACTTGAACGGCAGAGCGCTGTGTTTCGTGTTCGTCACTAAACTCGGTCGAAGCGAAAATTGCTCCTTGAATCCCATCCCGTCCAGTCTTGGCACCGACATAGTAAATCGAATTGCCAACACCAGCAGCGGCACCCTTTTGCTGGTCATTAACATCTAGTAGTCCTACGCACATCGCGTTCATCACCGGATTACTTTGATAAATCGAATCAAACGTTGTTTCGCCACCAACCGTCGGAATTCCCATACAATTTCCATAATCACCAATTCCAGCAATTGTTTGATCAACCAGATATTTTGTATGTGCGTCATTTAGTTCGCCAAAATGTAGACTGTCCATAAGCGCAATTGGCCGTGCTCCCATCGAAAAAATGTCCCGAACGATTCCACCTACTCCAGTTGCGGCACCTTGATATGGTTCAACCGCTGTCGGATGATTATGACTTTCTGCCTTAAACACCACCGCCTGGCCGTCTCCAATGTCAACGATTCCTGCTCCCTCGCCTGGGCCCTGCAGGATTTGATCTCCAGTCGTTGGAAATTGTTTTAAGAGTGGCTTTGAATTCTTGTAAGAACAATGCTCACTCCACATTGCAGCAAATAATCCTGTTTCAGTAAAATTAGGCAATCTTCCTAAATCATTTTGAATTTGTTGATATTCGTCTTCGCTTAGCCCCCATTGTAAATATAGCTTTTGATCGCGAATTTCAGTTGGTGTTAGCTCCGTCATCATGTTTAAGGGCTCCTTTATTAAATGTTTTGCGCAACACTTTCAATTAAACTTTGAAATAATAGTTTTCCATCCGCTCCACCCAACAGAGCGTCACTCGCTCGCTCTGGATGAGGCATCATGCCAAGAACATTTCCCCGTTCATTAGTAATTCCAGCGATATCATCTGTACTACCATTGGGGTTCCCCTGATAGCGGAAAAGAATTTGTTGATTTGATTCTAATTTTTTTAATGTATCTTCATCGCAATAGTAGTTTCCCTCACCATGTGCGATTGGAAACATGACCGTCTGATTCAAGTTGAAACGACTTGTAAATCGGGTTTGTGAATTCTCGACCGTTAGTTTTTGGGGTTTACAAATGAAATTCAAACTATCATTTCGTCGCAATGCCCCAGGCAAGAGACCCGCTTCGGTCAACACTTGAAACCCATTACAAATCCCAACTACTGGTCGTCCACTGTCAGCAAAGCGTTTGACGGCCTCCATAATTGGCGAGAAGCGTGCAATTGCGCCACTGCGAAGATAATCGCCATATGAAAATCCACCTGGGATGAAGACTGCGGCCGTGTTTTCAGGGAGTTCTTCTTCTCGATAATCAACAAACACGGGTGTCACGTTCATTACATCCTGCAACGTATAAAACATGTCCCAATCACAATTCGATCCTGGAAAACGAATAATGCTATACTTCATCTTTATTCCTCCACTTTTGCTGCTTCGGTGATTTCGTAACGATAGGTTTCCATATTAACGTTTGCCAATAATTCATCACACATTTTATTAACTTGCTCGTCAATATTTTGTCCATTATCTTTAATCTGCATCTCAAAATATTTTCCAACGGTCACCTGCATTACATCTTGATGTTCCATTCGATGTAGTGCGGTTTTAATTGCTTCACCTTGGGGATCCAAAATTGATTTTTTATACGTAACATATACTTTAACGTTATACATGTGCTTCCTCCTGAGAATTAATCAAGCGGTCCAAAACTTCTTGGTAGACGGTAACTAAATCGCCCGTTTTCTTTCGAAAAACATCTTTATCAAAAGATGCCCTGGTTTCTAAATCAACTAATCGACAAGAATCCGGTGAAATTTCATCAGCGAGGATGATTTCTCCCTCACTGTTTTTTCCAAATTCAACTTTAAAATCAACCAATTCCAGTCCAGCTTGGGCAAAACGTTGCTTGAGAATCGAATTAATTCGTAAAGCCATTTCTTGCAATATTTCTCCTTCTTCAGCCGTAATTATTTTCAAAGCCTGTGCCTGATTGGTGTTGATAAACGGATCGTCTAGGGCATCCGATTTATAAAAAAATTCCACTACTGGTTGATCGAACTCTTGCAAATACGGCACATCAAATTTTCGTTGAAAACTACCAGACGCCGCATTGCGAACGACCACTTCAAGTGGAATAATATTAACTTTTAAATTTAATTGTTCATTTTTAGAAATCTTTTTAATAAAGTCCGTGTGAATACCTTTTGCATTTAATAGTTCAAAAATCATGCAATCAATTTGATTATTTAAGGTTCCTTTACCTTCAACGTGATCTTTTCTCTTACCGTTTAGAGCGGTTGCTTGATCCATGTATTCAACCCATACATTTTCTGTTTCATCGGTATTATAAAGCCGTTTTGCTTTTCCTTCTTTAATCAAAGTTGTCTTTTTCATTATTCTTCATTCTCCCAGATATGTTCTGTATTAACTGCATCTAATAATTGATGACGATCTCCCAGCATTGTAATGTGACCCATTTTACGGTTTTTGCGTGCTTCCAATTTTCCATAATCATGAAAATGCCAATTGGGGCGTTCAGGTAACCGATCCCTCGCCGGTTGTAGGTGTTGACCTAATAAATTAACCATTATCGCTTCTGAATGTAATTTGATTTTCGGAATTTCCAGTCCACAAATGCTTCGTATGTGTGCCTCAAATTGAGAAATATTGCACGCTTCGATTGAATAATGCCCCGAATTATGTGGACGAGGCGCCAATTCATTAACCATCAGACGCCCGTCTTCGAGCATGAAGTATTCAATTCCAAGTACCCCTCTTAGACACAGTCCTTGAGCAATTTGTCGCGCAATCTTTTGTGCATTTTGCTGAACATCTTTTGAAACACGCGCTGGAACAATCGTTTCATGCAAAATATGATTTCGATGGATGTTTTCAACAACTGGAAAACTTCTAATCTCACCATTACGACTCCGAGTTACCATTACTGAGAGTTCTTTGGCAAAATTTTGCTTCTTCTCTAAAATACAAATTGATTTTGAGACAAGTTCTTCACCGGCTTTTAAATCAGCTTCAGAATTTAAATCCTGCTGACCGTGACCATCATATCCACCCTCAACGGTCTTTAAGATGCTCGGAAAACCGATTTTTTCAACGGCTTTTTTCAAATCGCTCGGATGCTCAACAGCAGCAAATGGCGTCACTGGAATATCGCGTCCCTCTAAAAAATTCTTTTCGTGCAAACGATCGCCGGTTATTTCTAATAAATTAGTTCCTTGAGGAAGTGCCGTAATTTTTTGAGCCTCAGTCAGGCTATCCACATCGACGTTTTCAAACTCGTAGGTCAAAACGTCACTACGTTCTGCCAACTGCATTAATGCGCGATGGTTATCGTATTCTGCGACGATTTGAAAGTCACTTACCTGTGCTGTTGGACAATCGGGTAAAGGATCCAACACCCCGACCTTGTATCCCATTGCTTTTGCAGACAATGCGATCATTTGGCCCAGTTGTCCGCCTCCTACGATCCCAATCGTCGCTGGAGGTAAGAGAATTCCTCCTTCAGAATTGCATTTCACTATTAATGGCCTCCTGTGTTTGTCTTTGGCGAAAATCATTTAGTTTAAGTACTAATTGTGAGTTTTCCACAGCTAAAATTTCAGTTGCTAGTAAAGCTGCGTTTTTGGCCCCAGCATTTCCAATTGCAGTAGTTGCAACCGGTACACCGCTTGGCATTTGAACGATCGATAACAGTGAGTCCATTCCGTGTAATGCATGACTTTCAATTGGTACGCCAATCACTGGTAAAGTCGTATTTGCCGCCAGCATCCCTGGTAAATGTGCTGCCCCACCAGCTCCAGCAATGATTACGCCGTAGCCATTTGTAATAGCATCTTTGCTGAACTGTTGAAGCTGATCCGGCATTCGATGTGCCGAAATAATATGTTTTTCATAATCGATTCCAAATTCGTCCAAAATGTTCGCCGTCAACTCCATTGTTGGCCAATCAGAAATTGAACCCATTACCACTGCAACTTTTTTCATGATGTTTCCTTTCTTATTGATCAATTTTCAATTTCAGTTTAACAACTGGCCAAAAATTAATCAACCATTTTTACGAACTATTTTATATTTTATTTTTATAAATGTTCGTTTTTAAAACTAAAAATTAATAGTTTGCATAAAAAAATACCGGAGATTATTCATCTCCGGTATTTTATCGGCAGCTTTTAGTCAGCCAATTTGAGTATTTTTAATTGATTATTCCATGTTAGAATGTGTCGACTTAGCCGAATCATTTGAGACATGATCCCGACGACTTAGCATTAAAGTCAAAACGTCCAAAGTAACATGAACACTTTGATCAAATAGTGAACTTAGCAACTGAATGGACTTTACCCCATCGCCAGTTTTTGTAGCACCAGGAACAACCACCGTTGCGTCGCCTAATTGTCCTAGAGGAGAATCAGCATTGCTAGTCAAAGCAACAATCTTCACACCATCGTCTTTAGCCTTTTGAGTCAATTCGAGGACACTACCTGTTTTTCCAGATCCTGAAACTGAAACCAAGACATCTTCGAGTTGAATCGACGGTGTAATTGTTTCACCAACAACGTACACTGTATAACCAATGTGCATTAATCGCATGGCAAAACCCTTCGCCATTAATCCTGATCTTCCAGCACCCAAAACAAAAATTCGACGATCCTTTTGAATTATATTTTCGGCATCCTTTAGTTGATCCTCTTGGACCATCCCCATTACTTCGTTGATTTCTCCAAGAACTTGATCGATTAGCTCCATTAGTTCATTACCTCCATAAATTTTTTAGCCATAGCAACTGGGTCACTGGCTTTCATAATTCCGCCACCAACAATGACACTCTCGACAATTCCTTGTTTGGCCAATTTTTGGGCGACTTCTAAATTAATTCCGCCGGCCACTGAAATACGGCTAATTTTAGGGAACATGTGATGAAATTCGGCAACCGTTTCAACAGCATCAAATCCAGTTTCTGCGTCCATTGCATGGTGGATTCCATAAATCGCGTTACTGAATTCAGAAATTTCTTCGCGCTTATTTTGGTGGATTTCCATCATATCAATAAACATGTCTTTTTCCCGTTCTTCAGCGATCGCATAAACTTTTTCAATCGTATCAACCGCAGACGCACCCATAACGGTCAGAATGTCTGCACCGGCATCAAACCCTTTATCAAACTCGTAAGGACCTTCGTCAATTGTTTTCAAATCAATCAACAGCTGTGCATGCTGTAAATTTAATTTTGAATTCTTAATCGCAATTAATCCATAATCCTTAACAAGTGATGTTCCAAATTCAATGATATCAACAACTGAATCCAGTTGGTTAGCAATTTTAACCGCGTAATCCAAATCTACTCGATCAATTGCAACTTGTAATTTCATTATTCTTCTTGAACCCCCTCTTTTTTGTAAAACGCAGTTAATTCATCAGGTGTCGGATAACCATCATTATCACCTGGTGTTTGAACCTGCAAGGCTCCAACAGCATTTCCACGTAGAACGGCGCTCTTTAATGACTTGTTTTCAAGCAAGGCGGTAATTACTCCTAGAGCAAATCCATCGCCAGCTCCTACTGTATCAACAATATGATCAACTTTAAAGCCCTTAACGGTAAAGGATTCCCCATCCTTATTCTTAACGAATGCTCCATCCGGGCCAATTTTAACGATGACCGTCTTAGTTCGCTGGCCCTTGAGGTAGAAGTCAGCAATTTCTTCAGGATCTTCTGAGCCCATTAAAATTTTTCCTTCTCCCACTCCCGGAAGAACGATGTCAGCAAACCCAGCTAAGTCATTAATTGTTGTCCGCATGGTTTCTTCGTCTTTCCACAATGGTGGTCGTAAGTTAGGATCAAAAGTAATCAATGTTCCCTTTTCAACCAAACGATCCATTAAAGTCCGAAATGTTTCTTCCGCCGTATCAGAGATGGCTGGAAAAATACCTGACATATGAGCAATTTTAACATCGTCCAAGTCGACATTTTCAATTACATCTTTTGTAAGGTGCGCTGCAGCAGAACCACGACGATAATTATACGTCTGGGGATCGCCTTTTGTCACCATATCTTTTAATTGAAATGCAGTCCAATACCGGGAATCGCTACTGATATACTTTGTTCCAACCGCATGACTTTTAATTGTTTTGATAACGAATTCGCCAAGGGGTTCTTCTCCTACCCCAGAAATATATTCGACCGAATGTCCAAGACGTTTGACACCGATGGCCACGTTCAGTTCCGCTCCTCCCAAAATTTTATGGAATTCAACGGCATCTACCAATGAAACATCGGGTTCTTTTGACGCAAAAGTTGTGATTGGTTCTCCAATTGTAATAACTTCACTCATTTTAAAATCCCCATTTCTTTTTTAATTTATTCAAATTTTTAATTTATCCAAAGAAGTAATAGACTAACAGTTCATTAATAATCGTTACAATCCACATGACGGGAACACCATGTTTCAAGAAGTCTTTTGATTGAACTTTCATGTAGCTCAATCCCCATACGTTCCAAGACTGCGTGATATCCGTCGAAACCGCCAAAATTGCGGGTGCGTAAAGGAGCGGAATTAAGAAGGAATCGTTGAATAATCCGGTTCCTGATAGGACCGCTGCAGTCGCTGCACCAGCACCCCATAGATGAAGTGGCCCACGGAATAACGCCAATGGTGCCAAAACACCCAATGCTAACGCCAAAACTAGATGGCTATTTGGTAAGATTGCAGCAAATAGTGGTTTAAAACGAACCGCATCAAGTGAAGCAGCACGACTAAACATAATCAATGCCATCAAGAACATAATTAATCCGGCAATATCGCTGACCGATTGTTGAATTGTATTATTTAAGAATTCAACAAATTTCTTGTAGCCCTTCATCTTGCCAGTTAATAACATCGCTAAAATTGTTGCTAACGTTAGAGATGGAATTGCATCCCATTTAAAAATCATATTCATCAATACTGGCACGATTGGAATAATGTAAGTTAAAACGCTAACGTTTGACTTTCCATCATCACTCGGCTGTTCTGCACCAATTATTTCCAAATTTTGTTCAGCATTGGCAGGATCAATTCGACGTCGATTCAAGACGAAGAAAATAATTACGGCAAGCAATTGAACTACCCCGGCAATCGCTGCAAAGATTAGATATTTACCACCATAAACGGCATTTGGAAAGAAGGCCTTTACCTGGTTGTATAAAACAACGTTCAAATACATTGGTGCCCCAATTGCCATTGAGAAAACAGATAATGCTAAATCACGCGGAATACCAACCGATAGCATGATTGGAAGTAAGATAACACCAATGGCGATTACCGATCCAACACCATACGCGCTAACAAAAATAAATGACGTAACAAGTAAAATCAGAATTCCAGCTAAGACTGGATGTTTCTTACCAACCCGATTAGTCTGTTGTGAAATTGCCGGAGCAATCCCACTATCAACCAAAACTCGACCAAACCACGAACCAAAAACAATGTAGATGATCGTCGGCCCGTAATTTAATGCCGGTTCCGCAAACACTTTTTGAATAACAATGTTAGCCGGGATCATTCCCACAACCGACCAAATAATCGCCATTACGAAGAATCCGATTACGAGATTTCCACCCTTAATAATGTAGTATGTAAAAAATACAAACGTTATTAAAAGTAAAATCGCACTAATTGTTGAAACCATATTATTCACCTACCCCCGCTCGGAATACCTTGATTTGTTCAAGAATTTGTTCATCATCCTTCATTGGGTATTCCAAGGCAAAACTCACGTCATGTGGCAAGTATGAAATAATATCTTTCCAGTCAAACATTCCTGTATTTAAATCATCAGAAGTTACCATCGTTCCATCTTGATCAATTGTGTTTTTAAGATGAATGTAGTGCGTATATTTCGCCAAATCTTTTGCGCTTTGAACTGCATCACCATGTGTAAATCCCCAGTTACCAAGATCATAAACATAGCCCAATTGAACTAGTCCTGCGTCATGAGCAGCATCTAAAAAGGTTTTAATGGCTTTAACAGTTCCAGATACCGGCGTTTGATCATTTTCAACGTTCATTTCAATTTGATCCAAAGGTAGTCCCTCAAAAGCCTCTTTTAAATCACCAGTAAAGCGATCAAAATGACCCGTATTGAATTTAATCTTGCTAATTCCCATTACTGATCCTTCGTCAAAATATTGCTTCAATTTAGGATTGATCGTTCCATCTTCTAAAAATACTTCGTCTGGAACACTGTAATTGACAATCAAACCTTGTTGTTTAGCGTGTTCACCAACTGATTTTGTTTCTTGTGCAGTGTCGGTGAAATATTCACGACGAACTTCGATTCCATCAACACCAAGCTTGGCTACTCGATCAACAAGTTCGGTTTGAGTTGTTCCTTCTTTGACAGCGCTTTCAAAAATCCATGTATTTAAAATTAAGTTCATTTTATTTTCCCCCATTCGGTTTATTAATAACGATTAAGTTGTTTAACACGAGCCATTAATTCATTGAAAGATAAATCTTTGAATTTCTTTTCATCAGTGCTATTAAAATTAGTATTTTCAATCTTATTAAAATCTTCAATCAAATAATAAGCTGTTAAATAACTAAGCAAATATTTCTTGGCCTCGTCTAAAATTTTAGAGTTATCAACGTCTTTTTTTGACACAGACTCAGCAAATTCCATTGCAAATTTTCCAGAGTCAATTAATGTTCTATCAGCCATTTCCTAACCTCCATATTAATTTATGTTCTTATGGTAAACGTTTAACCATAAAATGTAAAACCTTTTATCTGATCTAAGTATCAGTCCATATGGAAATGTTTTCAACAAATATACCTATCTTAGTTAAACGTTTTCCTCTAATAATCAATATACCATATATTCAATAAGAAAAAGCGTAGTTTTTAAAAACAAAAATATTTTAGTTTACTTTTTTAAAATCCGTCAAAGATTGTTCTTTAGGTAATTTTTATTCACAGGGTTAACCAATCGGCAATATTGGTGATAAGTTTTTTTAATAACCAAAAGCTTAAATCGCATTAATCTTTTTGTCCTCCTCGTTATAGGATCGAACGGAAAACAAAAAAATTCAGATAAAAAACTGAATTTTTTTCAGCTTCTATCTGAATTTAATCATTATTTTCGGTCAAAAATCATCGAATTGATAGTCCCATGTATTAATTCCATTTAATTTGGAAAGCATTTTTTCCACGAATATCCACGATACTTTCTAAACTTCCAGATTCTTTTTTAGCTTCTTCCGCCGATATTTGAGTGTATGTAATTCGCTTGGTAACTTTAGGATTAATTGGCAATTTACAATCAACAATAATTCTATCAGCCGTTGAAATTGTTAAATTAAATTCATCGTTCACCGTTACAATTGGATTCATTAATAAAACCCGATCGCCTGTCTTAAACTCAATCGATAGAATCTGATCTTCAAAAGAAGTTTTCGCTATTTCAAAAAAGAAATCCAAATTTTCACTAAAAGATTTGCCATAAATACTAAAAATTCCACCCTTAGTGTTCACTATTAAGCCTTTGTCCATGTTAGATACCCCCGCTATTTTTTACAAAATAATCATAACAATTTTTGGCAAATTAAACTTCAATGACGAACTAATATAATTTTAAATAACGGTCCTTCCATATCGTCTCAAAAAAACTAATCGTCTGTGAAGCCGTCATGTACGCATTATCATACGTCGATGTGGCGCCCTTTTTCATTTGGACCTGGAAACCTAATCCATGCGCAAACTTAACCGTAGCATCAATACAATACTCAGTTTGTGCTCCACAAATTTCAATTGATTTTGCGTTAATCTCCTCGAACGTCGACATCAAATTCGTATGGAAAAAAGAACTTGCATGTGTCTTACCCAAAAAAGTATCCGTTGGCCGTTGATCAATTCCTGGGAGCAACTGCCATGCGCTTGAGCCTTGTTCCAGCCCCTCTTCATGATGACGAATAAAAGTAATTGGTCGATGGGCAATCCGATAGCTTTGAATAATGCTATTCGTATTTTCAACTAGCTCACTTAAATGATCAATATCACCGTTTGAATGACAAACCCCATTCTGCAAATCGATTACTAACAAAACATCCGAAATCATACGCTTCCTCCAATACTAACTTTTCTCTAAAGTACTCTTTTTAGCGGCTAAAAACCATTAATCTTTTAAAAATTAAATTTAAATTTTACATTTTCAAATTTAAATGCTATTATAATAAAAAATTAAAAAATGATGAAGACAAAAAGAGAGACGAGTAGGTTTTAACATTCTGTCAGTGAGTTGGGATTAGTGCGAACCCGATCAGACCCTGTTGATTCTGAATAACACTTTCTTAGTTTCTAACTGAAATAACTCATGTTATAGTAGGCTTAGACGTTACCGGTACGTTACCATTCGGAGGAGTATGTTAGTACTCTTATTGAGGTGGCTCATTTATGAGCAACTGGGGTGGTACCGCGAAAAGTCTTTCGTCCCTTTAGTTGGGATGGAAGGCTTTTTATTTTGTCCTCAAAATTTAATAAAATTAAAAAAGGAGAACTACGCTATGCATTTAATCATACCCGAATCATATGATTCAAAATTAACCGTTCGTGAAACTCAAGAAGCAATTCGTTATATTCGTGAAACTTTCCAAGATGAATTTGGTAAAGAATTAAATCTTTCTCGTCTATCAGCGCCCATGTTTGTCCCAAAAGATACCGGATTAAATGATAACTTAAATGGTGTTGAAACCCCCGTTTCGTTCACCATGGAGGATATGCCCGGTGAAGACATTGAAATCGTGCACTCCCTTGCAAAATGGAAGCGGGTTGCATTAAAGCGTTTTGACTTTAAAATTCATAGTGGCCTTTATACCAACATGAATGCCATTCGTAAAGACGAAGATTTGGACAACATTCATTCAATCTATGTTGACCAGTGGGATTGGGAAAAAGTGATTGCAAAAGACGAACGGAACTTGACAACTTTAAAAGACACCGTTAAAAACATTTTTAAGGTTATCAAACATATGGAACACGAAGTCTGGTATAAATATCCACAAGCTGTTCATCATCTTCCAGACCAAATTCACTTTGTTACCACTCAAGAATTAGAAGATCGTTTCCCCGACCTGAGTCCCAAAGAGCGTGAAGATGCCATTTGTAAAGAATTAGGTTGTGTATTTTTAATGCAAATCGGCGGACCAATGCGTAGTGGAAAGCGCCATGATGGACGCGCACCGGACTATGATGACTGGAAGTTAAACGGAGACATCCTATTTTGGTATGAGCCTCTTCAAAAGGCCTTAGAAGTATCTAGTATGGGTATTCGAGTTAGTGAAGAATCGATGTTAGAACAGCTTAAAGCCGCTCATGCTGAAGACCGCATTAAGTTACCTTATCACCAAATGCTTTTGAACCACGAACTTCCATATACAATTGGCGGTGGAATTGGACAATCGCGAATTTGCATGCTCTTACTTGGTAAGGCACACGTTGGCGAAGTTCAAGCTAGCGTTTGGCCCCAAACGATGATCGATCAATGTGAAAAAGCCGGAATTCATATTTTATAATTAAAAATCTCTAATAACCGCTGAAAATTAATGATTTTAAAATAAAAAAACGGTATCTAAGCTTGCGATGTATACCTCAAGAGTAAAAGTGTGAACTTTTATTTTTGAAATATACAGCATCCGCTTAGATACCGTTTTTAATTACTTTTAAAATAGATCGGCTTGATTTTGATGGTTAATCGAATAAATTAATGCTTGAAGTTCGACTGATAAATCAACATTTTGAACAATAACCCGACTGGGGACGTCGATTAATTCAGTTGTGAAATTCATAATTCCATGAACTCCAGCTTTAACCAACATATCGGCCATTTTCTGTGCAGCCGAAGCCGGAACGGTTAAAATTGCAACCGTAATATCTTGTTCCTTAATTTGTTCTTGGATGTCGCTAATATCATAAACCGGAACCTTACTTTGCACAGTACCCACAATTTCTTGGTTAACATCAAATGCTGCGCTAATCCGAGCGTTCCCGATTTGGTGGAATTTAAAGTTCAACAGCGCATGACCTAGGTTTCCCACCCCGATTAAAGCAACATTAGCAGTTGTATCCTGCTTTAATGCATCATTAAACAACATCAGTAACGTTTTAACGTCATAGCCATATCCACGCCGTCCCATTTGACCAAAATAAGAGAAATCGCGACGAATCGTTGCTGCGTCAATTTTTAATAGGTCTTCTAAAATTGCAGAAGAAACTTTGTCTTCGCCCTTTTTCGATAACTCACTCAAACAACGATAATATAACGGGAGTCTCCTAGTTGTTGCCTCAGATAATTTCATCTTTTCCATTTATTCCACCTCCTCTACTTGATTACACGCAATAGACCATTGGCCATTTCTTCTCGAGCATCTCTGTCCTCCACGAAATCATGCAAAACAACCATTCCCTGTTGCTTTTTTAGGTTAAAGGCAATAATTCCAGTTGGACTTTTACCGTAAAAGATGTCTTTATCCTCTTCAAATCTACTCCAGCCCAGCGACTGTCCGTCGATATCAAAACGGTCAATCACGTCAAATAGCTGCGGATCTAATATTTCTTTTCCTTGGTAACTTCCACGACTAAGCATCATTTCGGTGAAAACGGTTAGGTCGTTTAAAGTTGAGAATAGCCCCGCATAGCCACTCTCACCATTTAACAACAGTCCCAACTTATCTTCAACTTGCCCCTGAATTTGGCCCCGTTTGGCGTCTTTTCTCGTCGGAACAAATCTAATTTTAGGTCGGTTAAGGTTAAATCCGGTATTGGTCATTGCTAAAGGATATAGAATTCGATCTTGGACAGTTCGATCAATCGAGCCATCCACAGCCCGAATTATAATTCCCAAAACAGCAAAGTTTAGTGGTGAAATTTGGACATGATCGCCTGGTTTGAAATCCAAATTAACATTATAAAGAGCATTTGTAAACTCAACACCAGTAAAATGATTTGTGCCATTAATTTCAACTGGCAGCCCGCTAGTGTGCGTCAACAAATGTAATATTGTAATTCCTGCGTTTTTAAAGCCCGGTAGATATTTAGTCACTGGGTCTTTTAGTCCGACCTCCCGAATTGCCAACAACTGAAAAATTCGAGTGATTGTTGCAATCACCTCTGTCATTGAACCCAAATCATAAATCATCGATGGGTCTAGTGCGATGGCTAATTCGTTTTCACCCTGAACGCCTTCGTAGCGACTTTCAATTTCGTTTGGCAAAATAAGACTATACGAAGCGCCAAAAATATTATGGTCGTCAATTCCTTTTTTTATAACCTGATGGATTTGATGCATTTGTTCAGTCATGTCGTTCACCTGCTCTTTACTTTACTTAACCGCTTCTGGTTCCCAATCAAACTCTAAACTTGGATCGGCGTTCAATGTCATGTCAGCAAACTGGTCGTGTCGCATTAGCATTTCACCAGCGGCTCCGATCATTGCACCGTTATCCCCGCACAGCTTTAATGGTGCCTTAACAAAGTCCAAATCGTCAAGCTTTTCACTAATTTTTGCATCAAGTGCATCCCTTAACCCCCGATTTGCAGCAACTCCGCCAGCCAGAATTAATTGCTTGATATCTAATTGTTCACAAGCACGGACCGTTTTGTCAACAATTACGTCTACGACACTTTGTTGAAAACTCGCAGCGAGGTCCGCTTTGCTCAATTCCTCGTTAATTTGATCAGCATGGTGCACTGTATTAATAAACGCACTTTTTAGTCCACTAAAGCTAAAATCGAAGTTATCCTCATGTTCCATTGCCCGTGGAAAATGAAAGGTATCTTGACCTTCATGTGCCAGCTCATCGATTGCCTTACCAGCGGGATATTTTAATCCCATTACCCGGCCAACCTTATCATAGGCTTCGCCTGCCGCATCATCTCGCGTCTCGCCGATGATCTTAAATTCGTTTTCAGATGGCATATAAACTAATTCGGTATGTCCGCCAGAAACTAACAGTGCCAATGATGGAAAGACAATGGGCTTGACAAACCGAGCCGCATAAATATGTCCAATCATATGGTTAACTGGGATTAATGGTAGATTATTGGCGTATGCAAATGCTTTAGCCGCTGAAACGCCAACTAATAATGCGCCAACTAGTCCCGGTCCATAGGTTACTGCAACCGCGTCCAAGTCTTTTTTATCAACATCAGCTTGTTTTAACGATTGATCGATGCAAATTGTTATTTGCTCAATATGATGTCGGCTGGCTACTTCAGGAACGACTCCCCCAAAGCGCTGATGACTATTAATTTGAGTGGCAATAATGTTAGATAAAATTATATCACCATTTTTAACAACGGCCACACTGGTCTCATCACAACTTGATTCAATTGCTAATATTAAACTATTTTGATCCACGATATCCTCCTCGCCATTTCGATAAATCTAGTGTCATATCAATCGCGTCTTCATGATCACCGAAATAATATCTCTTTTTTATTCCAGTTTTTTCAAATCCAAGCTTTAAGTATAGCGCTTGTGCTGTAATATTGCTCTTTCGAACCTCTAAAGTCAGCGTTTTGTATTCAATAAATTGTGCTTTTTTTATAATCGCTTCAATTAAATACGAACCAATTCCGCGATTTTGATATTCAGGAATAATAGCAACATTGGTAATATGCGCCTGTTTAGAGCGGTCGTCAAATGATGCGCCGATGAAACCGAGTAGTTGATCATTATGCCTAATTACCAGGTATAAACGATCTAACTTTCTTCGCAATTCATTAGCAAACGCCATTCGATCCCATGGTGTTTGACCATCATAGACCGCACGCTCAACCGCTAAAATTTCTGGAATATCAGTATTAGTCGCTTGAGCAATAAAATAACTTTGACCCTCAATCACGACGTTATGATGCTGAATTTCAAAAGCTTGCTCTCTCAAACGACGAGTTCGATTAAAAAAAGTATACTTCACCCAATTAATTAATTTGTCTAACATATGATTCTTTATTTTCATCGTTTGGATGCTTTTCCTTCCAATTTCTTTCGGCTTCGGTTACCCGTAAATATGCCGGCACAAAAGTATACACATTTTCCAGTTCTTGCCTGTTCATTCCTAGCAGTCCAAGTGCATAGGCATTGGGTAAACTATTTAAGTCACTTGAGTGTTCAGCCACAACAATTAACGTGTCTTCAACCAGTTGTTGAAAATCTTTAAACTGTGTTGTAACAAAATAAACTGGTCTCCCTAACTCGTTAATTTTGTTTAACAGTTCTAGAAAATTAATGTGCTGATCTTCGACTACTTTTTTAATTTCTAAGCCGTTCTTTTCATAAATCCCTGCGAAAACATTTCCATTGCGGGCATCAAAGAACGGAACAACCAAACCGTCTTGCGTCGCATTTGGAACTAACATTTCTAGACTTGAAATTCCTACCAATTCAATCCCCAATGTCAATGCGAGCGTCTTTGCCGTTGTTACCGCAATTCTTAATCCCGTGTACGATCCTGGCCCTTCGGCTACAACAATTCGATCTAAATCAGCCAATTTAATTCCCGCTTCTTCAACAGTTTGTGAAATAATTGGCATCAATTGCTTACTATGATTTCGTTTGATATTGGTCGTTTGCATCGCTAATAGCCGTTCAGAATCTAAAACTGCCACGCTAAGGGCAATATTAGACGTGTCTATCGCTAAAATTTTCATTAATTTCGCTCCCTTAATTTATCCCTTTTTACATTATCCTACAGAAAAGTTATAACGACAACTAGCTGTCTAATCTCATTTTCCAAAATCAGTTTATGGTGCAAAAATAAGAGGCCGAGAATTTTATCTCCGGCCTCCTTTAAACACTTTGAACCGCCTAATTAACGGTCCTCATAACCATTGGGATGTTTTTTAGTCCAATTCCAAGCAGTCTTGATAATTTCTTTCACGTCGTCATACTGAGGATTCCAGTTTAATACCTTACGTGCCTTAGCACTGGCGGCAATTAATGAGTCTGGATCGCCGGGGCGTCTTGGAGCAATTTTCGCTGGAATTTTTTCACCAGTTGCAATCCGTGCCGCTTCGACCATCTGTTTAACAGAGAACCCTGTCGATGAACCCAAATTAAATACGTCACTTTCATTTCCATCTTTAAGATAATCGATCGCCAAAATATGAGCATCGACCAAATCAAGTACGTGCACATAATCACGGACATTGGTTCCGTCCGGAGTATTATAATCGTCACCGAAAATCTGGAGCTGCTCCCGTTTTCCTAAAGCAACTTGTAAAATAATAGGAGTCAAATGCGTTTCTGGTCCGTGATCTTCGCCAATTGAACCATCTGGATAGGCACCGGCAACGTTAAAGTAACGTAGCGCTACAAATTTAATTCCATACGCCTTATCTGCCCATTTGATAATTTTTTCCATCATCAATTTACTTTCACCATAGGGATTGATTGGTTCTTGGCGATCCGTTTCTTCAATTGGGGATTTTTCTGGTACTCCATAAGTAGCGGCTGTCGATGAAAAGATAATTCGTTTAACATCATGATCACGCATCTCTTCTAATAATGCGACCATTCCGGCAGTATTGTTATCAAAATATTTAAGTGGCTTTTCCATCGATTCTGGTACAATCGAAAAAGCCGCAAAATGAACCACTGTATCAATACTTTCGCGATCAAAAACACCCTTTAAAAAGGCATGGTTCCGCACGTCACCTTCATAGAATCGTACATTAGCGCCAACCGCCGCACGGTGTCCTGTTGACAGGTTATCAACAACGACAACATCATTTCCCTTTTCAATTAAACGTTTAACCATATGAGAGCCGATATAGCCAGCCCCACCTACTACAAGAATACTCATTAATTTATCCTCCAATTAAACTATTAGCGTTAACTACGCTTTATTGTAACCTTAACGGTGACTCCATTCAACGTTTGCTTCACAACATAAAGTATTACCAACAGAAATTTTATGACTACTTTTCAAACTTTTTTGATCAAAACTAACAGCACTGTGCACCATTTGATGCGGTTGAATCTCAACATGGTAACGAATGTTAACCATCGTTGGAAAATAGTTATTTAAAACTTCTTCATCGACTGTATTAAAAACCCACTCAAAATACTTCGCATTATTAACATGATGATTGGTATCAATATCAAAATAGCGAACCGCATAATCTTGACTGTTTTCAGTTCCTTCGACATCGCTTAATTTTGGCAAACGAATAATTCGCTTAACTTTATCGGACTCGTAGGACTCAATGAGCTCTGGTAAGAGTTTATGCATTCTTCGCGTTGTTCGATCCATCAACACAAAAATTGACGTTGTCTTAACAATTACTTTTCCAGTTTGGTCTTTAATCCAAAAATCACGCTGACAGAAGTAATCATTGTTATTAACTGCCTGCGTCCCAACCAGAACTTCTTCACCAACTCGAGGCAATCGCGTAATATTCATCGTATACTGCGTAATTACCCATCCTAAGCCCGTTTGATCGACAACTTCGGGGCCAACTCCTAGTGCTTGACTCTGATTATCAGAAATTAAAATCATTACATTGATCATCATCGAGATGGTCATCGTTCCGGTTTGATCACCTTCGTAATATGTCACCAGGTGTTTTTCTTCATATTTCTTTCCGGGCATCTTTCTCTCCTACCTTTATAACTGATGATAAATGTCGTATACTTCTTGCCTTGTTAAGCCTCTCAATTTAGCAACCTGCTTGATTGCGACGGTTGGCTTAACCTGTTCTTCATCTATTATTTTTTGCACATGTTCGTTAATAGTTAGAGCATCCCATTCACTTCGAACACTGGCCTGTGGATGCGCATTACCCTCAACAATCACCACGAACTCGCCTCGAATTTCATTTTCATGAATCCACTCACTCACTTCTTCAATTGTGCCACGGACAAATTCTTCATATCTCTTTGTTAGTTCACGAGCCAATACCATCTTTCGCGTTGGACCAAAGCTTTCACCGATATGTTTAATCGTTTTGGCCAGACGGTGTGGTGCTTCATAAAAGATGATGGTATTTGAACCATTTTTTAAAGCATCCAGTTCATCTTTTTGTTCTTTAGTTTTTCGAGACAAAAAGCCATAAAAAGTGAATGGTTGCGGTGCGATTCCTGAAGCAATTAATGCTGTTATCCCCGCGTTCGCTCCTGGTAACGGGACCACGTTTAAATGCTTAGCCACCGCCGCTTTTACTAGTTCATGGCCTGGATCACTAATCGATGGCATTCCAGCATCGGACACTTGAGCAATTTTCTTACCTTCTTCAAGCATCTTTAAAATGGTTGGAATTCGCTGCTGAGTGTTATGTTCATGAAAACTCATTTGTTTAGTTTCAATTTCAAAATGATTTAGCAACTTTTGTGTATTGCGCGTATCTTCGGCTAATATCAAATCTACACTATTTAAAATTTTAATGGCCCGAAAAGTCATATCTTCAAGGTTTCCGATTGGAGTCGGCACCAAATACAACATTCCTCTGTCCGGTTCAATAAAGCTTTTTTGAGTTAACATCTTATCGATCTCCATAAATTACGGTCAAACAAAAGGCACATTCTTCTTCACCTTCGCGATGTTTTCCAAAAAACTCGTTACAAATGTGATAACCACTGGCATATAACTTTTCTAAATTTTGAAGTGATTTCGAAAGACCGTGTTTTGTATTTTTGGTATGTTCATTTTCATGCTCATTGGCCGTAGCCTGTTCCAGCCGCGCTCTTAAATGTTGATTTTCAATTTTTAGTTCGGCATTTTCTTCCATGATTTCAGTCATGGCACTTTGGGTCTCGTGTAGTTTATTTAACAAATCCTCAGTATTCCGCGTGACCTCTGTTATTTGATCAAATAAATCTTTTTTATCCACACCATCACCCTCTCATTTTAAATAAATTACATAATTCAATTGTTGCTTTTTCAACAATTCCCTGAAAGTTAATATTTTGATTCAATTTATTTCGTAGCGGAAGCATTATATCTGAAACCATCAGCAACTTATTAACGGTTGTTTGCGCAGCCAATTCAGCCAACCGTGGCCGACTCGATTCGTACGCAATTTCCTTTTGATTAAATTTTAATTCTAATAAATCCATTGCGTATAACAGCATTAAATCTAGAATTTTTTCTTGATGCAAGCGGTCCTTTGCCAACGCCATTAACTTTGTTTGTACATCAACAAAAGCCGTTATATCACCATTCGACGCAGTTAAAAACCATTTCTCTAAAGCCTTATGCGCATCATTAATCCAATCATTTTCAAGCAATTGATCAATCTCATCCGCTGCATTAGTCAATCGAACCAGAATTTTTGCATTCGATTCCAAAACGCCTCTTTCAACAAGATTTTGAATTAATCGTGCTTTTTGTAGCGGTTTTAATTCAATAATTTCAGTCCTCGAAATGATTGTTGGCAGCATTAAGCTTCTACTCTCCGAAAGTAAAAATGCAGTAACATTGCCCGACGGTTCCTCAATGAATTTAAGCAAACTGTTGGCAGCACTAGTGGTCATCTTATTGGCATGTTCAATAATAAATACCTTTCTGGAACCCTCTACACCACTTTTAGAAAACTCAGCCTTTAAAAAGCGAACCTGTCCAACCTTAATTGATTGTCCATCCGGTGCGACCTCGACGACATCAGGATGTTGGCCCGACATGATTCTTGTGCATTCTTCACAGACCCCACACGGCTGATTTCCCTGTAGATTAATACAAAACAAACGCATTGCTACCCACTGCGCTACCTCTTTTTTACCAATACCATCGGCACCGGTCAACAGGTACGCATGTGCTAGATGTTGGTTAGCAATCATCCCGTTAAAACGCTTGATAATTTCAGGTTGTTTTTCCACAGCCTGATTAACCATGTTCTTCACTTCTTCCACTAGAATCGTTCAAATTGATCGACTGGTAGAACTAATACCGTAGCTCCACCAACTTGAACTTTAATTGGATATGACGTTGTTCCCTCCATGTTAACATCCATGTTAACAGAAGGTGTCATGTACTCTTCGCGTGTATGACTGGCCTTTTTGATCAATTCAAGAACTTCTTGAACACGTTCTTCTTCAATTCCGATCATAAACGTCGTATTCCCAGATTGTAGAAATCCTCCGGTTGTGGATAACTTTGTTGCGCGAACATCGTTATCAATAAATACATCACTTAATCGACTTGCATCCTTATCCTGTACAATTGCAATAACTAATTTTGTTGCCATAGTCTTCATCCCCCACTATTTTATAACTTGATCTAATATTTTAATTGTGTCACCTTTAACGGTTTCTAAATCCTGACTAGCATCAATAACCACGATCCGTTCAGGATATTCTTTTGCTAATTTCAAATAAGAATCTCGTACCCGTTGATGGAAATCCAATTTTTCTAAATCTAATCGATCCACATCATCGGTTCGGTTTGTCATAATTCGCTTTAAACCTAATTCAGACGGGACATCCAAATAGATTGTCTTCTCCGGCAACTCACCCTCTGTTGCAAAAAGATTCATGTCATAAACAGCTTTTTCACCAATCATTCTTCCTGCCCCTTGGTATGCGATTGAACTATCCACATATCGATCACAAAAAACAACATGATTTTGTTGAAGTGCCGGTAAGATTGTTTCTACCAGGTGTTGACGCCTTGCTGCCGCGTACAATAACGCTTCTGTCCTTGAGTCCATTTCAGTATTTTCTTTATCAAGAATTATTGATCGAATTGCTTCTGAAATCGGGTTACCGCCGGGCTCTCTTGTTATCGTTAGTTGATCCTTTAAGCGCTTTCTGTAATGATCCACCATTGCTTGAAGAATCGTTGTTTTGCCTGCCCCATCGGGACCTTCAAATGAAATAAAATGCCCGTTCACCAGTATTTACCCGCCTTGCCTATTTAATATTTATTATTTTCATTCTACTGTACATTTTAGAGACTGTCTATTGACCAAAAATAAAATTATTCAATATCAATTTTAAAAAAATGAGCTAACGCACCATCAAAATTGCGTTAACCCATTTAAAAAATAATTTTAAAGTTACATCTCTGTTCGTCCTTCGACAGCTTTATACAAAGTCATTTGATCGGCATATTCGATATCACTTCCAACCGCTAGCCCATGGGCTAAACGAGTAACTTTAATTCCAGAAGGTTTTACTAGCCGAGAAATATACATTGCTGTTGCCTCGCCCTCCGGAGTGGCATTGGTTGCAATGATTACTTCCTCAATTGCTTCATTTTTTTGCAAACGCGTTAGCAGACTTGCAATGTTGATATCTTCTGGTCCCTTTCCGTCCATCGGTGACAAAACGCCGTGTAAAACGTGGTAGAGTCCGTGATATTCTTTCATTTGTTCCATAGACATAACATCTTTAGAATCTTCTACCACTAGGACCGTCTTTTGATCACGCGATGGATCTTGACAAATCTCGCACGGATCTTCTTCCGTAATATTTCCACAGATACTACAAAACTTTAGATCGCGTTGAGCCGAAATTAAAGCTTTAGCAAAATTAGTTACATCGTCTTTTTCCATGTCTAAGGTGAAAAAAGCTAAGCGGGTTGCTGTTTTATATCCAATTCCCGGCAACTTCATAAAGCTATCAATTAATTTAGCGATTGGTTCTGGATATTGCATTTTAGTTTACCACCTATAACTTAAATTACATTCCAGGCATCCCACGGGTGTACTTTCCCATTGTTTTGTTAGTTTCACTATCAACCTTATTCATTGCGTCATTAACTGCCGCTACAATTAGGTCTTGTAACATGTCTGGATCGTCTTCATCAATTGCTTCAGGATTAATTATAATATCCTTCATTTTGTGATCACCGGTAAAAACGACTTTAACCATTTCATCTGGAGCTACTCCGGTAAATTCAGTTTCGTTTAATTTTTCTTGTTCCTGTGTCACTTGCTTTTGCATCTTTTGCATTTGACGCATCATACTTTGCATATTTCCCATTCCACCACGCATATTTATTACCACCTTTAATTTTTTTCTATTTTTACATTTTCTGATCCAAATAATTCAACGGCTTTATCCACAACTGAATTATCCGTTTCTTCGTTTGGTTTTGGTTCCTCTGTCTCATCAGTGCTTTCTTTTTCACGTTCATTTTTCTCAAAATGATGCGTATTTAAAAATCCAGAACGAACCGTTGGCCACTCTTCCACTGTAACATAAACGACCTTGAAATCAGAGCCCGTTAATTTTGCTAAATTCTCCTGAAGTTCGCTTCGGAGTGCTTCGTTATCCACCGCTTTTTCAAACAAAAAGTCGTAACTAAACGCGACCACTACTCCGTCTTGGCTAGCAGCAACTGGCTTAGATACGTGCATTAAGGCCCGTTGCGTAACTGATAGCATATCCATTAAATCGCGCCAAAGCTCTTGCATTTCTTGTAAATTGTTCTTGGTTGCATTTTCCAAAATTGGATATATTTTGGTCAAATTAGCTGGCGTTTTAGTCTGCTTGCCTGAGGTAGCTCTTTTTTGTGGTTTAGCCTTACTACTCGTTGTTTTACCAGCAGGCTGACCGCCACCGTTTTGTTTGAGTTTTTGTATTTCTTTTTTTAATTGATCAATCTCTAAACGAAGATGATCAACTTCTTCAGCCTCAGAATCTGGAGCATTACCAACACCTGCCGCCTGGACGGGCTGTGAGTCTGAACGCTGGGATAGCTTAATTGTTAGTACTTCTAGATAGACATCAGGATGCGTCGTAAATCGCATCTGCTGTTGAATATCATTTAATGTATCTATCATCTGATACAGTTCTACTCCCGTAACCATCTTCGCTTCTTCAACAAATTGATCCGAAAGGTCATTTAGACTCTGATCGCGAACTAATTCTGGATCTTCTTGATACAACAATATATTGCGTTGAACGGTAATTAAATCTTCAATCAACCGTTGGCCATCTTTACCTTCATCCAAAATTTGGTGTAATGTCTCTAACGCCTTAGACGTTTCTCGATTAAAAACTTGCGTTAAATACTGGTCCAGCAGTGTTTGATTGACACTTCCCGTTACCAACAGTGCATTATCCAGTGTAACCTCTTCGTCACCAAACGAAATTACTTGATCTAGGATACTAAGGGCATCCCGCATTCCACCTTCTGCAGCCTTGGCGATGATTGATAGGGCCTTTGGATCATACTTAATTCCCTTGCTATCCAAAATGAAAACCATTCGGTCATAGCTTTGGGCCGGAGTAATTCGTTTAAAATCAAAACGTTGAGTTCTTGATATGATTGTTAATGGTATTTTTTGCGGTTCGGTTGTTGCCAAAATAAAAATCACATTTGCTGGTGGTTCTTCCAATGTTTTTAATAAAGCGTTGAAAGCCCCCGTTGAAAGCATATGAACTTCATCAATGATATAGACCTTATAGTCCGCCTCGGTTGGCGCATATTTTGCCTTATCTCGAATATCTCGAATTTCTTCGACGCCATTGTTAGATGCAGCATCAATTTCAATTACATCATTTAACGTTCCCGCAGTAATCGCCTTACAAGTCACACATTCGTTACACGGCTCACCATCTTTTAGAAAATGGCAATTAACCGCTTTAGCAAAAATTTTAGCTGCGGAAGTTTTCCCGGTTCCACGCGGTCCGGTAAAAAGATAGGCATGACTGGTTTGCTTTGTCATTAAGGCATTTTTCAACGTCCTTGTAACAACGTCTTGACCAACCATGTCATCAAATCTCTGTGGACGCCAAACTCGATACAATGCTTGATAGCTCATTTGATATCCTTTCTAAAATTGTTTTTTTAAAGAAAGAACCCTTAGCCCAATGGACTAAGAGTTCGTTTATTTGCTCAATAACTTAAGGCACAAGCTAGAACAGACTTAGTGCTGCTTCCTTCCGGACCTGACACAATTCGTAAGCCTAACCTTGCCTCAAGGCCTTACGGCAATAACTATGATACTAGAATTTCCAAAAAATTTCCACTATTTTACTTAGTTTTTTTTCTTCTTTGGCGAATTTCTTTAAAAAAAGTTTTCATTAGTTGTGCCGCTTGTTCGGATTGAATCCCCTCAACTACTTCAACTTGGTGATTTAGCCTTGAGTCTTCAAGCACGGTATACAAGCTCCTGACTGCACCGGCCTTCGGATCTCGTGCTCCAAAAAAAACTGCTGGTAGTTGTGAATTAATGATTGTTCCACTACACATTAAACAAGGCTCGATCGTTACAAATAATTGACAATCCCATAGCCGCCAACTATTCAAGAATGCACAAGCCTCTGTTATCGCTAAAACTTCCGCATGCGTCGTTGCATCCTGTGAATGTTCTCTTAAGTTATGACCTCTGCCAATGATTTGACCATCATGAACAACCACCGCACCAATTGGTACCTCATCAATCATTTTAGCAAACTCTGCTTCTTTAATGGCTTCATTCATGTAAAACGTGATTTCTTCTTCAGTTAATTTATTCATGTTCACTTCTTAAAATATAATATCCCTTATTCTTTTTTAAAACTTCAACGTTGCCAAACGTACTTTCCATTAATTTTTTGGCAGATGGTGCACCCTGTTTCTTTTGCAAAACAATCACAAGTTGTCCACCGGGAACTAGATGTTGTCTAGCTTCAGAAATAATTGTATCGACAACAGTTTTTCCCGCTCGAACGGGCGGATTAGAAACAATCGTTGTAAAATTAGTACTTTCAACGTTGATGTAAGCGTCCGATTTATAAATTGTAGTTTGCCGGTCAACACCGTTAGCTTGTGCATTTCTCTTCGCCAATTCCAAAGCGCGTTCGTTAACATCCGTCATTTCAACTTGAAGATTACTAAACTTTTTGGCAAGTGCAATTCCAATTGGACCATATCCGCATCCCACATCCAAAATTCGTTCATCTTTTTGACTAATTTGTAGTGCCTCAAGTAACGTTCTGGTTCCAAAATCAATCGTATTTTTAGAAAAAACACCACGATCCGATATAAAATTTAATTCATGCCCCAAAAGCTGATAGCTCCAATGCTTCTCGGCGTGTTCCGCGTTCGGATTTTCAGTAAAATAATAATCTGTCATTGAAAAGTCCTCCATTCTCTATTAATATGATAGCGTATTGTAAATTCAGTTACCATCTAATTTAACAAGTAAATTACTTACCGGTTATAGCACAATATATAGTGGACTAAGCTAATCGCGAACTATATATTGTGCTTTTTTAGTTGAATTTGGCATGATTTGTTGTATACTTAGAACCAAGATCAAGAAATAAGGGGGATCATTTATGAAGACTGTAGTCGTATATACCAAAAACAATTGTATGCAATGTAAAATGACAAAGCGTTTCCTTTCCGAAAACGGAGTTAACTTTGAGGAACGTAATATCAATGTTAATCCAGAATATATTGATTATTTAAAAAATAAAGGTTTTCAAGCCGTACCTGTTGTTGAATTTTCTGAAGAAAACGCCGTTGCTGGCTTTAGACCTGATTTATTAAAAAAATTAGCGATCTAGTTCATGCTCAACGCTAATTCATCGTCTGGAACGTTCTATTTTACGATTTTAAGAGAACGTTCTTTTATTTTTGATTAATGAAAGGAAAGGATTCAAATTATGACCCTAAAAGACCTAAAAGATGTTACTTACTATGATTTAAATAACGAAATTAATATCCCTGTTAACAACCAAATCCCGTTAAATAAGGATCACGATGCCCTTGCCGCATTTTTGGCTGAAAACGTCAACGCCAATACGATGAAGTTTGATTCATTACGTGATCGTTTTGATTATTTAATTAAGGAAGATTACATTGAATCCGCACTGATTGATAACTATTCATTCGAATTTATCGAAAAACTTTACGATTACTTAAAATCACAAAACTTTCATTTTAAATCATTTATGGCCGCATATAAATTTTATGCTCAATACGCCTTAAAGACGAACAATAATGAATATTACTTAGAAAACTTTATTGACCGCGTAGCAATGAACGCCTTATACTTTGCCGATGGTGATGAAGATCTAGCAATGAATATTGCGGATGAAATTATTCATCAACGTTATCAACCCGCAACGCCTAGCTTTTTAAACGCAGGGAGAAAACATCGTGGCGAATTAGTTTCGTGTTTTCTAATTCAAGCAAATGATGATATGAATTCAATCGGTCGAACAATTAACTCCGCTCTGCAACTTTCAAAGCTTGGTGGTGGCGTTGGTATTAACCTAACCAACCTACGTGAAGCCGGTGCCCCAATCAAAGGAATCGAAGGCGCTGCTAGTGGCGTTGTTCCGGTAATGAAATTGCTAGAGGATAGTTTTTCATACGCTAATCAACTTGGCCAACGTCAAGGAGCCGGTGTTGTTTACTTAAACATCTTCCATCCTGATATTATTTCGTTTTTATCTGCCAAGAAAGAAAACGCAGATGAAAAAATCCGAGTAAAAACTCTTTCACTTGGAGTCGTAGTTCCGGACAAATTCTACGATCTAATCAAGCATGACGATGACATGTTCCTATTTAGTCCTTACAGCGTTGAAAAGGTTTATGGAAAACCATTTGCTTACGTTGATATTACTAAAGAATACGACAACATGGTCAATAACCCTGAAATTAAGAAGTTTAAGGTTAAAGCCCGAAATATTGAAAACGAAATTTCAAAGCTTCAACAAGAATCCGGCTATCCTTACGTTGTTAACGTTGACACAGCTAACCGCGATAATCCAATTTATGGAAAAATCGTTATGAGTAATCTTTGCTCCGAAATTATGCAGGTCCAAACACCTTCTGTAATTGACAACAAGCAAAATTACACTAAGTTAGGAACCGATATTAGTTGTAACCTCGGCTCAACTAACATTGTTAACATGATGCAGACCCCTAACTTTGGTAAATCCGTCGAGACAATGGTTAAAGCACTTACTTTTGTGACCGATCATTCAGATATTGATGTTGTTCCTTCAATTCAAAACGGAAATGCTCTTGCGCACACAATTGGTTTAGGGGCAATGGGGCTTCATGGTTACCTTGCTAAGAATCACCTCTACTATGGTGAACCTGATTCAATTGAGTTCACTAGCGTTTACTTTATGTTATTAAACTACTGGACACTTAAAGCTTCTAATGCAATTGCCAAAGAACGTCAACAAGTTTTCCACAACTTTGATAAAAGTAAATATGCGGATGGTTCGTATTTTGATAAATATCTTGAAAAAGACTTCGGACCTCAATCGGATCGCGTAAAAGAATTATTCGCAGGAATTGACATTCCAGATATTGACGACTGGAAAGCACTCAAAGCCGATATCATGGCCGATGGACTCTATCATCAAAACCGAATGGCGGTCGCACCAACCGGATCAATTTCTTACATTAACGATGCTACTGCTAGCCTTCAACCAATTGTTAATCGCGTTGAGGAACGTCAAGAAAAGAAAATTGGAAAAATTTACTTCCCAGCTCCATATTTATCGAACGATACGTTAAAATACTATCAGTCAGCTTATGACATTGATATGCGAAAAGTGGTTGATATTTACGCGGCCGCCCAACAGCACGTCGACCAAGGAATGAGTATGACCTTCTTCATGCGTTCAACAATTCCTGCTGGAATCTATGACTGGAAGGAAGGAAGAACTGAAAAGATGACAACCCGTGATCTTAACATTCTTCGTAACTATGCTCATCACGAAGGAATTAAATCAATTTACTACATCCGGACCTTTACGGATAACGACGGTGAAGTTGGCGTAAATCAATGTGAAAGCTGCTCAATTTAACGGACGGAGGATTTTTAATGGAAAACTATAACGCAATTAACTGGAACGCTGTTTCAGATCAGATTGACAAAGCAACCTGGGAAAAGCTTACCGAACAATTTTGGTTGGACACTCGAATTCCGATTTCAAATGATCTTAGTGACTGGCGTGAACTGGATGAAGACCATAAGTGGGTTGTCGGCCACGTATTCGGTGGTTTAACTTTACTTGATACTCTTCAATCACAAGATGGAATGGCTGCTCTTAGACGTGATATTCGGACCCCTCATGAGACGGCTGTATTAAACAACATCCAATTTATGGAATCTGTTCATGCTAAGAGTTATTCGTCAATTTTCGAAACTCTAAACACCCCTTCTGAAATTGACGAAATCTTTGATTGGAGTGACTCAGAAGAATTTCTCCAAAATAAAACCAAACGCATTTATCAGTTGTATCACGACGATGAACATCCATTAAAGAAAAAGATTTCTAGTGTATTTCTTGAAACTTTCTTATTCTATTCTGGATTCTTCACTCCGTTATATTATTTAGGCCATAATAAATTAAACAACGTTGCTGAAATTATCAAATTAATTCTACGTGATGAATCAGTTCACGGAACTTATATTGGATACAAGTTCCAACTAGGTTTAAAAGAACTTGGTGACAATGAACAACAGGACATCAAGGATTGGATGTACAACTTCCTGTATGACTTATATGACAACGAAGAAAAATATGTACACACGCTTTACGATGATATTGGTTGGACAGACGAAGTATTAACGTTCACACGTTATAACGCTAATAAAGCCTTGATGAATCTAGGTCAAGATCCTCTGTTCCCCGATACAGAAGCTGATGTTAATCCAATTGTTATGAATGGTATCTCAACTGGAACATCAAATCATGACTTCTTCTCACAAGTTGGTAACGGCTACCGCCTTGGTAACGTTGAAACAATGAGTGATGACGACTACAAGATTTAAATATTATCAATACTGATAAATAAAATAATTCCCCTGTCATTAACAGATGAAAAATCGAAATTCATTTGTTAACGACAGGGGGATTTTTTTATGTCTAAAAACTAGTATTTGTAAAAAATTTTAGTTTATTGAAGTACCCAAAAGTTAAAATACTTAATTTTGCGTTAATTATTTTGTCGACTTGAAGGGACCAAGTCTGTGCACGGATTTTAACATCAATTTCTGTTTTTTATTTTGCACCTAAATTTATTCTTTTTCGACAGCAGCGTTACGGCTATATCTCATTAATCCTAAAGAAAGAAACAAAAATAAAACAAAAAATAATATCAATATTAAAATGATTTGTTCATTTGATAACGATTTCCCTATGTAAATGCGAATTCCTAATTCCTTTTCTAGAATACTTCTCTGTCCTAGAGCATCTCCCGTAAATTTTTGATTCATTGTTTTTTCTAATAAAATTTGACGAAATAATGCTGCATTGTAGGGCGCGGGCGTTAATTTCATTAAGGTTTGTGCAGAAACTGGTACCGCACCAATAGGCAAATATACTCCTGCAAAAAATCCCGAAGCGGTACCAATAATCGTTCCAAGTCGACCAAGAGTATCTATTTTCTTGACAAGGCTAAGACATAACAAATTAAAAGCGGTCCAAACCAAACTACTTAGGCAAATTACAATTAATATTTTACCAAGTAGAAACCATGGCATTATTAATTGATCAACTATTGCAAAATATCCATACATAACGCTTAACATGGCTAATTGCATCACTATACCTATTATAAATGCACTAAGTAAGTATCCTAACTGTAATTTCCAAAATTCAAGCTCGGTCATTAAAAAATCTGCTAACTGTCCACGTTCCCGATCTATAATCATCTGACTCAGAGCATTTTGCGTAGTAGTAATGGCTGTAACCGTTAATGTTCCGCCAGTCAACCAAGGATCTAAGATGTCAGTTTCTTTTCCAAAGGGTAATCCATTGGTTATTTGTGATTTAAGAAAAATTATATATAAGATGAATGCAATCAGTGCGCCTAATAACGAAAACACAACATTACTTTTACTGACAAAAAATAGCATCAAATTTCTTTTTACAAATTTATTCATATCATCGAATATCCTTTCCAGTCAGCGTTAGAAAAATTGTATTCATATCATCTTTTTCGCATTCAAAGTCTTCAATGTAACGGCGATAAGTACTTAAAAAATTTATCACCTCTTGAGTACTATCTATTTGAATAATAACGTGATTGTACTCTTCACTTATCGAAAGGTAAGTATCCTTAACTTCTTCAACTAATTTACTAGCCTCATTCGTTGTAATTGTTAACCTATACTTAGCATATTTTTTTCTTAGTTCCTCCATTGAGTCTTTTACAATAATTCGTCCATGATCCATGACGAAAACAAAATCTGCTTGTTCGGTTTCCTCCAAGTAATGGGTTGTTAAAATAACTGTCATTCCAGTAACTTCCCTAATTTCATGGATGACTTTCCAGATAACTTTTCTTGTTTGAATATCTAATCCTGTGGAAGGTTCATCCAACACTAGAATTTGAGGCTTATGTATTAGGGCCCTAACAATATCTACCCTTCTTCTTTGTCCGCCCGAAAGTAATCCGTATTTTTGCTTTAAAATTGGACGTAGACTAAACCAATCCAATAGTTTATTCAGCCATGCATTTGACTTAAGCGAATACATACCCGTTCGAATTTTTAAATTTTGTTCAACGGTTAAATCTGAATCCAAAACGCTATTTTGAAAAACGACACCAAACTTTTTGCGATATTCGTATGTCCCAACCTTTTGCCCATCTAGTTGGATTGTTCCTTCAGTTGGCTGAATTAAGCCTGTTAGCATATTAATAATTGTCGTCTTCCCAGATCCGTTGGGCCCTAGTAACGCAATAAATTGACCTTCCAAAATGCTCATATCCACATTTTTTACAGCAGTCAATGTTTTATATTTTTTAGTCAAACCGCTTACAACTAAACTACCCATAACATGCCTCCCTAAATGAAATTATTATATCATTAAAAATAAATGATCATTAAATTAAACTAGCTATTAATGGCGTTTACTTGTTGAACTCTTTTAAATTAAACCTTTTCAAGCATTTATACACGCAGGATTAACCCCAACAAAAAATGGCTGTACAATATTTGGTGT
>NZ_JQBX01000006.1 GCF_001437075.1 Pediococcus stilesii
ATCACACCAATTGACGGACAGCCAATAATTAATAAACCTTCAATCAAATGGTTGAAGGTTTTTTTATTGGCTGTACAATATTTGGTGTGATAGAAGAAATTCTATTGCACCATTTTTATTTTGGACAAAACAAAAAGGACATCGTCTTTTCTGCTACAATGAATTCACCACAAAAGCATTGAAAAGAGGAAAAACGATGTCCCATAATGATTGTACTAGAAGAAGTCCTGGAATAACAGATAATAATGGATATTCGGCAAATAGTGACTGTCCGTCAAGTTGCGATAAAAATACTTGATCGATGCTCTTAACGCCTTGTTTGTCATAGTAATTAATGAAATGATAAAACGTAGAATTAATCAATTTTGCTTTAACCAAAAATGCCGATAGTTAAAATTACTACCGGCACTAAAAAATAGAAATATGAACATCCGAATCAAATTTTTTTGAATTTTGGATTACACATTACTTACGTTGGTCAAAAGCACGTTTTGATTTAAAACCAGCCTCAAACACAATTTTCATTTTTTCAATATGGCGTTCCTTAGTCAACTCAGACTTAACTCCGAAGATAAATCGAGCCCACTCGCGCTGGTAGCCGGGTGTTAGTTGATTAAAAAATAATTGTAATTTTGGAGAGTCTTGTAAAAGCTCTGCTACTCTGGGAATATCAACTTCATAATCTGATAATGTTTTTCCTGCCATTTAATCACATCCATTAATTTAATATTTCCAGTATACCAAAATAAGATGATATCGTTTAATACATAAAATGTTCTAATTCTCTAATTTGTTTAAAAACCTTTCGTTCTTGATTTCGATCGGCAAAACTAGCCGTGTGAATTGTACTGTTAGGACGATTGACCTTTGTGTATAAGATTCTTGGATCGTATGCATATTGGCCTGGGGTCTTTGCGACAAATGTAGAAGTAAATAAATAATCTTCAGCAATCGGGAGAGATTCATCATATCTTAAGTTGATCGCTTTGATTGCTTGCGTTGAAAATGCTTTATTCCATACATAGCCACCGATTTCGGAGCCATGTGTAGATACCTGACCAAACATTTCTCTTTGAGATAAGATTTGTTGTCTGGAAGAAGAAGTGCGCGGGCGCCACCAAGAATAACCGACTGCGGTAGCAACGACATCTTTTGTAAATAATTCGGATAGGGTTCGGATAAAGTCTGAACTAATAATGTCATCACCATCAACAAATGCAATCGCATCATTGGTCGCATGATCGATTCCAAAGTTACGAGCTGCACCAATTCCTTTGTGAGTATCAAAAGCTTCAAAATGAAAATCAGGGATTCCATGAACAAAATTTTGTGAAATTTTAGCAGAGTTATCGTTGGAATTATCATCAATAATCCATAGTTAAAAATCGGTATCTTGTTTTTTTAAACTTTCTAAAGTTTCTTCTAAATATCCTTCTACATTAAAGGTAGGGACCACAACGCTAATTCTTTTCATTTATGTCACCTCGTTTTCGGTTATTATGACATAAAAAAATTTAAAATAAACTAAAATTGCTCAACCTATAATTAGGAAGTAATTTTTATTGTGGAAATAAAGTTTAAACTAATAAAAAAGTTGCTTATTATTTAAGATATTTTTAATGAATGATATACTCTACATGATAAATGCAGTATATTTTTTTGATGTAGAAGGGAATGATGATGATGTTTAAACAGCGCGAACAGGGACAGATTGTGATTTTACTGGGATTAATTTCCTTGTTAACGGGCTTATCTGGCTCAAGTACGATGTTGGCACTACCAAAAATATCTCAAGATTTTTCAATTTCAAACAGCATGGCAACTTGGACAGTAACGGTGGGGCTGATAACAACGACAATTTTGCTCGTGATGTTCGGACATATTGGAGATTTAATTTCTAAAAATGATGTTTTTATTTTTGGAAGTGTCTTCTTTATTATCGGATCGTTAATTACGGGGATTAGTCCTGCTTATTGGATTTTATTGGTGGGAAGACTAATTCAGGCCGTTGGCTCGGCAATGATTATGGCAAATAGCATGGGGATTGTAAGTGATTACTTTCCGGATGCGACACGTGCAGAGGCTTTAGCGACCCTTTCGATGTTTACATCTGTAGGCTCAATTTCGGGACCAGCTTTTGGGGGATTTTTAATATCGTTAGCATCTTGGAGATGGATTTTCTTAATTAATGTCCCTCTAGGAATCCTGGTTGTTGTCTGGGGATACTTTATGTTACACGTTCGTTTACCTAAGAGAGATGCTGTTTCGAATATTTGGCATAATTCAAATTGGGTAGGTCAAAATATTTTTACCGTTGGTGTAATTATCTTTTTCCTCAGTGGTACCTTTATACAAATGCCCAAATGGGGAACTTTAGGTTTTATTGGAGTGGCCGTCGGAATCATCCTCACGTTCTATTCTTTTATTCAAGATTCGAAAGCGAAAACGCCATGGATAAATCCAGAGTTATTACATAACATGGACTATCTGGTCTCGGTGGTTACTTTACTAATTGCGATGTTAGTCAATGCCATTTCAAATATCTTATTACCATTTTATCTACAAGGTTTTCTTCAAATTAATGCTTTGAATTCGGGACTAATAATGATGCTTCAAAGTTTAACAATGCTATTTGTTACTCCAATTTCAGGTTATTTAGCTGATCATTGGAATCGCTATTATTTATTAATTCTCGGGTTAGGATTTTTGACCGTTTCACAAATTGGATACGCGCTTTATCCTAGCCATAACAATTTATTTTTAATTATTTGGCCGATTGTATTAAATGGGGTCGGGATGGGACTGTTTTTATCACCTAACAATGCTTTAACAATGAATACCGTTCCTAAAAATCTTTCTGGGGTGGCGGGTTCTTTAAACTCATTAGCAAGAACATTTGGAATGACCGTCGGTGTCTCGTTTGGCTCGGCATTACTATTTTTACAGTTGCCTGGAATTCGAATTATAACTCCTAGTACGGGTAGCATGTTTTTACATGCTTTTGATGCGGTCTTTTGGGCCGGGGCGATTGGATCGTTGGCTGGTTTAGGAATTGCTGTTTATCGTTTGGAACGAGTTAAAAAAGAATCAACAAATTAGTTGATTCTTTCAATTTGAGCGAGTTTTGTTAATTTCTTGGCGAATTTCCAAAGCAACCTTACGATCAGTTTTAATTGCGGTCATCATGAATAGGGCATCGATAATGCTTATTTGCGCAATTAACGCGTGTAAGGCTTCTGTTCGATAACGCGATTCCTCGGCAATTGAAACCAATGTAATGTCAGCGATATGCGCCAAAGTCGAATTTGCGGAACTAGTAATTAAAATAATGGGGGTTTGTCGACTTTGAGCGAGCTTTGCCAATGCAATCGCGTCACGATTTTCACCAGAATGTGAGATTAAGATCATCACGTCGTTTGAGGTTAAACGAGCGGCATTCATCAATTGCATATGAAAGTCTTCAACATAGATAACATCAATCGTGGTTCTTAAAAATTTATGGTAACCGTCTAAGGCAACGACATTACTGGCGCCTAATCCAAATAAGCCGACGTGCTTAGCTTGCAGTATTAATTCCACACATTTTTGTAAATCAACATCATTTAACGTATTTTCGGTTGCCCTCAGAGCATCAATGTTGGAAGCAAAAGTCTTTTTGGCGATGGTTTTAGGTGAGTCATTGGGGCTAATTTCAACAAATAAATTATCATCCGTGTCAGTTTGAACCAAATTAATTTTTAAGTCCTGAAAACTATCATAGCCAAGATTTTTAGCAAAGCGAGAAATGGTTGCTGTTGAAATACCAGTTTTTTGGCTTAATTCAGAAATGGTCGAGTGACTCACTTCATTTTGATTTTTTAATAGATACTGGGCGAGCTCATTTTCTTTGTCACTAAGATTATTTTGATATGCGTGGAGACGTAAGGCAAAATTAGACATTGTGTATTCTCCTATCTGTCGTAAATATGCTACAAATTATAACACTAAAATTATAGAAAATAAATTACATGTAAAGCGCTTGCATTATGTAAAAAAGTTTCATACAATATAAATTGAAATCAATAATACGAAAAGTAAGTGGAGGATCGATCATGAAAGTTGGACTAATTGGGTTAGGTAAGATGGGTTTGAATTTAGCTAAAAATATGCGAGATAACGGTGTTGATGTGGTGGCATTTGATGTCTTTCAACAGGCAAGAGAAAATGCTGAGAGTTCTGGAATTCAAACGGCCTCGGATTTAACACAACTAATCGCACAGCTAGAACCAAATCGAATTATTTGGGTGATGGTTCCGGCAGGCAAACCGACGAACGATACAATTGTTCAATTACGTGATCAATTAAGTCCAGAAGATATTGTAATTGATGGCGGGAATTCCTTTTATCAAAACTCACTAACACATGACCAGATGCTAAAAGAACGTAAAATTCACTTTTTTGATGTCGGGACGTCTGGTGGAATGGAAGGTGCTCTCCATAACGGGAACTTCATGATTGGCGGGGAAAAGGAAATTTTTGGAAAAATCGAGCCGCTGTTTAAAGCAATTGCCGCCAAAGATGGATATCTTTACACAGGAAAAGCTGGATCAGGACATTACTTAAAAATGGTTCATAACGGAATTGAATATGGAATGATGCAAGCAATCGGTGAGGGATTTGAAGTTTTAGCTAAGAGCCAATTTGAATATGATAATGAAGCCGTAGCCAAAGTTTGGAACAATGGCTCAGTTGTGCGCAGTTGGCTGATGGAATTAGCGGAATCCGCTTTCAGTTCCGATCCTAAGTTGGACGAGATTAAAGGCGTTATGCACAGTTCGGGCGAAGGTGCCTGGACCGTAGAGGAAGCAATTAAGCTGCACGTTCCGACGCCAGTGATTAGTAGTTCCTTAATGATGCGTTACCGTTCTGAGGAAGATGATACCGTCACTGGAAAAGTTGTTGCAGCGTTACGAAATGGTTTTGGTGGCCACGCCGTCGATCATAAAGATTAATGGATTTTTGGAGGTAAACAAATGGATTACATGATTACATGATTGGAGTCGATCTCGGAACGACAAGTACTAAGGTTGTCTTGTTTAATATGAAAGGAAAGTCGGTTGCGTACGCAAACAACCCGTACCCTTTGTATCAAGATACGCCTGATATGGCCGAAGAAGATCCGGAAGAAATTTTTGAAGCTGTGATTAGTGGTTTAACGGAAGTAATGCGCCGTGGAGATGTTAAACCGGGAGAACTAAAGGGTGTGTCTTTCTCAAGTGCCATGCATAGCCTAATTTTGATGGATGAAAAAGATCAGCCACTCACACGAGTGATCACTTGGGCAGACAACCGAGCTAGCAAATATGCTGATCAATTAAAGCAAAATGGGTTAGGTCAGGAACTTTATTCCCACACGGGTGTTCCAACGCACCCAATGTCACCATTGATCAAGTTAATCTGGCTAAGAAATGAACAGCCCGAACTGTTTAAAAAGGCTACACACTTTATTGGAATTAAGGATTATATTTTGTTCCGTTTGTATGGTGAATACGTACAAGATTATTCGCTCGCAAATGCAACTGGATTGTTTAATATTTTTGAGATGGATTGGGACAAACAGGCTTTGGAAGTTGCGGGAGTTACTCGAGAACAACTTCCACGACTTGTGTCGACAGAATACCAATTAACGGGTCTAGCACGCTCATATGCTGAAGTGACGGGGATCTCAGTCGATACACCATTTATTATGGGAGCCAGTGATGGTACCTTAAGTAATCTAGGGGTAAATGCAATTGATCCAGGGGTATTAGCCGTAACGATCGGAACCTCTGGGGCCGTTCGTGTGGTGGTCGATAAACCAGTTGTTGATCCTCGAGGCCGCCTGTTTACCTATTATTTGGATGATGGAAAATGGGTTGTTGGCGGACCAGTTAATAATGGAGGAATTGTTTTTCGCTGGGTTAGGGATCAGTTGTTTTCACCCGAAAAAATCACTGCCGAACAAATGCAGATTGACTCCTACGAAATATTAACGGATATTGCTTCCAAAATTCCCGCCGGAGCTGATGGTCTACTTTTCCATCCATATTTAGGTGGCGAACGTGCACCAATTTGGGATGCAAATGCAAGAGGAAGTTTCTTCGGGTTAACGCGTCAACATACTAGAGCGCACATGGTTAGAGCTGCTTTGGAAGGCATCGTCTACAATCTTTACATGGTGATGCTCATGATCGAAGGCGTAGCCGGGAAACCAAAAGCAATTCAGGCAACGGGTGGTTTTGCTAGAAGTGAATTATGGCGGCAGATGCTAGCGGACATATTTGAACAAGATGTTAACATTCCAGAAAGCTTTGAAAGTTCAGCATTGGGGGCCGCCGTAATTGGAATGAAGAGTCTCGGAATCGTTGATGATTTGAGTGTTGTTAAGGACATGGTTGGTGTAACAAAGACACATCATCCAAATGAGGAAAACTTTGCGGTTTATCGAGAATTATTACCAATTTGGATTCGGTTAACAAACGAGTTAGCGGGCGAATATGATAGTATCGCAGAATTTCAACGAAATCATCCCAATCCGCGAGCTAAAATTGCTGAGGAAGATTAATTAGGTAATTTAAAAGGGCGGAATGAATTATTAATTGAAATGGTGGGAAACTAAACTATTGAATTAGTTGGAACCACCTTTTATTAAGATAAAATATGTAAACGCTTACCGTAAAGGGGAGAGTGGATAGAATGGAAATTGCGGTTTTAATTATTGGAATAATCGTACTGTTAACTTTAATTATTAAATTTAAGTTTAATACCTATGTATCATTGATTATTACGTCAGTGGCGGTTGGTTTAGGACTGGGGATGCCTGCAAGTAAAATTGCAGTGACAATTCAAAACGGAATTGGTAGTCAATTGGGAGAATTAGCGTTAGTATTTGGCTTTGGGGCGATGCTAGGTCGTTTGGTAGCTGATGCTGGAGGCGCATATCGAATTGCCAATACCCTAATTGACAAATTTGGACGTCGCTTTTTACAATTAGCAGTTGTAGTCGCTTCATTTATTATTGGAATTGCACTATTTTTTGAAGTTGGAATTGTTTTGTTGGTACCAATTGTTTTTGCTATTGCTATTGAAGCGAGAGTTCCAGTTCTAACTTTAGGAATTCCAATGGCGGCCGCATTATCCGTTACCCATGGGTTTTTACCACCACATCCAGCTCCAACGGCGATTGCTGCAGTATTAGGAGCTAATGCGGGGAAGGTTTTACTATATGGGATAATAGTTGCGATTCCAACAGTATACATTGCTGGAGTCCTTTTCTCGAAGGTTGCTAAAAGGTATGTTCCAGAAGCGTTTGAGCACGCTGGCAATTTAAAAGCCTTAGGGCCTCAAAAAGAGTTTAAGTTAGAAGAGACACCTGGTTTTGGAATTTCGGTTTTAACATCACTTTTTCCCGTGATTTTAATGGCCATTACAACGGTATATGAACTTACGGTCCATAACGGAATTGCGCCTAAAAACCCCAATGCTTTAGATAACTTTATTAGTTTTATTGGTTCGCCAAGTATTGCAATGCTAATTTCACTGTTATTTGCAATGTGGTCGATGGGTTATCACCGTCGAATTGCTAGCAAGGATATTATGAATACCCTGGAAGAAGCGGTTAAATCAATTGCAATGCTACTATTAGTAATTGGTGGTGGTGGTGCCTTTAAGCAGGTTTTAATCGATGGAGGAGTTGGTGAAGCGGTTAAAAACATGTTTGCGGCAACTTCGATTTCACCATTAATTTTAGGATGGTTAATTGCGGTAGTTTTACGTGTTGCTCTTGGTTCCGCAACGGTTGCTTCTTTAACTGCAGCTGGTCTGGTTCTTCCATTGATGCAAGGCGCGGGGATTGATCCGGCTTTAATGGTTTTGTCCGTTGGAGCAGGAAGTCTAGCAGCCAGTCATGTTAATGATGCCGGATTTTGGATGTTTAAAGAATATTTTGATTTATCGGTTAAAGAGACGCTATTGACGTGGACCGTTTTAGAAACTGTGATTTCAGTTATTGGCTTAGCAGGAGTTTTACTGTTAAGCATGGTGGTTTAAATAAAGCTCTTTATATGGATAATTATCATTTTTTTAGGTAAAATATATCATATAGGGAGGGAGTAATATGAAAAAAATTGTTTCGATTATTGCGGCTGTTTTAGTTATTGGTGCGATTTTCTTTGGGTATAAGTACTACGAAAATACCTATAAGAGTGTCAATGCTTATGCCATCGTTCCAGAAAAAGTACCGGCCAAGGTACAAACAAAAGATGATTCCGGAAAGGTAGTTACGGGATACCACTCATACAACTATACGTTTAATTTTGTAACCGAATCTGGTAAGAAAAAGACGATTGAGTATGAACTAAGTGGCCGAAAGGTACAACCTTTTACTCCTGGAGCAACCGTTAAGGCTGAGATTAGTAATACAAGAATTAACAAAGGGCCTAACTACGTTAACGATCAGGATGTTCCAAGTAAAGTAATGAATCAGTTGAAGTAAAAATGAAATTTAAAATGACCCTTCGATATTGGATTTCTTAATATCGAAGGGTCATTTTAAATTAATGAAGGATTCTTTTATAAAAGGTTTCTTAATTTAAACTGTATATCTTAATTTAGCGACTACAACTTCGTCGAGTTTATCGGAAGGTAGGATCTTAACGTTTCCACCATTAGTAACGGTTACGTCTGCTAAATCACTTAATAAATTATTGTGGATAGCTTGTGGTGAAGTTGTATCAATAGTTTCGTTTTGCGTGATACGACCATTGATGCGTTCGCCTTGTCCCAAATAAACGGTATCAACTTGTCCATGAAGCGCAGCCGTGATAATTTGGTTTAGATCGGTTGAAAGAAGTTTTGCCCCACGAGCCTTGTCAATTTCTTCAAGGTTTTCTTGGACAAAGCTATCAGTTCGTTCTTGTTTGAATTTTTCGATGCGATCCTTAATTTTTTGATCGTAGTCCAATTCAGTTGGATTAAGATCCAATTCGAATTTACTGAAATGGTTCGGTTGTTTATTTACCTCTTTGAAGAGGGTCATGTTTTGAGGTAATCCCATTAGGATCACTGGCTTTTCTAGGTCACCGCCAAAGTTTTCAACGATATATTTATCTACCACTTGATAGTAACGTTTATGGTCAATTTCTTTTTCGGCAGAGGTATCATTGTGGCCATGGACACTGACTTTGCCGTTTCCGACTGAGACTGAGTTTGTTTCTCCACCACGGACGTCATCACCAAGGGCTTTTTGCAAGGTTGTTGGAGCGTCTTCTGGCAAATCAAGTTCTTCCAGGTGACGATCGGAAAAGTCGTAAAGCCGAATTTTGTCATAGCTGATGCCAAGCAGGTAAGAGTCAAAGTTTGATTGATAATCAAGCAAAATTGGTAAAATAAAGGGAAGGCTGGTTGCCATCGCAATATCTTTTGTGTCAACACTCATTTCACGAGTAAAAATTATTTTACCATTGGTAATAACTCCGAGTGATTTAATATCATTGTTTAGGTCCCAAAGTGAGGAACTATCCAAAGTTTCTTCAATGATTTTTCGATAATCTTCGACATTCTCTATGTGCCACGTTGTTTCAAGAACTTCCAAAGCATGTTTCACCAGGTTCTTTAAGGTGATTGTTGACTTTTCAACGGGCTGGTTTGGTTCGATTCCCATATAGATTGAAACAAAAGGGCCATCCTGTGGAGCACGAAGAAATTCGGTCAATGAGACATACTGTTTAGTGTTTTGCATGATATTACCTCCTCGTATTTTATATCTTAATTCTAACAAAATTGTGAAAACAGATTCAAAGGATATGCTTATTAAAGTAATAGATTTAAAATTATTAAGCGACTAAATAAGGGTATTTTTTGGCATTTTATGCGATACTTTTAGTAAGAAAAAAGTGGAAAAGAGGGAAAATTATGGAAGGTGTTTTCGTCGTATTAATAATTCTAATCGGAATTGTTATATCGATATTAGTAAATAATCATTTTAAACTAATACCTTTACCAATGATTTTTATTGCGGTCGGAATTGGGTTATCGTTTCTACCTCCGTTCAGGAATTTTACGTTTGATCCAAATATGTTTATTTTTATGATTATTGCGCCGCTTTTATATAATGAAGCGCAATCGGCGTCGCGATATTGGATTGGTCGGGGAGCAGTTAATATTTTCTCGTTGTCAATTGCGTTGGTAATTGTAACTGTTATTTTAGTTGGATTTAGCGTGAATACGATATTTCCAATGATTCCTTTAGCTCTCGCGTTTGCAATGGCGTCCGTTGTTACTCCAACGGATGCATCGGCCGTTAGTGCCTTTGCACATCCGAATCCTAAATATCAAGTACCATTTACAATTCTGCAAAATGAGTCGCTCTTTAATGATGCAGCCGGCTTCGTAATGTTTGATCTTTCGTTACTGATGTTCGTAAAGGGAAACTTTTCAATTGTCGAAGGGGCCGAATCGTTCCTGCTAGAATTTATTGGTGGATTAATACTAGGCGCTATTGTTGGCGCAGTATTTCACGTCTTAAGGTCATTTCTAATATCACTGGATGATGATAGTCCAATTGTAATGCTTGTTTTAGAGCTGGTAGTGCCATTTTTAGTTTACTTTATTGCCGAGGAGGCCAATTTATCAGGAATTTTGGCAGTTGTGGCCGCTGGTTTGGTGCAGGGAGTTGAAAACGATAAGCTACAGTTGACCGCCAGCGAAGTCCAATTGGTTCGTGATAATGTTTGGATTATTTTAGAAGAAGCAATGTCTGGAGCAATTTTTATGCTGTTAGGATTAACACTTCCTTCTATAATAGGTAAGATTATTCAGACCAGTTCAGGTTTAATTGTCATTCTGGTATCGGTTGCTGCCTTTATTTATATATTTAAGCTGCTTATCCGAGTTTTATGGACTAGATATTTAGTTTGGATGCATTTGGATAGTGGAAATCGGTGGAAAGATAGTTTACTAATGGGGGTTAGTGGCGCAAGTGGAACGATTTCGTTATCATTGGCGTTCTTATTCCCAGAATCAGTTAATCAAAATGCGTTAACTAATCGCGATACGTTAATTTTTATTGTGGCAGTGATTATCTTAATTAGTTTGACCGTCGCAGCAATTATGGTTCCCAAAATGACAAAAAATGAGACAAAACGAAAAGATAAATCTTTTGCGCAATGGAATCGAGAAATGATCATGGTAACAATGAATGAACTTCGCAAGCAACCAGAGAATCATACTGAAGCACAAATTGTTGTAGATGTTTTAAGCCAACAATTACATCAGCATGCGGTTACTAACATACGTAAGTTGAAGTCACTATATAAGGCTGCCCACGCGACCGAGGTTGACGCAATCACAAAATTACACGAAGAAAATAAGATTACGGATGATGAATTTAAGTATTATCAAGAATTTCTTTCATTGAGTTTGTTTACAGTTAGTAATAATATTTTTAAAAATATAATGCTTAGAATTCGATTTGGTATTCACATCGGAAGGCTTAATCGTGATATTAAATCTGTTCAGGATATGATGTTAACGTCACCACTAATTGCGGAACAGTACTATTGGAAGAAAGAGTTTGAACTGCATGGCGAAGATCTTGCTCCGATTGAGGAAATTGGATTTAATGCGGTAATGAAACAATTGCGCCAAAACCGACGAGACGCTGCCACAACCACGCGTGAATTACACCAAGTACAAAAGTATTATCGCGAACGACACCGTCGAATTGGAATGAAATCTCCAGATCCGATTATTTTATATGAAACGTTCCTAAGCGCTTTTCATCAAGAATTTTTATTTTTGCAAGATCAACTAACTAATAAGCAATTAACGGTGGAAACGGCTAGTCAATTACAAAAGCAAATAATTTACGATGAACTTGCCTATATTAAAAATAGCGCCTCATATACGGCGACCTATCGTTAGGAGGAAAAAGTAGTGGATATTGAATTTAAAATTGCAGAAATTGATGATTTGGCTGAGATTGTTCGCATTTATAATGAAACAATTAAGGGAAGAATGGCAACGGCTGATCTAAAAACAGTTACGGTTGAAGAGCGCAAGCCGTGGTTTGAAGAGCATCAAACGGGGCGACGTCCGCTTTGGGTGGTCAAGTCGATTGAGAAGCCACGCACGGTCGGCTGGGTTAGCTTTGGTGATTTTTATGGTAGAGATGCTTACGAACATACGGCTGAAATTAGTGTTTATGTTGACAATGCCTTTCGAGGGCAGCATTTAGGGAGATCAGCGTTAAGATTTGCTGAGTCGAAAGCGGCAGAACTTAAAATTACAAACATTTTAGCTTTTATTTTTTCGCACAATACCCCAAGCATTGGTTTATTCGGTTCCGAAGGGTATGAGGAGTGGGGGCAACTCCCTAAAGTTGCCGAGATGGACCACAAATTGTATGATCTCACAATTATGGGGAAAAGACTAAGTGAGGAGTAGCAAGCTAGAATACGACAAAAATTTAATTCTAAAAAACAAATTATGGGTCATAATTGACATGAAGAGGATGGACTTTTTAGTTCATTCTCTTCTTTATAGGGTTTTATTTTCAGCAAAATTGCTTAAAATAACGTTTTTTTTCAGAAAAATATTTCAATTTCAAATTATATTTTAAATTGTAAAATCCCATAATAGCAGCGATAAAGAGCAGGTTTATTACAAAATGTTACAGAGTCTTACAAAATATCCCAAAATTCCAGATAATGCAAAATATATCTGTAATAAACATCCTGTAAAGTTATTAACTGTTGAAACGAAGGAAACACGTATATGTTTTTTAAAATAAAGGAGATATTTATCTATATGTCAATCAAGAGTAAATTTTCAAAACTTTCTATCGCATTGCTTTCAAGCGCAGCAATCGGTGCAGCAATGATCACAACAAGCGGTAGCGCAAATGCCGACGAAATTTACACAGTTAAAGCTGGTGACACTCTTTCAGAAATTAGTTACGCATTTAACCTAAATGGTGACTATGATTCAATCGCTAAAGCAAACAACATTAAAGATGTTAACGTAATTACTGTAGGTCAAAAGTTAGTTATTACAAATAGTGGTAACATCAAGAAGGCTACAAAATCTGACGTTAAAGCACTTCCAGAAGTAGCTAAGAACTCAACAGCTGCAGAAGCTGCTAATACTGGTGTAGCAACAAGTTCAGCTGCAACAAACACAAATACAAATACACAAGCAACAACAAAGAACACTGCTTCAACAACATCATCAAGCAGTAACGTATCAGCTTCAGGTGCTGCTCAAGCAATGGAACAACGTACTGGTGTTTCTGCTGCTACATGGCAAGCAATCATCAACCGCGAATCTGGTGGTAACGCTAACGCAACCAATGCTTCATCAGGTGCTTACGGATTATTCCAATTATTAGGTCATGGTGAACACCAAGGTATGTCAGTTTCTGAACAAGTTGACATGGCTGCTAACCTATACCACGCTGCTGGTGGTATGAGTCCTTGGGCTCTATAAGAAGTTAAATGAAAAGATGAACTTTTATTAGTTCATCTTTTTTTGCGTTTAATATAGTTTAGTATAAGGGGCCAAGACGTGGGTAATTTTGTCATTGGACTCTTTTTTTTGATATTATATTCATAATTTATTCGATTAAAAAGTTTATACTTGATGGAGTAAAAAGAAACTGGAGGAGTTTTAATGCGTATATTAATGATTGAAGATAATAAATCCGTTTCAGATATGATGGGGATGTTTTTTAAAAAAGAAAAATGGAACGTTACATTTGCTTATGACGGATTAAAGGCGGTTGAAATATTCAAAACCGACCCCGGACAATGGGATATTGTTTTATTAGATTTAAACTTACCGGGAAAAGATGGAATGGAAGTTGCGGCCGAACTAAGAAGAATGTCGCAGTCAATTCCGCTAATTATGCTAACGGCAAGGGATTCTGAGAGCGACCAAGTCTTAGGGCTTGAAATGGGCGCAGATGAGTACATTACCAAGCCGTTTAGTCCAATTACATTAATCGCTCGGATTAAGGCCTTACATCGCCGAGTAGCGATGAATAAGGAAGAGGCTGAAAAGGGTGGCCAAGACGAAAAGTTTGATGTTCGAACGACACATCTTAAAATTAGTACGACAACTCGAGAAGTATATTTGGATAATAATCTTATTTCTGACCTTACGCCAAAGGAATTTGATTTGCTGAAAACTTTAGCTCAAAAGCCAATGCAAGTATTTTCACGAGAACAACTATTACAGATGGTGTGGGATTACGAGTATTATGGTGATGAACGGACCGTAGATGCTCATATTAAAAAATTACGTCAAAAATTAGAAGCCGTAGGACCACAGGTTGTCCAAACGGTTTGGGGCGTTGGATATAAATTTGATGATAGTAAAATTGATGAGGATTAAAGCATGAAGTTATTTTTTCAACAAATGATGGCATTTTTGATCGTAACTTTATCAACACTTTTAATCATTGGTTTAGTGTTTATTCAATTTACAACAGATTCTGTTTATCGTAATAAGTGGCATTCTTTGCAGGAATATGCCGATAGTATTTTTCAACAATCGGTCGTATTAGAAAACGAGTCGGCCGATGTCAAGGAAGTTCAAGTTAATCAATTGCAGGGAATTGAAAAGTTGCTCGAAAATCAGCATATTCACTTTACTATCTATACGATGGACGGCAATACAGTGAGTTACCCGACTAGAAATACTTCTCCGAAAATTAGCAAGAAGCAATGGGAAAGCTTGCAAAAGGGAGAGACTCTGAAGTTACGATCGAATGTTACCTTACAAGATAACAAGCGAAGCATAACGATGACTGAAATGTATAAGCCTTATTTTAACCGCGAGGGGGAACTGGTTTGTGTAGTTTCCGTGGGATCACCGTTATCAAATGTTCAAGCTGATATTCAAAAAGTGCAGAAAAATCTGTTGATGACTTTTGGTTTTGCAATTTTTGTGGCAATCATCGCTTCATATTTCTTATCAAGATACTTAGTTCAACGAATTCAGAAGATTCGAGAAGCAGCACATAAAGTTACAGAAGGAGACTTTAACGTCAAACTTGCCCCAGGACGTAATGACGAAATTGGTGAGCTAAGTGCGGATTTCAATATCATGACGGCTTCATTGAAAGAGTCCAACGATGAAATCAAACGTCAAGAGGAACGACGAAGAGCGTTTATGGCCGATGCCGCGCACGAAATGCGAACACCCCTAACAACTATTAATGGAATTCTAGAAGGTTTGGAATACGATGCGATTCCAGAAGAGGACAAGGAAGAAAGCGTTCATTTAATGCAACGCGAAACAAAACGACTAATTCGACTGGTTAATGATAACCTTGACTTCGAACGGATTCGGACAAATAAAATCAGTTTAAATCGTCATCAGATTAACTTGAAGCAGGTCGCCCAAAGAATTGCAAAGCAACTTGGGAAAAAAGCCCGTTTGGAAAATGATGTGATCAAGGTTGATATGGGAAATGATGTAATGATATATGCAGATACTGATCGATTAGTTCAAATTTTGTTTAATATAATTCAAAATGGAATTCAGTTCACTCAGAATGGGCACATTGTCATTCGCGGACAAAACGTTAGTGATGGGACCGATATCCAAATTAGTGACGATGGAATCGGAATGACGGCAGATCAAGTTAAGAATATCTGGGAACGGTATTATAAGGCTGATTCTTCCCGAATTCAAACTAAGGGTGAATCTGGGTTAGGGATGTCCATCGTTCACGAGCTCGTCCAGGTCCATGGTGGAAAAATTGATGTTGTTAGTAGTCCTGAAAAAGGTACAACGTTTAAATTGCATTTTCCTAAGCAAACAAAAAAACTTGACGGTTAAACCGCCAAGTTTTTTTATTTTGATTCATATTACCACATTGATGGTGTGTTGAACCATTCGATACGTTCTTTAACAGTGTTCTTGATAGCTTCTGTACCTGAAGCAAGAACTTTACGAGGGTCAAATCCCTTAGTTTTTTTGTCGTTGTCTGCTTCGTAATATTTACGAACAGCGTCTGACCAAGCAATTTGTTGTTCTGTGTTAACGTTAACTTTAGAAATACCCATTGAAATTGCTTTAACAATTTGTTCCTTAGGAATTCCTGATCCACCATGAAGTACAAGAGGTGTCTTGATAACGTCAGCAAGTTCTTGTAAACGGTCGAAGTTTAAACCTGTCCAGTTTTCAGGGTAAACACCATGGATGTTACCAATACCAACAGCAAGGTAGTCAACACCTGTAGCTGCAAGTGTTTTAGCTTCTTCAACATCAGCTAATTCACCAGCACCAACGATGCCGTCTTCTTCACCACCAATTGAGCCAACTTCAGCTTCAACTGATACGCCTTGAGCATGTGCCAAAGCAACAATTTCTTTTGTCTTAACAAGGTTGTCTTCAAAATCAAGGTCATGACCATCAAACATAACTGAACTGTATCCAGCAGCGATAGCTTCCTTAGCAGCTTCGTAGTTACCATGGTCTAAATGCATGATAACTGGAACTGTGATACCCATTGATTCAACTTGTTTTTCAACCATGTTCTTAACAGCTTTGTAACCACCCATGTACTTAGCAGCACCCATTGATGATTGAATCAAAATTGGTGTGTGTGTTTCTTGACCTGCGGCTAAGATTGCACGAGTCCATTCAAGGTTGTTTGTGTTGAAAGCACCTACAGCGTAATGGCCCTTACGAGCAGCTGCAAATGTATCTGTACCATTAATAAATGACATAAAACTGGTTCCTCCCAATATTGTTTATACAAAACAAAGAGCTTTTTCTCTTCGCAACACATATATTCTATCACAAAATAAAACTTTTTAATACGAGTTTTCAGAAACATCTTGACAAAGAAATAAATACCGAAAAAAATGGTGTGGTCCAATTTTTTATTTATAATAATGAAAGCGCTACATAACAACGTTTTCACGTTTTCTTTATCCATGAAACTAAATGTATACCACTTTAATTTAGAAAATAAAAGTTGGAATTCGCTTTCATAACTGGTAAAATGATACTTTGTCTAATGAGAGAGACAGATATTTCTAATTGATACAGGAGAATTGAATATGAGTATTTTAATCGCTTTAGTTCCCGCAATTATGTGGGGAAGTATTGGGTTGGTGAGCGGACGTTTAGGCGGAAGCGCGTCACAACAAACGCTCGGAATGACAATGGGTGCCGTCGTTTTTGCACTGATAACGTTGGTGCTCTACCAACCTGTTTTAAATGGTAAGATTTGGATTGCGGGATTAATTTCAGGATTATTTTGGGCAGTTGGACAATTTAATCAGTTTAGTTCCATGAAACATATTGGTGTTTCAAAAACGGTTCCAATTTCTACGGGACTACAATTAGCCGGAAATGCCTTGGCTGGTGTATTAATCTGGCATGAATGGACTTCTGGCAATATGATCATGGTCGGAACACTTGCTGTAATTACTTTAATTGTCGGAGCGGCGTTCACATCATTGAAAGATAAGAGCGACAAAACCGTTGAAAAAGACGATGAAAATATGTCTGCCGGGATTCGTTCATTAATTATTTCAACAATTGGATATATTGGTTATACGGTGGTCGTTCGGTTTGCCGATGTTGATGCAAAGGCGATTATTTTTCCTCAAGCCATTGGAATGCTAATTGGTGCGTTAATTTTCGTATTGATTGCAAAAGAGCAAAAGGAAATTGCTAAGAAACCAACATTTCTTAACATTATTACTGGACTAATTTGGGGAACTGGTAATATCTTCATGTTCCTTGCAATCCCATCAGTTGGACTTGCAATTAGTTACTCACTTGCTCAGGCCGGAATCGTTATTTCAACGTTTGGCTCAATTTGGTTACTCGGAGAACGGAAGACTCATCGCGAAATGCAATACGTGGTGATTGGTTCAATTTTAATTATCGTTGGTTCAACACTGTTAGCTACATTAAAGTAAACGCCGTGTTTTCCAAATTTCTGAGAAGCGAGATACTCTTCGAAAGTTTGTATAAATAATTACACAAAAAAATAAGTCACGACGAAAACAACTTTGTCGTGACTTATTTTTTATGTCCAAGATGGAAAATATAATTAACATTGAATTCGTTTATGCCCAGCGATTAGCTTTCGTTGGGAGGAGCATTAAAATAACGAACCAGATCGTACCAATTATCGGAATAATTTGAATTAAAATCCACCATCCAGAGCGGTCGGTATCATGGAGACGTCTAATTGCAAGAGTTAAGTTTGCAATCCAAGCGATTGCCATGATAATGTTTTTAGCCGAAACCGTGAAAAAGTCACCATAATTATAAATTTCATTGATTGGATGCCCGGTAATGGCCTGAATAATTGCAACAATAATTACAGCTAAAAGGTAGTTAACGATGGTAGGAACCCAGTAGTCTTGGCGTCCAGAAGATTCATTAACCACGAAAATTTTTTCCCAAAAACGATTATAACTTTCAATCATACCAATTCTCCTTTCTTCACGGAAGTTTAACTTCTCATGTACGAAGTATACTAAAATGTTTGAAAGAAAGCATGTTACAAGCCTTATAAATCACATATTTTCTATGAAAGAAGAATAATTTTTAACACAATTAAATTTTAATCGTTCAGACTCGACCAAATTAATTTTTTTATTGTATAATGATAAGGAATTCAAAATAAAAGGGGTAGTTATTAATGGCACATATTTCATTTGATAGTTCAAGCGTTACAGAATTTGTACATGAAAACGAACTTTCAGAGATTCAACCACTTGTTACAGCTGCTGACAAGATTTTGCGTGACGGCACTGGAGCTGGTAATGATTTCCGTGGATGGATAGATTTACCATCCAACTATGATAAGGACGAATTTGCCCGTATCAAGAAAGCCGCTGAAAAGATTCGCAATGACTCAGAAGTATTTGTTGCCATCGGAATTGGTGGATCATACTTGGGTGCTCGTGCAGCCATTGACTTCTTAAACAACACCTTCTACAACCTTCTTACTAAAGAACAACGTAATGGTGCACCTCAAGTGATTTTTGCAGGAAACTCAATTAGCTCAACCTATCTTGCAGATGTTTTAAACTTAATTGGCGACCGTGATTTTTCAATTAATGTTATTTCTAAGTCAGGAACAACAACGGAACCTGCAATTGCATTCCGCGTTCTTAAAGAAAAGTTAATTAAGAAATATGGCGAAGAAGAAGCTAAAAAGCGCATCTACGCCACGACCGATCGCGCAAAGGGTGCTCTAAAGACAGAAGCCGATGCCGAAAGCTATGAAGAATTTGTTGTTCCAGATGACATTGGGGGACGTTTCTCAGTTCTTTCAGCGGTTGGTTTATTACCAATTGCCGTTGCTGGCGGAGACATTGACCAATTGATGAAGGGTGCTGAAGATGCCAGTCATGAGTATACCGATGCCGATGTGACTAAGAATGACGCATACAAATATGCTGCATTACGTAACATCCTTTACCGTAAGGGATATACAACGGAACTTCTTGAAAATTACGAACCAACGCTTCAATATTTTGGCGAATGGTGGAAACAATTGATGGGTGAATCAGAAGGTAAGGACCAAAAGGGAATCTATCCTTCATCAGCTAACTTCTCAACTGATCTCCATTCATTAGGTCAATATATCCAAGAAGGTCGCCGTAATTTGATGGAAACAGTTGTTAACATCGAAAAACCTAACCATGATCTTGACATTCCTAAGGCCGACGAAGACTTAGATGGTTTACGTTATCTTGAAGGTCGAACAATGGACGAAGTTAATAAAAAAGCCTACCAAGGTGTAACATTGGCACATAACGATGGTGGAGTACCAGTTATGACCGTTAATATCCCTGACCAAACAGCATACACGTTAGGTTACATGATTTACTTCTTCGAAGCTGCTGTTTCAGTATCAGGTTACCTAAATGGAATTAATCCATTTAATCAACCCGGAGTAGAAGCTTACAAGGCTAACATGTTTGCATTACTAGGTAAGCCAGGCTACGAAGACAAGACTGAAGAATTAAATAACCGTCTAAAATAAAGCTTTAAATGTTCTAATCAAAGCTAACTGACGCTTTTATACCCCAGAAGTTAATTTCTAGTTTAACTTCTGGGGTATTTTTGTGACTAAAAAAGAAAAAAGTCATAAATTGGTGACAAAATGTCACTAATTTGTTACGATTGATTTGACAAAGTGTCACCAAAAGGAGGAATCTCATGCCAAGTAAAACTTTTTTTAACTTACCAACTGAAAAACGTCAACGAGTTGATATGTTATTACTAAATAATTTTTATGACACCCATATTAGTGAGGTAACGGTATCTCAAATATTAGGTGGAACAGGGATATCACGAACCTCATTTTATAAATACTTCGATAGCTTGGAGGATGCTTATACTTACATGATTCAAAAGTTTTTCTCTAAAATTCATAATGATATTTTGGATTTTATTGTTAAAAATAAAAATGATTTTTTTAAGGGAATTATTGAATATCTGAATTATTGTGGGCAACTCAGCCATGAAGATATGTATTTTAAAGGGATTTTATTGTTAATTAACGGTCAAGACGCTTCAATTTATAAACATGCGGAAAAACCAGAAGATCTGTCCTATATCGATCTTTGGATGGGTTTATTAAAGGACAGCAAAATTAATATTAGTGATAAGAGGGAAGCATTAAGCTTTATGTATTTTATTATGGACATTGTAATCGAGACGTTGAAAATCTTTATTGTAAATAATTGGACGCAAGAACAGTTGGTTCAGGAATTTGAATATCGAACAAAATGGCTTACAAAAGGAATCGGGTAGCTGGCGATGAAGAAAGAAAATAAAAATTTTGCTCTCGTATTATTTATTTTGGGAGTATTTATAACGGCTTTGGATAACGGCATTATATCGAGTGCTCTATCAACGATTAATTACTCTTTTAATGTGTCAGAGGTCCATGGGATATGGGGGATTACGCTTTATACCTTAGGAATGGCGATTTCTACGCCAATTATTGGTAAATTAGCGGATCGATATGGCAGAAAGAAGCTTTTCATATTTGAAATTTCACTATTTGCAATTGGCTCATTGTTGGTTGCACTTAGCCCGTCGTTTTTGTTTTTCCTTTTAGCGCGTTTGATTCAATCAATCGGCGGTGGAGGAATATACATAATTGCTTCCAGTCATGTTCTATCAACCTATGATCGCGTCCAGCAGGGAAAATTGTTAGGCGCGATGGGAGCGGTTAATGGGATTGCGTCGGTTGTTGGTCCTAATTTAGGTGCGATTATTTTAAAATTAACGGGTCACTGGAACTGGTTGTTTATAATTAACATCCCAATTGCAATCTTCGTTATTATTGCTGGAGGAATGGTCATCCCTGAAACAAAGGGCGGGGACTTAAAGAAATTAGATTATAGGGGATTAACGTTGCTGACGCTGGGAATTTTTAGCTTTATGGCGGGAATTACCAATCTTAGAAGTGAACGTTTCCTTCAGAGTATCTCGGGTATTCAAGTTTGGGGAGCCTTCATGCTTGGAATAATATTTTTTGCGCTTTTCGCGGTAAATGAAAGAAGGATTCGCGACGATACAGACCCATTTTTGCCTTATCAATTAATCAAAAATCAGGGATTTCTATTAACGATCTTTATGGGATTATTATCGGGCACGTTGATTGCTGTGTTCGTTTTGATACCAAGTTTTGTTGAACAACGGTATGGTATTTCGGCGAATACATCAGGAATTTGGATGAGTGGTATTGGTGTTGGATCAATCCTTGGAGCGATTATTGGTGGGATCATGGTGTCCAAACGAGGTGCGGTTAATTCACTGGTTATCTCAGGTGGTTTATCTACGATTGGATTTGGATTACTAGCGTATCTAAGCAATAATTTAGCATTATTTTTAGTGTTTTCAACGTTGGCCGGCATAGGATTTGGAATGTTAATGGGTGCTCCCTTCCAAGTATTAATGAAAAAAATTGCGGGGACAAAGGACAGTACTGTTGCGTTGGGGACATTATCGGTTAGTCGCCAAGTCGGACTAACACTTGCACCTACCTTATACGCGACCCTTATCCAGGGAGGGTTTTCCAAACTTAATTTGGCTAAACTAAACGCTAGCAATGTCGAAGAATATTACCAAAAAATACTTAGCATGGGGAAGGGTGTTCAAAGAGAGCAATTATTGAATAACTTCTATGAAATTGCTAAGGGAGCTTACCAACAGATGTTTACCATGGCAGTAATTGCGTCAGTCCTAATTCTGGTTGGAAGCCTGATTTTAAAAAAGAAACAATTTTAATTTAAAATAAAAAAGGTTGTAGCTAAGTGATGAGATATAATCATATATCTCGTTTTCTTGCCGCAACCCTTTTTATTAAAATATCCAATTGTAAATAGCAACAATTATTTTGCTAAATAAATCAAAAACTTTATCAGTATGATACTTTTAAGTGCTTATTTTTATTTGAAAAGATTTTTAATTTCGATGAATCGCCTTTGTTTTAAAAGAATCATGGAAATGAAAGTTCCCGCGAATCCGCCGATTAAAGTTGCAAATAAGAACCTCGGTGTGTAGATAAACCAATACATACCATTTCCGGAACCCGTAAATAAAATCATGACGGGGTAACTTAATAGCGATCCAATGATCCCAGTTCCAATAATTTCTCCAACCCATGACATCCGAACTTTCTTAGTGAATCGATACAAAAGGGATGCTAAAACGCCACCAAAAACGGCGCCAGTTAGTGCCAATGGAGGGATTCCAAAGATAAGCATGCGGATGCACCCTGTCATCATGGTGATGATTAATGCGTATAGTGGGTCAACCAATACACCAATAATAACGTTCATAACGCTCGACATGGGAGCTAATCCTTCAATTCTAAATAGTGGAGAGACAACAACATCTGTGGCAACTAACAGTGCCGAGACCGTCAATCGTAATAGATTATTGTGTTTCATAATTATTTTCCTCGTATGAATTTTATGGGAGCTTTTTTAAAACGATAAATTGAAATACGCCAAAAATGGTGATAAATAGCACCCAGTTCCAAGCTGGAATACGTTGTTTTCGGTAGTGAGTTCGGACGTTATTTTCAGCATAACCATGTGATTGCATAGCACGTGATAAGTTATCCGACCAACGTAAAGAAAGTAAAATCGCCTTAAAGAAGATCTGTGGTGACCAAACATGTAAGACTTCGCCGCGCATTAAAGCGGCGGTCTTGATTTGTAACATTGAATTACGCACGCGAGGAGCGAAATTAAAAGCGCCTAAAGTTCCATAAACAAACTTGGACGGCACATGCCAGTTTTGCTCTAACGAACTTAATAGGTCGTTAATACTTGTTGTGAAGGAAAAGATACCGCCTAAAATGATATAAGCATAAATTCGACTTGATAGCAGCCAAGCGCTATGAATAAAATCACCTGTTCCGTTAACGTAGAAAGAAGACCATGTACTAGCAACGGGAATAATCGGAATAATGATTAATAGTAATAATTTTTGAAGTTTAACTTTTTTTACCAATAGATATGACATTCCTAAAACAATAACTAAAATGTTTACAACAATGCTTTGAACAAACGCTAATTCAAAACTTATAAGCAAAACTAGGAGTAATTTAATCGAAGAGTCCATCATCCAACCTCTCTGAAAAATATAAGTTTTTATCTTTTAATTCCAAGTGATAATTAAAGAAATTTTTAGTTCCAACCAGTTGGTGGCTGATCATAATCAGAGATTGTTTTTGAAGCTCGCAAACCTTTTTTATCATGTCCAACACCTGGATAACAGATTCAATGTCCAATCCTGCCAGAGGTTCATCCATTAAAACTAACGGATTACCAAGCATCAACATCTCAAGGATTTGGAGTTTTTTTTTTTGTCCCCCTGACAGTTGATAAACGATATGGTTTTCAAAACCAATTAAATTTAAAAGACTTAGATTCTTAGTAATAAACTCTGGTGACCATATTTCTGAAAAGCGAGCATGTTTTAAACTAAGTTCAATTTCTTCACTAACCGTCATTTTTAAAAATTGGATTTGAGCGTCTTGAAAGATCAAACTGACTTCTTTTGAAAGTTTAGTAGTTTTATATTTTTGAACTTCCTTGTTTTTATACGTCAGTACTCCTTTATACGGATGGAGATGACTGATGGCGTTAAAAAGGGTGGACTTTCCGGTTCCGTTATCACCGGTCAACAGAATTCGATAGCCCGTGGGAATCTCCAACTGAATTTGATCCAACAGAACTTTTGAACCTGCATCTAGGCTAAAGTCGGCGAAGTGAAGAACGCCAGGTTGATTTTCCGCCGGAATTTGGAAATGAAATTCGTCTTTGTCAGATTGAAAATAAGCTAAAGTTTTTTCTGGGTGGGGTAGTGCCGCAATTTGATGATGATAAAGATGAAAAATATTATCATAAACATGGTCATACCCAGACAAATCATGATCAGCGATTAAGATCGTTTTTCCGTCCTGAATCTGTAACTCTTTAAGAAGAAGAATCAATTCTTTTCTAGAGGAGGAGTCAACATTGGCGAATGGTTCATCTAAAATGATAAAATTGCTGTCCATTGCCAGGGTTATGGCAAGAGATATTTTTTGTAATTCACCCCCGGACAGACCATCGATATCTCGATTTCGAAAATCAAGCATTTTCACGCGTTCTAAGGCTGACCGAATTGAAGAGTCAATTTTACTGGGTAGCATACCGATGTTTTCAAGTGTAAAAACGAATTCATCTTCAACGCTACTCATGGAGAATTGCTCTCTTGGATTTTGAAATAGCAGGGCCACTTCCTGGACGAATTGTTTTGGTGTCCATGTCTCGATGCTTTGACCGTTAATTAAAATGGTGCCACTTCCTAAATTTGGGAGATTAGTGCGCACTAATCCCGTGATGATTTGCATTAAAGTTGACTTTCCCGAACCAGATGAACCGAATAAAAGGTTAAAAGTATTATTCTTAATTGTTAAATTTAAGTTATCTAAGACTGGATCAGAATCTTTTGTATAACTAAATGTAAGGTCATTAATAGCTAATTTATCCATGTTGCTCCCTTAACTGCGGCGTATGATACCCGATTTTTCGATAAGTTGATTGATCCAATACACCAATACACCATCAAAAAAGCTAATGGAAACTAATCGGGCGATAAACAAAAGTATTAAGAAACTGAAATTATATTTTGCATAACCCTCGTTAAAATAGCTCCAAATAAAAGTGACAATAGTACCGGTTATACAAGACAGAAAAAGGTTGAATTTTCCAAATCTTTTGTATCCAGTCAAAGTAAAGCCAAGTTCAGTTCCAATTCCTTGCGTCAAACCAGAGATGATGGCCCCTGCACCAAATTGTCCGCCGAGTACCATTTCAACGAAACCACCGAGAGTTTCCGCCAATACGCTAGAACCAATTTTCTTAGTCAGCATAATTCCAAGTGGTCCGGCAATCATCCATAATCCAAGCAATAGATCATTTGCCACGGGGCCCAAACCAATGGTGGTTAAGGCCGCGGTCAAAAAATTGTATGAGATATTTGTTGTGAAAAAAATCACTCCACAAAAAATACCAATTAGAGCAATAAACGCGATATCACGGATCGAATAGGCGATGTTAGCTTTTTTATCGATCATCATAATTCCCCCTTAAAAAATTTTGTGCTGTCTTAAAAATAAAGGGGGGAAAAGAAAAAACCGACTAATTGCACGCAAATAGCCGGTTTTTTTATTATCCAGAATCTCCCTACACTAATACTAATTAGATCAGGTTCAATGGGTATAATCTCAGCCAAAAGGCACCCCAGCATTTATTATTAAGTTTTAACAGCACCCAAAGATTATCATTTTTGATTGATCATGTAAAGCATTTAAAAACATATTGGCCGTGCAATGATCGAATTCGGTAGAAAAAGTTAGAAAAAAGTCTTGTGATTTTTTTATTTTTTTAGACCAATTTAGAGTAATTGAATCGCAACGTCAGGAGTAATCTCAAGAACTTTACGTAAGAAATTGTATTTTTCCTTCACTAAATCGAAGTCGGAACCCTCAGTCAGTAGTTGGGCAGTACCCTCAATGCGGAATCCAGTACCCTGATAGCCGTTACGGCCTTCTACAGCACGAGCGCCAACGGACATTAAAATTTTATGGTTCGATTCCAGATCCTTTTCTAAATGAGTCATTCCCGCTGCAGGGGCTAAAATACGACCGTCATCGGTAATAGTTAAATATGAATTCCAGGTGTTCGTGAGATGTGGTTCTTCTTGTGTCCATGTAACAAAGGCTGTTGCCCCTTCGTCGGATATTACGTCATAAAACTTTTCTGGTAGTTGAATTGACATGATACATCCTCCTTTAATTAAAACCGGTATAACTATAACACCATTTAATATGTGAATCTAATCACTATTTAACATTGGTTCGATTTTTGTTTGAATGTTATGTTGTTTTTGTTAGTAAGTTATAGTACTATAACAGTGTTGGTAGCGCTTACAAAGCTAAAACGACATCATTAATGGGTTTCTAAGAAATTTATTATAATGCTATTTATAATTCAAGCTTTGCATGCTGCCGTAATAGTTTTATATCGAGGAAGGAGCTATTTAAATATGGCAGAAAAAATTAGCGGATCAGATGCAGCTTTAAAAGTTATTGAGGAGTGGGGAGTAGACCATATTTATGGTTATCCTGGGGGATCTTTTGATTCAACGATGAATGCTCTTTATAATCAAAGCAATAAACTCAAATTTATCCAAGTTCGTCACGAAGAAGCCGGTGCTCTTGCAGCGTCAGCCGAAGCAAAACTAACTGGTAAAATTGCGGTAACATTTGGATCGGCTGGACCTGGTGCAGTTCATTTGATGAATGGACTTTATGATGCACGTCAAGATCACGTTCCAGTTTTAGCAATTGTTGCCCAAGTTCCATCAACAAAAATGAATGCAGATAATTTCCAAGCAATTGACGAGGAACCGATTTTTGATGACGTTTCGGTTTGGAATAGAACAGTTTCATCAGCACAAAGTGTACCAGCGGTTGTTGATGAAGCAATTCGTCAAGCTTATAAACACAATGGCGTTGCCGTTGTTACAATTCCAAAGGATTTTGGTTGGGCAATGATCGATGATACATTTGTTTCCAATGCTAAAAATCATGTCGATCCAATTTATCCAGCACCACGTGCAGAAAGTATTGAAAAGGCTGTTGAGCTAATTAAGAGTGCAAAAGCACCAATAATTTACTTTGGGATTGGTGCAAAACGTGCTGCTAAGGAACTTCAAGCAGTTTCTGAAAAATACAAGATGCCACTCGTTTCATCCGTTTTGGCGAAGGGAATCTTGGAAGAAAAATACCCTGCATACTTAGGCTCTGCGGGTCGTGTTGCGCCGAAACCAGGTGCTGAAATTGGTTTTGCAACTGATTTAATTTTATGGGTTGGGAATGATTCACCATTTAGTCGTTTCTTATTTAATCCAAACGCCAAGGTAATTCAAATCGATATTGACAATGAAAAGATTGGAAAACGGCATGTGATTGATGTTCCGCTACTTGCTGATGCAAAAGAAGCTTTAGCTGCAATTGCTGCTAAGGGTGAGGAATTATCACCAACTCCATTCTATAATGCCGCACTGGAAGATAAGAAAAACTGGAATGAGTGGCAAGATAGCTTCAAGAACAGCGAAGAAGTACCACTTCGTCCAGAACCAATTTTTGATGTTCTAAATAAGACGGCCAGCGACCAAGCGGTGTTTGCTGTAGATGTTGGTAATGTAAACATTAATTTCGAACGCTTATTGGATATTCGTGCTGATCAAAAATGGACCACATCTGGACAATATGCAACGATGGGCTACGGACTACCTGCATCGATTGCTGCTAAAATCGCATTTCCACACCGTGATGTATATAGTTTGAGCGGTGACGGTGGTTTTGCAATGTTGATGGAAGAAATTTTGACTCAAGTGAAGTATCAATTGCACGTTGTTAACATTGTGTTTAGTAATGAAACATTAGGATTTATTGAGGCAGAACAACGTGATGATACCCATCAACCACTTTCTGGAGTTGATCTTCCAGACACAGACTGGGCTACTACTGCAAAGGGCATGGGTGCTGAAGGATTTACTGTAAGAACGTTGCAGGAAATGAAGGATGCAATCAAGGCCGCTGCTGAAACAAGCAAACCAGTAGTTATCGATGTTAAGTTGACACATGAAATGCCACTTACAACGGAGCATATGTTCCTAGATCCTGCTGTTTATCCACAAGATCAAATTGATGAATATGTTGCAAAATATCAAGCACAAGACTTGAAACCATTTAGTTACTTCTTAGCACAAGCTGGTGGTGAGCAAGCAAAATCTAATGTCGTTGAAGAAAAACCCGAAGCTGTTGAATCAACTGATGTAGTTAGTGGTGCTTCACAACATGTTTAAATAAACAAGAATAATCCATATTCTTGACAATTGAGCAGTCTTCGTCCACGTAATATGGAGCGAAGACTGTTTTTTTAAAACACTAAATGAAATCGGTTTCGTGGTGGGGTATAATGTAGTCATATAGAAAATTATGGGAGACGAATGTCATGGAACTTATTAATAAACAATATCGGGCGTTAGGAACCATAATTAGTCTATCAGTCGCACCACCAGCAACTGAAAGTGTTTTAGATCAAGCTGACCGGTTGATTGACACTTTTGAGGATCATTTAACCGTTAATCGTTCTCAATCTGAAGTAATGTCAATCAATCATCAGGCGGGAATTAAGCCAGTAGTTGTTTCGAAATTAACATATGACTTAATTAAAACCGCTGTAACCATTAGCCGGAAGCATTTAGGTTTTAATGTTGCGATTGGTCCACTTGTTAAACTTTGGAAGATCGGTTTTAAAGGAGCAAACAAACCATCCGACGAGGCAATTCAAGAGCGTTTAAAATTAATCAATCCTGAAGCTATCCGAGTTGATGATGAGCAGCATAGTGTGTATTTGGAACATAAGGGGATGGAACTTGATTTAGGCGGAATTGCCAAGGGTTTTATTGCTGATGAGGTAAAAAAGCTGTGGGTTAATCAAGGTGTTCGTACTGGAATTATTGATTTAGGTGGCAATATTTTGCTAGTCGGACCGAGTTTACATGAAGATGCCAAGTGGAATATTGGTGTGCAAAACCCAATAAAGGAACGCCATATCCCACTTGGTGTGTTACATATCAAAGCTAAGTCGATCGGTACCTCGGGAATCTATGAACGAAAGTTAATTCTAAATGGTAAAGAATACCACCACATGTTTGATTCGAAGACTGGCTATCCGATTGCGAATAATTTGGCTAGCGTAACTATTGTCAGTGACCGTTCAATCGACGGCGAAATTTGGTCAACAATTGCATTCTATCAAGGAATTGAAAAGGGAAGACAGCTAATTGAGGATCAAGATGGAATTGAAGCTGTGTTTGTAACGCGTGATCTAAAGGTAGAAGTTACTAGTGGTTTGATAAATTTATTTAGTGGGGTGGATGACTAATACGGAGTTTGGTAGTGTTGTTAAAAAATGAAGAGAGGGTTGCTTTATGAAAAAATTTATTGCAATTGTTGGAACTAACGCGAAAAAATCGACTAATCGAACATTATTACAGTATATGAAAAAACGTTATGCCGCGAGCGCAGAAATTGAAATTGTTGAAGTTGCGGGCTTGCCATTGTTTAAGAAGACGAAGGAGATGCTTGTACCTCAGTATGCAAAAGAAATTGCACAAAAGATTGATGTAGCTGATGGTGTAATAATTGGAACACCCGAATATGATCATTCCATTCCGGCGATTTTGTCGAGTGCACTGGCGTGGCTATCATATGGAATGCACCCACTTTTAGATAAACCGGTGATGATTACCGGAGCATCTTATGGTGCTTTAGGTGCTTCACGTGCACAGGCTCAGTTAAGGCAGATCTTGGACTCTCCAGAAATTAAGGCGCGTATTATGCCAAGTTCCGAATTTTTACTCGGAAATTCACTAAAAGCGTTTGATGAAGATGGTAACTTAAACGATCAAGAACAGAGCGAACAACTAGATGGCTTATTTAAGGATTTCCTGCTGTTTACGGATATTTCCAATCAGTTAAATCATGCAAATGTAACAAACGAAAAGGAAATGAATAATTTTTCGTGGGATGAAGGTTCAAGTAGACGGGAGGAAGAAAAATGAGATTAGTTGCAATAGCAGGCTCAATTGGTGAACAATCATATAACAGAATGTTGCTGCAGTTTATGGCTGATTATTATAAAGATTTGGTCCAGATTGATTTAGTAGATATTGACGATGTTCCGGTTTTTAACGAGGATGATGATTTAAGCAACAGTGAAGCAGTACAAAAGGTTTATCAAAAAGTTTTTGGAGCGGATGGAGTCATTTTAGCAACTCCTGAACATAACCACACGGTTCCGGCGGCGATGAAAAATGTGATTGAATGGCTCTCCTATAAGCTACATCCACTCGATGGTAAACCAGTTTGGGTTGTGGGGGCTTCATACTTCAATCAGGGATCTTCAAGAGCACAACTGCACTTGAAGCAGATTCTTGAATCGCCTGGTGTAAACGCAATTGTTATGCCAGGCAACGAGTTCTTGCTACGTAATGCTAAAGAAGCGTTTGATGATAACGGACAATTGAAGGATGAGGGAACCGTTAAGTTTCTTGATAGTATAATTCAAAAATTTATTAAATTCGTGAAGGTGATTGATATGCTCGATGCTCCAGATCCAAAAACATATAAAGATGAAGATTTAGAATCAAAGGGGAAGGTTAACACAACCATTGAAGGTGTTGATATGAATGATGAGCACTGGGTTGAAAAAGCCGCTGAAAAGGTCCACGCTGTTGAAGGTGGAACCTATGTTAAGCTTGACCGTGGGTTATTGACGGTTGATCAGTTAAATTACTTCTTAAAGACAATGCCAGTAGAATTGACATTCGCTGATGATAACAACCAATTTATTTACTACAATAAGAGTCTCCCAACCGAAAAAATGTTAGCACCAAGACGTCCAGGACAAGCAGGTGATCCACTTGGATCAGTTCATCCAGGTCGTGCCGTAGACCACGTTAAGCAGGTTATTCACGCTTTACGGACTGGTGAAAGTGACCTAGTATCTATGCCCGTTCCGGGAAATGGACCGGATCGTCATATTATGCACTATTATAAAGCAATGCATGACGAAAATGGACGTTATCGTGGTGTAAACGAATGGGTTGTAGATATTATGCCTATTATTAAATACTATTTAGCCGTAACAGGTAAAAAATTAGTTGACGATCCAACGGCGACACCGATTTCACCAATTACAGGAGTTGACGTAACATCTGGGGCATCAGCAAAAGCTCCAGAAACGGATGCAACTAGTGGTGCATCTGAAGAACCTCAGTCAGAGCCCAAACAACCTGAAGTAGACACAACAAGTGGTGCTTCAGAAGAGCCTAAACCAGAACCTAAAAAGCCCGAAGTTGATGCAACCAGCGGCGCTTCAGAAAATTAGTCAAGCGGTACGGTAGATAAATTAAAATCTCAATTAGGTGAGCTTACGTTCATCCGATTGAGATTTTTTAATATAGTGATTGGTAATACAAAAAAGTTGCTAAAATAATATCTTAATGATATTATTTTGATATCAAAAGGAGGAAGCATGGCTGAAAAAAATGAAGAAAAGCGCTTTTTACTTCGACTTGATCAAAAACTTTATGATCGTTTACAATCGGAGGCTGATCGGCAAGGCCGGAGTGTAAACGCCCATATTATTAATATCTTGAATAATACGAGTGACCCATCAACTTTTGAGCAACGCCAAGTCATTGGAAAAGTAATTTCGGGAGCGGATCTAACTGGGAATGGTTTAGTGCAGGTTTCAGGTATTTACTATCGATATCTGTTAGATGATAATGGGGATTTGGATGTACACGCACAATATGCAATTATTGAAGCGACGGGTAATATTTTAACGTTAAAGAAAATATAGGAGGAGTTTAATAAATGCTAGGAATAAAAATTGTTCCACAAAACAATCAAGGGTTAGTAGAAACTTTGGGGAAGTACAGACGAAGTGTTGAATCGGGATTAAATTTCTACGTACCACTTTTTCAGAAAATTAGAAATATTAGTTTAGCAATGAGACCGTTATCACTACCAAATTATTCTATTATTACAAAAGATAATGCAGATGTCTCTGCTAGTTTAACGTTAAATTATCATGTCACTGACGCAGCAAAATATCAGTATGAAAATACGGATTCAGTTGAATCAATGGCACAGTTAGTTCGAGGACACTTGAGAGATATAATCGGACGGATGGATCTAAATGAGGCCTTAGGTTCAACCGCAAAAATTAACCAGGAGCTGGCGTTAGCAATTGGAGACCTAACTAATACTTACGGAATCAATGTTGATCGGATTAATATTGATGAATTAACCCCTTCGAAGGCCATTCAGGAAGCGATGGATAAACAATTGACGGCCGACCGTGAACGGGTTGCGACAATTGCCAAAGCAGAAGGAGAGGCTAAATCAATCGAATTAACGACGAAGGCCAAAAATGACGCCTTGATGGCAACGGCAAAAGCGGAAGCGGACGCAACTAAAACAAGAGCCGATGCGGAAAAATATCGAATTGATACGATTCAGGCAGGATTGACAAAAGTTGATCATAAGTATTTTGAAAATCAATCAATTGAGGCATTCTCGGAGTTAGCTAATTCCTCAGCTAATCTAGTGGTTGTTCCATCCGAAGGCATCAAAGATGTTGGAAAAATACCGGTGGCTGGAAAGCTTCTTAAAAAAGGAATGCAGTAATTTATACGGGAAGTAATTCAATTTAGTTCTAACGGTGCTAGATAAAACTAGTTATTGTTGGAACTTTTTTGTTTGTATTATTATTTTTGTAGAAGAATTTCATCTAGTTTAGTTATCGATGTATCATTTGTAATACGGGTGTTATTTATTTTGAGGGTAAATATTTTTTAATACATTCAATATCATTTATAATGGCAATAGTTAGGGAGGTTCAATAACAAAAAACCATCGATTGGAGTGCTTAACTCCAATCGATGGTTCCCATATAAAACACAAAATTGGCCATACTGGGCTCGAACCAGTAAATTACGGATTCAGAGTCCGCTGCCTTACCAATTTGGCGAATGGCCAATAAAAATCACCCGCACGGGGATCGAACCCGTAACTCCGGCTTGAGAGGCCGACGTCTTAACCAATTTGACCAGCGGGCAAATTACTCTATTAATTTACACTAAAATTAATGTTTCGTCAATAAGAGTTTGAAAAAAATTAGCTAATTTCCAAAATTTTAACTTGATAAGACATATCAGGAGCAAGAATGGTGACAATATCTTGGACTTGATGGTGCATTAAAGCGGAACCTAACGGTGATTGATAAGAAAGCTTGGCTTTTTCAACATCGGCTTCATGTTTACCAACAATTTCGTAAGAAGTCTCAAACTGATCCTCGAGAAAACAAATCTTAACTTGGCTGCCTAAATCAATTCGAGATGAATTGGATGGCTTAATGATTTTAGAATAACTTATCTGGCGCTGAAGGTAACGTAACCGGCCTTCTAGTCTCCGTAGGTCACGTTTTGCGGAACTGTACTCTGCATTTTCTGAAAGATCTCCCAAAGCTCTGGCATCGGCGAGAGCCTTAATTAACGTCGGACGTGTTTGCTTCAATTGATTAATTTCAGCATTGATCTTGTCATAGCCATTTTGAGTCATTGGTACAAAACTCGGCTGCATAGTGTGCCTCCTTACATCGGTGATGATTCAAAGGTCAGTTCAATCATATACTCATGCTTGTCCAAAATATGAGCGGTTGTGACCCAAACGGACTCTAGTCCATGATCTTTTTCACGTGTTTTCTGTTGGAACCGGTCAAGAATATCACTGTTTTTTGAAACAAAATCGTCCGAGAAACGATCAACCAGAAGAGAATTATCTGGAAAATAGATGTTGGGTTCTGAAACAAGTGTTGTATCAGGAAAAGTCATATTGACGACGTTATTATAGCCAATATGGTTGATAGTGGCCATTTCGGGTTTCCGATCAATTCGATATAAAACGTTGTATAAAGAGTCTGAGTTAGTTGCCATAATTAAAGTCCTTTCTACATGTTGCTATTGTAGCAAATTATGCAGTTCAATGTTGTTGCAAAGTAAAACTTGAAGAGTATAATATCAATTTATGACAGGTTGTCATTTACGGAGGATACAATGCCAAAATCAACATTTTTTAATTTAAAAAAAGAAAAGCGTGCTCGAATTATTGAGGCCGCTGGGCAAGAATTTAGCCAACAACCGCTGTATAATGCGTCAATTAACAATATCATCAAAACGGCCAAAATTCCTCGAGGGAGTTTTTATCAATACTTTGAAGATTTGCCAGATTTATATGGGTATTATTTTAGTTTGATATTGGAAAATATTCAAGAAGATTTAATTGATAGCGTTTACAAAGATGGTGGAGACATTTTCAAGGCGGTTCAAGAATATGCAAGTATTTATTTGGAAGATATACTAGCAGGTCCACACCACAATTTTTATAAGAACTTTTTCTTGGGTGCCAATATCGCAATTCAATCTAAGAAAGGCGGACATGGGCCAGGATTTGACGTGTATCATTCCGAACGATTGAATCAGCTACGAGTTCGATTAAAAGAGGTCGTAAATTGGGAGCAGTTAAAAGTGGAAAATGAGGATGATCAAAATGCTTTACAACAATTAATAATGATGATCTTTTTTCACTCATTTGCGAACTACTTTGTTCATGCAATTGATAGTCAAAAGCATCCCGAGGATGTTTTAAAAGAAATTAAGCGAAATTTAAGCTGGTTAGAGTTTGGAGTTCGTAGGATGGAGGAACAGTGATTATGTGGAAACTACTAAAATCCCGGTTGGGTTGGGGAGCAGTCACGATTGGGACGCTGTTTTTAATAGTTCAAATTGCGGGGGATTTAATTTTACCAGGGATTACCTCGGATATTATAAACAATGGTGTTGCCAAAAATGATATTCCGTACATTTGGAATTCGGGTGTTAAAATGTTGCTCGTTTCTCTTATTGGTTTAATTGGTGCAGGCGTAAACGTTTATTTTGCATCAACACAGGCCCAAAAAATTGGTAATAAAATTCGTAGTGATCTTTTTAGAAAAATTTCTTTTATGTCGAACTACGAATTTGAACAATTTGGGGAAGCGTCTTTGATTACTAGAACGACAAATGACGTAATTCAAATTCAAAATGTAATTGTAATGATTTTACGAATGATGCTGATGTCGCCAATTATGTTAGTTGGTGCTGGATTTATGGCATATCAAAAGCAACCGGAGTTGACGGCAGTTTTTCTTGTTTCATTACCTTTATTAGCAATCTTTGTTGGAATAATTATGTTTTTTGCGGTACCACTTTTTAAAAGCTTACAGAAGAAAATTGACCGAATAAACTTAGTTTTCCGTGAAGGACTAACAGGTGTTCGAGTAATTCGGGCCTTCAATCAAGATCAATTTGAACAAGATCGATTTGCTGATGCAAACCATGACTATATGAAAACTGGAATTAAGGTTTTCACAATTACTTCATTTATGTTTCCAGTGATGACGCTTATCATGAGTGGAACCAACATTGGAATTGTTTGGTACGGAGCACATCTAATTGCCGATCAGACGATGCAAGTCGGAAATTTAGTGGCGTTTATGACATACGCTACACAAATATTAATGAGCTTTATGATGCTGTCAATGGTTTTTGTTAGCATTCCACGTGCGTCTGCGTCTGCTGTCCGGATTAATGATGTTTTATCCGCTAAAAATAGTGTAGAAGATCTTTCAAATGTGGATAAGTTGCCCACAATGTCCAAAACTGAATTAGAGTATGACAACGTAAGCTTCCGTTATCCGGGAGCGGAGAGATTGTCGATTGACGATGCTTCATTTGCTGCTAAGGCAGGGGATACGGTTGCAATTATCGGTGGTACTGGATCTGGGAAAACTACGTTGATCAGTATGCTGCCAAGGTTATTTGACCCTGGTAAAGGTCAGGTTAAGCTAGACGGGGTTGATATTAAAAAAATTAGTCAATATGATTTACACGAACAAATTTCTTTTGCGCAACAAAAAGCGGTTCTTTTTAAAGGAACAGTTCGTGAAAACATGAAGTTTGGAAATGAAAAAGCAACTGATGAAGAAATTTGGCATGCCCTAGAAGTTGCACAATCGACAGAATTTATTGATCGAAAAGCAGCGGGATTGGATACGCCAGTAGAGCAAAACGGAGATAACTTCTCGGGAGGACAAAAACAACGTTTGGCGATTGCTCGAGCATTGGTCAAAAAGGCAAAAGTATATATATTTGATGATTCATTTTCTGCTTTGGATTTTAAAACGGATGCTAACTTAAGGAAGGCGCTTCGTGAAGATCCTGAAATGAAAAACAGTATTGTAATCATTGTTGCACAACGGATTGCCACCGTTGCGGATGCCAATTTAATTTTAGTTCTTGAAGGTGGAAAAATTGTCGGTCAAGGAACTCACGCAGAATTAAAAGAATCCAATCAAACCTATCAAGAAATTATTGATTCACAAATCAAGGAAGGAGATCAAGCAAATGGCTAAAACAGATACTAACGTTCAAAGTCCGCAAAACGGCCCAGGTCCGGGTGGCCGCGGTGGGATGCGAGGCCTTGTGGAAAAGCCCAAAAACTTCTGGAAGTCGGCTGGAAGGCTTGTCAGATATTTATCTCCTTGGATGTTTGGTTTTATAGTTGTTCTTATTTTGGCGGCCGTTTCGACGATATTACAAATTCGTGCTCCTAAAATTTTAGGTGAAGCAACAACCGAGATTTTTAAAGGAGTGCTGAAAGGAACCGCTGAAATGAAAGCGGGAATGCACATCAACGGTTTTCCGATTGATTTCACCAAAATTGTTGAAATTTTAGTGTCTGTCGGTCTTTTGTACGTCCTTTCGGGATTGTTTAGTTTTGTTCAGCAAATTGTAATGACGCGAGTTTCTCAAAAAGCGGTGGCACAACTGAGAACGGACTTCAAAGATAAGATGCAAAAATTACCAATTTCATATTACGATACGCACTCGAATGGTGATATCATGAGCCGCATGGCCAATGATATGGATAATATTAGTTCTACTTTACAGCAGAGTTTAACGCAATTAGTAACCAGTTTTTTCCAGTTTGTTGGTGTGATATACATGATGCTGACAATCAGTTGGAAGCTCACCTTATTGGCGATCGCCACGGTTCCATTAAGCCTGATTGTCGTAGCGATTGTTGCACCGAAGTCTCAACGCTTTTTTAAATCACAACAGACACATCTGGGCTTAATGAATGATCAAGTTGAAGAGACCTACGCGGGTCATACGGTGATTAAAACATTTAATCATGAAAAAGAAGCGATTGAAGATTTTGAAAAAGAAAACGAGAAATATTATCAGTCTGCGTGGAAAGCACAATTTATTAGCGGGTTGATTATGCCATTGATGAATTTTGTTAAAAATCTGGGTTACCTGATGGTTGCCGTTTGGGGTGGAATTCAAGTTGCTAATGGTCAAATTTCGCTGGGAAATGTTCAAGCCTTTTTGCAGTATACGCAACAATTTTCACAACCAATCACTCAGATTGCCAATATTGCAAATACACTTCAAATGACGATGGCGTCCGCTGAACGTATTTTTGAAGTTTTAGATGAGCCAGAAATGCAAGATGTGCATACAGATATTAAGAAAGTAGATACAGATGCTAAGGTGATTTTTGATAACGTTGATTTTCGTTACGTACCCGAAAAGCCTTTAATTCGTAACTTTAATTTACGTGTAGAACCGGGCGAGATGATCGCCATTGTCGGACTAACTGGTGCCGGGAAAACAACGATTATTAATTTGATTGAACGATTCTATGATGTTGATTCTGGAACAGTCTATTTAGATGGTAACGATACCCATAACATGAAGCGATCGGAATTGCGTTCACATATTGCGATGGTTTTACAGGATACGTGGCTGTTCACCGGGAGTATTCGCGACAATATTAAATATGGTCGAGAAGGCGCTAGCGATGAAGAAATGTACTCTGCGGCCAAGGCGGCCCATGCCGATGCATTTATTCGACAGTTACCAAACGGATATGACACGATTTTAAATGAGTCGGCCTCAAATATTTCTCAAGGGCAACGACAGCTCTTAACGATCGCTCGAGCGTTTCTTGCCGATCCGGAAATTTTAATTTTAGACGAGGCAACAAGCTCGGTTGACACGCGGACAGAAGTTTTAATTCAGAGAGCGATGAATAAACTTTTAAATAATCGGACGAGTTTTGTGGTTGCTCACCGGTTATCTACCATTCGCAACGCTCAAAATATTGTTGTTGTTAACAATGGTCAAATCGTTGAAACCGGAAATCATGATCATTTAATGCAACAAAAGGGTTTTTATGCCGACTTGTATAATTCTCAATTTGCAAGTGGCGAAGTGATTTGAAAAATTTTTTGTTTAAACTACCAGATGAAAAAATGAACGCATCATAAAATCTAAGATTCAAGAATCGGTGCGTTAAAATTCTAAAAAAGCATGATGAAATCGATTGTATTCAAAAGTTAAAGTAAAAATGACTTTTGAAATTGCGCATAAATGGATTTCATCGTGCTTTTTTGAACTTTTTAGCATGGCGGAATTAATAATTTGAATTTGGTATATAATTTACACATAAATTATGATTACTAGGTGGGGAAAAGATGTTTACTGAGACGAAAAAATTAATCCAGGAAATCGTAGATAATGGATTGGCCCCTGGGATAGACTATAGTTTAATTCTCCATGGAAGAGAACAATTAAGCCAAACAAAGGGTTTTAGGATGGTTTATCCTCGACAAGAGTTGTTAAAGTCGAACCAATTTTTTGATTTGGCTTCGTTAACTAAAGTAATGGGGACAGTACCAATTATTATGCGTTTGAACCGGCAAGGGAAACTTTCTTTAGACGATCAAGTACACAGTTATTTGCCTGAGATAAAAGATCAACGGGTTAAAATTCGGCATTTACTCACGCACACATCGGGGGCAACGGCTTGGATTGACCATCGTGACCAGCTAAATGCGGAGGAGCTTCGAGAAGCAATCTATCAACATTTGAAATTTGGTGAGGACTTTAACCAAAAAATAATCTATAACGATTATAACTATATTTTGCTTGGATTTATCGTGGAAAAAATTTTGCATGTGCCAGTTCAAGTTGCAATTCAAAGAGATGTACTCGACCCACTCGGCTTGAAGAACACTACTTTTAAGCCAGATCCTTTGCTTACGGTTCCAACTGAAGTCCGAACAAATATTGTTATTAAAGGAACCGTTCATGATCCTAAAGCGGCTTCGCTTGGACCACATGCGGCATCGGCAGGCCTCTTCGGTACGAAAAGCGATGTTGTTAAATTTATATTGGAAATGCTGGGACAATCGAATGCTTTTTTTGATAAAGAAATGTTAAACGAGTTTTTGCTAAATCAGACCGAAAATAAAAAATTAATTCGCTCCTTGGGATGGGCATTTGTTAATCGGGCGGAAAAACCAGGGCTGATTCGCCACAGTGGTTTCACAGGAACCTTTATTTTGATGGACTTAATCACCAAAAATGGTTTAGTTTTTCTTTCGAATCGAGTTCATCCAAGCCCCAATTTAGAATTTTTACGTTATCGTCAAAAAGTATACGAAACTTTTTTAAATGAGGATTTTTAAAATATAACTTAAAGAAGAAATATGGATATGGTATTCTTATTACTGAGTTTATGAAAGGGGTTTTATAGCATATGAGTGAACCATTATTTTTAGAACCAGTTTTCCATGAAAAAATATGGGGAGGAGATCATTTAAGAACTGAATTTGGTTATGATATTCCAAGTGACCATACAGGAGAGTGTTGGGCGATTTCAGCACATCCACATGGGCCGGCTACGATTGCAAATGGGCAATTTAAGGGCATCACATTGGACAAACTTTGGAGCACCAATCGCGAACAGTTCGGGGACGCTAAAGGCGATGTCTTCCCACTCTTAACTAAAATTTTGGATGCCAATGATGACTTATCCGTCCAAGTTCATCCGGATGATAAATATGCTGCCGAGCATGAACATGAACTGGGCAAAACGGAGTGCTGGTACATCATTTCTGCAGAACCGGGAGCAGAGCTTTACTATGGACATAATGCCAAAACTCGTGAGGAACTGGCGGATTGGATTAACAACGGGAAGTGGGACAAGCTTTTCCGTAAAGTTCCAGTCAAAGCTGGTGAATTTTATTACGTTCCGAGCGGTACGATTCATGCCTTAGGAAAGGGCATCATGGTTCTTGAAACACAACAAAGCAGTGATACAACTTATCGCCTGTATGACTTCGACCGAGTTGATAAAACAACTGGACAAAAACGTGAATTACATTTGCAACAATCAATTGACGTTACTAATGTACCGCATGAAGATCCCAAGTTAAACATTTCAGTTGAAACGGTTGGCGATGCTGAGGTAACAACCTTTGTTAAGGCCCCAATTTCAAAATATTTTTCAGTTAGAAAGGTGACTTTAGAGAACGGAAAAGCAACTTTCCAAAGGGAAGGGCTTTACACGCTAGTTTCGGTTCTTAACGGTGAAGGAACGTTAACTGTTGATAATCATGAATACACAATTAAGAAGGGTCAACATTTCATTTTACCTAATCCTGTGAAAAGTTGGACCTATGCTGGAACGCTAGAACTAATCGTTAGCGAACCTGGTGTAGAATAATAAAAAAGGAAATCTAACTTTTGCGTAAAAGTTGGATTTCCTTTTTAAATTTTAAAATGTTGGTTTGATTGTCAATTGTTCTTGACTAGACAAGTCAGCATTAGGATATTTACGTTTAAGGGCGGTGAGAAGAATTTTTTTGGCAAGTTCACCATTTCTAGTTAAGATTGGCCCATGGAAATATGAGCCGTAAACGTTTTTGTAAACGACACCTTCAGAATTATCTTCGCCATTATTTCCGTTACCGGATTCGACTTCGCCTAAAGGTCTTTCACCTTTACCAAGATAGGTTTTACCATTATGGTTTTCGAAACCGTGATATACTTCACCAGTTTCTTTATTTTTGATGACAATATCCCCGATAAATCGATTATCATCTTGGCTAAGCGTGTAATGGTCTAAAGCTCCAATTCCCTTAATCTTTTCACCATCGGCGCCGACATAATAGTGTCCAAGTAGTTGATAGCCACCACAAATGGCTAACATAGGTCCACCATCCTCGATGTAGTCAGTCAAATCATCCTTTTTTCCTTGGATATCTTTTGAAACGATAGTTTGCTCGTAATCTTGTCCACCACCAAAAAAGACAACGTCCCATGCGTTAGGATCGAATTTTTCGTCAAGACTGACAATTTGAATATCTAAATCGGTATCCATCAATTTAGCGTAATATTTCAGAGCAAGCAGATTGCCATTGTCGCCATAGGTATTTAACAGGTCACCATAGAGATGAGCAACGTTTAATTCATATTTCATATTAGATTCCCTCTTTAATATAGCCTTCACTGGTCAATTGTTTTCGTAATTGTAGCATAGCTGTGTAGGTTGCGAATACGTAAACCTTCGTTGTAGGTAAATTCTTAATATTTGAAACGGCATCTTTTAGATTATCGTAAGTCCACAGCTGTTCATCTCGAACTCCCGCAACTTTTAAACGGAAGGTGATGTCCTTATAACGTTCGCCACCCGTCATATATTGTTGAATGTTCATTTGGGTAAGTTTTTCGAAATTACCATCCCAAATCCAACTGGTATCAATCCCATCAGCGTAGTTAGCATTGAGGAGCCCGACAAAAGAAAATGGTTCAGTTTCAGTTCCCACCATATCAATTACTTGATTTAAGCCAACCGGATTTTTAACTAGGACAATCGTCACTTCCTTACCATCGACGTTAATTTGTTCCTGACGACCAAAAACTCGTTCATCGGGATCGTTTAAAGCTTTCTGAATGCTTGAAGTCGGGACGCCCATGAACTTACCAACGGAATATGCGGCGAGTGCATTATAAACGTTGTATAAGCCGCCGATATGCAGGGTAAAGTTAGAAGCATCAATAAAGAACTTTGACAGACTAGGTGTTAACTTAGTGATTTGTGTGAGTTGATAGGTTAAGTCAGGACGATGCCAACCACAGTTGGGACAATAGTATTTTCCCTGATTACTATAGCTAATAAATTTATAATGAATAATATGTTGACATACCGGGCAAACAACCCCGTCCGTATTAGGATCAGCTTTCATTTCACCATCTGGCTGATTGTTAAAGCCATAATAAACAATCGGATTTGGCAGCTTAACGGAGTTAAAAATTGGCATATCACCATTGGCAATAATTGTTGCCTCGGGTGCTAATTTCACGCCGTCTAATATTTTTTGATAGGTGGTATAAATTTCACCATAGCGGTCCATCTGATCTCTAAAAATGTTGGTGAAAACAAATGCAAGTGGCTTGATAAATTGCGTAACTTTGATGACATTTGCTTCATCAACTTCCAAAATTGCGATATTTTTTCCGTTTTTAGATTTATGATCGGTTAAGAACGTAGTCACAATTCCTTGTTCCATATTAGAACCGGTGGGATTGGTGAGGACGTGATCAAATTTCTGACGTAGAACTTTAACGGTTAACGCCGTGGTGAGGGTCTTCCCATTGGTCCCAGTGATCACAATCACATCATAGTCTTTACCAAGATCTTTTAAAATTGTTGGATCTAGTCGGGTAGTTATCTTTCCAGGAAGTGAACTTCCTCCTGAACGAAATGTGTGTAAAAACCAATATGACGATTTTCCAGCCATTTTGGCGATTGTACTTTTAAATGACATGTTAGCCCTCCGAATATCTAAAGAAACATCTAAAACAATATTTTAATCTGAAAACATAAAAAAAGAAAGTTTCTTAATTTAATAAGAGGTGAATTTTTATTTTATATCAGCTATACTTAAAAATTGGAGAATAAATTTAGGGGTGGAGCTAAATGGCGCAGTTATTTTTTCACTACGGAGCAATGAATAGTGGCAAGTCAATTGAAATTTTAAAAGTGGCGCATAACTATGAAGAACAGAATAAAAAAGTTGTTTTAATGACGAGCGGAATTGATACCCGAACTGCGGTTGGCGAAATTTCCAGCCGAATTGGGTTACGACGAGATGCATTACCGATTTTTGACGATACTAATATTTTGGATGTGATCAAGAACGTTGATGAGAAAACGGCATGCGTGTTAATTGATGAAGCACAATTTTTAAAGAAACATCATATCTTGGAACTTGCAAAAGTCGTTGATGATTTAGGAATTCCCGTTATGACGTTTGGCTTAAAAAATGATTTTAAAAATGATTTATTTGAAGGATCTAAATATTTGCTTCTTTATGCTGATAAAATAGTCGAAATGAAAACAATTTGTTGGTTCTGTAAACATAAGGCATTAATGAACCTTCGTTTTCATAATGGAAAACCAGTTTATGACGGCGAACAAGTACAAATTGGTGGTAATGAATCGTATTATCCCGTTTGCCGTCGACATTATTTTCACCCACTGATTGAAGAAATGAGGAACTAATTAATGGATATTATTGAAAAAGTTCAGGCGGTTGCCGACCGTTATGAAGAATTAAGCGAGTTGCTTGCTGATCCAGAGGTCTTGTCTGATTCTCAACGGTACCAGGAGCTTTCAAAAGAAGAAGGGGAAATACGGGAAACGGTTGAAAAATACCGTGAATATCGTAAAACCGTTGATGCAATTGCCGAAAATGAAGAGTTACAACGAGAAAAACTTGATCCAGAAATGGACAGTTTGGTTAAATCAGAGCTGTCTGATTTACGTGATACAAAAGAAAAACTTGAAGAGGAAATCAAAATTTTGATGCTTCCTTCGGATCCGAATGATGATAAAAACATTATTATGGAAATTCATGGAGCAGCTGGTGGCGATGAAGCCAGTTTATTTGCGGCAGATTTATACAACATGTACACTCGTTACGCGGAGTCGCAAGGTTGGAAAGTTGAAGTTGTCGACGAAAATGCAACCGACGTTGGCGGATTCAAGGAAATTGTATTAATGATTTCTGGCGACAAAGTATACTCTAAATTAAAATATGAAAATGGTGCTCATCGAGTTCAACGGGTGCCGGTTACTGAATCGGCCGGAAGAGTACATACTTCGACTTCAACCGTGGGAGTAATGCCTGAAGCTGAAGATGTGGACATTGATATTGATCAAAAGGATATTCGGACTGATGTATATCGCTCATCTGGAGCCGGTGGACAGCATATTAATAAGACTTCTTCAGCTGTTCGAATGACACATTTACCCACTGGAATTGTGGTCGCAATGCAAGATGAACGTTCACAGCAACAAAACCGTGAAAAAGCGATGCGTATTTTAAAAGCGCGTGTTTATGATTACTATCAAACGCAAGAGGAAGACGCTTATAATGCCGAACGAAAGAGCGCCGTTGGTACTGGAGATCGTTCAGAACGAATTCGCACATACAATTTTCCACAGAACCGAGTAACAGACCATCGGATTGGATTGACTCTGAATAAGTTGGATCGAGTGATGAATGGTGAATTAGACGACATTATTGATGCATTGATTTTAGATGATCAAGCAAAGAAAATGGAACAACTTCGTAATGAATAATAATCCGACTTATTTTGAAGCCCTGAGATGGGCTTCTTTATTTATCGATGAGCATGGTGGAGATGAAAATGCACCACAAATTTTGATAATGAACACAATGGAGTGGACTAGAACGGAATTAATCATGCATTACCGAGAACGCTTGCGACCCGAGCAGTGGATTTGGTTTCAAAAAGCAATTAATCGTGTGATCGAAGGAGAACCGGTGCAATATATCACCAACAAAGCTAATTTTTTTGGACGTGAGTTTTATGTTGACCAACGAGTGTTAATTCCTCGGGTAGAAACTGAAGAAATGGTTGAAGAAATTCTGAAAAAAAACAAAAATGACGGAAGAAATTTACGTGTGTTAGATATTGGTACTGGGAGTGGCGATATTGCTATCACATTAAAGCTTGAACGTCCGGATTGGCAGATTACGGCAACTGATATTTCAACTGATGCTTTAAACGTTGCTAAAGAAAATGCACAAAGACATGAGGCAGTGATTGATTTTAAAAATGGCTCTTTGTTTGAAGCAGTTCAGGGGCTGAAATTTGATTTAATTGTTAGTAATCCGCCGTATATTGCTGAAAATGAAAGAAGCGAGATGGATCAGTCTGTTCTCGATTTTGAGCCGTCAATAGCATTGTTTGCGCAGGATAATGGGCTCTTTTGGTACAAACAAATTGCGGACCAACTAAATGAGCATCTTAATTTCACGGGACAATTATTTTGTGAAATTGGTTATCAACAAGGTCCACCATTAGGACGTTACTTTAAAGAAAAAGAATATATTAAAACGGTTGATATAATTAAGGATCTTAGTCAACATGACCGGATTCTTTGGGCTAAAATGAAATAGGGAGACTAGTTATGAGTAAATTATTTAGTAAAGAAGAAATAAACGAAGCAGCCAAAGCAATTAATGAAGGAAAGTTGGTTTCGTTTCCGACCGAAACTGTGTATGGTCTAGGAGCCGATGCAACAAATCCAGAGGCAGTTAAGAAAGTTTATGCAGCGAAGGGGCGGCCGTCAGATAACCCATTAATTGTGCACGTTGCTGACCAAGCCGGAGTTGAAAAGTTTGCTAATATTGATGAACAAAGTAAAGCGTTAATGGATAAGTTTTGGCCCGGTCCATTAACAATTATTCTGCCAATTAAGCCAAACGCATTGGCACCGGTAGTCACTGGTGGATTGAATACGGCGGCGTTCAGAAATCCTGATAATGCCGCAACAATTAAGTTGATTCAAGAAGCTGGCGTTCCTTTAGTTGGTCCGTCTGCAAATACGTCGGGGAAGCCAAGTCCAACCAAACCAGAACATGTGATGCATGATTTAGATGGGAAAATTGCTGGTGTTTTAGATGATGGTGAAACTAAAATCGGAGTAGAATCAACGGTTTTAGATATGTCTGGTAAAATACCAAGTATCTTGCGACCGGGAGCCATAACTGTTGATGATTTAAAAGAAATTTTACCAGAGGTTCAAACTGACCATCACCAAGTTGGAAAAGATGAGGTTCCCAAAGCTCCTGGAATGAAGTACAAGCACTACGCACCAAACGCACAGGTATACATTGTCGAAGATTCTGAATGGCCTGAAGTTGGTCAGTGGATTGCCAAACATGCAAATCAAATAGTAGGTGTAATGACAACGGATGCAACTTTCAGAAACAATAAGCTTGATAGTTACGACAATATTCGTTATATGTCTTTGGGGGACGGGCCTGAGAGTGCAAGTCATAGATTATTTGATGAATTACGAACTTTTGATCAAAATTTATTAATTAATGTTATCTTTTCTCAAAAGTTTGATAGAATAGGTATTGGCGAAGCATACATGAATCGCCTACAAAAATCGGCAGGTAACACTTATTTTAGCGATATTAACTAGGAGGAATTGACCAGTGAATTATAAAGAACAAGATCCAGAATTATGGGCTGCAATTGGACGTGAAGAAAATCGTCAGCAGCATAATATTGAATTAATTGCTTCAGAAAACATTGTGTCAGAAGGTGTTCGTCAGGCTCAGGGTAGCGTTTTGACAAACAAATATGCTGAAGGATATCCAGGGAAACGATACTACGGTGGATGTGAATTTATTGATCAAGTAGAACAGATGGCAATTGATCGCGCTAAGCAACTTTTTGGCGCAGAATACGCTAATGTTCAACCTCATTCTGGCTCTCAAGCAAATGCGGCTGCTTACGCTGCGTTTATCAATCCAGGTGATAAAATTCTAGGGATGGATTTAAACGCTGGCGGACACTTAACGCATGGTGCAAAGGTTAGTTTTAGTGGAACTTTCTATCATTCTGTCAGCTATGGCGTAGATCCAGTAACCGAGGAATTGGATTACGATAAAATTCGTGAAATCGCACTTAAGGAACGTCCACAAATCATTGTTGCAGGTGCCTCTGCTTATAGTCGCTTTATCGATTGGAATAAGTTCCGTGAAATTGCGGACGAAGTCAATGCATTTTTGATGGTTGATATGGCACATATTGCTGGTTTAGTAGCCACAGGCTTACACCCATCACCAGTTGGAATTGCGGATGTTGTTACTACTACCACGCATAAAACATTACGTGGACCTCGTGGTGGGATGATTCTGTCACAAGAAAAGTATGCTAAACAATTGAACTTTGCTGTTTTCCCTCAAAATCAAGGGGGACCTCTAGAACATGTAATTGCCGGAAAAGCGGTTGCTTTTGGCGAAGCTCTCCGACCTGAATTTAAAGAATATCAGGAACAAGTTCTCAAAAATGCAAAAGCCATGGCTGCTGTTTTTGAAGCAGAAGATAATCTGCATGTCGTAACCGGGGGCACGGATAACCATTTGATGACCGTTGATTTGACACAGACAGATTTAAATGGAAAAGAAGTTCAAAATCTATTGGATACAGTTTTTATTACGACTAATAAAGAAGCAATCCCTGATGAAAAGCTAAGTCCATTCAAGACATCTGGTTTACGAGTGGGGACACCAGCGATTACGACACGTGGCTTTAAGGAAGATGACTGTGAAGCAGTTGCAAAACTAATTATTAAAGCAATTAATCATCATGATGATCCGGCTGTATTAGATGAAATTAAAAAGGAAGTATTTGAGTTAACTGCAAAACACCCAATTGCCTAAATTAAACCTAGTTTTTTTGTGTATTTTTAGCTACAATTGATAAGGAATTTGAAAGGAGCGAGTTTAGACATGGGTAAGTTTGAGGTTCTCAATCATCCGTTAATTCAACATAAGTTAACTTTGATTAGGGATAAACGCTGTAGCACAAAGGAGTTTCGTGAAATTGTAAACGAAATTTCAACGTTAATGGCTTACGAAGTATCACGTGATATGCCACTTGAAGACGTGGAAATTGAAACACCAATTGGTAAATCAATTCAAAAACAAATTTCTGGTAAGAAGGTTGCAATTGTTCCAATTCTTCGTGCAGGCTTAGGTATGGTCGATGGAATGGCTGAACTATTGCCAGTTGCTCGAATTGGTCATATCGGAATGTACCGTGATGAAGAAACATTGAAGCCAACGGAATACTTTGTTAAGTTACCAAGCGATATCAGTGAACGTCAAGTATTTGTTGTTGATCCAATGCTTGCAACAGGCGGTTCCGCAATTATGGCGGTTGATGCACTAAAAAAACGAGGAGCAAGAGATATTCGACTATGTTGTTTAGTTGCTGCTCCTGAGGGTGTAAAAGCATTACAAAAAGCTCATCCAGATATTGATATTTACACTGCTGCTTTGGATGAGAAACTTAATGAAGACGGCTATATTGTACCTGGATTAGGTGACGCAGGTGACCGGCTGTTTGGAACAAAATAAATTTCTAGAGGAGAGCTTTCGAGCTCTTCTTTTTTTTACGCCAATTTCCATTACATTAATGACTCAAAAGCTTTATGATTAAGTATATAGAATACGCTTACAGAAATAGCTAAGGAGATTAATTCGAATGGCATATATTGAAGTGAAAAATGAAAATAAAATATATCAAATGGGTGAAACTCAAATTTTTGCAAATCGAGATATAAATTTTGAAATTGAAAAAGGAAAAATAACGGTTATTTTGGGTCCGAGTGGGGCTGGTAAATCGACTGTTTTAAACATGTTGGGAGGGATGGACAGTCCGTCAAGTGGCCAAATCTTAATTGATGGTGTTGATGTTGCTAAATTTAATGATCGGCAGCTAACTTTGTATAGAAGAAACGATGTTGGATTTATTTTTCAGTTTTATAATCTTATTCCAAATTTGACAACTTTGGAAAACGTTGAATTAGCGACGTCACTAGTTAAAGATAGTTTAGATCCTAAGGAAGTTTTAGACCAGGTCGGTTTGAGCGAACGAATGTCAAACTTTCCGTCTCAATTATCTGGTGGAGAACAGCAACGTTTGGCAATTGCGCGCGCGTTGGCTAAGAATCCGAAACTACTGCTCTGTGATGAACCAACTGGTGCGCTAGATTATACAACTGGTAAACAAGTCTTACAGTTATTAAGTGAAGCCAGTCGTAAGTTTAATAAAACCGCCATTATCATCACTCATAACTCGGAAATTGCCAAAATGGCTGACCGAGTAATTCATATCAATGATTCCAAAGTACATGAGGTGATTGATAACAGCCAGCCCATAAAGGCAGTTGATTTGGTATGGTAGGTGAGGATTAATGAATAAATTATTGTTACGTGACATAAAGAATTCCGCCGGGCGTTTTATTGCAATCTTGTTAATTATCATGCTGGGCGTGCTACTTTTTGTGGGAGTTAAAGCAACGGGGCCATCGTTAAATGATACGCTTCAATTAGAGGTTAATAAGCAAAAACTGAGTGATATTCGGGTGATATCGGATAAAGGATTTACTTCAAAGGACGTTTCAGCGGCTCAAAAAGTTCAGGGGTCTCAAATTGAACTTTCTAAATTTAAATATGTAATTGGTGGAAAAAATAAAGATGCGGTCGCACTGTACGGTTTGAATTCTGATTTAAAACAGAACCAGTTCAAATTGACAAGCGGCCGTTTACCTAAAAATGATGGAGAAATCTTATTAGATCAACGGGCAAAGCAAAAGGAAGAATATCAATTAGGAGACCGGTTTACTTTTGCAAAATCAGCAGATTTAAAGGACGATCAATACAAAATTGTTGGTTTCGTCGACTCACCAATTTATATTGATGATTCCAGTCGAGGATCTGCTAATTTAGGTAGTGGGAACGTTCAATATTTTGCGTACGTTAGTGATGACTCGATTAATATTCCTGTTAATAATTTAATGAATATCCGCTTTGAAAGTTTACAGCAAGAACAATTATTTTCGGATAAGTATAAAACTAAACTCAATTCTAAGCTGGGAAAAATAAAGTTAGCACTGAATAAACGAAAAAATGCGCGGGCAAATGAGATTGCCAGTACGGGATTGAGTCAAATTGCAGATGCGCAGGCAAAATTAAACGAAGCTCAAAGTCAGTTAGCAAAAACAAAAGCTCAAACTTCCAAAATTAATGGTAGTAATCGTGAAGCAAACGAAAAGTTGGAGCAACAAGCGGATGAGTTAAACCAAAAACAGAGCCAGTTGGAGTCCCAAAAGTCTAGTATTTTAAAACGGGCTGAACCAAATTATATTTGGCAAGAACGAAGCGACCTTCCGGGATTTACGGGTTATGGTGAAAGTTCAAAAAGAATCTCAGCAATCGCAAACGTTTTTCCGGCGTTTTTCTTCTTATTGGCGGCCTTGATTACGTTTACAACGGTCATGAGAATGGTTGAAGAATCAAGAGGACAAATCGGGACGCTAAAAGCGCTGGGCTTTTCAAAAATGGCAATTGGATACGAGTACACTTCTTACGCTTTTTGGGCCGGTATTTTGGGGGCCATAATTGGAGCTGGTCTCGGGAATCAACTGTTACCACGATTTGTGATTTCAATGTATAAGAATTACGTATTGGGGCCACCGGTGATCAGCTATGATTGGAGTTCAATTATAATAGCGATCGTCTTATCGATGGTCGTGACTGTTGGTGCTGCTTTATTCGTTGTGCTAAAGGAAACCCGGGATTCACCATCAGCCTTAATGCGTCCCAAAGCTCCAAAAAATGCAAAGAAGATTTTACTTGAACGAATACCATTTATCTGGAAGAGATTAAAGTTTAATCAGAAAATTAGTTATCGAAACCTGTTTAGGTTTAAGACTAGAGGATTAATGACAATTTTAGGTATTGCTGGCGGAACAGCACTAATTCTAACCGGATTTGGAATATCAAATTCAATTTCGGCCACGGCAAATCTTCAATTCAAAAAAGTTATAAATTATGACCTAGTCCTTCAATCTAAGACGGTCCAAAGTCTTGATTCAGTGAGAAAAACGATTGAATCGGATAAAAATTATCAGTCTAGTACCATTGTGCATACTTCGACGGCATCAGTGCGTCAAAACGGGAAAAAAGTTAACGATATTACAATGTACGTCCCCAATAGTAATAATGGATTAACTGGCTTTATCACGCTTAAGGATTATCAAAATGGTGAGGCAATGCGGTTAAAGAGTGATGGAGTTATTATTACCCAAAAGATGGCTAAAATTTTGAACCTAAAGCAAGGACAGTCGATTGAAATTAGTGTTGACGGAAAACATCCGACCAATTTTAAGGTATCAGGAATTGCCAAAAATTATGTTGGAAATTTTATCTATATGCCACGCGCACTTTACCAACAAAAAATAGCGGACAATCCTAAAATGCAAACGTTGTTGGTTAAAATAAAGAATTCCTCGGACGCTGATAATAATCTTGCTAAAAATTGGATGAAAAAAAATTCCAATATTTTAGGCATAAGTTTTGTGAATGATCAGTCCGCTATTGTTGATGATATGACGAAACAATTGGGACCAGTGGTGATGATTTTTATTCTGTTATCGGGACTACTATCGTTCATCGTCTTGTATAATTTAAATAACATCAATATTTCGGAACGATTGCGAGAGTTATCAACAATTAAAGTGTTAGGTTTTTTGAACCCCGAGGTAACAATGTATGTTGCCAGAGAAAGCATCATTTTGGCCGCTTTAGGGATTATTTTAGGATTTGGTCTAGGAAACTTACTTACCGATTACGTCATTAGACAGGCCGAAACCGATACAGTTGTATTTCCTTTGACAATTGAACCGATTGGTTATATTGTAGCCACAGTTTTAATGATTCTATTTAACCTAATTGTTGTATATTTAACACATAGGAGACTAAAAAAAGTTGATATGGTGGAGGCATTAAAATCAAATGAATGATTAAACCAAAGTTTTACGTCGTGAAGTTTTCTTTAAAAGTTCTTAAGAATTTATTTAATTTTTTCCGAAGAGCAAATTGATTAAACAGTTGTTTTTGAAGCGCTAACAACTTATAAAGCCTAAAATAACAACGATTATTGCTTTGTCTTTTATCGGAATTGGTGGTATCATTTCAAATGTATTTTCAGACGGAAAATACTGTCTTTTGTTCAAGTTTATGACTTAAATTTTGGCATTGTTAATGCAGGTTTAAGTACACTTAGGTAGAAAAGAGGTGATATTCTGTGAGTGGTGAATCAATTTCAACTTTTCAGTTTCTTGGTTTGACATTTAATACGACAAACTTGATTTCCGGATTAGCTGCAGCATTGATTGTTTTTGGTGTTGTATTTGCTTTTTCACGTAATTTAAAGTTAAAGCCGACTGGCAAGCAAAATGCGCTAGAATGGGTCGTTGATTTTACCAATGGTATTTTACGTGATTCTGTTGATGAAAAAGAGGAAAAGAATTTTGGCCTATATGCTTTTACGCTTTTCTTGTTCATCTTTATTTCTAACCAAATCGGTTTATTTCTGCAGATTGCATGGAATGATGTTACGTATCTAAGAAGCCCAACAGCTGATCCGATTGTCACTTTAACATTGTCGTTGATCACAATGATGTTAGCGCACTATTCAGGTGTTGCAAAATTTGGCTTTAAACAATATTTTGAAAGAACATATTTATCGCCATTTAAGATCTGGTTACCGATTGGTGTTTTTACAGAATTCATTGATTTCTTGACCCTTGGGTTACGTATTTACGGTGTTATTTTCGCCGGTGAAATGCTACTTAAGATGATCGGAGGAATTGCTTTCTCAGGTGGCGTCGTTAACATGATTGTCGCCATCCCACTTGCCTTGATCTGGCAAGGATTTTCCGTATTCTTGGGTAGTATCCAGGCGTTTGTGTTTGTAACACTAACATCTGTTTACATTTCTCATAAGGTCGAAGACGAATAATATTTTATTTTTAGGTAGGAGGAACAACTATTATGGGTGCTATTGCAGCTGGAATTGCTATGTTTGGAGCCGCTATTGGTGGTGGTATCGGTGACGGTATCGTTGTCGCTAAAATGCTTGAAGGAATGGCTCGTCAACCAGAACTATCTGGACAACTAAGAACAACAATGTTTATTGGTGTTGGTTTAGTTGAAGCTATGCCAATCCTTGCCTTCGTTATTTCACTTCTTGTAATGAATAAGTAGGCAGTGATAAATTATTAATTTATCAAAGAAGGAGGTGTCAATAGATGTTTACGCACATTATATTAGGGGCGGCACAGGGGAGCACTCTGTACATTGGTGATATGTTATTTTACGCCATTTTATTTATTGTATTAATGGCTCTAATTGCAAAATTTGCATGGGGACCAGTTAATGCAATGCTAAAAGAACGTGCTGATCGGATTTCTGACGACATTGACTCAGCTGAGAAGTCTCGTAAAGAGGCCGATGAGCTTGCTAAACAACGTAAAGAAGCGTTAGACAATTCTCACGAAGAAGCCACGTCTATCATTAATAATGCTAAAGATAGTGGTGCAAAAGAACGTGAATTAATCATTGGAAATGCTCAAACTGAAGCTAAGTCGCTAAAAGATAAAGCTAAACAGGATATTGAACAAGAACGCGCTGATGCACTCAAGAGTGCACAAGACGATATTGCGTCGTTATCTATTGAGATTGCTTCCAAAGTTATCAAAAAAGAGCTTGATGAAAACAGTCAAAAGCAATTGATTGATTCATACATCGAAGGTTTAGGTGATAGTAAATGAGTTTAGATAAAACGACAATCGCTAAACGTTACGCTAAAGCACTTTTTGAAATTGTTTCTGAAAATGGTCAGCTAGAAGAGACTAGAAGCGAATTAAATCAAATTCGGAATGTATTTACTGATAACAAAGGATTAGGCAAGATTTTAACTGATAAGGGCTTGGAACAGACGCACAAGCAAGGAATCATTGATATTTTAGTCAAGGATGCTTCGACGTCTGTTCAAAACCTAATTAAGATGACTTTTGATTACGGCCGGATGGATGATTTGACCGCAATTATTGACGAGTTTAATGACATGTGCGACCTAAGCGAGCAGCTGGTCCGTGCAAGGGTTATTTCAGCAATTCCGTTGAGTGATGAGCAACTCAATCGAATGGCTGATAATTTTGCCCACCGTTTAAACGTTAAAAAAGTTATTTTAGATAGTGAAGTTGATGATTCAATCATTGGCGGTGCTATCATTAAAACAGACAGTTTGATCTACGATGGTAGTATTCAAACTCAAATTAATCAAATTAGACAGCGCCTTATAGGTTAGCTCGATATTTGTAAAGAGGTGAAACTTTTATGAGCATTAAGGCTGAGGAAATCAGTGCTCTAATCAAACAGCAATTAGAAAACTACCAAGCCGAGCTTAATGTCGAAGAAACTGGTACCGTTACATATGTAGGTGATGGTATTGCTCGTGCTCATGGCTTAAATAATGCTCTTTCTGGTGAACTTCTCGAATTCTCTAACGGTGTCTACGGAATGGTTCAAAACCTTGAATCAAACGATGTCGGAATTGTTATCATGGGTAACTATGATGAAATTCACGAAGGAGATACTGTTAAGCGAACAGGTCGTATCATGGAAGTTCCAGTTGGAGATGCCTTAATTGGTCGAGTTGTGAACCCACTGGGTGAACCGCTTGATGGCAAGGGAGCAATCCAAACCACCAAAACCCGTCCGGTTGAACATAAGGCGCCTGGTGTTATGCAACGAAAATCTGTTGATCAACCGCTTCAAACTGGTATTAAAGCAATCGATGCTTTGGTACCAATCGGACGTGGACAACGTGAATTAATTATTGGAGACCGTAAAACTGGTAAAACATCGATTGCAATTGATACAATCTTGAACCAAAAGGATCAGGATATGATTTGTATTTATGTTGCGATTGGACAAAAGGAATCAACGGTTCGTACGCAAGTAGAAACATTAAACCGTTTTGGTGCGATGGATTATACAATCGTAATTAGTGCCGGTCCTTCAGAACCAGCTCCAATGCTTTATTTGGCACCTTATGCTGGTGCAGCAATGGGTGAAGAATTCATGTACAACGGTAAACACGTATTGATTGTTTATGATGATTTATCAAAACAAGCTGATGCTTATCGTGAGCTTTCATTGATTCTTCGCCGTCCGCCTGGGCGTGAAGCATACCCAGGTGATATTTTCTACACACATTCGAGATTACTCGAACGTGCGGCTAAGTTAAGTGATGATTTGGGTGGCGGTTCAATGACCGCACTTCCTTTCGTCGAGACAAAAGCTGGTGACGTTTCGGCTTATATTCCAACGAACGTTATTTCAATTACTGATGGACAAGTATTCTTGGATAGTGATTACTTCAAGTCTGGTGTTCGTCCAGCGATTGATGCCGGTACTTCTGTTTCTCGTGTTGGTGGTGACGCTCAAATCAAAGCAATGAAGAAGGTTGCTGGTACACTCCGTTTGGACTTGGCTTCTTATCGTGAATTGGAATCATTTGCGCAATTTGGGTCAGATTTGGATAAATCTACCCAAGCTAAGTTGGCTCGTGGACGTCGTACGGTTGAAGTTTTGAAGCAACCTCTTCATCAGCCACTTTCTGTTGAAAACCAAGTTGTTATTCTGTACGCTTTAACACATGGTTTCTTAGACACCGTTCCAGTAGATGATATTCAACGTTTCCAAGATGAACTCTTTAACTTTGTTGCAAGTAATAACAAAGAACTTACTGATGAAATCCGCGAAACAAAACAACTTCCTGACACGGATAAAATGGACGCTGCAATTAAATCATTTGCAGAACATTTTCAACCAACGAAAAAGGAAGACGATTAGTATATCAGCCTACAAGAGGAAAAGTGGTGAGAATTAATGGCAATATCTGAACAAGATGTTCGTCGTCGAATTGATTCGACTAAGAAAACTAGTAAAATCACAACGGCGATGCAGATGGTTTCAACTGCTAAGTTAAGTCAAATTCAGAAACATACAGTTGGATATCAAGTGTATGCACAAAAAGTTGAGAGTATTGTTGCTCACCTTGCAAAATCACATTTAATGAGTGCTGGCGCTGCTGGTAAGGCAAGCGCAGACCAAACGGTTTCCGCCGCTGATTTATTAATTCAACGACCCGTTAAGAAAACTGGTTACTTGATTATTACTTCGGATCGCGGACTGGTTGGATCATACAACAGTAGTGTGATTAAGCAGACTAATGATTTCATGCAAGAACATGGACATAATGAAGGGGACGCCGTTATTCTCGCGGTTGGTGGCACCGGATCCGATTTTTATCGAAATCGAAATCAAGATGTTGCCTACGAATACCGTGGGGTCAGCGACGTTCCAACCTTTAATGAAATTCGTGAAATTGTTAAGACCGTTACTAAAATGTATACGGAAGAAAAATTTGATGAATTATATGTATGTTATAACCACTTTGTAAATCGACTTTCGAATAGCTTCCGGGCAACTAAATTGCTTCCAATTGGTGGGGATGATTTAGCAAACGAAGGAGCTCAAGAAGTCACTGCTGAGTATGATACCGAACCATCACCAGAAGTACTACTGCAGGAGATTCTTCCGCAGTATGCCGAAAGTTTGGTTTATGGGGCTATCTTAGATGCAAAGACGGCGGAACATGCCGCTAGTTCATCAGCTATGCGTTCTGCATCTGATAATGCTAGTGATTTAATTGCAGATTTAGAGCTACAGTATAATCGTGCTAGACAAAGTGCTATTACGACTGAAATCACCGAAATTACTGGTGGTCAAGCCGCACTTGAATAAAACTAACGAGAGGAATTAAACGATATGAGTACTGGTAAAGTTGTTCAAGTTATCGGACCAGTTATCGACGTTGAATTTCCCCTTGACGAAGAATTACCAACTATTAACAATGCTTTGAATATTAAAAAATCAGACGGTACTGTCCTAGTTTCTGAGGTAACCCTTGAATTAGGTGATGGTGTAGTAAGAACTATCGCCATGGATGGAACGGATGGACTACAGCGTGGTCTTGATGTTGAAGATACTGGAGATTCAATTAAGGTACCAGTTGGTAAAGAAACACTTGGTCGTGTTTTTAACGTCTTGGGTGACACTATCGACGGCGGTAAAGAACTTGGCCCCGATATAAAGCGTGATCCAATTCATCGTGATCCACCGGATTATGACGAGTTGAATCCAAGTACAGAAGTTCTTGAAACAGGTATTAAAGTTATTGATCTTCTTGCACCATATATTCGTGGTGGTAAGATTGGTCTTTTCGGAGGTGCCGGAGTTGGTAAAACCGTATTAATTCAAGAACTAATTCATAATATTGCACAAGAACATAATGGTATTTCAGTCTTTACCGGTGTTGGTGAACGAACACGTGAAGGTAATGACTTATACTTCGAAATGAAGGGATCAGGAGTTCTTGATCGTACGGCCATGGTGTATGGTCAGATGAATGAGCCGCCTGGGGCTCGTATGCGAGTTGCCTTGACTGGTTTAACAATCGCGGAACATTTCCGTGATGTTGAGGGACAGGATGTGTTGTTGTTTATTGATAACATTTTCCGGTTCACGCAAGCAGGTTCAGAAGTTTCGGCTCTATTAGGTCGAATTCCTTCTGCCGTTGGTTATCAACCAACACTTGCAACAGAAATGGGACAACTTCAGGAACGAATAACCTCGACTAAGAAGGGATCAGTTACATCAATTCAGGCTGTTTATGTTCCTGCCGATGACTATACTGATCCTGCTCCAGCAACAACGTTTGCCCATTTGGATGCAACTACTAACTTGGAACGTAGTTTGACACAACAAGGAATTTATCCTGCTGTGGATCCTTTGGCATCAACATCGACAGCGCTTGATCCTGAAATCATCGGAGATGAACACTACGAAGTCGCTACTGACGTTCAACATGTTCTTCAACGATATAAAGAATTGCAAGATATTATTTCAATTCTTGGTATGGATGAGTTATCAGATGAAGAAAAAACAGTTGTTGCTCGAGCACGTCGAATTCAACTATTCTTATCTCAAGACTTTAGTGTTGCGGCTCAATTTACTGGTCTTCCTGGACATTACGTAAAAATTGAGGATACAATTGCTGGATTCAAGGGAATTCTTGATGGTAAATATGATGATTTACCAGAAGAAGCATTCCGTTTAGTTGGTTCAATTGATGACGTGGTTGAAAAGGCTAAAAAAATTAGTGCTGCAGAATAGGAGGGATCTAATTGGCTGAAAATTCGGTATTAACAGTCAGTATTGTTACTCCTGATGGTCAAATTTACGATGATGACCAAGTTACTATGTTAGTGGTTAATACTAAGGAAGGTGAATTAGGAATTTTACCTAATCACGTTCCTGTAATTGCCGCTTTAGCGATTGATGAAGTGCGAATGAAGCACGGTCAAGACGAAGATGTAGTAGCGGTAAATGGTGGATTCGTTGAGTTTTCTGAAAATACTGCTACGGTAGTGGCTGACACGGCTGAAAATCAATCTGATATTGATGTCGCTCGTGCCGAAAGCGCCAAAAAACGGGCAGAGGCTACGATTCGTAAAGCACAACAAGCACATGACAACAGTGAATTACGTCGTGCACAAATTTCACTCCGTCGTGCAATTAATCGAATTAATGTTTCCAAACATTAATCCGCTAATTGAATGCTCTAAAACGCTCATTTCAAATGGGCGTTTTTTTGTGTCTAAAATGATAATTTCGCCCCAGTTTCTGGTACAATATTAATTGTATGAATTTTGGAGGAAATTATGTTGGGAATTCAATCAGTGATCACCTTAATTTGCTATTTGTTTTTTATTCTAGTATCTTTTTGGAGTATTCAAGCTATTCCATTTTATAAGTTTATGGGAAAATATGAAAATCAAGCAAAAGTCTTAATTGTTCTTTTGTCAGTAGTAATTGGGTATACAGTAAGCACTTTTTTCTTGAATTTAATTACGACAATTGAAAACCTTGTATTTTTAGTAAAATAAGGATAGGTATTAAATGAAAAAAATTATGCTGTTAATGATTCGTGGATACCAGAAGTTTATTTCGCCTCTGTTTCCACCGTCCTGTAGGTATTATCCAACGTGCTCAAACTATACATTTCAAGCTATCAAAAGGTTTGGCGCACTAAGAGGAATGATGATGGGGACTGCACGAATTCTAAGATGTAATCCATTTGTTAGAGGCGGATATGATCCGGTTCCCGATAATTTTTCACTAAAACGAAATCAAAAAAAGAACCATAAAAATTAGGAGTAAACATGTCAAAAAAAGAAAAGAAATTTGAAATCGAAATTAAAGAAACTAAGGAAAACGAGTCGCGTGTGAATGAAGTCTATATTGATGGACGAATGATTGGACGAATTTCTCAAATAAATGATAAGAATTTTGTTGCGTCTAATCAAAATGGAGAAATGCGTGTAAAATCTATTGACGAAGGGATTCAGTGGGTAATCGCTGAGTTTAATCTACATTCGATATAGAAAGGGGCTACCGCGATGGAAAAAAATGATTCTCGGGTTGCTCGAAAGGATGATAGTTCAAGAATTGATTACGGAATTATCTTTCCAGTGCTTATGCTGGCCATTATTGGTTTAGCATCCATCTACGTAGCTACAACGCATGATACAAGTGCAACTAGCATCCTTCGTCAAGTTTTTTCACAATTAATTTGGTACATTCTTGGAATTATAATTGTAGCGGTAATTATGCGGTTTGACGCCAAGCAATTATGGCGTTTGGCACCGTTAGCGTACGGGGTTGGGTTATTTTTACTATTTTTAGTGCTCTTCTTTTATAGTCGTTCTTACGCAGCCAATACGGGAGCAAAAAGTTGGTTTGCAATTGGATCGCTTACCTTTCAACCCTCTGAAGTAATGAAGCCAGCGTACATATTAATGATGGCTAGAATTATTACCCTCTATAATTCAAAAGTGAAAGTTAGAACGGTACGGACCGATTGGAAACTGATTGGTACAATGATTTTATGGACTTTGCCCATACCAGTGTTACTTTTACTACAACATGATTTTGGGACAACGTTAGTTTTTATTGCTATTTTTGTCGGTCTGGTAGTGGTGTCAGGTGTGACATGGAGGATCCTGATTCCATCATTTGTGGGAATGGTCATTTTAGGGAGTTCGACCTTAATGCTAGTCGCAACATCGTGGGGGAGAACGTTACTCGAAAAGGTGGGCTTCGAAGCATATCAATTTGCGCGAGTTGATAATTGGTTGCATCCCGCATCGGATACTACAAACTCAGGCTATCAATTGTGGCAAAGTATGAAAGCTATTGGTTCAGGACAGCTGTTTGGCAAAGGGTTTAATGTTTCTAATGTTAACGTTCCTGTTCGTGAGTCGGATATGATTTTCTCCGTAATCGGTGAAAATTTTGGTTTTGTAGGCAGCGTATTGGTGGTCGGTTTATACTTTCTGTTGATTTATAAAATTTTGCAAGTTATCTTTGATACGAAAAATGAATTTTATGCCTACGTTGCTACCGGCGTAATTATGATGATTTTATTCCATGCGTTTGAAAATATTGGAATGAACATTGGTTTACTACCATTAACGGGGATTCCGTTACCGTTTGTTAGTGCAGGAGGATCAGCTTTAATTGGTAACATGGTCGGAATTGGTTTGATTATGTCCATGCGGTATCACTACTACTCTTACAGTAAGACGAGTCTGGAGCAACAAGCTGATTTTTAGAGGCTTCTAAAATCTTCAACATGACGTTGAAACGCATCAAGTCAAGCCTGAAAAATGGTTGGGTAAGCGTATGGTGATAACATTTTTAGAAAAGTGAAAGGTTGAAGACACGACGATGGTCATCATTCCTTTCACTTTTTTTAATTTAGTGTTGACAGTGTACAATGAGGAATGTATACTTTAGCATATTAACAGAGCATTAAAGAAAGATGAGTAAACGAGCTTACCTACGCCTAGAGAGTTTCCGGTTGGTGAAAGGAAATCGAGGAAGCCGTTGAAGATGGTCTTTAGTTATTTCAGCTAAGTCTGTGAGCCATGTGTTAGCAGACAATGGGTGCGCCCAATATAGCGCGAGGGTTGATTGACCCGTAGAGTTCACTGTACGTGAGGCAGTGAAAAATTAAGGTGGTAACACGACAAGCTTTCGTCCTTAACATAGTATTAACTATGTTTGGACGAAAGCTTTTTGTTTGTAAGGGAGGATTAGGTTTGATTGAATTTAAGGATGTTTCAAAGACATTTGAAACAAAAGAGGGTACCGTTCATGCAATTAAAGATGTTAATTTAAAAATTGAGAACGGAAAGATATATGGAATCATTGGTTACTCAGGGGCCGGAAAAACAACTTTAATTCGAATGCTAAATGGATTAGAAAAACCAACAACCGGCAGTGTTGATATCAACGGGGTTGAAATTAACCGACTTGATGCGAAAAATTTAAGGGTTCAGCGACATAAAATTGGTATGATCTTTCAACATTTTAATTTATTATGGTCGCGGACAGTTATCGAGAACATCATGTTCCCGCTGGAAATCGCAGGTGTTGATAGAACCCAGCGTCAAAAAAAAGCGCAAGAATTAATCGAACTTGTTGGGTTAAGTGGTAAAGAAGATATGTATCCGGCTTCGCTTTCCGGAGGACAAAAACAACGAGTAGGTGTAGCTAGAGCCTTAGCAAACGATCCAGAAATTTTACTGTCAGATGAGGCCACCAGCGCGTTGGACCCAGAAACTACGGATGAAGTTTTAGATCTGCTGTTGGATATCAAAAAGCGTTTAAACATAACAATTGTTTTAATTACACATGAGATGCATGTGATTCGTAAAATATGTGACAATGTGGCCGTTCTGGATGGTGGAAAAATTATTGAAGAGGGCGAAGTCTTAAACGTCTTCAAAAATCCACAACAACCATTAACCAAACGATTTGTTTCTGCGGAAGCGGACCCTAGTCGACAGGAGACGGAAGTTGTCTTAGATGAATTAGTAACTAAATATCCGGATGGCCGAATTATTCGTTTAACATTTCATGGTGACCAAGCCAAATTACCAATTGTTTCGGAAATGGTTCATGAATTTCCAGAGGTTTCGCTTAATATTATAGCCGGTAACATTAAACAGACCAGAGAAGGATCGATTGGAACGTTATACTTGCAAATTACGGGACCTACAGAGCAGTTAGATGGTTCCGTTGAATTTCTTAAAAATTTGAGAGTAGAAACAGAGGTGATTAAAGATGAGCAGTAGTTCTTTCTTCAATTTTAGCTCGGTTGATTGGGCTGAAATGGGTAGTGCAACTTGGGAAACAATTTGGGTAACTTTGATTTCGGTAATTTTTACGGCAGTTATTGGCTGTCTAATTGGACTACTACTTTTCGAGACGAAAGATAGCAAAAGTATCGGCGTCAGAGGAATCAATTGGATTGTCTCACTATTTGTTAACGTATTTAGATCAATCCCCTATATTATCTTAATTGTTGTCCTAATTCCATTTACAAATTCAATTGTTCACACGATTGTAGGTCCGGTGGCGGCACTACCATCACTAATTTTATCAGCGGCACCGTTCTTTGGTCGAATTGTAGAAATGTCGTTTAGAGAAATTGATCAAGGTATTTTAGAAGCAGCAGAGGCAATGGGAGCAAATCGATGGACCGTCATTTTTAAAGTTCTCTTACCAGAAAGCTTGCCCGCATTAGTTTCAGGGTTAACAGTTACCGCAATTTCACTTGTTGGCTATACGGCAATGGCTGGAGCAATTGGAGCGGGTGGACTTGGAGCTTTGGCTTATAATAATGGATTTTTACAATATAATGGAACCATTATATTTGTTGCAACGGTTCTGATTGTATTGTTCGTATTCTTCCTCCAATGGGTTGGAGATTGGTTAGTTAAAAAAATTGATAAGCGAGTTGTTTAAAAAGGAGAGGTTATTATGAAGAAAAGTAGAGTTTTAACAGCAATTACGGTAGCCGTAACGGCACTAGTCTTAGCCGCTTGTGGAAGTACAGCCAAGAAGACGACGACGATTACGGTTGGCGCGTCACCAACACCACATGCTGAAATTTTAAAACATGTGCAGCCTGAACTAAAAAAGGAAGGCGTTGATCTGAAGATAAAGCAATTCCAAGACTACGTGTTGCCAAATAAAGCGTTAGCCTCTAAGGATATTGATGCAAATTACTTCCAACACACGCCCTTCTTAAAGGAATGGAATAGTAAGAACAAGGGAAACCTAGTCAGTGCCGGCTCAATTCATTTGGAACCAATTGCTGTTTATTCAAAGAAATATAAATCTCTAAAAGATTTACCAAAGAATGCAACAGTTTTAGTAAGTAATAATGTTGCTGATTACGGCCGTGTTCTTCAAATTTTTAAGGATGCGGGCTTGATTACTTTGAAGGCCGGTACAGATATTACTAGTGCAACCTTTAAGGATATCGCAACTAATAAAAATAATATTAAATTTAAAACGGGCTATGAACCTAAATTAATGCCTCAATTGTTTAATAATAAACAAGGTGATGCAGAAGTAATTAATTCAAATTATGCCGTTCAAGCTAAATTAAATCCAACTAAAGATGCAATTGCGGTTGAAAAATCGTCATCACCATATAGTAATATTATCGCGATTCGTCCTGATGAAAAGAACAACAAGGCAATTAAAAAGTTGGTTAAAGTATTAAAATCTAAATCAACACAAGACTGGATTAAGAAGCACTTCAAAGGCGCAGTACAACCGGTCGAATAGCTAAAAACTAAACTTTGATGGATGGAGTTAAAAACGAGGAAACATGGATGCTTATATCGTGTTTCCTCGTTTTTTAATTTAATCTACCATCCCATCGCTTGTAATTTAGATGGGATCTGAATTTGGTTATTGTGTGCGGCTTTAAATGCCTTTTTAAGTACAAGCAGTGCATGATCGAGTTCTGCTCTAGTAATGGTTAAAGGGGGCTGAAAACGTAAAACATTGCCTCCTAGTGTAATTAGTAAAACACCATGTTGAAATGCATAAAAAATAATTTTGTTGGCTAATTCAGGGTTGGGATTTTTGTCATGAGGATTGTCGACTAGCTCAATTCCTCCATTCAAACCAAACATTCGAATATCGCCGATTGTTGGATAAAGTTTTTGCAGTTCGGTAAACTTTTTCTTAACGTAAAAGCCATCTTTTAACGATTTCGCTGCTAGATTTTGTTTTTCTAAAATGTCTAGGGTTGCCAATGAAGCGGCACAGCATACTGGATTAGCGGCGGTTGTAAAAACGTGGCCAGATGATGCTAGGCTATCCATAATTTCAGATTTGCCAATGACAGCGCTCAGTGGCATTCCAGAGGCAAGTGACTTTCCAGTTGAAATTAAATCAGGTTCAATTCCTGGATAATTTTCAATTCCCCACATGTGGCCAGAACGCCCCAGACCTTGATTAATTTCATCATCGGCAAAAAGAATTCCATGTTGGCGACAAAAATCATACACCAGATTAAAATATAGTGCCGGAGCTTTAATGATTCCAGCATCTCCTTGAATTGGTTCAACAATCACACAGGCAGTTTCTTCCGGTGAAAGATAATGGTCAAAAATTTGTTTGAAATATGTAAAATAACGATTGGCAACGTCATCATCACTTTCACCTTCGTTTCGCCGGTAAAGATCGGGGAAAGGAACGTGAATAACGTCCGGAAGAAGCGGCCCAACACCTTTTGACATGTTTGTAGTTAATGCCGAAAGTGATAGCGCACCGAAAGTTGAACCATGGTAGGCATTAATAAAAGATACGACGTAAGGACGTTTAGTATAAGCTCTCGCATATTTAATAATACCGTCGTTAGCATCCGAGCCGGAGTTTCCAAATGAAACTTTTTTCGGTGAAGAACCCGGAGCCATCTTACTGAGACGTTCTGCTAAAATTTGTTCAGGTTGATGATGAAAATATCCGGGAGTATAGTGGATTAATTTGGCCGCTTGTTTTTGAATCGCTTCGACGACCGTTGGTTGATTGTGTCCGACGTTGGCGGCCGAAGCGCTTGCAAGCAAGTCTAAGTAGGTGTTGCCGTCGACATCTGTCAAAGTAGCATTATGGGCAGACTCAATGACAAGATTGAAGTATTCAATTCGTGCGGCTGATGAAAAATAGTGGCGTTCATTTTCGATAAGTTTATCTGATAGCTCATGATTGATTTTCATATAGGAACCTCCTTAATGTTAAATGAGAAAATTATAATATTTTTATAATTAAAATTCAATTTTATTTTAATTATATTTTTAAAACGATTTTGTTGTTGAATCCAATTGACATTTGAGCGAATAACCCATATAGTTAGTTACACGAGTAATTAAGTACTATTAATTAAAATTTGAAGGTGGATTTTATGCAGTTTAATTTTAATAGCAGTGAACCAATCTATCTCCAAGTCGCCCAACAGATTGAAGATGCAATCTTTACGGGTGGTTTTAAAGAAGGGGAACAAATTCCTTCAACGACTGAGATTTCGAAAGAGTTCCATATCAACCCGGCCACCGTATTAAAAGGGATGAATCAGTTAGTTTCGAGAAAGTTGTTGGAAAAACATCGCGGGGTTGGTATGTTTGTATCTAATGGAGCAAATGAACGAATCACTTTGAATCGACAACAAAACTTCTATAATAAGTATGTGATAGGGGTCGTTAAAGAAGCTTCACGGCTTAATATAGATGAAGCAGATTTAAAAAAACTAATTAAACAGGGGTATCAGTCTTTATGAAGGGAATTGAAGTACGACAGGTTACAAAATCGTTTGATAAGCAAATGATTTTAAATGGGATCGGTTTGACAATTGAGCCCAATAAAATATATGGGCTACTGGGGCGGAACGGCGCTGGAAAGAGCACGCTGCTTAATCTGCTAGTAAACCGAATTCCAGTTGATCTGGGAGAAATTAGAATTGATAATGAAACAATTAAGGACAATGATGAACAACTAGCAAAAATGTTTTTAATGAGCGAGGTCAATCTTTACCCTAAAAATGCTAAAGTTAAGGACATTTATAAATGGACCGAGAAATTTTATGGCGGGTTTGATTTTGAGTTGGCAACTAATCTTAGTAAGCAATTCGGGTTACGAACTAATACCGTTTTTAATAAACTATCGACGGGATATCGGACGATAATGAAGCTAATTGTCTCACTTTCAGTTCCCGTTGAATACGTCTTTTTGGATGAGCCAGTTTTAGGTTTAGACGCCAGTCATCGTGATCTTTTCTACAACGCCTTAGTTGAGAGTTATGCTGAAAATCCACGAACATTTGTCATCTCGACACATTTAATCGAAGAAATTGCTAACTTGGTTGAACATGTTTTGGTGATTGATAACGGCCGGTTAATTATTGATGATGCAACTGAAAAAGTACTTTCGAACGCATATATGATTAGTGGTCCGGAAGATAAGGTCGATGAATATACCGAAGGATTAAATGTGATTGGTAGTGATAAGCTAGCACGTATTAAGGCTAGTTATGTTTTTGGAACGTTGAATAATAAACCAATTCCTGACCTGATTAATATTGATAAGATGGACTTACAGACACTTTTTGTCAACTTAACGAGCGGGGGAAGTAATAATGAATAAAACAGTACAAGTTATTAAATACGATTTAAGCTACTTCCTTCGACTGATATTAATTGTTTACGCGTGGATGTTGGGGTTATTTGTTTTGTTACCTACGACGATTCATTTAATTGGATCAGGTACCAAAGGGGTTTTGAATACCGTTTCCATTAGCTTCTCCATTGCGTCTACTGGTGCGGTGCTAGTGAATGCCGCACTACTATTTTACTTTGGCTTTTTAACGTATGAACGATTCTCGTTCTTAATTCAAAATGGGATTTCAAGAAGAACTGGTTGGGCTGCAAAGGTAGTTTCGTTATCAATTATTTCGTTAATTGCGACGGTTTATGACTTTATCATTAGTATGTTTTCATTGCTTGACGGTGATGGATACAACGCTATTCCTTACCTTTCACTATATGGACACTTTTTCCGCTCACAAATTCCCAACATGGTCATGATGGTGATTGTGACATTTATTTTTATGTTAACTGTTGCAATTATTGGAATGGTCGTGGGATCCTTTTTCTCGCTACTAACGAGAAGACATCAAAAGGGGGCTTTGATTACCGCTCCAATTATTGTGATTCTTTTGTTTACAGTACTTAGCAGGGCCATCCGAAGTAAGTTAATTTCCTTCACCGCAATTGAAAACTTCTCAAAGTTTTTGATCGGATATTCCAAAACAATGGGAAACTTTAATCCATTTGTTCCAAGCATGATTATGGTAGTATTGATTATAATATCCTTAATCATTTCGCGAGGACTAAATACTAAGTTGAAAATTAAGCGGGGAGAGTGATTTGATGGAACATGCAAGCATTCATGATTTAAAAAAGAGCGTCTTAGGACGATATAAGGGAAGCTGGTTTGCGGTAATCAAGGCTAACATTATTCCGATTGTCGCAGCGGTTATTACAGGTATTTTAATTATGGGGGCCACTCTGACGGTTGCCTACATGTTCGGACAGATAAGTGGCAATGATATAAATCAATTGATGTATGGAAACAGTACAGAGCCAGGTGGTTATTCGAGACCAAATGTTGCGATGGAGTTTTTATTTAATGCCATCACAATGTTCATTGCGGTGGGAATCCAATATGGAATATTAGACTGGCTAAGAAATGCTCAACAAGCTCCTTCCTGGAACACGGCTTTTCAGACTTTTACAAGAAAGTACTTTGTTTCGACGTTAGCGATTTATATTTTTCAATTTATTTTTGAATTATTGTGGTCATTTCTGTTTTTGATTCCGGGACTAATAAAAATCTATTCATATTCACAAGCATATTTTCTTTATAAAGATGCCGAAGAGCGAAATCTAAGTGGTGATTATGAATTTATTAACTTTATTACTTTTAGTCGCCGATTAATGAACGGAAATAAGGGTCGATTATTCTTATTACAGCTATCGTTGGTCGGCTGGTACATTTTAAGTGTTGCATCTTTTGGAATTGGTTTTATCTGGTTCGTACCATATAAAAATGGACTGTATGCTGCATTTTATAAAGATCTTGTTGAAAAAAATGGTTCAAAAGTTTTACCCGAATTATTCAAATAAAAAAAGTAGGTCTAGTGACCTACTTTTTTTATTTTTGCGTTAAATAGGAGTGGCGACGGCCATATACAGCGTAGATAAGAACTCCAATTACAAACCAAATTAATGAATAAAGTTTGGCCTGGATATCTAAGCCCCAAAATACGGCTAGAGAGCCTAAAAATGAGATTGCAGGTAAAACTGGGTACAGAGGCATTTTAAAGGCCGGAACGGCGATATCTTTTCCTTCACGTGGACGAAGGGCATAGATCCCTAACGAAACGAACATAAATGCAATTAATGTCCCTGCTGAGATAAGTTGTGCAAGAAAAGCAAAGGGGAACATTGATCCAATCACCACACCAATAATTGTTAAAAATAGAAGGGCATGGTTGGGAAGCTTTTTAGAATTTAATTGGCCAAGCCATTTGGGTAGCATTCCGTCGCGACCAAATGAATAAAGCAGTCTGGATCCAGCCATCATCATCCCGATCAAAGCGGTAAACATTCCGACTACGGCAATAGCTTGAACTACGCCGGCGACTATTCCGTGGCCCGATTCTCTTAAAGCCCATCCAACGGGTTCTGCATTTCCGGCATACTTTGTATAATGGAACATTCCAACTAGGACTAAAGCAACGGCCACAAAAAGTGCAACGGCAATCGCCAATGATCCTAAAATTCCACGCGGCATGGTTTTCTCTGGGTTCTTAGCCTCACCGGCATTAGCCGCAATGGAATCAAAACCAATATATGATAGAAAAATCATTGAAACACCGGAATAAATACCTTGCCAACCACCAAAGGCAGTGCCATCAGCGTTGGGATGATATTTTGGAATAAACGGTAGATAGTTTTCAACATGAATTGCAGATAGTCCGACGACCACAAATACAAGAATTGCGATGACTTTTAAAACGACCAGTGCATTTTCGACACGAGCTGCTTCTGAAGTTCCATGAGCAAGCAGTAGCGCAATAAGAACAATCACAATTAAAGCAATAATATCGATAATCCCACCATTAGTACCTAATGGGTTAGCTAACTGAGCGGGAATAATCACGCCAACTGAGGAAATAAGTCCCCTAAAGTTAGCTGAAAGTCCCGAAGCAACGAAAGCGACAGCGATGAAATACTCAGCTAGTAGCGCCCAGCCTGCAATCCAGCCGAATCCCTCGCCAAAGATAACATTGATCCATGAATATGCCGAACCGGCAAACGGCATTGCAGAAGCCATTTCAGCATAGGCAAAAGCGACTAATCCGGCAACAATCGCGGCAACTAAAAACGAAAGTGTTACGGCGGGGCCGGCATGTTGTGCTGCAACAACTCCTGGAAGTGTAAAAATCGAAGTTGATACGATTGTGCCAACACCTAAAGCCAAAAAATCTTTGACTTCTAATGTTCTTGAAAGATGTGAATCTTTGTCTTCATAAATTGAAGGATTTTCTTTTCTGATAAAATTTTTAATGAAACTACCCATTGGTATACCCCCTGATACTTTTGATTGAACTATCATAACATATTTTTTCATTATTTTTTAATGTTTAACTAAATAAAAGTGGGACAGGACAAATTGTTTTTAAAGATAGGTCATCGTGTTAAAATCAAGTTAATACTTAGGAGGATGAGCGCGTGGATACCATTAATGAAACTCGTAACAAAATAGAAGGATTAAGAATTGATCTTCAAATTGGCAAAATTTTCTCTTCGTTAGGACGTTCAACTGGGAAAATAATTGATGCGGCAAAACAAAATCTGCCTCAAACGGATGTTACACTGCCAGATGATGGCGTTCAAATTATGGATTTACTTCAACAACTTCGAGAAGATTTAGGCAAGGGACAATTAGACGCAGTAACTAACGATGAATTAACTGCTATATTGGACCATTTAGGATCACCCAACCCAATCATTCGTGATAAAGGGGCGTTCTACATTTTCAACGATTTAGTTCAAAACCAAGTTCTTTCAAAAGAACAACTAATTCTTGCATTTGATCGATTAACCAGTGATGAAATGTTACTTTCACATATTAATGAAAAAGAAAATGACGCAGTTTTTCTAAGGTCATTTTCAGTGATGTTGATTTCAACGTTGATTTATATTGACCGAGCCGGAGAAACTTTCATCGATAACGAGCGAAAAAATAAATTAGTAGAACAGATTGCTTTGTATATCACACTTGAAAACGATACAAGAGGATTTGATGAACGGCATGGCTGGATTCACGCCTATACGCACATTGGTAATGTTCTAGACGAGTTAGCCAGTGATAATGATTTAATCCGAGCTGATAAAATATTATTAATGAGTGTTTTAATTGAAAAATATCGAAGATTAAAAACGCCATTAATTTTTGGTGAAGCCGGCAGGTTAGCCGTGTATATTGCAGACCAATTAGAGGAAGACGATGTTTATCAGCAATTTCTTTTAATTGAGCTCAGAGAGTGGCGGCGATCGCTTGCTTCCGCGCAAGTTAGAGAGACCGCCGGGATGTGGAACGCAATTTTTAATCGTCAGCGGCTACTACAGGCAATGATATTGAATCCCAATATGGCAAAGGCAATTGTTGAATACCTTGAAGATTCAAATGATTTTACAATGTAGGACAAAATTTTTAAACTTTTATCACCTCATTTATTGGTTATATGATATACTGAAGGTTCAATAAACGTTAGATAATTGGCGGAGCAAACGAATGGTTTGTAATTATCTTGCATACGAGGTGGAAAAAATGAAAATTGCTGTACTTGCTGGCGGAAAGAGTACGGAGCGAAATGTGTCGCTTTCTTCCGGATCGAAGATTACGAACGCTTTACGCTCAAAGGGATACGATGCAACAATGATTGACTTATTCTTGGGATACGAACTCGAGAAAGGTCAAAATGTCGAAGATATATTTAAGACAAGCAATACGAGCACCGATTATGAAATTAACGATGACGTATTAACCGACGCGGATATTGAAAAACTTCGTACAGATGGCACGGTAGGATTGTTCGGAAAAAATGTTTTACGGATCCTCCAAGCTGCTGACTTTGTTTTTTTAGCTTTACACGGTGGAGATGGTGAGAATGGTAAAGTTCAAGCTGTTTTAGATCTTAACAATATTAAGTATACAGGTAGTGGGTCACTTGCATCGGGGATTGCGATGGATAAGGCGATTTCTAAGGAAATTATGCTTTATAATGACATTAAGACGGCTAAGTTCTCGGTCTTGCATGAGGAAGATGGGATTCATCCTCAACTAGATTTTGGATATCCAATGGTTGTTAAACCAAATAATGGTGGATCAAGTATCGGTACGAGAATTGTTCATGATGATAAAGAGTTAGCCGAATCGTTGAGCGATGCCTATCGGTTCGATGATGAGATCATTGTTGAAGAATTTATTACTGGTCGAGAATTTTCACTAGGTGTTGTTAATGGGGAAGCTATGCCAGCAATTGAAATTGTTGTAAATGATGGTTGGTATGATTATGAACATAAGTTCCAGACTGGTTCAACGACTCAGTTTATTACGCCTCCAAACATCGACGAAGATGTTCACAGTGAAATGAAACGAGTAGCGGTTCAGACAATGGCCGTTTTAGGAATGACTAATTATGGTCGGGTTGATTTCCTAACTAACGAGACTGGTGTGTATGTAATCGAAGCTAATAATTTACCAGGGATGACACCACTTTCCCTACTACCTCAGGAAGCTGAAGCTGCGGGTATTAGTTATGAAGATTTATGTGAGAGCATTGTTCTTGGAAAACAAAAGCTATACAAGCAACTAGAAAAATAATGCTAGAAGCCTCTTTCAGAGTATTTATCTCTGAAGGGGGCTTTTTTATGAAACAAAGATGCCAATGGGCTGATAAAAGTTTAATATTGCAAGAATATCATGATAATTACTGGGGGAAACCGGTCTTTAGCAATCAAGAATTGTTTCAGAACTTATCGATCCAAGTTTTACAGTCGGGATTAAACTTTGAGGTTGTGTTGTCTAAATTGTCAAACATATTAGACGCATTTGATAATTTTTCTGTAGTAAAAGTTTCTAGATACAATGAAAAAGATCTCCAACGTTTGCTTCACGATGGTGGAATTATTAAGAATGAGCGAAAAATTAAGGCAATTATCAAAAATGCAAAGTTGATTGCTGATATGTCGGCTAATGGCGAATCTTTTTCGGATTTTTTATGGGCGCAAGTGGATTTTGTTCCAGTTAATATTTATCAGAGGTGGAATTCTAAAATGAACTTGGAGCATCCCGTATCCGGAAGAATTTGTACAGAGCTAAAAAAACGTGGATTTGATTTTATCGGTCCGGTAAATATTAGCTTTTTTCTACAGGCAAGTGGGATTATCAATGCTCATTGGATCAACTGTGAGTATTATCGAAAGCGATGGGTGGAGTAAATAATTCGCTTGTCTCTTAGACAAGGCACCTTGAATGGTAATTAAATTAAACCAATTAAAAAGTAGAAATGGCAGAGAACATTGTTCACTACGATTTCTACTTTTTATTCATTCTTAATTTAAAAATAATGCTACTTGATCACTATTTATTTTCTAAGTCAGTCCGAACGACTAACACATCACAAATGGCCGTTCTTGTGACGTACTCGGTTACTGAACCAATTAATAGGCGTTCTACGGCATTCAAACCGGTGGCTCCGATCATGATTAGATCAGTATGAAGCTCTTTTGGAACATCTTGAGAAATTACAACCTTTGGTGAACCGTATTCGATCGAGTATGCGACGTTTTCTAAACCATCGTTCTTAGCTTCTTCGATGTATCGATCAAGAGTCTTCTTGGCTGTTTCAGTGACTTGTTCAACCATAGCAGTATCGAAGCTTGAAATATTTTGAAAAGCCCGGGTGTCTACAACGTGTAATAAATGTAATTCAGCACCATCGTTTCGTTTCGCCACGGCCACCGCTTTTTTAAATGCTAATTCGGCTTCTTTGGAACCATCAACTGGAACAAGAATATGTTTATATTGTTGTGTCATAACATAACCACCCCTATCTATTTACCTCAATTGTACGTTAAAAATGGGAAAATAAAAAGGAATTTGCTATAAAAATTTTAATAAGAATAATAAGGTACCAGTTGTAGAAAAGATTCCAAGAATGAGACCAACTAGAATCGCAAAGGTGTTGCCAGTTAAACCAAGGAGTAGAATAATAATTCCAATCCCCATTAGAAGTTTACCAATAAAATTAAGTGACTTACTTAAGAGGGGAGTGGTGGAAGGTTTAAACATCATAAAGTCAACAACGCGGTGTTTAAATAAATAATAACCAATGTAGACAACGATGATTGCAAAAATTGACATAAGAAGCTGAATAATCATAAGATTCCTACTTTCACTGAAAATTAAAAAAACCCCACAAAATGTGGGGCAAAGAACTTTGAGTATCGATCATATCGGCCAGTATCTAACCCAAGTATACTTAGGTGGGTACACATACCCAAAGCAGCATGTTTCCTAATAGAAGGCCTACAATTCGCTTGCGATCCGTGTTCCCTTTTAGATGTTTGTTGGAAGAATATGAAACCAATACTTTCGAGTACCTAAGAACTTCGTATTAATAATACTATATAAATTCAGGAATTGGCAATATTAATGTCCTGAATTTTGCGCTTTTTTTAATGTTTTATATTGATCTCGAATTTTTTGTTCAAAATTACTATTTCCTTTAGCATCAAAATACTGCGCTTTTTTTAGTAAGTCAGGTAAATATTGCTGAGGAACCCAGTCGTTATCATAATCGTGGGGATACTTATAGTCAATACCGTGACCTAATGCTTTGGCACCTTTATAATGGGCATCGCGTAAATGATCGGGGACCTCGCCAATATGTCCACTTTGGATATCGGTGAGTGCGTTATCAATCGCCACCATTGCGGAATTTGATTTTGGTGAAACACAAAGTTCAATAACAGCGTTTGCAAGAGGAATTCGCGCTTCTGGTAGGCCGACGTGTTCGGCTGCAGTTACGGCTGAAACGGTTCGTTGACATACCGGTGGATTTGCAAGTCCAACGTCTTCGTAAGCAATTATGAGAAGGCGACGAATGACACTTTGTAAATCTCCACTTTCCAATAAACGTGCCATATAATGTAACGCAGCGTCTGTGTCACTGCCGCGGATTGATTTTTGGAAAGCTGAAATAACATCATAATGACCGTCGCCGTCTTTATCTTGAGTCAATGCTCTTTTTTGCAAACACTCTTCAATAATTTCCAAAGTTAAATGAATGGTACCCTCTGAGTCGGGAGAGGTTGATTTTGCGGCCAATTCGACTGCGTTTAACGCGCTCCGTAGATCGCCATTAGTAGATTCGGAAACAAAGTTCAGTGCAACTTCATCAATTTTAATCGGTAATTCTCCCAGTCCACGTTGTTTATCATCAATTGCAGTCAAAATGGCCTGTTTGATGTCACCTGGCGCTAGGGGAGTGACTTCAAAAATTTGAGTTCGACTTCGAATAGCGGGATTAATGTTAATATACGGATTCTCAGTTGTCGCACCAATTAAAATAATATTTCCATTCTCCAAATGAGGTAAAAGAAAATCTTGTTTAGTTTTATCCAGCCGATGAATTTCATCTAAAAGTAAAATAACAGTACCACTTAATTTAGCTTCCTCTGCGACAATCTGGAGGTCCTTCTTAGAATCGGTTGCGGCGTTTAAAATTCGAAATGCATATTTTGTTGAACCAGCAATTGCACTAGCAATGCTGGTTTTTCCCGTTCCAGGAGGACCGTATAAAATCATTGAAGATAGTAGTTTGGCTTTGACCATCCGATTGATTATTTTGCCAGGTCCAACTAAATGTTGTTGGCCTACAATTTCATTAATTGTGCGAGGTCGCATTCGATATGCTAATGGTTGCATTATCTCTCCTAAATTTGGTAAATAAAAAAAGCGGCGCGAGGCCGCTTGTTTTTATTAAAGCTTGTTGTAGTATTCAACGATAAGTGAATCATCAACGTCTGCTTCAAGTTCATCACGTTCTGGAAGACGAACGAGGGAACCTTCCAACTTGTCAGCGTCAAACTGAACAAATTGTGGACGACCAACAACGGCTTCAACAGCTTCGTTGATAATCTTAAGATCTTTTGATTTTTCACGAACGCCAATGACTTGGCCAATTTCAACTTCGTAAGAAGGAATATCGACACGCTTGCCATCAACAGTGATGTGACCATGGTTAACAAGTTGACGAGCTTGGCGACGAGTAGTAGCCAAACCTAGACGGTAAACCATGTTATCCAAACGACGTTCAAGTAAAACCATGAAGTTAGTACCAGGAAGACCTTCGCGGATCTTTCCGGCACGAACGAATAGGTTAGAGAATTGACGTTCTGTTAAACCGTACATCATACGTAACTTTTGCTTTTCGCGAAGTTGCATACCATATTCTGAAATTTTACGACGGTTATTTTGACCGTGATCACCAGGAGCGTAGGGACGACGTGCAAGTTCCTTACCTGTACCTGTTAATGAAATACCAAGACGACGTGAAACTTTCCAGCTTGGGCCAGTATATCTAGACATTAAAATATCCTCCAATAAATTGTTTTTGTTGGAGTAAAATAAACAAATGTGGGTTTAGTATTCGTGCAGATTGCTTTGCAAGGTTCACCTGTGCAGCCGCTAAGGTTACTAGTTGACCTAACTATTAGGCAACAATCTGTTGACGAGCTTACCGCCCACCGCTGCATTATTTTACACAAACTCTAGTTTAACGCACTTAAAATGCTACTGTCAATGTGTTTAACCAATGCATCTCTAAAATTGGCCAAAACTGCTTCATCTTCAGCATCAAAACGATTAATGGTTGGAGAATCAATATCTAGAACGCCTATTTTTTGTCCATTAACCGTCAATGGAAGGACGATTTCTGAATTTGAGGCACTATCGCAAGCAATATGCCCCGGAAATTCATGCACATTTTTAACGCGCAAAATTTGATCTTCCTTAAAAGACGTACCACAAACTCCTGTACCATTTTTGATGTGCATACAAGCAACGTTTCCTTGGAATGGGCCAAGGGCTAGTTCGTCTTGGTGCTCATTGTAAAGGTAAAACCCGGCCCAATTGATATCAGTTACTTCACTTTTTAGAAGTGCTGATGCATTAGATAAGTTGGTGATGGTATTAGTTTCGTTAAATAAAAGTGCGTCAATTTGCTCGACAATAATTTGATTTATTGGTTCAGACATGAGAAACCACTTCCTATTACACTTATTTTAATAAAAATCGCTAGTTTAACAGCGTAGCCTGTATGCTATAATTTAAATTAGATTAAATTCTAAATTGAAGACTGTTAAAAAGCAAGTTTTTTAAATACGAATTGAGTGAAGTAAAAAGGATGGGGTTTTAGTATGATCATAGTATTAATTGCAATCATCGTGGTGGCAATTCTTGTGTATTTAGGAATTGTGTCATATCAACGTTATTTACTGAAACAAGTTGAAGACTTATTGAATCGTAAGGCTGATATTGGCGAATCACCGGTTCGAAAAAAATTAATGGAGGTTTCTTCCATGAACCTAACCGGATCGTCTGCGGTCGGGTTAGATAATATTCGAAATGATTATCAGGAAATCATTGATCATCGTTTACCTGAAGTCGAAGATATCGCAAATCATGCTAAGCAAGATATCAATGATATGAAGATTTTTGAAGCTCGTAAAGAGGTGGCAACGGTCAGCGAATCACTTGACGCCATCGATGAAGAAATGCGTCGACTTAGTGATCAATTAGATAACATTAAACGGATTGATCAGGAACAACGGGATGCAGTTAAGATTTTGAGAATGAAATATCAAGAACTTCGCAAGACACTTCTTGCTAAGAATCTTACTCTTGGACCAAGTATTGATCTATTAGAAGAAAAGCTATCTCGATTAGATGATGATTTTGAAACCTTCAGTGAGACAGTTAACTCTGGTGATCATGAAACAGCCGAAACTCAACTTCAAAAGTTAAGGACCAGCACGGAAGAGTTGGAAAGCCAAATTAAGGCAATTCCTGCGTTGTATGAAAACTTGATTAATGTCTTCCCAGACCAAATTGATGAAATTAAAGATGGATACGACCAGTTGATCAATCATAATTATGCCTTTGAAGATGATTTCGTGAAAGATGAACTTAAACAAATTAAGGGTAAAATTTCAGATAATTTGGAAACGCTCAGTAATTTAAGATTGGATGCGGTTCGGGATAATAATAAATCAATTGCAATTCGGATTGATGATTTGTACGATATACTTCAAACGGAAATTGACGCGCGAAAGTCAGTTGAGCACAATTTTAATGTCATTACACGTTTTTTAGATCATGCTGAGAAACAAAACAAAGTTCTCTTAAACGAAATAGAACGACTTGATCAAAGCTATGTTTTGAGCAACGATCAGATTGCGGTTGGACAAAATCTGGATGCACAGTTAAACGAAATTCGGAGCGAACATGATCGAGATACAGAGCAAATTACTAATCAACCAGTTGTTTATTCTGCAATTGTCGACCGATTAAAGGACGAAAATGCACAGTTAAATGAAATTGAAGAGAAGCAGTCTAATCTAAACGATGAACTACAAGGATTGGTTGATAGCGAAAAAGACGCCCGAAAGAGGATGCAACAGTACGACGGAGAAATTCATAACATTAAACGGCATGTCGAAGGGCTGAATCTTCCTGGAATACCTGAAGGATACATGGATTATTTCTTCGTTGTTAGCGACGAGATTGAAAAAGTTGCAAGTGATATGAACCAAGTCCGAATTAATATGGAAATGATTAATCGAGAGCTTGACATGGTTAGCACAGATATCCAAACACTAACGAAAAAAACAACTGACCTAACGGATGATGCGGCAATAAGCGAGTTAGCTATTCAATATGCCAACCGCTACCGGCATTCAGACGAAGAAGTAGATGAAGCTAGTCAGCGTGCTCAAAAACTTTTTGACACGGACCATCGTTATAGTGAAAGTCTATCCGTTATTTCAAAAGCACTTGAACAAATTGAGCCGGGTGCCATGGATAATATTACAGAAAATTATTACCAACAAAAACGAACCGAGTATTAAATTGAATCTGAGCTATCGCTATCGAAGAGGAAGCGGTGGCTTTTTTTACGAATTGAACAGATGGTTAAATTTTTTTGACACGCTTTAAATTTGTAAGTAAAATAATCTGGTATAATCGATTAGTCTTACTGGAAATATAAATGGAGAATGATTTTAAATGATTTATTTTGATAACAGCGCTACAACAAAAGTTGATGACACAGTTTTAGACACTTACCAAAAGGTTAGTGAGAAGATATGGGGAAATCCATCAAGCTTGCATGCAATGGGGGAGACCTCGTTTAACTTGCTAGAGCAATCTCGTAAGCAAATTGCTGATTTGTTAAGTGTTAAACCCCATGAGATTTTTTTTACCAGTGGTGGGACAGAAGGTGATAATTGGGTAATTAAGGGAACCGCAATGGAAAAACGGGCCTATGGAAAACACTTAATTACAACGTCAGTGGAGCATCCGGCGGTTAAGAATTCCATGGAACAATTAGCACAATTGGGGTTTGACATTACTTACTTACCCGTTGATTCAGAGGGAAGGATTAATGTTCAAGATTTGAAAGATGCGATCCGTCCAGATACAATTTTAGTTTCAATTATGGCGATTAATAATGAAATTGGTACAATCCAACCATTATTAGAGGCCGCGGAGGTACTAAAAGAGTATCCTAAAATCCATTTTCACATTGATGCTGTTCAAGGGATTGGTAAGGGAATTCAAACAGCGATCATGAATGATCGGGTCGATTTTGTGACATTTTCGGGACATAAATTTCATGCTCCTCGTGGAATTGGATTCATTTATTCACGCGAAGGGCGTCGAATTGCTCCATTACTAACTGGTGGTGGGCAAGAAAAAAACTTGCGGAGTGGAACAGAAAACCTACCTGCTATTGCTGGAATGGCAAAGGCACTGAGACTTTTGCTGGATGAAGAAGATCAAAAGGTTGCTCAACAAGCGGCTGTTAAAGAGCGGATTTACAATCATGTTACTGCCTTTGAAAAAGTCGTTCCGTTCTCAAAATTAGAGTCTGGTTTTGCACCACATATCCTTTGTTTTGCAATTAAAGGCGTTCGAGGAGAGACAATTGTCCACGCATTTGAGTCACATGGCATCTATATATCGACGACCAGTGCATGTTCTTCTAAAAAACAACAAGCATCCAGTACACTAACTGCAATGCATATTGATACGACAATTTCGACAAGTGCGGTTCGCGTAAGTTTGGATAGTGCTAATACACTGCAGGAAGCGGATGAATTTAATAAAGTTTTTGATCAGTTGTATCAAGAATTTTCAAAAATAAATAAAAATAGCTAGGAGTTAGTATGGAATATACTGAAATTATGGTTCGCTATGGTGAACTATCAACAAAAGGAAAAAATCGGAAAGATTTTATTGCCCGTCTAGGTGGTAATATTCGTAAAAGCTTGCGCAGCTTTGAAAATGTGGAAGTTCATCCTAACCGGGATCGAACGCACGTTGTTTTAAATGGAACCGACAGCAGTAAGGTTATTAACCGCTTAAAGAAAGTCTTTGGAATTCAAAACTTTTCGCCCATGTTGAAGGTTGAAAAAACAATGGAGGCGGTTCAAAAAGCCGCTCTTGAAATGATGCAAGAACAGCTGAAACCGGGAATGACGTTTAAAATTAATACGCGACGGTCAGATAAGGATTTCTCAATTAACACGGATACAATGAATCGAGAACTTGGAGGATTTATCTTAGATCATTTTCCGGAGAACGATGTCAAAATGAAAAACCCGGACATTACCTTACGAGTTGAAATTAGATCTAATGGTATCTTTTTAACAAGTGCGGTGATTAATGGTGCCGGTGGCTTACCAGTTGGAACAGCCGGAAAGGGAATGATGATGCTTTCCGGAGGAATCGATTCGCCAGTTGCTGGATATCTGGGTATGAAACGTGGGGTGGAAATGGAAATGGTCCACTTTTTCAGTCCACCATACACTAGTGAGCAAGCATTGGCTAAAGCAAAAGAGTTAAGTGGAAAGCTAGCAGCATATGCTGGAAGTGTCCAATTTATTCAGGTTCCGTTCGCAGAAATTCAGGAAACAATCAAGGAAAACTGTCCAGAAGGATATTTAATGACGATTCAACGACGGATGATGCTACGTTTAGTGGTTGAGCTCGCTAAAAAAAGAGGCGGACTCGCAATTTTTAATGGTGAATCACTCGGACAGGTTGCCTCGCAAACGATGGAAAGCATGCTGGCTATTAATGATGTTACCAATATGCCAATCATTCGTCCGGTTGTTTCGATGGACAAAAATGAGATTATTGACATTGCTAAAGATATTGATACGTATGACCTATCGATTATGCCATTTGAGGATTGTTGTACAATTTTTGCTCCACCATCGCCAAAAACCAGACCTGATTTGGAAAAAACAAGGTACTACGAACAACGGATTGATGTTGAAGGTTTGTTAAATCGGGCATTAGCTGGAGTGGAAATCACTAACATTCACGCTGAAGAACAGTTTATGAATCAAGATGAAGAAGTTTTTGCAGAATTACTATAATATTTAGTGTATTGATTGAAATAAGATTAACTTTAGGATAAGGTTAACGTAATTTAAATAAGGGAGCGTGTAGCTATGGAAGTATTACGTGGTGGTGAAAAGATCCAACTTGTCGGAAATCCTCCAGAGGTAGGCGAGGAATTGCCTAAATTTAAAGTTTTTACCGATGATGGTGAGAAAATTAAAACGCGAGATTTGTTAGGGAAGCCTTTGCTAATTAGTGTCGTTCCGGATTTAAATACACCGGTTTGTAGCATCCAGACCAAAAAGTTTAATCAACAAGCCGATAAATATCCGGGTGTCCGGTTTGTAACTATTTCAAATAATATGCCACAAGATCAAGCTAACTGGTGTGCTGCTGAAGGAGTTAATAACCTGGAAGTTCTTTCAGATCATGAGCTATCGTTTGGTTATGAAATGAATTTGTACATTCCTAATGCGGGATACCTTGCGCGTAGTATCTTCATCGTTGATGCTGATGGTAAAATAGTTTACCGTGAGATTGTTCCAGAATTGCATGATGAACCAAATTACGAAGCAGCATTGTCCTTTATCGATAAAATGTAAAAATAATAATTGACGAATGGTAAATTATTATTTATCATTTATTCAATGGTGATGATTAAGGGGAAAAATCCGGTTCTTTTTTTCAGAGAAGAGATGTTTTTGGTGAGAGTCTCAAAAAAAGTGGATTTTGGGTTACTTATGAGCCAATTTTTTAATCTTATGGATTAAAAAATCGAACTTAATCGTTCGTTATCAAATTATTAAAGAGGGGCTTTTATGCCCAATTTAGGTGGTACCGCGAAGCATTTCGTCCTATTATTTTGGGATGAGATGCTTTTTTATTTGGAAAGGAAAGTGAATTGCTAAATGACAAAAGATGTTGATATGTCAACAAAGTACGAACCTCAAAGCGTCGAGAAAGGGCGCTATCGAGAATGGGTTGAAAATGGATTATTTAAGCCAAATGGAGATAAGAAAGCAAAACCTTATTCAATTGTAATTCCACCACCCAATGTTACTGGAAAATTACATTTGGGTCATGCATGGGATACAACCCTGCAAGACATGCTGATTCGTCAAAAAAGAATGCAGGGATATGATACTCTTTGGGTTCCCGGAATGGATCATGCGGGGATTGCTACGCAAGCTAAGGTGGAAGCAAAGTTGAGAGAGCAAGGAGTTTCACGTTACGATCTTGGACGCGAAAAGTTTATTGACCAAGTGTGGGAATGGAAAGACGAATATGCCGATACAATTCATCAACAATGGGCTAAAATGGGGCTTTCATTGGATTATGATCGAGAACGATTCACACTAGATGATGGATTATCAAAAGCGGTAAAGAAAGTCTTTGTTTCACTTTATAATAAAGGATTAATTTATCGCGGTGAATATATTATCAACTGGGATCCGCAAGCACGAACGGCATTGTCCGATATTGAAGTTGAACATAAAGATGATCAAGGGGCATTTTATCACGTTAAGTATTTCTTCGTTGATCCAGAATTTAAGTTTGACGGAAAAAACTATATTGAAATTGCGACGACTCGTCCGGAAACAATGTTTGGTGATGTGGCGATTGCAGTTCATCCAAGTGATGAACGATATAAGGATCTTGTGGGTAAGGAAGTAGTTTTACCACTGCAAGGACGTCACTTACCGATTATTGCTGATCAATATGTTGATCCAGAGTTTGGAACCGGGATGGTTAAAATTACTCCGGCACATGACCCTAATGATTTTCAAGTTGGAAATCGCCATGATTTGAAGCGGATTAATACCATGAATGAAGACGCAACAATGAACGAAAACGCCGGAAAGTACGTTGGAATGGACCGCTTTGAGGCGCGAAAAGCAATGGTTAAAGATCTTGAAGATCAAAATTACATGATCAAAATTGATCCAATTGTGCATAGTGTTGGTCATTCAGAACGGACCGGTGTGCAGGTTGAATCACGCCTTTCAACGCAATGGTTTGTCAAGATGGATGAGTTGGCCAAAATGGCTTTGGATAATCAAAAGACAGACGATAAGGTCAATTTTGTTCCAGAACGATTCGAGCATACATTTAATCAATGGATGGAAAATGCCCATGATTGGGTTATTTCACGTCAGTTATGGTGGGGACATCAAATTCCAGCTTGGTATAACAAAACGACTGGAGAAACATACGTTGGTGAGGACGCACCAAGTGATATTGAAAATTGGGAACAAGATCCAGACGTACTAGATACGTGGTTCTCAAGTGCTTTATGGCCATTTTCAACAATGGGATGGCCAGATGAAAATGCCGCCGATTTTAAACGTTATTTCCCAACTAGCACCCTAGTTACAGGATACGATATCATCTTTTTCTGGGTTGCAAGAATGATTTTCCAAAGCTTAGAGTTTACCGGAAAACGACCATTTAAAGATGTTCTTCTACACGGATTAATTCGTGATGAACAGGGCCGCAAGATGAGTAAATCATTGGGAAATGGGATTGATCCAATGGATGTAATCGATAAATATGGTGCTGACGCGTTACGTTGGTTCTTATCAAACGGTTCTACTGCTGGTCAAGATCTTCGTTTTAGTTATGACAAAATGGATTCGGCTTGGAACTTCATTAATAAGATTTGGAACGCTAGTCGTTATGTTATTATGAATCTTGATCAGGTTGAAAAACCACATGTTCCCGAAATGAACGGTTTGAACTTAGCCGATAAATGGATTTTAAGTCGGCTGAATACGACAATCAAACAGGTTACACATTTCTTCGAAGTGTATGATTTTGGTGAAGCCGGAAGAGCACTTTATACATTTATTTGGGACGATTTTTGTGACTGGTACATCGAGATGAGTAAGGAAATTTTAAATGGCGATAATGAAGCGGCTAAAATTAACACTCAAAACGTTTTAGCATATGTTTTAGATCAAACTTTACGATTACTCCACCCAATTATGCCATTTGTCACAGAAAAAATTTGGCTTTCAATGCCACATGATGGAAAATCATTGGTTACAGCAGCTTACCCAGTTGTGAACGCCGATCTTAATGATCCAGACGCTGAAAAGGGAATGGCTCGTTTAATTGAATTAATTAAGGCAGTCCGTAACATTCGTTCTGAGGCAGGAGCACCGATGTCAAGTTCAGTAGATCTGTTAATTAAAACGGATAATGAAAATTTGATTCAATTATTTAATGAAAATCGTGATTATATTGATCGATTCTGTCATCCAGCAGAATTTGAATTAGGTTCTGATGTAGAAGCACCGAAGTTATCAATGTCGGCTGTAATTACGGATGGTGAAGTTTATATTCCACTTGCTGAGCTGGTAAACTTAGATGATGAAATTGCTCGTCTTAAAAAAGAAGAACAAAAGTATGAACAAGAAGTGGCTCGCGTGGTTAAAAAGCTGCAAAATGAGCGTTTTGTTAATAATGCACCGGCAGAAGTTGTTGAAGCTGAGCGCACTAAACAAAAAGATTATGAAGGTAAGTTAGAAGCAACTAAACGACGTCTTATCGACATTCAATCACAAAAATAATTAAAAAGTTATTTTAAAATGGGGATCGCTGATTATTGATGCGATCCCTTATTTGGTAAAAATAAAACTTTTGAGGGAAGAAAATGAATTACGAAGAAGCACTTAGATTTATTCATGGGCGTCCGCGAATGCGCAAAGAACCAACGTTAAAAAGAATGACTAAGTTTTTAGCTGAACTTGGTAATCCTCAGGAAACAATTAAGGCTGTCCACGTAGCCGGAACCAATGGGAAGGGTTCCACAATTGCCTTTTTGGAGAGGATGATTCAAGATACGGGACACACGGTAGGAACATTTACTTCGCCTTTTTTAACACGGTTTAACGAACGAATCTCTGTTAACGGACAACCGATCAACGATCAAGAAATTGTGGATCTGGTCGAAATAATTAAACCCATTGTAGAAAAGATGGATCAAGCTCAGCATAGTGGACCGCTTGAATTTGAAATTGTAACGGCCATGATGTTCATTTATTTTAAAAAGCATCCAGTTGATATAGTTTTGATCGAAGTTGGAATCGGTGGAAAATTTGATTCGACCAATGTTTTCACACCGATTATTTCGGTGATTACCAACGTTGGATTTGACCATATGGAAATTTTAGGGGATACTTTGTCGAAAATTGCCACACAAAAAGCGGGAATTATTAAAAAAAGAGTTCCCGTAATTACCGGAGCAAAATCGGATGATGTTTTAAAAGTGTTAAAATCACGGAGTGAAAGAGAATCTGCCGCTCTTAAAATAATTGGTCAGGATTTTAAAATTGATGAAGAAAATAGTTTTAAGAACGAACAAACGATTATCTCCAATTTATCTAGTGGTTTATTAGGGGTGTATCAAATTGATAATTTAGCGGTATCGATTGAGACAATGATCATGCTTAGTCAAATTTTAAATTGGACGATTAATTTCGAACAATTAAAAAAATCAATCCGTTTAACAAGTTGGGCTGGGCGCATGGAAATTGTTGGTCAAAAACCTGAAATCATTTTGGATGGTGCACATAACTTACCAGGCATCGAGGCCTTGATTCAGTCGGTAACAAGGTACTGGCCAAATCAGAAGGTGTACGTATTGGCCGCTATTTTAGAAGATAAATTGTTTAACCAAATGTTAGAGAAGTTGGTTCAACCGGCGAACGTTAACGTATTTTTAACTAACTTTTTTGGACCTGGAAAAAGACAAGCAGTCAAGAAGGTAGAATTAACTTCGGAGCTAAAAAAAAGTGTGCAGTATGAAGAGAATTGGCAAGCTGCGTTGCAAAAGATTCGCCAAGAAGCCAAGGAAGATGATGTAATTGTTGTAACGGGGTCATTATATTTTATTTCAGAAGTTAGACCTAACTTCAAAAAATAGGATAAGAACTTTTACCGTATGTATCCTTGTAAGGGGGATGCAAATGAATTTATATGATGGTGCAAAGGATAAATTACAGCAAATCGGTGTTGAAAACTTAACTAATGAGGAGTTGGTGAAGGCCTTTTTAATCTGCCAAGGTCTTAGTCAAGAACTTTTAAAACTAAATGAAAGTTTTTGGGATGCAATTGGTGATATCGCCGGCTATGGGATTTTAAATCAATTGGAAAAAGAAACAATTTTTAATGAAAATAAGAACGCGGCATTGAGTTTGGAGGCAGCCATCGAGCTGGGTAAAAGAATGCAGACGCAACCAATTCAATTAATCGGAAAAGTCATCGGCAGTGCACAAATTGGTAAAATGATGATTGCTAGATTTCAAAAAAATACGCAAGAACATTTACTACTATTATGTTTAGACACAAAAAACCAGATTAAACGCGAGATAATAATTTTTAAGGGCGGACTGAACTCTGCCGAAGTTCATCCACGCGAGATTATGGTTGAAGCCTTAAGAGTTAGTTCAAATAGTTTTATACTAGTTCATAATCATCCAAGCGGTAGCATTGAACCATCGATGAACGATGTTGCATTTACTAAAAAAATGCAAAAGGTAGGCGAATTAATGGGAATTCGTTTAATTGATCATCTAATTATTGGGGATCAAAGCTACTGGAGTGCTGCTGAAAAAGGAGTTCTTAATGATTAATAAACATTTTGATTAACGGCTAGTTTATAAGGTTTGTATGTTATAATTTATGAAGTCATTTTAATGAGATAAGTTAAGGGGTTCAATACTCATGCATAAGTTCTTTTCTAATCGAAAGTTAGTTATTATGGTGATTTGCGCAATTATAGCAGTGGGGTTGATTGCGGGATCACTTACGTTACGAAAAAAAGATAAAACCCCCGCTATTCAAAAGATTGGTAACGATGTTTTTGGGGCAGTAAGCCGGGTGATTGCAATGCCGGCGTATGGAATTCAAACCGTTTCGACCAACATTAATAATTTTGTTTCAACTTATGAAGAAAACGAACGGTTGCGAAAAGATATTGATGATTTGAACGCAACTCACGCTGAGAATAAGAGTCTTGAGGCCGAAAATAAAGAGTTGAAGGAATTAGTGGGTTTGAAAAAGACCATGTCTGATTATTCTTTAACTGCTGCAACGGTTTTAACGCGATCACCAAGTTCATGGCAAGACTTGATTACGATTAATAAGGGAACTTCAAGTGGAATTAAGAAGAATCAACCGGTATTATCGGGAACAGGCTTAGTTGGGAGAGTAATCGAAGCTAATTACACAACCAGTAAAGTTGAGCTGATTAGTGATAACAACGAGTCGGCTAATCGTTTTGCCATTCAGGTCCAGGCTACGGACGGCGAATATGTCAACGGAATTGTCACTGGATATGATAAGAAAACTAATCAGATTATTATGGGTCAGATCACAGACGAGAAGACGGTTAAAGTTGGCAGCTCGGTTACTACCTCAGGTCTTGGTGGTGTGACACCGAAGGGATTGTTTGTCGGAAAAGTGATCAAGGTTTCTAAAGACGATTATGGACTGGCCAGTGAAATTCGCATTAAACCGGCTGCTAAATTAAGTAACGTCAATAATGTGTATATTGCAAAGTTAAATTAAGGTGAAAATATGCTACAATCTGCAAAATTAAAATACCTTTTTCCAATCATTTTATTTACGGCCTTTTTTTTAGATGGGTCGTTGAATCAAATCTTTTCTTCGACACTTTTTCAGTACCCATATTCGATGATTTGTAATTTAACGTTGATGTGGTTCGTGATGGCAATTTTCTTTGAAGGAGAATCGCAAATCAACTTTACATTATGGTCGTTTATAATTGGGATCGTATTTGATTGGTATTACACCGGTGTATTTGGAGTGGATACTTTCATTATTCCAATTGTGGTGATGTTAGTTCGGGGAATTCGACCGTTTGTTAAAACATCGTTTTTGGTAATTCTAGGAATGGATATGTTTGCAATGGCAATCTATAATATTTTATTTTTTATTGTGTTTCAGGCAATTCATTTAGCAAATGTTTCAGCGGGATTTTTTATCGGATACGCATTTTTACCAACGATTATTTTAAATCTATCAATTTTCGTAATTTTATATTACCCGATTAAGACGCTGTTTAGAAGAACCCGTGGCACAAACTCTCGAAGATTTACGTAATTAGTGCTTGACTTTTAAATTTTAATTGGTAATATAATTATAATTTAACAATGATCAGAAGAGTAGTTTACTAAAACTGGATTCAGCGAGTCGTGGATAGTGGAAGCATGGCCAATGTCGTAAGCGAAACACATCTGTAAGTTGATAACTTGAAATTTAACTAGAGTTGTCCGGTGATTCCGTTATCATTTGAAGTTAACTTAACTTGTTGAGGTTGTTTATGTGAATAAATAACGAACATGAGGTGGAACCGCGATGAACTCGTCCTCTTAGGCTTTATGGCCTAAGGGGATTTTTTTGTACATTAAAGGCCCATTTTGAAACAATTAAGTTAACTTATTGAGGTTGTTTATGTGAATAAGCAACGAATATGGGGTGGAACCGCGATGAACTCGTCCTCTTAAGCTAAGTAGCTTAAGAGGGCTTTTTTTATTTAAAAGGGGGATGTAGGAATGTTTAATATTCAGTATATATCAGAAATTTTGCCATCATTATTGAGTGGGGCGATGATGACGCTCCAAGTGTTTGGTTGGACAATTGTTGGGTCACTTATTTTAGGAGTCTTTTTGGCTCTAGGGCTTGTCTCAAAGTTTAAGCCATTACAAGTGATTATTGACGCGTATGTTTGGTTGATGCGAGGCACGCCATTATTATTACAATTAATTTTTGTTTTTTATGGACTACCAACAATTGGAATTGTATTTCCAAGGTACGAAGCAGCATTATTTGCATTTATTTTAAATTACGCAGCTTATTTTGCTGAAATTTTCCGTGGTGGATTGCAGTCGATTGATAAAGGTCAGTATGAAGCCGGACGAGTTTTACAGATGACCTATTGGCAAACAACCAAAAAAGTCGTGTTACCACAAGTTGCAAAGATTGTTTTACCTTCGATAGGAAATGAAGTAATCAATTTGGTTAAGGACTCATCGTTAGTTTACGTAATTGGAATTGGTGATCTTTTAAGAGCGGGAAATGTTGCAGCGGCTCGCGATGTTACTTTAGTTCCATTTATTCTCGTAGGGATTATGTATTTGGTTCTTACTGGGATTTGTACGTTTTTCTTACGTAGGGTTGAAAAACACTATTCGTACTTTAAATAAGGGGATGAGCGAATGCTAGAACTTAAAAATGTAAGTAAAAGTTTTAACGGTAAAATGATTATTAACAAATTGAATTTAAAAATTGAAGATGGCAAAATTTTGACCATCGTTGGTCCTTCGGGAGCGGGGAAGACAACCTTGTTAAGATGTATAAGCGGTTTAGAGAAAATCGACTCGGGTCAATTTTTATTAGACGGACAACAATTTGATCCCTTTGAAAGTCGTGATAATGAAAGTGTCATCGGTGTTGTATTTCAGGATTTTCAGTTATTTCCAAACTTGAGCGTCATTGACAACATCACTCTTGCACCAATTAATGTTTTAAATCAAAGCGAAACACAAGCTAAAAAAGCGGTTGGAGAAATTATTGATCGACTGGGATTGGAAGAAATTATTAATCAATATCCCTACCAACTTTCCGGAGGACAGAAGCAACGAGTTGCAATTGCTAGGGCGCTAGCAATGAATCCGAGCATCTTATGCTATGATGAGCCGACATCAGCGTTGGATCCTGAGCTAAGAAATGAAGTAAGTAAACTAATTTTAGATCTAAAAGAAAATGGTATCACCCAGGTTGTAATTACCCATGATATTGAATTTGCAAATAAAATTGCGGATCAAACTCTAACTGTGAAGCCGGTGAAGTAGATGAAAAGGATACTTAAATATGTTTTAGTTTTAATGGCAATCTTGTTTGCGATTCCAGTTTTAAGTGGATGTGGGAGTTCAAAAAAAGAATCGAGTGTCCAACCTAGCAGCTGGGAAACGATTAAAAAAAATAAAAAAGTAGTTATTGGATTAGATGATAGTTTTGTTCCAATGGGATTTCGACAAAAAAATGGAGAACTTTCGGGATATGATATCGACCTAGCGAAGGCCGTTTTTAAGCAGTATGGAATTAAAGCCGATTTTCAGACAATTGATTGGTCGATGAACGTCACCGAACTCCGCAATCAAACCATCGATTTAATTTGGAACGGATTAACGATTACGGATGAAAGAAAAAAGGCGTTAACATTTAGTGAACCATATTTGGTAAATCAACAGGTACTAGTCGTAAAAAAGGATAGTGGTATTACTGATATCAAGGGGATGAATGGCAAGAGCCTAGGCGCACAAAGCGGGTCATCTGGAGCACAAGATATTGATGATCATCCAACGATTTTGAAGGATCGAATTAAAAATAATGCACCCGTGTTATATGATAGTTTTAATAATGCATTTATCGACCTAAACGCTAATCGAATTCAGGGGTTATTGATTGATAGCGTCTACGCTAACTATTATATTAAACACATGGCAAATTCAAAAAATTATCGCGTTATTACAAGTGGAATGCCTAATGAAGAGTTTGCGGTTGGAATTAAAAAGGGAAATGTTCAAGTTAAAGAAAAAATTGATTCTGCGATCAATCGCCTTAGGGAAAATGGAGAGTTGAAGAAAATTAATGAAAAATGGTTTGGAAAATAAAAGAAAAAAGGCCGAAAATATCTAATTTTCGGCCTTTTTGGTACACTTAACTATATGGAAGAAGGGAAGTGGACACATTGTTATTGATTGAAATTATATTTTACATAATTAATGTTGGAATTGCACTTATAATTGCGCTAATGGAAAAGAGAGATATTTCGGCAGCGTGGGCATGGTTATTAGTGATGTTGCTGCTTCCAGGAATCGGTTTTATTATTTATTTGTTTTTTGGGTGGAAACTTAATAAAAGACAAATTTTTAATTTAAAAGCACAAAAGAAACTAGGGATTAGTGACATGGCCGCTCATCAAAAAATGAGTTCGCAAAATCGACCTGATTTAAAGAATACTGTTGAAAATGACCTAGTGAAGATGTTTTTAAGCACGGATGATTCAGTGCTCACAACAAATAATGATTTACAAATTTTTACGACGGGCCATGAGAAGTTTAAACGCTTATTTAATGATTTAAAACATGCTAAAAATCATATAAATATTGAATATTTTACTATCTATGATGATGATTTAGGAAAACAGTTACGCACAATTTTAATTAAAAAAGCTCAAGAGGGGGTCAGCGTTCGAGTTTTATATGATCTTTTTGGATCGAAAGGATCAAAACAGAAATTTTTTAAACAGCTGATTGATGCCGGAGGGGAAGTTACTCCGTTTATGCGTTCTAAATTTGGTTATTACAGCTTTAGAATCAACTTTAGAAATCATCGAAAAATTGTTGTTATTGATGGATCAATTGGCTACATCGGAGGGTTCAATATTGGAGATCAATATTTAGGACGAAATAAAAAGTTTGGGAATTGGCGTGATACACATTTACGATTGGAGGGTTCGGTCGTATTGCAATTGCAAAGCCGCTTTTTTATGGATTGGAACGCCTCGGTTAAGAATAAAAAAGTTCAATTTAGTTTGGACTATTTTCCACAGAAGCCGATTCAAAATAAAATACCAATTCAAATTGTTAGTAGCGGACCAGAAAGTGATATTCAGAAAATTAAACAGGGTTACATCAAGATGATTATGGGAGCGAAGAAAACCATCTGGATAGAAACACCATATTTTATTCCCGATGATGCTTTAATGGAAACATTGTTGATTGCGATCCGTTCGGGAATCGAGGTCTGCATGGTCATTCCTAAGATGCCAGACCATCCCTTTGTTTATCGAGCTACCGAATACTACGCTAAACAACTCTTATCCGCGGGAGCACACGTTTATGCTTATCAAAATGGATTTATGCATGCAAAAACAATTGTTGTGGATGGTAAAATCGTTAGTGTGGGTTCGGCAAATTGGGATATTCGCTCCTTTAAATTGAATTTTGAAGCAAATGCTTTTATCTATGATGATAAAATTGCCCAAAAAATTATTACAACCATTAAGCGAGATTTGAGGGAATCAATTGAACTTGACGAACAGTATTTCAAAAGACAATCAACTTGGAAAAAATTGCGGCAGCTTGGGAGCCGTCTTATTTCACCGATTCTTTAAATCACATTGAAAAATGTAATTTTTTTCGCTAATATTAATCGCATGTAAAAAACAAGGAGGCATTCATTTGGATGTTCAGATTAAGCCTGGAATCCAGGCGTTAGTTTTACCAGATAGAAGATTTAAAACGGTACGGATTGATCTGCATTTCTTAAAACATGCGGCAATCAAAGATTTGGCAGCGCGATCATTAGTCGCTAATATTTTAGAAACAAGTACTCAAAAATATAATAATCAGGTGAAATTCACACACGCATTATCAGAAATGTTTGGTGCAAGTTTTGGAGTGGGTGCTGGGAAAAAAGGTAACACGCATGACGTCGGTTTTTCGATAATTGTAGCAAACGATAAATATGTTCAGGGGCAAAGCCTAATTCGAACGGCAATTGACTTTTTGAACGAGGTTATTATGCATCCGCTCAGGGAAAATAATGGTTTCGATGATGAAACCTTCATGCGGCAAAAACAGAATATGATTAATTACGTTAAATCTTCGATTGAAGATAAACAGTATTGGTCAGCGCAACAGTTGCGTTCGCTCACGTTTGGTACAAAAGTTATCCAAGGGGTTCCGGGATATGGTCTGATCGAAGATCTTGAAGGTCTCCAGAATGAGGACGTATATCGAGCATACTTGGATATGATTGAAAACGATTTAATCCATATTAGCGTATCTGGTGATGTTGATTCAGATGCAGTTTTACAAGATTTAAGCCGATTTGAATTTACAAAACGAAATATTAATTTGGGTACATTAATAACTAATTTTGCCGTGTTAGATCATGAACTAAAAAGAGTTGAACATCAAGATGTGAAGCAAGCAAGATTGAATTTATCCTATAATATTCCCGCATTTATAACTTCGGATGATTCCTTTACGGCAATTGTCTTTAACTCATTATTTGGAGGGTCTCCACAGTCCAAATTGTTCGTTAATGTCAGAGAAAAAGCCAGCTTGGCGTATTATGCTAGTTCGAGTCTCGATCTATATGATGGGATTTTAAACGTTCAGACGGGTATTAATGGTATGAATCATGATCAAACGGTCGAAATTATCAATCGGCAGCTGGAGGATATTCAAAACGGAGATTTTGCAGAATTGGAATTAAATAATATAAAAAAGGGACTAAGGTCAGATTATCTCGCTGGGATGGACCAGCAACGTACAGCTCATCGAAGAGGATTAAACGATTATTTATTGCATCGACATGTTAGTGCTGAGCAATGGCTCGAGAAGTTAGACGAAGTAACGAAGCAAAATATTGAAGAAATGGCTCGGCGAGTCAAAGTTAGAGCGGAATTTTTCTTGAACGGAGATTAGATTGAATGGATAAAAAAGAGTATCAGAGATTTGATGAAGAACTGTTCTCAACGACTTTAGCGAATGGTTTAAAAGTGAACATTTTACCTAAAAAGGGGTTCCATAAGACATACGCTATCTTAACGACTAACTTTGGTTCAATGGATCAAGAATTTCTTTTGAATGATGAAAAAATTGAAGTGCCAGCTGGGACGGCTCATTTTTTAGAACATAAGTTATTTGAAAAAGCAGATTATGACGCTTTTGAATTATTTACAAATAATGGGGCTGACTCGAATGCTTTTACTAGTTATAGTAAGACCAGCTATTTATTTTCAGCAACCGAAAATTTAAAAGATAATCTTAATATATTACTGGATTTTGTTCAGAATCCTTATTTTTCCAAAAAATCGGTTGACAAAGAACAAGGAATTATTGGCCAGGAAATTCAAATGTACAATGACGATGTTGATTGGCAATTATATATGGGAATTTTAAATAATTTATACCCAAGCCAACCAATTAGTACCGATATTGCGGGAACTGTGGACTCAATTGCAAAGATTACACCAGAACTGCTCTATAAGGTTCATAAGGTGTTTTACCGTCCAAGCAATATGAATATTTTCGTCACTGGAAATTTGGATCAAAATCAGGTTTTAAAATGGATTGAGGAAAATCAAAATGCAAAGACGTTTGATACTGACTTTAGTTTTACTATTCCAGAAGAAACCCGCGTAGTGCCTCCGGTTATTGAGGAAAAAGAAGTTTCCTTAGATGTCGAACGTCCTAAATTAATGATTGGTATTAATAATGCTAAGAATTTACCGGCGCCCGGCCCGGATCGATTAAAATATATTATTACACTTGACCTTGCGCTATATTTGATTCTTAGTTCATCTTCTAAAATGTATTTAAAACTATACGATCAAGGATTATTGGATGATACATTTGGATATGATTTAAATAGCGAACGTGAAAACTTATTCCTGACGATGGGCGGTGACACAGAAGTACCAGAAGAATTGGCCGCATCGTTGAAAGAAATTTTAGCCAAAGATTTGGTGCAATTACCTCATCTGGACGAAGATTTTGAACTAGCTAAAAAAGAAATGTATGGTCGAAGTATTACGAGAATGAATTCTTTAGAAGCCATAGCGAACTCCTTTGAAGGGGAAAGTTACGGTAATACGACAATCTTCGATGAAGCGTTAATTTATCAAGATATTACTTTGGATGATGTTTTGGATGCGTATCGGAATTTCATAAAGGATACCACCGTTAGTACTTTTAAAATTAACAGTAAGTAGGCGAAAAAATGAAATTTGCATTAATTTGTGGTGCAAGCGGAAACATCGGCGCCGCAATAAGTCAAAACTTGGCTCAAGAAGGATGGTCCTTATATTTGCATTACTATCAAAATGAAAATGTGATATTTAATTTGATAGAGGAATTGCGGACACGGTTTCCAAAACAAGATTTCATTCCGATTCAAGCTAACTTTAGGACAGAAGATGCGGCTGACATAATTGATAAGAGTATTTTTGCCGTTAATGCGATTATTTTTGCGCAAGGAACAACCATATATCAGCTCTTTGATCAGTTTAGCTCTGCACAACTCGAGGATCTATGGATGGAACAGCTAAAGACCCCAATGATGATTATTCAAAAACTAATCAATAAAATTATTCGGGATGAAAATGGACGGATTATTTTTATCGGATCAGTTTATGGTGCAGTGGGAAGCTCAATGGAGGTTCCGTATAGCGCAATTAAGGGAGGAATTAGCAGTTTTGTTAATGCCTACTCTAGGGAAGTGGCTTCAATGGGCGTAACGGTCAATGCGGTCGCCCCGGGAGCCGTTTCGACAAATATGAACAGTAATTTTGGAGCAAACGAAATTGCTCAAATTAATGAAGAAATTCCGGTCGGACGTTTTGGTTTTCCAGATGAGATTAGCTATGTTGTTATGACATTGTTGAACGATAAGGCCTCTTATCTAACAGGGCAGACTATTTACGTCGATGGTGGATGGAAAAAATAATGATATACTTATTTAGAATTTAGAAATAAGTTGGGCGGTATATTAATGAGTACAAAAAAATACAAAGAAATTGGTAAACGTCTTCAAGACGCGCGAATTAAAAAAGGATGGACGCTTGATGATGTTCAATTAAAATTACAAATTTCAAAAAGGTATTTGATGGCGTTAGAGGCGGGAGCAACTGATGATCTACCAGGTGACTATTACACGCAATCTTTAATAAAGCAGTATGCTAATCTATTGGAGATTGAGGTCGGAACCCAGTCATTAAAAAGCGAACCGAATAGTATCAAGGAATGGCGAAGAGAGCACGCCACAATTACAAGTCGAAGCCAAAGAGATGCGCAACAACAGAAAAGTTCAGTACTTCAAGGCCTTATTCGGCAGCATCCCTGGGTGATGGGATCCGTATTAGTTTTGGTCGTTTGGCTGCTGGTTTGGGGAGCGTTCAATGATATGGCAAGTCGTTCTAAGTCAACCTTTGAAGTCCCTAAAAATATCAAGGTAACCAATAACACCGTTAAGGAATCAAAAAGTAGCACAAATAGCACGTCATCCGTTAAGAATGAAGAAAAGGCCAGTTCAAGTTCTGAATCCAAAAAAGATGTGGTCATTTCGAAAGTTGATGAAAATGCGGATTCTTTAAAGGTTAAGCTTAATTCGGGAGATCAAAAGGTCGACTTATTAATGAAAACGGGGAATGAACAGTCGTGGAACTCAATTACGGCTCTTAAGCCAACTCAATCGACAACGTGGCAAGGAGTAATTAAAGCCAACGACAGTAAAAGTGTCAGTTTGCAAAAAGATTCCACATATACGCTTAAAATTGGTAATTCTACTGGTTTTGAGGGTACAATTGGGGGCGAGAAGTTACCAAAGTCACAGTCGAACTCGATTGTAAGAAACATTACAATTGAAGTAAGCTAAGAAAGGAAGATTAAAATGAATTTACCAAATAAGTTAACAATTTTTAGAATTATTTTGATTCCGGTGTTCATAATTTTAACCGTAATGCCAGAAGTCGGTGGAAGCGTCGTATGGCTGGGGACCACAATTGCAATCACTAAAATATGGGGGGCCGTATTTTTTGCGGTAGCCTCTTTGACTGATTTTTTAGATGGTCAAATTGCTCGGCGGCAACATCTCGTCACCAATTTTGGGAAATTTGCAGATCCAATTGCGGATAAAATGCTGGTAATGTCGGCTTTTGTCATTTTGGTAGAAATGCGAATGGCTCCGGCTTGGGTAGTTGCCATTATAGTTTGTCGTGAGCTAGCAATTAGTGGCCTTCGCCTAATTATTGTCGAAAATGATGGTGAAGTTCTGGCGGCAGCAATGCCTGGTAAAATTAAAACATTTTCCCAGATGTTTGCAATTATTTTCTTACTGTTGAATAACATCTTTTCAAGCTTCCTTCATTTCGGCTTGGGAGACGTGTTGCTATATGTTTGTTTATTTTTTACAATTTATTCAGGAATTGACTATTTTTACAAGAACCGGGCTATTTTTTCTGATTCATTTTAGAAAGGGAGGATCATTACAAAACTTACAAGTTTTGCAATGATTTTTTTTATTTTGTTTTAGTCAATGTAAAAAGATAAACAGTTAATTTATTATGTACTTAGAAATGAGGAGGAAAAATGAACGCAGAAATTATTTCGGTCGGTACGGAACTTCTATTAGGAGAAATTACTGATACCAATTCAGCCTATCTAGGACAGCTGTTTGCTAAATTAGGAATTAATGTTTTCCATAAAACGACGGTGGGAGATAACGAATTCACAATGTTGCGGGCTCTAAAGAGTCCTAGTGAACAAAGTGACTTAGTGGTTATGATTGGGGGATTAGGACCAACAGAGGATGATATAACAAAGCAAACGTTATCCAAGTTTCTAAATGTAAGCCTTCATCTTGATCAAAATGCTTATAAGAAAATAGAAAATTATTTTAAAAAACAGCATCGACCACTAACCGATAACAATAAACGACAAGCTTTGGTTTTAGCGGGGAGCGAGGTTATTGAAAATCCAAATGGATTGGCAGTGGGACTTTTCTTCCATACAAACGGTACGGATTACATGGTGTTGCCGGGACCGCCTAGTGAATTCAACGCGATGGTTGACAAAAATGTCGTGCCACTGTTGGGTCAGCATTATGGACTGGAACGCACAATCAAATCAAAAACACTTCACTTTGTAGGAATTGGTGAGGCAGATTTGGCGACTCGTATTAACGATATAGTTCAAAATCAAGACAATCCCACGGTTGCACTATACTTTAAGCCGACTGATGTCACAATCAGACTAACTGCCAAAGCAAGTAATTCAAAAGAGGCGGAGAAACAATTAGAACTGTTGAAGCTAAAAATAATGGAGCGAGTAGGAGATTATTTTTATGCGGAAGGCGACCATGTATCGTTCACTGACTTTGTGGTACAAGAATTAATCAAGAAAAAAATTAGTATTACAGCGGCTGAAAGTCTAACGGCGGGAAAATTCCAGAGCACCTTGGTAGATACGCCAGGAGCTTCCCAAATCTTTAATGGAGGGTTTGTAACGTACTCTAATGATGTGAAACGACTTCTCTTGGGTGTGGAAAAAGAAACACTTAATAATTATGGTGTGGTAAGCTCAGAAGTTGCTAAAGCTATGGCCAGTGGTGCAAAAAACAAGCTTAAGACAGATATCGCAATCAGTTTTACGGGCGTGGCAGGTCCGGATTCCCTAGAAGGACATGAGGCAGGAACCGTTTGGATAGGATTGGCGCTTCGGAATGGAAAAGTAATCGCCCAAAAATTTAATTTTCAAGGTAGTCGAGAGAAAGTTAGACATTTAGCGGTGCAAAATGCTTTTAGAATGATATGGAATAGCGAAATCAAATAGCTCGAACTTTTGTTCGCGTTTTGATTGATTTTTTTTGAATAACTCTGTATTATATTTATATAGAAACCCATTAGGAGGTTATTAATTAATTGGCAGATGAAAGACAAGAAGCTTTAAATAAAGCACTTAAAAAAATTGAAAAAAACTTTGGAAAGGGCTCAATCATGCGGATGGGGGATGCCGTTGATACTAAGATTTCAACCATTCCCAGTGGTTCTCTAGCACTTGATGATGCGCTTGGAGTGGGTGGCTTTCCTAAGGGAAGAATTGTTGAAATATATGGACCTGAAAGTTCAGGTAAAACGACGGTTGCTTTACATGCTGTTGCGGAAGTTCAAAAGCGTGGTGGTACTGCGGCCTATATTGATGCCGAAAATGCAATGGATCCAGCTTATGCAACGAATCTTGGTGTTGATATTGATGCGTTACTACTCTCACAACCAGATACTGGTGAAGAGGGGTTAGCCATTGCGGATGCCTTAGTCTCAAGTGGGGCAATTGACCTAGTTGTCATTGACTCTGTTGCGGCATTGGTACCCCGTGCAGAAATTGAAGGTGAAATGGGCGATGCGCACGTTGGACTACAAGCTCGAATGATGTCCCAAGCTCTTCGGAAACTTTCTGGCTCGATCAATAAGACAAAAACAATTGCATTGTTTATTAATCAAATTCGTGAAAAAGTTGGAGTTATGTTTGGTAACCCGGAGACCACCCCGGGAGGTAGAGCGCTAAAATTTTATTCGACCATCCGTTTAGAAGTCCGTCGGGCTGAACAGATTAAGGATGGATCAGACGTGATCGGAAATCGTGTTCGAATCAAAGTTGTCAAGAATAAAGTGGCTCCACCTTTTAAAAAAGCTGAAGTAGATATCATGTACGGGCAAGGAATTTCTCAAACCGGTGAGATGATTGATATGGCTGTTGAAAAGGATTTAGTTGGTAAAAGTGGCTCATGGTATTCTTATGGGGATGAGCGGATTGGTCAAGGACGTGAAAATGCTAAGAAGTATATTGACGACCATCCAGACGTTCGAGCTGAAATTTTAGCAAAAGTACGTGAAGCATACGGAATGGTAGCTGATCCAGCAAGCGAAAAGGATAGCGCTAAAAAAGATCAAGAAGAACTCGACTTGAAATAATCCATACCTCTTTATGTGTGCCTCTAAGAAAGCAGATCAGGGCTGTGACAAAATTATTTGTCATGGCCTTGTTGCTTTTTAAAGAAGTTTTGGATGAAGCTTAGGAAAGCCAAACTGGGCTGCCCAAAAGTATATATGCGCATGATTTTTCGATTTGGCCGAGTGCGGACAAGGTGCTAAGCTAAGTTGAAACTGACTTTTATAGAGGTAAGAACGGTTATTTACACATCAACCGATAAATGATTTATTGACACCCTTATGGCTAAATATTAAAATGATTATAAGTGTGAAAATCAAATAACATCATTCAAGAGATATAACTATGGACTTGATGATTTGGAGGTAAAGATGATACTTATATATATTATCCTCGCAATCATCGCTATAGTTGTTGGCTATTGTGCAGGATTCTTAGTGCACAAACGGCTCATTGAAAAGCAAAGGGCTGATGCTAGTAATTCAGCAGATCTAATTGTTGAAAATGCTAGAAAGCAAGCAGAGACTGATCGAAGAGAAAAGCTTCTCGAAGCAAAAGACGAGAGTCATCGCTATCGAGCGAAAGTCGAAAAGGAGTTAAAAGAGCGTCGCGCGGAACTTCAAAAGCAGGAAGATCGGTTATTGCAAAGAGAAGATACGCTTGATCGTAAGGATAACTCTTTTGAAAAAAGAGAAAGTAGCTTAGAACGTAAGGAACAAAAGCTTGCTGCAGACCAAAAGCGGATTGATGAACAACAACAAAAAGCATCATCACTCGTTGAAGAACGACAACAAGAACTTGAGCGAGTTTCCAATCTAACTCAAGAAGATGCCAAAGACTTAATTATTTCCGAAACCGAAGCAAAACTTGAAAAAGAACGTGCATTAATCATTCAAGAAGGACTTGAAGATGCCGAAAACGAAGCTAATGAAACTGCTAAAAAAGTTATTGCCCAGGCAATTCAGCGAAGTGCGGCAGACATGGCTTCAGAAACGACAATTACAGTTGTTTCATTGCCGAATGATGACATGAAGGGACGTATCATTGGCCGAGAGGGTCGCAATATTCGTAACTTCGAAAATGTAACAGGAGTTGATCTGATTATCGATGATACTCCTGAAGCCGTGGTTTTAAGTAGTTTTGATCCAATTCGCCGAGAAATTGCGCGAATTGCATTGGAAAAGCTAATTCAAGATGGTCGGATTCATCCTGCTCGAATTGAAGAGATGGTGGAAAAGGCTAAAAAAGAATTGGATGACAATATTCGAAAGACCGGGGAACAGGCGGTTTTCGATTTGGGAATTCATTCAATGAATCCGGAACTGATTAAATTAATTGGCCAGCTAAAATATCGAACGAGTTATGGACAAAATGTTTTAAACCATTCAATTGAGGTTGCTAATTTAGCTGGTATTTTGGCGGCTGAATTAGGTGAAGATGTTACTGTAGCAAAACGCGCAGGATTATTACACGATATTGGTAAAGCAGTAGAACACGAAACTGATGCGTCACATGTTCAAATGGGAGTGGACTTGGCTAAAAAGTATAAGGAAAGCGCAGTTGTGATAAATGCGATTGCAGCCCATCAAGATCAGGTTGAAGCACAGTATGTGATCTCTGTACTGGTTGCCGCTGCGGATTCGATCTCCGCGGCCCGTCCAGGAGCAAGAAGTAATACGTTACAGAACTACATTCATCGCTTAGAAAAATTAGAAAAGATTGCAAATCAATTTGACGGTGTCAAAAAAAGTTATGCAATTCAAGCGGGACGTGAAGTTCGAGTAATTGTTAAACCAAACAAGATTAACGATTTGAAAGCAGTTATGTTGACACATAACATTCGAAAAGCTATTGAACAAGAGCTTGAATATGCGGGTAAAGTTAAAGTTACCGTTGTCCGTGAAGTTCGTGCAGTTGATTTTGCCAAATAGAAGGGGTTGGACAATTTTGTCCGCTCTTTTTTTGTTTATGTTAAAATATCCTTTGTTAATTCAAGAAGGAAACGGATAAAAGTAATTAGAAATTAAAAGCTGAAAGGGAGAAATAATGCCTCAAAAAACAAGTGATACGCCAATGATGCGTCAATATATGGAAATAAAGAACCAGTACCCAGATGCTTTTTTATTTTATCGAATTGGCGATTTTTATGAATTGTTCTATGAAGATGCCATTAAGGGTTCTCAGCTTTTAGAGCTAACTTTAACAGCCAGATCAAAAAATGCCGATGACCCAATTCCAATGTGCGGTGTCCCACATCATGCTGCACAAAACTATATTGATATCTTGGTTGATCAAGGTTATAAGGTAGCAATTTGTGAACAAATGGAAGATCCCAGAACGGCTAAGGGAATGGTAAAGCGCGAGGTCATCCAGCTGGTTACGCCTGGTACTACGACGGATAAAGGCGTAGAAGATGCCAAAGAAAATAATTACTTGACGGCAGTTAGTTTTGATGAAGAAGCCAAAAAATATGGGTTTGCATATACAGATCTTTCGACTGGTGAACTTAAGGTAGCCGTTTTAACCGATTTTGATAGCGTAATTAATGAGGCTGTGGGACTACAGACTAAAGAAATTGTAACTAATCAAAATTTTGCCGAAAATTTTAAGAAACAATTCGAAGAGCTAAACATCTTAGTCTCACAGCAAAATGATATCGAGATCTCCTCGGAACTCAGCTATTTAATTCAAGATTTGAAAATACCAACAGAGATTCAAGTAGTCAAACAGTTATTAATGTATGTACAAGTTACTCAAAAACGTAATTTAGCACATATCCAAAAAGCAGTTGCGTATGAGCCTTCATTCTTTTTAAGGATGGACCATGCTTCTAAGTATAATTTGGAACTGACACGTTTGATTCGAACAGGAAAAAAACAAGGAACACTTTTATGGCTTTTAGACGAAACTAAAACGGCAATGGGCGGGCGTCTTCTAAAACAATGGTTAGATCGTCCGTTAATAAGGAAAAAAGAGATTACCGACCGTCAAGAGCGCGTACAGGTTCTAGTTGATAATTTTTTTGAGCGAAGTAATTTACAAGATGAACTGACTAAGGTCTATGATTTAGAAAGGTTGGCTGGACGTGTTGCGTTTGGAAATGTAAATGGCCGCGACTTAATTCAACTAAAAACGTCGTTAAGACAAATACCTAAATTACGGCATATTCTTGGTGAATTAGATCATCCAGTATTTGATGAGGCATTAAAACATCTTGATCCAGTTGGTGATATTGCCGATCTTATCGAAAATTCAATTAACGACGATGCGCCAATTTCAATTACCGATGGTGATGTAATTAAAGATGGATATAATTCAAAACTTGATGAATATCGTGATGCCATGCGCAATGGGAAGAAGTGGATTGCTGATTTACAAGCCAAAGAGCGAGAAGAAACACAAATTAAAAATTTAAAAATTGGATATAATAAAGTTTTTGGTTATTATATTGAAGTGACTAGGGCTAACTTAGATAGCATTCCTGAAGGCCGTTATGAAAGAAAACAAACCCTAACCAATGCAGAACGATTTATTACCCCAGAATTAAAAGATAAAGAGCAAATTATTCTTGAAGCTGAACAAAAGTCAACGGATTTGGAATATGCACTTTTTAAAGAAATTCGGGAATTAATCAAAGAGCAAATTGAACGCTTGCAAAATTTGGCAAAACAGGTTGCTGAAATCGATGTCTTACAAAGTTTTGCTGTGGTCAGTGAAAAATACCAGTTTGTTAAGCCGACAATGACCAAAAATCATTCGATTGAAATTAAGGATGGGCGCCATCCGGTTGTCGAGAAAGTAATGGGGCATCAGAGCTACGTTCCAAATGATATTGATATGGATTCGAGTACCGATATTTTACTGATCACGGGACCAAATATGTCAGGGAAAAGTACGTACATGCGTCAGTTGGCTTTAACGGTCATTATGGCTCAAATGGGTTGTTTTGTGGCAGCTAGTTCTGCGACGTTACCAATTTTTGATCAAATATTTACCAGAATAGGGGCCGCCGACGATTTGATTTCTGGGCAAAGTACATTCATGGTGGAAATGCAGGAAGCAAATCGGGCCTTGAAGGATGGAACCAGTAATAGTTTGATTCTCTTCGACGAGATTGGTCGAGGTACCGCAACCTATGATGGAATGGCACTGGCACAGTCAATTATTGAGTTTATTCATCAAAATGTGCATGCAAAAACTTTATTTTCGACGCATTATCATGAGTTAACGGATTTGGATCAAACATTAGACCATTTAAAAAATGTTCACGTTGGGGCAGTTGAACAGGATGGCAATTTAGTATTCTTACACAAAATGGAGCAAGGTCCTGCGGATAAATCGTATGGGATTCACGTTGCTAAATTGGCTGGAATGCCTCAAGATCTTTTGGAACGTGCTTCTGTGATTTTAGAGGAGCTGGAAAAAGATGACCAAGAAGTCGAAAAGAACGATAATTCTACGGACGCCTTACCCAGCACTCAAGATAAAAATAGTGATTTAAATGAAGACCCAGAAGAATTAGAAGAAGTGGCTAAACCACGTGTTGAAGAACAGATGGCATTATTTGAGTCAGAAAAAGAACCATCTTTAAAGGAACAGGTTGCGAGTCAACTAGCACAATTAAATCTAATGGATATGACACCGATGGAAGTTATGAATCAACTTTATAAGTGGCAAAAGAAACTTCGCAAGTGAGGTGGAAAACTTGGCAGAAATACATGAATTAAGCGAAATATTAGCAGATCAGATTGCAGCTGGAGAAGTTGTGGAACGTCCGGCATCCGTTGTTAAAGAACTAGTAGAAAATGCAATCGATGCTGGTGGGAACAGAATTGATATTTTATTGCAGGAATCGGGTTTAAAATCGATTCGGATTATTGATAATGGAAGTGGGATTGACGGTCAACAAGTAGAATTAGCCTTTAAGCGTCACGCAACAAGTAAAATATCATCCAGAACGGACTTATTTAAAGTTGGAACTTTAGGATTTAGAGGTGAGGCACTACCTAGTATTGCCTCAATTGCTGACGTAAAAATGGTTACCGCCAATGGAAATGGTCCTGGAAAAAGTGTTCACTACCACGGTGGACAACTGCAAGCTGTTGGTGAAGCACAAAGTCGTCGCGGAACCGATATTACGGTTAACGACCTTTTTTACAACACGCCTGCCCGATTGAAATATTTAAAATCATTACAAACTGAACTATCAAAAATTACTGACATTGTGAATCGAATTGCGCTTAGTTATCCTGAAATTGCTTTTTCTCTGCAAAATGATGGTCGTGAACTGATGCGAACTTCTGGCCATGGAAATATCCAGCAGGTTCTGGCTAATATTTATGGTGCTCGTAATGCCCAGAAAATGGTTAAGATTGTCGGAGAAAATGTTGATTTTAAAATCAATGGATACGTTAGCTTACCGGAGTTTACTCGTGCTAATCGTAGTTATATTACAATTTTAGTTAATGGTCGGTATATTAAAAACTTCCAAATTAGTAAAGCAATTATTGAAGGTTATGGGTCAAAACTGATGGTAGGACGGTATCCGGTTGCGGTGCTAAACGTCCAAACCGATCCGGTGCTAGTTGATGTTAACGTTCATCCAACAAAACAAGAAGTCCGAATTAGTGAAGAAAATGAATTATTAGAGTTAATTTCAAAAACAATCTTTGATGAACTTGCTGATAAAAATCTGATTCCGGATGCGGTTGATAATCTGAATCATAAAAAAATCGATTCTAGAACTAGCGAGCAATTAGACATGGCACGTTTGGCAATTTCAGGTTCATTTGGACAAATACGAGAAAACGATGAGGGACAAAACCAAGATAGAAATGAAATCCTAGAAGCTGATGGATCAATTCAAACCAGCGAACCTACGCCAATTGTAATTAGTAGCCGAGAAGATTTGAATTCTGATAGGGTTGCTGAATTTAAGGCTAAGTATGCGAAACAAGCTGAAAACGTAGAAGTCACGAGTACGGAAGCAGAAAAAAATGGAAATGATGCAGTTCGTTTTCCAACGTTAACGTTCATTGGCCAAATGCATGGAACCTATCTTTTCGCGGAAGCAGAAGATGGATTATACATTGTTGATCAACATGCAGCTCAAGAACGAATTAACTATGAATATTATCGCGTTCAAATTGGTGAGGTAAGCGATGATCAACAGGACTTACTTGTACCAATTTATTTGGACTATTCAACAACGGATGCGTTAAAAATTAAAGAACAAAGTGCAGTGTTAGAATCATGTGGTTTATATTTAGAAGAATTTGGTAAAAATACTTTTATTGTTCGTCATCATCCAACGTGGTTCAAAAAGGGTCAAGAAGAAGATACGGTTAAAGAAATGATTGATTACGTTTTAAATGATAATTCAATGACCGTGGCCAAGTTTAGAGAGGCAAATGCAATTATGATGAGTTGTAAACGTGCGATTAAAGCAAATCATCATTTAGATGAGCGTGAGGCAAAACAGCTCTTAACTGATTTAGCGAAAGCGCAAAATCCATTTAATTGTCCTCATGGTCGACCTGTGCTAGTTCATTTTTCAACAACGGATATGCAAAAAATGTTTAAGAGAATTCAAGATCCGCATCAAACACATTTGATGGACGAAGATGTGTGATACAATCAAATTAGATACGAACAAACGTTTGAAAAGAGAGGTCCGTTAAATGTATGAATATTTGAATGGAACAGTCGTCGATATTACGCCTTCTTATATCGTCGTTGATTTAAATGGGGTTGGATTTTTAGTAAATGTGGCTAATCCATACAGTTTCAAAATTAATGAATCACAAAAAGTTTTTGTTTATCAAGCCGTTTCAGAGACCGATCTAACCTTGTATGGCTTCAAAAAAAAAGAGGATAAGGAATTATTTTTAAATCTTCTAAAGGTTAAAGGAATCGGTCCTAAAAGCGGATTGGCAATTTTAGCAAATGATGATCATACCGGATTAATTAACGCTATCAATAATAATGACGTTAATTATTTGAAGAAATTTCCTAAGATCGGTCCTAAAGCAGCCCAACAAATTATTTTAGATTTGAAGGGTAAAGTGGCAACTAATGATGAAGAAGGAACCCTTTTTCAAGTTTCTGGTAGTTCAAATAGTGCATTGGACGAGGCTTTAGAAGCGCTGATTGCGCTGGGATATTCTGAACGTGAGGTTAAAAAGTTAACCAAAGCGCTCGAACAGGGTGCTAGCAAAACCACCGATCAATATATTAGCGCGGGATTAAAATTATTGATGAAAGGATAGAAAACAAGGATGGATGATGAACGTATTACCTCTTCTAAAGTTCAAGATTCAGATGAGCAAGCTAATGAACAGTCCTTGCGCCCTCAAACCTTAAATCAATATATTGGTCAAGACCAGATTAAACATGAGCTTGCCGTTTATATTGAAGCGGCTAAAAGAAGAGAAGAAGCATTGGATCACGTCTTACTATATGGGCCACCCGGGCTAGGTAAGACCACTTTAGCAATGGTTATTTCAAATGAGATGGCAGTTCAAATTCGGACCACTAGCGGTCCCGCAATTGAAAAACCGGGAGATTTAGTTGCTTTATTAAACGAATTACAGCCAGGAGACATTCTGTTTATTGATGAAATCCATCGCTTACCTAAAATTGTAGAAGAAATGTTGTACTCTGCAATGGAAGACTTTTTTGTCGATATTGTAGTTGGACAAGGACCAACGGCGCATCCAATTCATTTTCCGTTGCCACCCTTTACGTTAATTGGAGCAACAACAAGGGCTGGGCTTTTATCAGCCCCTCTAAGAGATCGATTTGGCATAGTGGAACATATGAATTATTACACAACCACGGATTTATCTAACATCGTTTGCAGATCGGCAGCTATTTTTGAGTCGCATATTGATAATGAGGGTGCGCATGAAATTGCTAGCCGTTCAAGGGGAACACCCAGAATTGCCAATCGATTATTAAAGAGGATTAGAGACTTTGCAGAAGTTGAAAATGATGCAAAAATTGATCAAAAAATTGTCGAAAAATCATTAAAACTTTTACGAGTGGATGATCAGGGACTAGATCAAACCGATCAAAAAGTTTTGAGGACGATGATTGAATTATATGGTGGTGGCCCAGTCGGACTATCGACGATTGCCGCAAATATTGGTGAAGAGCCAGATACAATTTCGGAAATGTATGAACCATATTTATTACAAATTGGTTTCTTAAAAAGAACTCCCAGAGGTAGAATGGTAACAGAACGAGCATATGAGCACCTGGGAATACAATATATAAACAAGTGAGGAAACACAATGACATTAACTACCGAAGATTTTAACTACGATTTACCGCATGAATTAATCGCTCAAACCCCAATTAAAGAGCGGGATGAATCCCGCTTATTAGTTTTGGATCATCAAACCGGGAAAATGGAAGACAAACATTTTTATGACATTATTGATCAACTTAATCCTGGTGATGCAGTTGTTATGAACGATTCACGGGTAATGCCTGCTCGGATTTATGGGATCAAGGACCAAACTGGTGGACACTTTGAGGTATTGTTGTTACATAATATCGAAGGTGATCGTTGGGAAACACTTGTTAAACCGGCTAAGCGCGCTAAAACGGGCACCAAGATTGTTTTTGGAGATGGTGCCCTAACGGCTACCGTGACTAAGGAACTTGATCATGGTGGACGAGAGATTGTTTTTGATTACGATGGAATCTTTATGGAAGTATTAGAAAAGCTTGGTGAAATGCCACTTCCTCCATACATTAAGGAAAAGTTGGACGACCCTGAACGTTATCAAACAGTTTACTCAAAAGAACCTGGATCAGCCGCTGCACCTACCGCTGGCTTACATTGGACCAAGGAGTTGCTGGAAAAGGTTGAAAAAAAGGGAATTAAACTAGTGTATTTAACGTTGCACGTGGGATTGGGTACTTTCCGTCCAGTGGATGAGGATAATATTGAAGATCATAAAATGCATAGCGAATTTTATCGGTTATCAGAAGAGTCTGCTAAAACATTAAACGAGGTTAGAAACAACGGTGGGAGAATTATTGCCACCGGGACAACCTCAATTCGAACCCTTGAAACCATCGGTACAAAGTTTAACGGCGAAATTAAGGCGGATAGTGGTTGGACAGATATTTTTATTAAACCGGGCTATGAATGGAAGGTGGTTGATGCCTTCATCACTAATTTCCACTTACCTAAATCAACGTTAGTAATGCTCGTTGCTGCTTTTACAGGCCGCGAAACGATTTTAAATGCTTACGAACACGCAATTAAAGAAAAATATCGCTTCTTTAGTTTTGGAGACGCGATGTTTATTAAATAACTGAACGGAGAATACATTTGGAACCAGCAATTAAATATCGATTAATTAAAAAAGACAAACACACGGGAGCACGTTTGGGAGAAATTATAACCCCTCACGGAACCTTTCCAACCCCAATTTTTATGCCAGTGGGGACCCAGGCGACGGTTAAGGCAATGTCTCCAGAAGAGTTAGAAGACCTAGGTGCGGATATCATCCTTTCAAATACGTACCATTTATGGGTAAGACCGGGCGAAGAAATTGTAAAAGAAGCCGGTGGATTACACCAGTTTATGAACTGGAAAAAGGGAATTTTAACTGATTCAGGCGGGTTTCAGGTATTTTCTTTAGCGAAGTTAAGGGATATTACTGAAGAAGGAGTTCACTTTAGAAACGAACTTAATGGCGCTAAAATGTTCTTATCACCTGAAAAAGCAATCCAAATTGAAAATGATTTGGGTCCAGATATCATGATGAGTTTTGATGAGTGTCCACCATATTTTGAAAGTTATGATTATGTTAAACATTCAGTTGAAAGAACGAGTAGGTGGGCTGAACGGGGTCTAAAGGCGCACCGTAATCCGGAAACACAAGGACTTTTTGGTATTATTCAGGGTGCGGGATTTGAAGACTTAAGAAGGCAAAGCGCAAAAGATTTAGTTAGCATGGATTTCCCAGGTTATTCAATTGGTGGACTTTCAGTTGGGGAATCTAAAGATGAAATGAATCGAGTTCTCGATTTTACAACACCTTTAATTCCGGAAAACAAACCTAGGTACTTAATGGGAGTGGGCTCGCCAGACTCATTAATTGACGGGGTGATCCGAGGAGTAGATATGTTTGATTGCGTTTTACCAACACGTATTGCTCGTAACGGAACTTGTATGACGAGTCATGGACGATTGGTTGTAAAAAATGCCAAATATGCAAGAGACTTTACGCCAATCGATGATAATTGTAACTGTTATACGTGTCGAAACTATACAAGGGCTTACGTACGACACTTGATAAAAACAGATGAAACATTTGGACTGCGCTTAACTAGCATTCATAATGTCTACTTTTTGGTTCATTTAATGAAGGATGTTCGCCAAGCAATTATGGATGATAATCTATTAGAGTTTCGACAAAATTTCTTTGAAGAGTATGGATACGGGAAAGAAAATAGCAAGAATTTCTAAGAGTACTGGTTTACGGTGAATATTTTTGGTACAGTATTGTTATGGAATAATAGCGAGGTGAAAAAATGTTAGTAGCAGCTGCAAATGGTGGTTTTGGAATGAGTACAATTGTATTTTTTATCTTAATTTTCGGATTAATGTACTTTATGATGATTAGACCACAACGTAAACAACAACAAAAACGTCAAGAAATGATGAATCAACTCAATGTTGGTGATAATGTTGTCACAATTGGCCGCCTTCACGGAGTGATTGATTCAATCAATGACGAGGATAAGACGGTTACGTTGGATTGTGACGGTGTCTACTTGGTTTTTGATCGTATGGCAATTATGCGAGTTGATCAAAAACCCGTAGCGGAAACAACCGAATCAACAACAACAGCTGAAGATACTTCAAATGTTGAAGAACCTTCAGAAGAAAAGCAAGACAAAGAAGATCAAAAAGACTAATTTGTTTGGCTGTCCGTCAATTGGTGTGA
>NZ_JQBX01000007.1 GCF_001437075.1 Pediococcus stilesii
GAATTGCGCAAAGCATGTCTCATCGAGCACGATGTTTAGATAATGCGTGTATTGAAAGTTTTTTCAATAAATTAAAAGTTGAAATCGGGGATTTAAAACAATTCAATTCCGTTGAGGAATTGATACAGACTATTGAAAAATGGATTAAATATTACAATACAGACCGAATACAAATGAAACTAGGCGGCTTATCACCGATCGAATATCNTTTGATTTATCACGACTCTTTTCTAATTTTGTTAACCAATTGGGGCCATCTCTAAACCCGCATTTAGGTTCTGAAGTTCATTTTTTGTTATAAATCAATTGCTGCTTTAGTTAAAATCCCATCATTAATTTCAAACATTTGATCTGCAAATGCTCGTAGTCTTAAATCGTGGGTAACAATTACCACTGCTTTATTTCGCTCATGAGCCAAATCAGAAAAAAGTTTCCCAACTTCCTCTACACGCGCACTATCTAACGCCGCCGTTGGTTCATCCGCTAAGATAATTGACGGATCAGGGTATAGCGCTCGAGCAATTGCGACTCGCTGCTGCTGGCCTCCCGATAATTCCGTTGGATACTTATTAATTAAGTCATCAATTCCCAGCTGTTTCAGTAAGGTATTCAATTCCTCAGTTGATAAATTATTATTTTTTTTAACTTTATCAACCAACTTAAACTGATCCCTGACCGTTAAAAACGGTAATAAATGGTAATTCTGTAAAACAAATCCAATATCATTCAGTCTTAATTTTTCAAGTTCTTTACGCGAACTATCATGATAATTTTGATTATTAACCTTAACTGATCCACTTGTGGGGGTTCGCAACCCTCCAGCAATGGTTAGAAACGTACTCTTTCCTGAACCACTTGGGCCAATAATTAAACTTAAAGTTCCCGGTTCAGCTTTGAAGTTCACATCATGCAAAACATGAACTTCAGCGATACCTTTCCCATAAATTTGGTTTATGTCGCTCATTTCAATCGCAGTTGTCATCATTTACCCTCCAATCACACTCACTGGATCCACTTTTATAACGCTTCGAATTGGTAATAGTCCCCCAAGCAACGCCGTGACCATTAGACCTGCTCCTACAGCTGCTAATGCTGGAATATCGAAAGCCATTGGTACCGCCGCTGGCATAGTGAACGCAGTAATTGTCGTTAAAATGGCACCAATAATTACTCCACCAAGTACCAAGATTAAAGACTGCGCAATCGTACTCCAAACTAGTACGCGACTAGGAATCCCTTGGGCTCTCAAAACAGCATAATTAGGTAATTTTTGAATAGTTAAAATATAAAGGAAGATCGCAATTACGATTAAAGAAATTACCATTAAAAATCCAATCATTAACGAGAAAGTCATATTTTGAGCGGAATAACCTGGTAGTTTTTCAATAAAAGCATTGGTTGTATAAGCCTTCAGTGGTGTACTAACATCCAACTTTTTAGTTTTTGAAACAATCGCGCTTGCTTCGGTTTGTGGTAATGCGTGTTTTAATGTTCTCCAATCGGATAAACTTCCATAGATTACCGGTGCGATATTAAGTTTTGCATTATGTGTAAAACCAACAATTTTATAAGCAACGTCGTCATTATTCAATTTAATTTTGTCATTTAATTTATACCCGGATTGCTCAAATTTGTCATCGACAACCACTTCATGACTTTTTTTCATTTTATGTCCACTAGTCAATTTTAGATTTTTAGCAATGAATTGATTGTTGTCAATTCCTAGAAATGTTGAAGATATCTTGTCGTGCTGACCTTCTTTAGCAACTACTGAAATTTGTCCGATCAAAGCATCCTTGCCGGTTAAACCTTGGTCTTTAACTTGTTTATCGGTAATCAACGACTGACTCAAGTTGACGTTTGCGTCTTGATTCAAAACGACCGTATTGACATTCCAAGAATTAATCGCGTCCGTATTTTGTCGAGCAAGTCCAAGCGCTAAACTAGTTAAAATGAAAATAAGATAACTAATTAAGACAATCATTCCAATGATTAAGCTATACCTTAGTTTCTCTCGCTTAATTTCCTTTAAAGCTAAAAACATACCTATCCCTCCAATTGTTTCAACGCCCATGCAAGCTGTTGAAATCTTTTTTCCGCCGTTTCCGGTTGTACTAGCGCTCCTCGCAGAGTGTCATGCACCAAAGTAATCCTCGCCCACTGAAGTTCAGAATTTGCTTCAATCGGTAAAACTAGCCGTGAAACATAGGACTCATTATGCAAATAGTGCATTTGCATTAGCTGATAATAGTCACTATTTTCTGCCCCTTTAACAAATTCACGTGTCTGCTGAACAAAGTCCGTCGCATTCGCCAAATCTTTTGTATGTAGATTTTGATGGATATTTCTAATCGCAATTTTGTATATATACCTGTATGCATCTGGCAAATCCTTAAAATAATTATAAAAAGCGCCTCGTGAAATACCAGCAACCTTAACGATTCTAGCGACCTGCGCTTCTGCAACTGGATGAAGCGTGAACTCTTTCAAAAGCGCCCATTCAATTGCATTCTGTTTTTCCGATTTAAGTCTTGCAATTCTTTCCCAAACCATTTTATTTCCCCCAATAAAAAATGACACCATGTCAATATGGTAAGAATACCATAAAGTGACAGAGTGTCAATTATTAAACCTTACTTTTCAAAATTAATTATTTTAGTTCCGACTTTTTCAACAAATTCGCGATCGTGGTCAATCATTAGTAGCGTTGGTTTTACTTTTAAAATGACATCTTGGACCTGTTCACGTGTGATTACATCCAGATAGTTGAGCGGTTCATCCCAAATATAAATATTTGCGTGCTCACAAAGAGAGCGCGCTAACGCAATTTTACGTTTTTGTCCCATACTCATTTGTTCAATTCGCTTATCAAATAAATCTCGCTCAAAACCAAGTTTCCTTAACATGGCAAGTAAATCTTGAACTTCGATATTTTTTTCGGCAGCAAATTCAGCAATTGTTCCGTGAATTTGATCAAAATTCTGCGGTAGATATGATACTGAAATATTTTGCCGCAATTTAACGTTGCCAGATTTAATAACCGCCCGATTTCCCAATATTGCAGAAATCAGCGTCGATTTACCAGCTCCGTTTTCGCCCTTCAATATCACCCGATCGCCTTTTTTTACAGTTAAACTAATTGGTGAATTTAGTATGTTAGAACCTCTTTGTAAAATGACCTCTTTGACTTCGATTAACGCATTTCCCTGTGGTCCGGTGTATGGTTCGTAATTCAATTTAAGTTCATCCTGAACTTCAATATTCTGAAGTAGCTTCCTTTTACTTTCAACTTTTTGTTCCGCACGGTCACGAATGTTCAATGCTTTACTCATCACTTTAGCGGCCTTATGACCAACAAATCCCTTATCGGCGGCTCCAATTTTTTCTTTTTCGGTTGCTTTAGACCACTCTTGTTTTTGTCGCGCCGCCCTCTCAAGCTTTTTAATATCTTTCTTTAAATTTTCTTTCTGATTTAATTCACGTTGATCGGCGTTTTTTCTTTCGGTTGCCCAAGTTTCATAATTTCCTTGAAAGCTACTAATCTGCGCTCGATCAATTGAAATAACATGATCAATTACTTGGTTTAAAAAATGTCGATCGTGGCTAATTACGATAAAACCTCTTTTTTGTTTCAAATAGGTAGCAAGCTTTTCGCGTCCCTCATCATCCAGATGGTTTGTCGGCTCATCAATCAATTGAAATGAGTCCTGGTCGGCAAACATTGCCGCTAATAGTGCCTTAGTTTTTTGTCCGGGACTCAATGAATTATATTTTCGATTCAGTAATTCCTCGTCTAGGCCGATTTGTTCCATCTCACGCTCGACCTCCCAAAAGTTGGAATAATCCCGATTCGTCACGTTCATTAGAGTCTTTTCTAAAGTTTCATTTTCATTTTCAATCTTTGCTGGAAAGTAATTCAGTTTTAAATTGGTTTCAACACTACCCTGATATTCTACTTGCCCCTGCAAAATTCGCATTAACGTGGTTTTTCCTCGACCATTTCGACCAATCAGACCCAGTTTCCACGATCCGTCAATTTCTAGATTTACATTCTTAAAAATTGGTTTTACTTGATTATCATAATTAAAGCTTATATTTTTTAGACGTATTATTCCCATTTATTTGTCCTCCGTCTCTCGAGGAGTAGCTTTTAAGCAATAAAAAAAGCACTAGGTGTGCAGTTCCTAGCGCAGTACAAAAGTGCATAATACCAATAAGAATTTATTTTACGGCAAGCACATTGAACTGGTTCAAAAACTACAAACTACTCCCGAAAATTAAGAAATCGTCATTTCCAAATTCCCAAAAAATTAGTTTGTAATCTTCAATCCCATCAACATCCCTTCCTTAATAAACTAGCCTCATGATAACAATGGTTGCGCTTTTTTTCAAGAATATTGTTAATTTGTAACATAGCGATAATAATATACACGCAAAATCAATCCATTTGTCATAATTTATCAAATTATTTTTATTATTTTATTTAAACAATTTTACCTGATCCATAGTAGCACTCCAAAAATAATCAATGCTCCATAAATAATTTTAATTGCCCGCGCTGCGTCGACTCGTCGCACTAACCAATTTCCAAACGGAACCACTATAAAAAGTCCCGGAATAACAAGTACCAACAATTCGATGGCATTAATTGACCAAAATCCGGCTGAAATGTGGCTAATCACTACCAAAATCCCCACGCATAAAAAATGGGCCTGTAAAATTGCTCGTAATTGTTTTGCCGACCACCTCTTGAGTGTCCCATAAACCGCAACCGGAACACCATGACTGTTATATGCGCTGCCCAATGCACCAGAAATTATTCCTGCAAGATAATCAAACCCATTGTTCGACAGGTGTGGTTGACTGATTCGTCCTGAAAAGCTGTACCACAAACTGTATGTGCCATAGATAATTAAAAAGGTTCCAAGCCCTCGTAGCACCAGGATTGATGGAACCGTCTTTACTAAGACAATTCCAAGCGGGACACCAATTAGTGACCCCGTTACCAGCCGACGAACCGCCCTAAAATCAATATGTCGCCACTCGCGGATTGTCGCTGGTAGGGCCACCAATAATCCTACCGCACCGATTAAGGCTGTACTCGTCTTTAAATCAAAGCTTATTAAAGCTAATAGTGGCATTGATATTAACGCCTCGCCAAATCCAAAAACCGTTCGGACAAGTGTGCCGATCCAGACAATCAAAAATACCCCTATAATAGTTAACATTTCAATTCCTCATTTCATATTTACACATCTAATTTTACTGAGAAATTTCAATGTACACAATGCTTCGCTCAACTTAAAGTAGACTGTCTTAAGATTTTATCTTTATGATAACTGCTTTTCCAAAACCTTCGCTGGGACGTCATCTTCAAAGAATACTTCGGATACTACCTTATATCCCTGTCGCTCATAAAATGGAATTGCATCAATTTCACCATGGATGAGCGACTTGGTTGCTCCTTGCGCCATCCCATAATCTTCAATCGCACGCAAGACGATCGCCCCGTAGCCTTTTCGTCGAGCCACCTTCATGGTTGCAATTCGACCTGGTCGAACTGTCTGCTTAATTTTTTCATACCGCGCAGTAGCAACTGGATGAAACTTATCTTCATATGCTACCGCATAGATGGTCTCATCTGTGTCTTTTTGATCAAATTCATCTTCTCGAGCTATTTTTCGCTCTGTTACAAAAACTGATTGACGGATTGCCAACGCAGCAGCCCGATTCCATTTTTGATTTCCGATAACTACCTCAATTGCCATTGTAATCAACTCCAGTAGAACAGGATTTTTCCCAATTATATCACGAACTTATTTCAATAAATTCCCATTTTCAGAATCTGACCTGTTTCACGTGAAACTTATTTTTCTACTTCATTTGAAGTTCATTTTTTGCTTAATCAACAATTATGAACTTCAGAATGGCGGTTCTTGTCTCTTTTCTTACTCCGAAATACGTTATAATAATCGAATAAGGAGTTGAGAATTTTGTATATTTTTACCGCTTCATTAGTTTTTATTATTGCGCTTGAACATTTTGCCATTATGGGACTAGAAATGCTTGGATCGGACGCATTACTCGCTAAAAGCTTTGATATTTCAGTCGATGAAGTTAAACGTCCTGTGCTAAGAACCGCCCTCGCTAATCAAGGTATGTATAACGGTTTTGTCGCTTTGGCACTCTTTTTAGCAATTTTCATTCCCACCGGAGTAATTATGAAGGTAATGGTTGCCTACTTTTTAACCTGTATTGTAATATTGGCCGCCTACGGAGCGATTACTGTTTCTAAAAAGATATTTATATTTCAGGGCCTTCCTGCCATGATTACGTTACTGCTATCTTTATTTTTTCTGTGACAAAAATTATCAATACCAATCCGACAATTTTCACGTGCCACTAAAAAATCAAAAATTTACCCTTGACATCTAATTTAATCATGCCTATTATGATAAACAAATTAGAAACGCGTTGAGAAAGTTAAGTAGTTATTTCCAATTCCAGAAAGCGAGCTTCGTTTGGTGAGAGGAAGCAGGTAATGATTTAACGAAAATCCCTTTTGAGCGATGTACCGAAATTAAGTAACGTACATTGGGCACACCCATTACAGTGTTAGCGTATCGCTTTTTAGCCGTACGTGAAAAGGTTTATTTAGTGATAAATTAACAACATTAAGGTGGTACCGTGCAAAGCACCCTTAAATCAAGTTCGATTTGATTTAAGGGTGTTTTTTATTTACATAATTTTTAAGGAGGTGAGGTTTTGGACTCTCAGATTGGTCCGATTCAAATTCAAAGGACGATGATTTTTAAATCTAATTTTAATAAAAATAAATTTAACCATTGGAGGATTTTTTATGGAAGAACTACATGATCTCAATTCAAAACCTTTATCTCTTAAAGATTATTTGGTGGTAAGTTCGCTGTTATTTGGACTATTTTTCGGAGCCGGTAATTTAATTTTTCCTATTCATCTTGGTCAACTGGCTGGAGGCCATTGGACAACTGCTGCACTTGGCTTCCTAGTTACGGCCGTCGTATTACCGTTATTATCCGTTTTAGCAGTCAGCGTAACGCGTTCAGAAGGTGTATATGATATTGGTAAACCCCTTGGGCCAACTTTTGCACTTGTTTTTATGGTTTTAATTCATGCTACAATCGGTCCATTATTCGGAACTCCACGTACGGCTTCAGTTCCATTCTCAGTTGGCATACAACCATTGCTTCCCACCGACTGGGCGCAATGGGGATTACTAGCATTTTCAGCATTGTTTTTTGGTGCTGCGTTCCTGCTTTCTTATCGTGAATCCAATATCATGGCCAGCGTTGGTAAAGTTTTAAATCCATTATTCTTATTGCTATTATTTTCTGTATTTTTGTTGGCCTTCGTCTCACCCATGGCAAAAGCCGGCCAACAAACCGCCACCTCTGAATACCAAAGTGCCGGTTTCTTTAACGGTTTTCTGCAAGGCTACAATACCATGGATGCCCTTGCCGGTTTAGCGTTTGGTGTTACCATCGTGACTGCCGTCCGGCAATTAGGAAAAACCACACCTAAAAGTAATGCTAGCGTTACCGCCAAAGCCGGCGTAATCGCTACCACAATGATCGGGGTAATCTATGCCGTATTAATCTGGTTAGGCGCTACTACTCTAGGTCACTTCAAGATTTCCGCTGACGGTGGCGTTGCGTTTAACCAACTAGTTACCTATTACCTTGGCAACGTTGGCCACGCCCTTTTAGCAACTCTTTTAACCGTTACCTGTCTCACAACAGCAATTGGGCTGGTTGCCGCATTTGCACAAGATTTTCATAAACATTTTAGTAAGGTCAGTTATCATGCTTGGCTTGGATTCATGTGCGTTGCATCATTTTTAACTGCTAACTTTGGTTTGGACACTCTAATCACTTGGTCTACTCCAGTCCTTATGTTTTTATATCCATTTACAATCACTTTAATTTTGCTGTCAATCTTCTCGCCACTTTTTAAACGAGATTCAGTTGTATACGGCTTTGTTGTTGCTTTTACTCTAGTTCCTGCTTTCTTTGACATGATGGTATCTTTCCCTCCAGTTGTAAGTCAAAGCGCTCTAGGTAAAACTGTTGCAACATTCCAGAACTACCTTCCTTTCGCCAATCTAGGAATGGATTGGATTGTTCCTGCAGTTATCGGACTTGTTTTAGGTCTCACCGTTCATTTTCTTCGTCCGGTAATGGAAAAGTCAGCTTCAAAAGTAGAAAATTAAATTTAATGTTATGCTAATTAAAAATGGAATTCTAACAAAAGCATCGCCTGTTAGAATTCCATTTTTAGTTGATTTTTTATTACCCGATTAATAGCATAACACCCCATAAAATGATGATTGCTCCCACTACTACAATTGCAATATTAATTCGTTCCGAGGTCAGAATGCTACTACCCGTTTTCATAAAGTTAGTCTTAGCTTCAATCCGTCGGTATGTTATGGAATTTTTATGCCAAAAACCCCAGACTCCCAGCGTAACGGTTACCATACCAACCAGTACTATCAATAACTCCAAAAGAATCTCCGTCATTCCAACATCTCCCCATAAATCTCAATTATTATCACACTCTGTTTAGAGTAATAATAGTTCTTTTGACTTATTTTTGTAAAGGAATATGGACAACGAACAATCCTCTAAGCGCTTCGTTTTCGAACAATCCCACTGTACAGGAGACAGATTACTTCCATCACTAAGGTTATTAAAAAGACGCTATGATACCCATATAAATTAGCGAACATTGATCCCGTTAGTGGTCCGACAACATTTCCAAAAGCTTGAAACGACTGGCTATAGCTGAACACTCGCCCAAATGCTGCCTTGGGAACGCTCTGTGCCATAAGTGTTTGATAAGCTGGAATAATTGCCGCATCGGTAATTCCGAAAATAAACCGAAAAATAAATAGCTGCAGAACGGTTTGCGTAAAGAGCATCGGAACGATCGTAATCGCGGCTCCAACAATTCCCCATACTAATATTTTTTTTGCGCCGATTTTATCAATCCATTTTCCAAATAGTGGGGCAACAAACATGGTTGAAAGGCCCGGGGCAGCGGTAACAAATCCACTTTGCAATGCGATATTTTGTGCATTTGGTGCCAAATCTTTAACAAATAAACTTACAATCGGTTGAATCGTGGTCGATGCCGCTTGAACCGTTAAAGCAACAATATAAATTGCGGGGATAATTCCCAGCCATCCAATCTTAAAAGATCCCGCACCATCTTTCTGGAGGTCTTTTGCTTCTTTAACTTCAAAATGTTCACGAACAAAAAACAGAGTTGTTAAAAACACAATCCCCATTCCCATTCCGGCTAGAATAAAAGTCATTCGATAACCAAAAATATCAGCGGTAATTCCACCAACAAGTGGTCCGAGTAGTCCACCCGTGACGCTTCCGGTGGTCAGGGTCCCCAATGCACTGCCTTTTCGGTGTTCAGGGGCTGAATCAGCAATCAGGGCTTGGGCGTTATTAATATATCCCGAGAAACTTCCTTGGACCATCCGAAAGAAGATGATCCACCAGACGTTTGGAGCAAATCCGTTAGCTAAAATTGTTAAAGTCATTACTCCGGCGGCTCTCAAGCACATCAATTTTCGACCTTTTAAATCCGCCAGACGGCCCCACAACGGGGAAACCAAGGTTTTTGCAAAATAACTAATTGCAAAAGCGATTCCGCTTAATAAATTAAGATTACTTGCGCTAAAATTCCCCAACGTTGCAATATACAGTGCTAAAAATGGCAACGTCATTGAATTTCCAAGTTCTGTCATAAATGAACCGAACCAGAGAACGTATAAATTCGTTCGCCATTCCGGCAATCTCAATATTCCCATAAAAAGCCACCGCCATTATTTTCTAGGTTTTTTAACATCACTTATTTGTGTAGTTTTTGCCCATACATCATAAAAGAAATATCCATTTTTAAATATCATTCCCCAAAGGAAATTCAATACAACAAATAGTGCCGCAACACTTAAAACGCCCAGCAAAATCATATTTGCTTGCGACTGATGCATTTTACTAAAAACTTGAACAAACATGTAGTTGAATCCCCAAAGCGTTGGGATCGCAATTTCAAAAAGTAAAAACTGCCTTAAAATTAACTGTCCCGTTTTAGCTGGTGTGCCGGAACGCTTTACGATCCGAATTTTTACTAACTTTTTACCGATTGTCTGTCCGTGAGTGAATACTGGAATTAAAATGAAAATGATTAACGTGCTAATAAAATATGATAAATACGGATTATCAGCTAAACTTGCGAGACCAACCAGACTCATCCCTATCTCAACTAACGTTCCAACAATTACGTAGTCAGCAATGAAAGCAATTATTCGACGTAGTAATGAAACCTTTTGACCCCGATCGTAGCTCTTTTTATCCATTTGGTCCCGTGAAGGAAATGCCTTGACCAAAAATGGGGCAATTACACCACCCACCAAAGCTCCAAATGTATTCAAGATCAAATCATCGACGTCAAATAGACGATAAGGGCGTGGATAAATCCCGTACAGTCCTGACAATTGAGTTAATTCAAAAAATAGGCTTAAACAGAAGCCATAAAACACGATTTTAACGATTGGTTGTTTGAAATAATAACGTAGATATACTCCAAACGGTATTGTTAATACGATATTAAAGAATGGTTGAATGAATCCAGGCTGTTTTAACGCTGGTAGCCAAGTTCCCGGATGGATTGGATTAAACACCGTTGTTGCAATAAACTCCCTTAGCGCCATGAATGGAACTAAATTATAACGTTGCGTGGTTAACTTTGCTACGGCTTGAATTGACGGTAACGGTAAAATAATTAAAAAGTATGCACTCAACATGTAAAAAATAAACGTGTACACTACGACCGCTCTCCAAGCGACGATGCTACCATACCGATGATATTGAATTACTAAGAATGGTAATAATATAAAAATTGCAAGAATTGGAAATGTTATTATTGCTGATTTAATTGGTATTAAGAATGACATCTATACATATCGGTTTGAATAAACCTTCTCCTTTTTTAAATATATCTATATCATTATTGCACCTCAATAAAAGTAAAACCAGTATTCTACAAGAAAATACTGGTTTTACTTAGGTTATTAATATTTTTATTTAGTGTCTTTTAGAAATTAACTACTCGTACATTGTTGCCTTTTTCTTGCTTGATTCGATGATAATTGCAATCACAATTAAAACAAATAAAATTACAAACAATCCTAGGCTATATAGAAAAACAAATGACGTTGATTCGATAATCATACTCCCAATCAGTGGTCCTAAGGCACGGCCGGCTGATGGAAATGCGCTAGTTAATCCCTGATATTTTCCCTTTTGATCATACGGAGAAAGACTATTAACAATTGCTGGAATTGATGGAAATGCAATTGCTTCTCCAATTGTTAACACCACCATGGCGATTACAAAATGGTAATATTGGTGCGCAACCGCAAGTAAGCCAAACGAAGCCAAAAAGAAGAAAATTCCGAGATACACTTGATGGAACGGATCTTTGAGTAGCTTACCCCCTCGAGAACTTAATAATCCTTGAACTACAAGGATAAAGAAGCCGTTTACCGTCCACAAGAAACTGTATGATTTAAGTGGAATATGGAGTTTTAGCATGTAAATTGAGACCGTACTACTCCATTGTTGATAAAATACCCACATAATCAGCAAACTGATGAAAAACGACATAATAATTGTTAGGTTGATCTTTGGAATCTTGGTCTTTTCCGATTCGTTCATATTTGTTGCATGTTCCGATGGACTTTCCTGTGGAATCCGATATGTGAACAATGCGACAATAAAAAACACAATAAACATCACTGAGGCGATTGTAAACAGCGGTGCCACACTATGCTTGAAAAGTATCCCGACGAGCGCCGTTCCAATCATTACACCTAAATTTTGAACGAAATATAGCATGTTAAAGACATAGCGACCATCGCGACTCTTAATCGAAGTTCCCATCGCATTTGTAAGGGCCGCTAACCATCCGGTTCCCAATCCAATTAATACCAATAAGATCGGATAGATTGGCCAACCATTAAAGAATATCAACGTAAAAAAGGAAATCCAAGTAAATACGATCCCGCCTAAAACTAAGTAGTAGCTGTCATATTTATCGTACATTTTTCCGGCAGTGAATGCCCCTAATATACTCGCTACAGAATTAAGGAACAAAACGACTCCCGCCATTACGAGTGAATGTCCTAGTTCTTGATTCATATAAATTGTTGTCAATGGCCATACCGAGCTCATTGCGATACTATCAATTAGAGATCCCAGTAGTAGCCATTTTAATCTTAATTCGCGCATAAATCCTCCTCCATAAAGTTAATTTAAATAAAAGAACTAGTTCAGGCAAAAATGTCTGGACCAGTCCTAAATCCGCTCACTGATGCTTTCTAGCGCATCCCTGCTTCAGGTACATAAGCTAACGAAGAAAACTTGTTGTATGACTTAATGAAAAGTAAATTGACCGTCCCACGTGCCCCACTACGGTTTTTTTCAATAATTACCTCGACCGGGCCAACGTTTTGATCATCTTCATCTCGTGGATCTTGATCTTGGTCAGCATTTTCATTGCCATCTTCTCGTTCATAGTAGTCATCACGATAAAGAAATGCCACGATATCCGCATCTTGTTCAATTGAACCCGATTCACGAATATCAGACATTACTGGACGCTTATCTTGTCGCTGCTCAACTCCTCGTGAAAGCTGTGATAACGCAATCACGGGAACTCCCAGTTCTTTAGCTAATTTCTTTAATTGTCGTGATATAGCAGAAACTTCTTGTTGTCGATTTTCACCGGAGCCTTCAATTAGTTGCAAGTAATCAACAACAACTAATCCAAGATTTCCTTGTTCTTTAGCTAATCTTCGACACTTTGCCCGAATTTCCGACATTTTAATTCCTGGCGTATCGTCGATATAGATGTTAGCTTTTGCCAATGATCCCATTGCGACAACCAAGTTTTGCCACTCTTCTTCATTTAATTGACCAGTTCTTAGATGGTTAGCATCAATGCTACCCTCCGCACACAACATTCGGTTTACCAGTTGTTCAGCACCCATTTCCAAGCTAAAAATGGCAACCGATTTGTCAGTCTTTGTTCCAACATTTTGTGCAATATTTAACGCGAACGCCGTTTTACCAACTGCCGGTCGGGCCGCTAAAATAATTAACTCATCCGCATGCAACCCGGTTGTTATTTTATCAAGCTCCTTGAATCCAGTCGGTAATCCGGTAATTTCATCATCATTTTGATATAGACGATCGATTTCTTCCATTGACGTTGTTAAAACGTCCGCAATGGGTTTAAAGCCCGTCTGATTCCGATTTTCAGCAACGTCCATAATTTCACGTTCTGCATCATCGAGAATTGCTGAAACGTCGTCATCTTGGCTATATCCCTTAGTTGCAATCGATGTCGCTGTTTTGATTAACTTTCTTAATAAAGATTTTTCTTGAACAATTTTTGCGTAATAACCAACATTAGAAGCCGTTGGCACCGAACCAGCTAGTTCAGCAATGTACGTGATTCCACCGGCGTCCTCGACTTGATTATGCTCTTCCAACGCATTATTGACTGTTAACGCATCAATCGCTTCGTCTGCATCATTTAAATCAATCATCACTTTAAAAATAACTTGATGGGCGTGTTTATAAAAATCCTCGGCCGTAACGTACTCCATCGCGTCAATTAGTGCATCTGCATTTAAGAAAACAGCTCCCAAAACCGCTTTTTCGGCCTCAATGTTTTGAGGAGGTGTTTGATTCTCTAAAATTCCGTTGTCCATGATACTCATACTCTCCCGTGCTAGTTAAAACCATTGAGATGAAAGCTATTTTTAAACTTTACTGTTCAGATACGTGAACCCTAATCGTTGCCGTTACGCTAGGATGCAGTTTAACTGGCGCATTCGTGTATCCCATACTACGAATTGGATTATTCAACTCAATTTTACGTTTATCGATTTTAATTTTAAATTGTTTTTCAAGTGCCTGGGCAATTTGTTTGCTTGGAATTGATCCGAATAAACGTCCGTCTTTACCGGCCTTCGCCTTAATTTCCACGACTGTTTGATCATTTTCCAAAACAACCTTAAGCTTCTTAGCATCTTCCAAAATTTCAGCTTCGTGTTTCTCTTCGGCTTTTTGTTGTCCCTTTAATTCGCTCATTGCTGAAGCAGTGGCTGGTTTGGCCTTCCCGTTCTTAATTAAAAAGTTTTGTGCGTATCCATCAGATACATTTTTAACTTCACCACGTTTACCCTTACCTTTTACATCTTCAAGAAAAATAACCTTCATTAGAATCACTCCTCATCTTTTTCATCTTCTTGCAAAAGCGCAATCAGTTGTTCTCTTGCATCTTCAACTTTAACATCTTCAATTTGGGTTGCCGCCATCGCTAAATGACCTCCCCCTCCTAGTTTTTCCATAATAACTTGAACATTTTCCGTTCCAACACTACGCGCTGAAATTCCGACCACATCATCTGACCGGCGGGTGATCACAAAGGATGCTTCCACTCCAGAAATGTTCAATAACGAATCGGCCGCCTGTGCCGCAATCACCGGATCATACTTACGATCATCTTCGCCCATACAGATGGCATATTTCGTATCGACGAATTGTACCGTATCAATCAGATGATTCCGCTGCATATAACTGTCAACGTTCTCTTTTAATAGATAACGAATCGTATCCTCATTTGCTCCTACCGAACGGAGATAACTAGCGGCATCAAAGGTCCGCGTCCCTGTCCGTTCCGTAAAGGACTTCGTATCAACTTCAATTCCGGCCAAAATCGCCGTTGCTTCAATCGGCTGAATTGGTTCCCCATCATGCGATTGATACTCAAACATTTCGGTAATTAGCTCCCCAGTTGATGAGGCATATGGCTCAATATAAACCAAAACTGGATTCTCCGGAAATTCGGTTCCGCGACGATGATGATCAATGATGATCACCCGATTACTAAGCTTATCAAATAACTCCTCAGACGTCGTGATTGAACGTTTAGAATGATCAACCATAACTAGCAAGCTTTGGCTGTTTGCGAGCTCTAAGGCTTGTTCTGCGTCAATAATTGAATCTTTTAACTCTTCATGTTCATCTAACTTATCGATCAGACGTGTTACATCAGAATGCACACCCTCTTGATCCAAGACAATCCAACATTCCTTCTTGTTCATTTGAGCGATTCGGCGAATTCCTAAAGCCGAACCCAGCGAATCTAAATCGGTTCTCGTATGGCCCATGACAAAAACCTGATCGGCTTGATTCATTAATTCCTGAATCGCTTGACCAATCATCCGCGCCCGGACACGAGTTCGTTTCTCCATCGGGTTCGTCTTTCCACCGTAGAACCGCGCCTGCTCGTCATCAGCCTTAACGACGACTTGATCGCCTCCACGACCAAGTGCTAAATCAAGATTGCTTTGCGATAAATCTGCTAAACGATTCAAATTATCGTCGCCATACGCGATTCCAATACTTAGCGTAACTGGTGAGTTTTGCTTAGAGGTAGCCTCCCGAATGGTATCTAATAACTTAAAGCTGTCTTCTTCGACCTTCGTCAAAGTTTCGTTGTACATAATGACAAAGAAATGGTCATCATCCACTCGACGAAGATACATACCAAACGATTGCGCCCAGCTCGAAACTTGATTTGTGACAAAATTATTTAGATTTGAAACGTCCGAATCGGCCATCGACTGCGTAATTTCATCATAATTATCAATGAAAATTTGACCAATCACAACTTGACGATTATCAAACTGTTTTTCCATTTCGGCGTAATCCGTTACGTCAATGAAATAAACTGCCCGCTCATCTTTTTGAATTAAAACATCAAAAACATGTTCATTCCAAGTTACGCGATTAAATCCATCATTATTTTTATGATCTTCAATAATTTTAGATAAACTTTCATCCACTTCGCTCAGGGGATGCCCGAGAACTTTTTCATCTTTAAAATAACGTTGTAAATTTGGGTTAACCCATTCTATCCGATTCTGCTCACTATAAAGCAAAATTCCGATTGGCATTGATAGTATCGCGTCTTCTTCAGACTGATCAATTCGAAACGATAACTCTGAAATGTATTTATCGGTTTCGTCGCTTAGTAAGCGTAAAGTCCGAACACTAAAGATTCCGGTGACAATTACCAATACTAACATTACAATTCCGACAATAAAATCAATGTAAAATGCCAAGCCAAGGCTAATCAGCGACAGCAAAACAATTACGACTGCTACTAATCCAACCCTTGGATTACGGATAAATGCAGGTAGACGATCTACTAATTTCATAGCACTTCTCCTAAAAATGTGTCTAACTATCTCTGATTTTACCATACTTACAAGTGATTATTAAAACCGTTCCGTCATCAATTTTTTTCACATAAAAAACACCACCCAAGTATAAACTTGAATGGTGTTTTTGCTAAAGATTAGTCTTCAGCAACGAATGGAAGCAAGCCCATGATCCGTGCGCGCTTGATTGCAATTGTCAAACGACGTTGGTTCTTAGCACTTGTACCACTGACACGACGAGGTAAAATCTTACCACGTTCTGAAATGAATCGTTTTAACAATTCTGTGTCTTTGTAATCGATATACTCAATATGGTTTGCAGCAATGTAGTCGACTTTACGACGACGACGGCCACCACGTTTTTGAAATGCCATAATGATTGCCCTCCTCTATTTAATTTAGAATGGTAAATCATCGTCAGAAATATCAATTGACTGACCGCCATTAGCAAATGGGTCATTCGGATTCGAACTGTTAGGTTGTTGTGCACCGCTATTGTTCGATTGTCCTCCGTCAAAAGGATTTCCAGATGATGGTTGTTGTGAAGGGGCAGATTGACTATTGCCAAATCCGCTATCATTTCCTTGACGACGTTCCGTTGAAGAACGTGATTCAAGAAGTGAGAAGTTTTCGGCGACAACTTCTGTAACGTAAACTCGTTGACCCTGTTGGTTTTCGTATGAACGCGTTTGAATTCGTCCATCAATTCCAACCAAAGAGCCCTTTCGAGTAAAGTTAGCAAAGTTTTCTGCGGCTTTTCGCCACATCACACAATTAATGAAGTCAGCTTCGCGTTCACCCTGTGAATTTGTAAACTGACGATTAACAGCAACCGTAAAACTTACTACTGCGGCACCACTACTTGTATATCGTAGCTCAGGGTCTCTTGTTAGACGTCCAACAAGTACCGTTCGGTTAATCATAAGATCCGCTCCTTCCTAGTTTTTAAGTTTTATATTAACGTACAACGATCATGTGACGAAGAATTCCGTCAGCAATCTTAGATAAACGATCAAATTCGCTTAAAGCTGCGTCGTCGCTAGCCTTAACGTTAACGACGTGGTAAATACCTTCGTTAAAACCACCGATTTCATATGCAAAACGGCGCTTTGACCAGTCTTTTGAATCAACAATTTCTGCACCATTGTCTGTCAAAATCTTGTCGAAACGTTCAACTAAAGCAACTTTAGCTGCATCGTCAAGGTTTGGAGCGATGATGTATGTGATTTCGTAGTTTTTTTCCATTGATTTACACCTCCTCTTGGACTTATGGCCTTCTATCACAACGTAGAAAGCAAGGAGAGTTTGCCAAAAAAGCCGGCAACTCACAAATAAGAATTATAACATCCCTTTTAAGCAGACGCAATAACAAAAAAAGCCTGATTAACGATATACAAGAAACAAGTACACCAAAAATTAGACTTTTATTTATTAATCATAAATTTTTTTTGCCAGATTAAAGGCACTCCATGCTTTCGGCCATCCTGCATAGAACGCCAGATGTGTAATCAATTCCACCATTTCGTCCTTAGTGACACCATTTTTCTTAGCGATTTTCATGTGATCAGCAAGCTGTGGAACACCCTGCGTTAACAAACTTGAAACGGTGATTAGGCTACGATCATGAGCCGACATTTGATGTTCACGTGACCAAACTTCGCCAAATAAGACGTCATCATTTAATTCGGCAAACTTAGGAGCAAAATTGCCGAGATTATCCCGACCTGCCGTTTGTTTTTCTGCCATTATTTAAAATCCTCCTCTGCTTTTTGATACTGGATATCATCGACCGGTTCCAACCATTCCGGTGTTCCCGCCGTAATCGCAACATGCGAAAACCAGCTATTAGACGTAGCGCCATGCCAATGTTTGACACCATCATGCGTTACAATCACATCTCCTGCCACCAAATGCCGAGCTGGCTGTCCTTCTTCTTGATAAATTCCTTCACCACCGGTAACCAATAAAATCTGGTAACCATCATGATGAATGTGCCAATTATTTCGACAACTGGGCTCAAAAGTAACGTTTCCAACACCAACGTCGATCTTTGAATCAGCAACTAATCCTTGTAAGTAACTCTGACCAATGAAGTATTTTGCATATGCATCATTTTTAGCACCCCTTGGAAAAATAACGCCATTTTTCAGATTTTCATTTTTAATCATTTAAACTTGTTCCTTTCGTTTACGCCTGCTTTGTGGGATAAATCGTAAACTCATTAATATTGACTTCTTCGGGTTGATCAATTGCAAAATTAACTACTCGGGCAACCGCGTCCGGCGTAATTCCAACTGCATTATAAAGTTGATTCATTCCTTTTAGCGCCGCTTCATCAGTAATCGTGCTCAATAATTCTGTATTAATCGCCGCTGGATAAAGACTGGCGGTTCGAATATTAGTACCTTCTTGAGCGCTCTCTTGTCGAATCACTTCCATCAGATTTCGAACAGCAAATTTAGTCGCTCCATATACGCCAGCCCCTGGAAAACTCTTAATACCAGCCACCGAGGAAGTTGTAATGATTTGTCCATATTTTTGGTTTATGAAATCGGGCATCACAGCCGCTACACCGTTTAAAACACCTTTTAGATTGATATCAATCATGTCATTCCATTCTTGAACATGCAGAGCGCTAATTGGTGACGTCGGCATGATTCCGGCATTATTAAAAATAACGTCAATCCCACCAAATGTTTCTTTAGCAACTTGAACCAATCTTTTAGCTTCATCTGGTTTGGTAACATCGGTAACGGAATAGGTTGCCTGCATCCCTTTTTGCCTCAAATCATTTACAATTTCGATTAGTCGCTGTTCTCGACGGGCTCCTAAAACTACTTTTGCTCCATTTTGAGCCAATAATCTAGCCGTTGCTTCTCCAATTCCTGAGGAAGCTCCTGTAATTACGATCACTTTATTTTTAACAGTCATACTTCAACCTCCTTAATTCAATTTTCAAAGCTCATGCTAAACCTTCGAGTACGCTCGAACGCAAGCTTTTCATTCGAATTTTTTTAAATATTGTTCAAAATCTTCATCAGCATTAATTGTTTCATCCAATTTTCCGCTGTACCAATCAATTTTATGATTAACAATTGCCAAATTATTCTCTAACTCTCGAATTTGGTCTTCAGCATCTTGTTTTACTCGACGCAATAATTTAATTCTTTGCTGAATTGTTGCATCCCCCTGTGCCCGCCATGCTACATATTGTTTTAATTCCGCCATCGTCATCCCCGTCCCTTTCAAATGCAAAAGAAACTTCAGCCATTTAACGTCCTGTTCGCCATAAAATCGCTGGCCATTTTGATTTCGCCGCGGCTTAATTAGTCCTTCATCCTCGTAGTACCGCAACGTAAAACTTGAAAGATTAACCTTCCGACTAAATTCACCAATTTTATACTGCTTTTCTGCCATCGTTCACTTCTCCCAATCCGTTTTATTTAATTTTAACTCTATCCCTTCGAGTGCACTTTAAGTCAAATAAAATTAATCTTAGCTGACCACAACAAAAAAGGATGATAATCAACATCAATTGATCATCATCCCTTAATTTAAAAAGTCTTTTATTCTTCAGTATTTTCAACCTGTTCGGTGGTTACCTCTGAATTCGGTTCTACTGGTTGCTCAGTATCTTCTTCAACCGTTTCATCAACAATTGCCATTGTCGCAACCTTTGAATTTTCGTCCGTTTTAATTACATGAACACCTAAAGTAGCCCGTCCAGTAGTTGAAACATTATTAACGTCAAAGCGAATCATCACACCGCGATCAGTGATCAGCATCACATCTTCCGTGCCTTCAACCGTTACCAATCCGGCTAATGGACCATTCTTTTCAGTGATATTAGCAGTCTTAATCCCTTTACCACCACGGCCTTTAATTGGATATTCACTTGCTGGTGTCTGTTTTCCATAACCATTTTCAGTGATGACTAATACTTTACTGTCAGGCTTTAAAATTGCCGAACCAACAACGTAATCTTCATCCCGCAAACGAATTCCGCGAACTCCGGTTGCCGACCGTCCCATTGAACGAACGTCCGCTTCCTTGAAGCTTACGGCATAACCTTTGTGCGTTCCAATAATAATGTTTTGTTCACCATCCGTGATCACCACGTTGATTACTTCATCATTTTCCTTCAAGCTAATTGCTTTTAATCCGTTACTGCGGATATTTAGAAATTCAGAAACCGGTGTGCGCTTTGTAACACCATTCAACGTTGTGAAGAAGAGGTACCGGTTGGCATTATCTTCATCACCGTTGTCGCGGCCAATGTTAATTACGGCTTGAATACTTTCGCCACTACTTACGCCCAGTAAGTTAATGACTGGAATTCCCTTCGCCGTTCGACTATACTCTGGAATTTCATAGCCCTTCATCCGATAAACCTTACCGGCATTGGTAAAGAATAACAATACGTCATGTGTCGAAGTTGAAACTAAATGTTCGATGAAATCATCATCATGAACACCCATGCCTTGAATTCCACGGCCACCACGATTTTGAGTCTTAAATTCCGACGTCGCCATCCGTTTGATATAGCCGTTATGCGTTAAGGTGACCATCACATCTTCTTCTTCAATCAGATCTTCGTCTTCAAGACTGAGGACTTCACCAACCATTAATTCTGTTCGACGCGGATCACCAAACTTTTCTTGAATTTCAAGTAATTCATTGTAAATAATCTCGTTAATGCGTTCCTTGTGTGCCAGAATATCACGGTAATCAGCAATTGCTGCCATGACCTTTTTATATTCTTCTTCAACCTTTTCACGCTCTAAACCGGTCAAGCGTACCAAACGCATATCCAAAATGGCTTGGGCTTGCTTATTTGACAATGAATAGTTATTCATCAATTTATCTTTAGCGACCTCAGCCGTTTGTGAATTACGAATAATCGAAATAATTTCATCGATATGGTCTAACGCGATCCGCAATCCTTCTAAGATATGAGCCCGGGCTTCGGCCTTTTTGAGATCAAATTCTGTTCGACGACGGATGACTTCTTCTTGATGTGTTAGATAATATTGTAAAATCTGCTTGAGTCCTAAAACCTTAGGTGCGCCATTCACAATTGCCAACATGTTAAAGCCGAAAGTTGTTTGCATCAATGTCATCTTATAAAGATTGTTCAAGACAACGGATGCACTAACGTCACGCCGAACATCAATTACTACTCGGAGTCCATCTCGATCAGATTCATCATTGACGTCCGTAATTCCTTCAATTCGTTTATCACGTGCCAATTCAGCAATTCGTTCAATTAATTTTGCCTTGTTAACCATGTATGGAAGTTCCGTTGCAACGATTCGTTCCCGACCATTTTTTTCAGTTTCAATGTCAACTTTTGCACGTAAAATGATCGTTCCGTGTCCTGTTTCATAGGCTTTTCTAATTCCCGACTTACCCATCACAATTCCACCGGTTGGGAAATCTGGTCCAGGAAGAGCCTCCATTAGTTCTGCGGTTGTTGCATCTTCGTTGTTCATTAAAATATGGATTGCCGCGATTACTTCTGCCAAGTTATGTGGCGGAATGTTAGTCGTCATCCCAACCGCGATCCCCGTTGCACCGTTGACTAACAGGTTTGGAAAACGAGCCGGAAGGACAACTGGCTCACGTTCTGTTCCATCATAGTTTTCTTGAAAATCGACCGTATTTTTATTAATATCGCGTAACATTTCGAGCGTAATTTTGCTCATTCTCGCTTCGGTGTATCGCATTGCTGCGGCACCGTCACCATCGACGGATCCGAAATTACCATGCCCATCAACTAGCATGTAACGATAACTAAAATCTTGTGCCATACGAACCATTGATTCGTAAATCGCAGAATCGCCATGGGGATGATACTTACCCATAACATCTCCGACAATTCTAGCAGATTTTTTATATGGCTTTTCAGGTGTGACTCCTAGTTCGTTCATTCCGTATAAAATACGCCGATGAACGGGCTTCAATCCATCCCGAACGTCAGGTAAAGCACGCGCAACAATGACACTCATGGCATAATCCAAGAATGAAGTTCGCATTTGATTACTTAAATTGACGTCCGTAATTCGTCCTGACAATTCTTCTGACAATTCGTTTTCCCCCTTAATTTTTGGGTTTTTCTAACTTTTATAACGCGTTTTAAATATCCAAGTTTTTAACAAAGACCGCGTTTTCTTCAATAAATTTACGTCGAGGTTCAACCTTGTCACCCATCAACATTTCAAAGTCGGCACTTGCGGCATCAGCATCTTCAGCTGAAACACGAAGTAAACGACGATTCTCGGGATTCATTGTGGTTTCCCAAAGTTGTTCCGCATCCATTTCACCAAGACCTTTATAACGCTGGATCACTGGCTTAGGCGATGGAGCTAATTGACCCAGAATTGTTTCCAGTTCTTCATCCGAGTCAATATATTGAACCATCTTACCTTGGCGAACTTGGTACAAAGGTGGCTGTGCAATATAAACATAGCCTGCATCAATCATTGGCCGCATATAACGATAAAATAGCGTTAATAGCAGTGTCCGAATATGCGCCCCATCAACATCGGCATCGGTCATAATAATTAATTTATGATAATTAGCTTTAGTTACGTCGAAATCTTCACCAAATCCTGTCCCCAGGGCTGTAAATAGTGAACGAATTTCTTCATTCGCAAGAACGCGGTCCAAAGTTGCCTTTTCAACGTTTAAAATCTTTCCACGAATAGGTAAGATCGCTTGCGTTAAACGAGACCGGCCCGACTTAGCACTACCTCCAGCCGAGTCACCCTCGACGATAAATAGTTCGCTAATTGCGGGGTCTTTAGAAGTATTATCAGCTAATTTACCCGGAAGATTGTTTAATTCTAAACCACTCTTTTTACGGGTCACTTCACGTGCACGCTTAGCCGCAACACGCGCCTTGGATGCCAAAATACCCTTATCAACAATTTGCCGGGCAATTTTAGGATTTTCCATCAAGAATTTGTTGAAAGTTTCAGCAAAAACCTCATTAACGGCTGTTCGCGCGTCCGAATTTCCAAGCTTGGTCTTTGTTTGACCTTCAAATTGAGGATCCGGATGCTTAACGCTGACAACCGCTGTTAGGCCTTCACGTACATCATCTCCGGATAACTTATCATCATTTTCTTTTAAAATTCCCGAGCTTTTTGCGTAATCATTAATAACACGGGTTAAGGCTCGCTTAAAGCCTTCTTCATGGGTTCCACCTTCGTAGGTATGAATATTATTGGTGAAGGTCAACAGCTTACTCTGATAACCCTCGATATATTGCATCGCTACTTCAACGGTGATTCCCTTGGTCACACCTTCGACGTAGATTGGTTCAGGGAAAATAACTTCTTTTCCCTCATTCAAAAATTCAACGTAGTGTCGAATTCCACCTTCGTACAGAAAATCGTCTTCCGTTGGTTGCTCTGGACGCATATCTTTTAAGGTGATTCGCAATCCCTTATTTAAAAATGCCAGTTCACGAATTCGATTTCTTAGAATATTAATGTCATAAGTTGTTGTTTCTTGGAAAATATCAGGATCTGGAACAAAATGAACGATTGTTCCATGTTCATCTGGATCCTCAGTCTCGCCAATAACTTTCATTGGTGTTTTAACTTTACCTAGCGCAAAGTCGATGTAATAAATTTTTCCGTCTCGCATAACCCGTGCATCAAGTTCCGTCGATAAAGCATTAACAACGGAGGCACCAACCCCATGAAGTCCACCGGAAACTTTATAACCGCCACCACCGAATTTACCACCGGCATGTAGGATTGTAAAAACTGTTTCTAATGCGGATTTACCAGTTTTTTTCTGGATACCCACGGGAATGCCTCGTCCGTTATCGCTAACAGTGATGCTATTATCTTTCTCTACGACCACGTCGATTTTATTCGCAAATCCTGCGAGGGCTTCGTCGATACCATTATCGATAATTTCCCAAACTAAATGATGTAGTCCTTGTGAACTGGTCGACCCGATATACATACCAGGACGTTTACGGACTGCTTCCAATCCTTCCAAAACTTGAATCTGACTCGCATCATATTCTTTGGCCAATTCTGCTTTCGTCTCTTTTTCGTCTGCCAAAAGCTATTCCTCCTCACTCTGCATTAAAACTCCGTGGTCAATATTAAAGACATGGGGTTCATTAATTAATTGTTGTGCAACGCCGCTCAAACTAGTGGTGGTGATAAATGTTTGAACTTTATTTTGGATCGCGGTTAATAAGTGCGTTTGTCGACTGTCATCCAGTTCTGACAAAACATCATCAAGTAAAAGAACCGGATATTCTCCGGTTTCTTCTTTCATTAGGTCGATCTCCGCTAATTTCACACTCAATGCGGTTGTCCGTTGTTGTCCCTGGGACCCAAATGTTGAAACATTTTTGCCATTAACAACAAAACGAACATCGTCTAGATGCGGTCCAACAAGCGTTTTCCCTTGTTGAAGTTCTTTTGTCCGTTGTTTTTTGAATAACTCTTGCAACGCGGTATAAATGGTCTCCGCCGAGGTTGTTTGCTCACCTGAAATCGGTGACACATATTGAAATGTTAGCTGCTCTTTACCCTGTGATATTTCTTCATGGATTTCTCGCGACCACTTTTCAAGTTTTTCCAGAAATTGAATCCGTTGAAAAATGATTTCAGCGCCATGGGCAGCCAATTGATCCGATAAAACATCGAGATAGACTTGGTCACCTTTAGGATTAAATTGTAATTGCTTAATGTACTGATTTCGTTGTTTTAGAACGCTTCGATATTGAGCAGAATTGTATAAATATTTAGAACTCATCTGTCCAAATTCCATATCAATAAACTTTCGTCGAACCGAAGGGGATCCCTTCACGATTGAAAGATCCTCAGGGGCAAATAAAATCACATTAAGCTGGCCCACATATTGTGATAGGCGCCCCTGCTCAATATGATTTACTTTGGCCGTTTTTCCCTTGGACGTAATATCTAACTCAACCGGCGTAACGGTGTGTTCTTTTTGAATAACGCCTAAAACACGTGCCTCTTTTGACTTCCAGTTGATTAAATCCCGGTCGCTATTTGTTCGATGGCTGCGTGTTAAAGCTAAAAAATAAATGGACTCTAGTAAATTAGTCTTTCCCTGCGCATTTTCACCCAAGAGGACATTAATTCCCGATCCAAATTCAACATTAAGATCCGCATAATTACGAAAATTATGTAACTCAAGTGTTTTTAAATACATTTAGTTACCAGATTTCGTTGTAATTTTGAAAGAACCTTCCTGAGGAACCTCAATCACATCATCGGCGTATAATTTTCTACCACGCCGATCATCATGTTCACCATTGACTAAAACCGTGTTTTCACGTAAAAACCACTTGGCCTGTCCACCAGTCCCAATGATTCCTTCTTCTTTCAAGAGTTGACCTAAAGTAATAAACGGTGTGTTTATTTCAATCTCTTTTTGCATAACATCACCCCACGTATCTTATAATATTATACCTTTTTTACATGCGAAAAACAATTTGATTAGCCCTAAAATGCCATATCAGCTAATTTAACCGTGTCGAATGTTTTTTGTCTTAAAGGCATTATTTTTTCTCAAATTTGCGTATATACGTTTTTAATAAAATTTGACACGAAAAATTTCTTGAGCTGCGGATTCAAATTAATATAAAAAGCCCACGCCAAAATTCTTGGCATGAGCTTCATTTTTTGTTTTTGAAAATTAACTGTAGCTAGTTTCCAAAGAATTTAAGTTAATCAATTGAATTGGTTTAAAAATATCGATTAAAGTTACCCGAAAATAAAGTATCGCTATGTTAGATTAACTTAGAATGTCCGTACTGGTGTGATTAATTGGATGAAGTTTTCTTGATCTTCTGTTGGCACCAAAGTAAACGGACGTAATGGCGATGTGAACGCCATTTTAATCGATGTATGACCAAATGACCGCAACGCATCTTTTAAGTAGTCCGGATTAAATGAAATTTCTAGGTCTTCCCCATTAACATCCTTCGTAACCACTTCTTCTTCAACATTTCCGACTTCAGGTGAGTCCCCGGAAATAATTACTTTCTTACTTTCGGCATTAATTGTTAACTTAACAACATTATTGCGACCAGCATGCGAAAGTAGTGATGCACGTTCGATTGAAGCTAATAATTCTGGAGCTTCAAATTCCATTTCGGTCGAGCTTTCCTTTGGAATTAAGCGGGACGTATCAGGATAAAGTCCCTCCAACAAACGTGAATAGAATAACGTTTCATCAAACGTAAATAACGCTTGGTTTTCAGAAATTTGTAACGTAATGGTTTCAATTTCATCATCCAACATTCGCGCGAGTTCTAGCAGACTCTTTCCAGGAATAATAATATCTTCTGGCATTTTAACCGTTTCTGGCAAATTGATTACCCGTTGACTTAATCGATGGCTATCGGTCGCAACGGCTGATAATTTATTCCCTTCGATTGTAAAATGGATTCCGGTTAAAATTGGACGACTCTCTTGCGTTGAAACAGCAATTACCGTTTCATTAATCATTTCACTGAATACATCGGCGTTTAAAGTAATTGTCGTCTGACTATCAACTTCTGGTAGCCGAGGGAAGTTATTTGCATCTAAGCCGTTAATTTTAAATTCTGAAGCACCGGATGTGATCGTTGTCTGAAAACCATCAGAAACTTCAAGTAACATAGTGTTGTCTGGTAATTTTTTTACGATATCACTGAAAAAACGAGCCATTAAAACAATCGATCCGGTACTTTCAATGTCTAAATGAGCATCTTCATCACTAGTTGCGATGGTTGTTTCAATTGAAATATCGGTATTACTACCGGTTAAGATTAATCGATCATTTTCAGCTTCGATTTTTAAACCGGTCAAAATTGGAATTGTCGTTTTTGAAGAAATGGCTCTTTGAACCGCGTTTAATTTTTTTATAAATGTGTTTCGAGCTATGGTAAATTTCATTTTACAAAACTCCTTTTTGATACGTCTTGTTTTTATATTAAATAATAATAAAAGATAATAATAGTAATAAGGGCTGTTAGCTCTGTGGAAAACTCAAAAATCAAACTGTAATTTAAGTTTTCCACTGTGGAAAACTTGTGGAAAACTTTTAAAGTTATTCACAGTTATCCACAATTTAAGGTTTGAGTTCGCTTTTTAAATCACCAACTTGGCGGGCTAACTCTTCATCATTTTCAAGCTCGGATTTGATTTTATCAAAAGAGTGAATGACGGTTGTATGATCTTTACCACCAAACTCAGTTCCAATTTTCGGAAGAGAATTGTCAGTGAGTTCACGTGAAAGATACATCGCGATTTGGCGTGGAATAACGATTGATTTCATTCGCTTTTTTCCTTTAATGTCGGCAACAGACACGTGAAAGTACTTGGCAACTTTGTCTTGAATCATTGGAATGGTGATATGGCTAAGATTACTCCCAAAATTTAGGCTCCGTAATGCGTCTGCAGCAAGATCCGTTGTGATCGCTGAGTTTTGAAGCTTAGCGTATGCCTGAATTCGAGCCATCGCGCCTTCCAGCTCCCGAATATTAGAATCAATCCGATTAGCAATGTATTCCAAAGTTTCGTCTGGAATCTCGACGTTATCCGCTTGCGCTTTTTCGCGTAAAATTGCAATTCGAGTTTCCAGATTGGGCGGCGTGATATCAATTGAAAGTCCCCATTTGAATCGTGAAACCAGGCGTTCTTGTAACTTGGGAATTTCGTTAGGCAAACGATCCGAGGTTAAAACAATCTGCTTTTGAGCATTATACAAAGCTTCAAAAGTATGGAAGAACTCTTCCTGAGTTGCTTCTTTGTCCGCAAAAAACTGCACATCATCGACTAATAAAAGGTCAACATTTCGATACTTCTCATGAAATTCTTCCGTTTTATTTTTTTGAATCGAATTAATGAAGTCATTAGTGAACGCCTCACTGGTGACGTATTTAACACGCGTTTTGGGATCATTTTCTAAAAGTTGATGTCCAATTGCGTGCATTAAATGAGTCTTACCCAGTCCGACACCTCCATAAAAGAAGAGCGGATTGTACAAAACACCAGGTTCATCAGAAACCGCCATTGCCGCAGCGTGAGCCATTTGATTTCCACTACCAATAACGAATGTATCAAATGTATAGCGACCATTGAGTTGAGTATCTTCAGTAGAAAACTCGGGCTCTTTTGATCCTGATTGTGCTTGGTTTGATTTCTGGGCTTCGAATTCATCTTCGGTCACAAACTCAGGCGTAATGTCCTGATCTGCGAACTGATAAGCATATTCAACGAACTTTTCGGTCAAATGCTTAGTCCAATAATCTCGGTGTAGATTCGACAAAACTTTGATCTTCATTACGTGATTTTCTAATGAGATCGGTTCGGCCGTATCCACCCAAGCACCGAAACTGGCCTTTGACATGGAGTCGTCTTTTTCGAAACTATTTTTAATGTTGTTCCAAAGGTCAATATAATTAGGCACTTTTTAATTCCTCCAAAATTTTTAGCTCACTCAGTTTATCATAAAAAAAAAAGGTTTTCCACAAGCGTGTGGAAAACTAAATACTGTAAAATAACAGGCTGTGAGTTGAGTTATCCACAGGATGTTATTAACAGGCTGGTTGATCCGAAAAAAGATAGTTATAAACAAAACGCTGTGGAAAATTCTTGTTGATGTATAGGCGTTTAAACGACATATCCACAGATTTCCACAAGCCTGTGGATAACTATATAAACACCCTGTTATTCGAAAAAATGCTTGCGAAAAAGCCTGTTCAAAACTCTGAATCGGTAAAATAGTTATCCACAAACTATATACAAACTAACGCTCTGTTTGTGGATAAAATTTTAATTTTTTATTTTAATTAGGTGGTTTGATTTCTAAGTTAGGTGTGATATTATATTAAGGTAATTGTTAAAAACGACATAAACTGATTTATCGAAAATTCAAAAGATATAAAAATTCAGTATGTGTATTTTCGTTCAGGAGGTGGACCATAATGAAACGAACATATCAACCAAAGAAGCGCCATCGTCAACGCGTTCATGGTTTCCGTAAACGCATGAGCACAAGCAACGGTCGTAAGGTTTTAGCACGCCGTCGCCAAAAAGGTAGAAAAGTATTATCTGCATAATAAGGCCACTGATCCCAGTGGTCTTTTATTTTTAAAATTTTTTAGAGACAACACCCCAATTTTTACATATAATAAATGATAGTGATTTATTTTTAGTAGTGGAGAGAAATAATGCGAAAGTCATATCGAATAAAAAAAGAGCTTGAGTTCCAAAAGGTTTTTGAAACTCGAAATTCATTTGCAAATAAAAAATTTGTTGTTTATGTAATGGAAAAACCAGAACAACCCCATTTTCGGGTCGGAATTTCTGTTGGGAAAAAAATTGGAAATGCAGTTATGCGCAATTATATGAAACGACGAATTCGCCAAAGTATTTTAGAATTTAAGCCACTTTTACGACAAGATGTTGATTTTTTAGTTATTGCTCGCCCACAATCGTCTGGATTACCAATGAATGAAGTGAAACAACAATTGGAACACGTTTTTAAGCTGGCAGGGTTGTTTGCTTCAAAGCAAAGTGAGGAAAAATAGTGAAACATCTAAAACGAAACATGGCGCTGATTAGTGTTGCAGCGTTGTCCTTAATATTAACTGCGTGTAGCACTGCCCCAATAACTAGCCATAGTAAAGGTTTTTGGGATGGTGTAATTGTATATAATTTCTCAAAATTCATCATTTATTTGTCAAACTTATTTGGTGGTTATGGTTGGGGAATTATTGTATTTACAATTTTAATTCGAATTATCATTCTTCCATTGATGATTTACCAAACTAAAACAACAATGAAGACGGCTGAACTTCAACCCAAGTTAAAGGAAATTCAAAAGAAATATTCATCACGCGACATGGAGAGTCAGCAAAAACTCCGTGAAGAACAGCAAAAGCTCTATGCTGAAGCCGGAGTTAACCCAATGGCGGGATGCTTACCATTGATTATCCAACTGCCCGTTATGTATGCCCTATATGCAGCAGTTAGCCGAACGCCGGCTTTAAAGGGTGGAACATTCTTGTGGCTCCATTTAGGAGATAAAGATCCTTACTTTATCTTGCCAGTATTGGCAGCACTCTTCACTTTGATTAGTACGTGGTTATCCATGAAATCACAACCAAAGAGTTCGCAAAATGGAATGACCGCCGCAATGACCTTTGGGATGCCGTTAGTAATTTTAATTACGGCGCTTAATTTTGCGTCAGCGATTACTTTATACTGGGTGATTACCAACCTATTCCAAGTTGGACAAACACTAATTATTCAAAACCCATTTAAGATTCAAAGGGAACGAGAAGAGCGTCTTCAAACAGAAAAAGCAAAACGTAAAGCAATTGAAAAAGCAAAACGTAAAGCAACGAAGAGTAAACGAAAATAAAACGTAATTAAAGATATTTTTAGTCGAGTTCCGTTAAATGCACGTATCTGTTAGCATTTAACGGAACTTTTTAATTATTTAGATGACGCCGTTGGAGTCAGACATTGTTTCGAAGGACAGTAATTAAAATTGTGCGTTTATCTTTCAAGCATGCTTAAATATGAGAATAAAAAATTGACAAATGAAATGTAAAATTTTATGATGTAGTTCGTAAATAAACTGAATATGATGAAGTAGTGAAAGTGCTTTGTCCACCTTATATCTAATTAGGCTAATTGGATGATGGTGGGACTGCGCTTTTTTTATTGGAAAGAAAGGACAATATTATGCAGAGTATTTCAACCGAATTTGATACGATTGCGGCAATTTCAACACCTCCTGGAGAGGGTGGAATTTCAATTATTCGAATTAGTGGAGTAGATGCCTTAAAAACGGCGGCTCAAATTTACCAAGGGAAAAATTTGAACAAAGTTGAAAGTCATACGATAAACTATGGTCATATTATTGATCCGGATAATGGAAATGAAGTCGATGAAGTGATGGTTTCAGTGATGCGTGCTCCAAACACGTATACCAAAGAAGATGTTGTTGAAATTAATTGTCATGGTGGAATTGTGGCAACTAATCGAATTTTACAAATCATCCTAAGCTTGGATGCCAGACTGGCCAAACCAGGCGAATTCACTGAAAGAGCTTTTTTGAATGGCAGAATAGACCTATCACAGGCGGAAGCCGTTATGGATTTGATTCGAGCTAAAACTGATCAATCGATGAAGGTCGCGCTCGACCAACTAGATGGAAATTTATCGCACTTAATTAAGAATTTACGACAAGATATTTTAGACGTCTTGGCTCAAGTTGAAGTTAATATTGACTATCCCGAATACGATGACGTAGAAACAATGACGGCGCGACTGTTGCAAGAAAAGGCGACAGAAGTTAAAGCGAAAATTCAGCAATTATTGTCGACCGCAAAGCAAGGGAAAGTATTACGTGATGGACTAGCAACGGCAATTGTTGGTCATCCAAATGTTGGAAAGTCGAGTATTTTAAATCACCTATTACATGAAGATAAAGCAATTGTAACGGATGTTGCTGGAACAACTCGTGATGTTATCGAAGAGTATGTAAATGTCCAAGGTGTGCCGTTGAAATTAGTGGATACCGCTGGAATCCATGAAACAGATGACAAAGTTGAAAAGATCGGTGTTGATCGAAGTCGGAAAGCTTTGTCACAGGCAGACCTAGTAATCTTAGTACTAGATAGTAGCGTCCCACTTCGCGATGAGGATCGGGAGCTTCTTCGTGAAACGGCAGGTTCACAGAGGATTGTCGTCTTAAATAAAGCAGATTTAGATAACCAAATTAACTTAATTGAACTTCATGAGTATGTGAAGGATAGTGAAATTATTAAGTCCTCAGCGGTTTCTCCAATGGGAACCAAAGATCTTGAGGATCGCATTGCTAAAATGTTTTTTGCAGGAAGCATCGAAAATACGTCTAATAATATTATGGTCACCAATGCTAGACACATTGGTCTACTAAAACAGGCAGAAACAGCACTAGATTCTGTATTAGAAGGAATTGAAGTTGGAATGCCAGTTGATCTAGTTCAGATTGATATGACGCGTGCGTGGGATTTATTAGGTGAAATCACTGGTGATAGTTACCAAGACGAGCTATTGGATCAATTATTTAGCCAATTCTGCTTAGGAAAATAAATAGGAGTTGAAAACATGTCTGAAGTAAAACAATATGATGGCCGTGAGTACGACGTTATTGTAGTCGGAGCAGGGCACGCTGGTTCGGAAGCGGCATTAGCGGCTGCCCGAATGGGAAATAAAACACTATTAATGACGATTAATCTTGATATGGTGGCATTTATGCCTTGTAATCCCTCAGTTGGAGGACCGGCGAAAGGAATCGTCGTTCGTGAAATTGATGCGTTAGGCGGCGAGATGGGCCGTAATATCGATAAGACGTACGTTCAGATGCGGATGCTAAACACAGGAAAGGGTCCAGCAGTTAGGGCATTACGAGCACAGGCTGATAAGCATGCTTACCATGCTGAAATGAAAAAGACGATTGAGGCAGAACCTAATTTAACACTTCGCCAAGGGATTGTTGATGATTTAATTGTTGAAGATGGGATTTGTAAGGGCGTTGTGACAAATACTGGCGCGCGTTATCATGCTAAAAGCGTTGTTTTAACTCTGGGAACAGCTGCTCGAGGTAAAATTATTATCGGTGAACTTCAATATTCATCCGGTCCAAATAATTCGCAATCAGCGTTAGAACTAACCAAAAATTTAACAGAAAAGTATCATTTTGACTTGGAGCGTTTCAAAACCGGCACTCCACCACGTGTTGATGGTGGAACCATTCATTATGATGAAACAGAAGAACAGCCTGGAGATGAAACACCAAACCATTTTAGTTTTCAGACGCCAGACAGTAAGTATATTGACATTAAGAATCAATTATCTTGCTGGTTGACTTATACTAACGAAAAGACGCACGAAATTATTCGTGAGAATTTGGATCGTGCTCCGATGTTTTCAGGAATGATCGAAGGAGTTGGCCCACGCTATTGTCCTTCAATTGAAGATAAAATTGTTCGTTTTGCGGATAAAAGTCGTCATCAACTTTTCCTTGAGCCAGAAGGACGAAAGACAGACGAATGGTACGTGCAAGGACTATCAACATCGATGCCAGAAGAAGTTCAACAACAAATTTTACATTCAATTAAAGGACTCGAAGATGCAGAAATGATGCGTCCGGGCTATGCAATTGAATATGACGTTGTTGCACCATACCAATTGAAGAACACGTTAGAAACTAAGTTGATTAAGAACTTATACACTGCAGGACAAACCAATGGAACATCAGGTTATGAGGAAGCTGCCGGACAAGGATTGATCGCTGGAATTAATGCTGGTCGTCGTGCTTTGGGTGAAGAACCATTGGTATTGAAGCGCAGTGACGCATACATTGGTGTAATGATTGATGACTTGGTTACAAAGGGAACTAAAGAGCCATATCGTTTGCTAACGAGTCGTGCAGAATATCGTTTGATTTTGCGTCATGATAATGCGGATCTACGATTGACAGAGATGGGACATCAGATCGGATTGATCAGCGATGACGAATATGACGCTTTTCTTGAAAAGCAAGAAGATATTAAAAATGAACTTCAGCGTCTATCTGAAATTAGAATTAAGCCAAGCCAAGTTCAAGAATTTCTTGAATCTAAAGGCTCAAACGGTTTAAAGGATGGCGTACTGGCCTCTGAATTTCTTCGTCGTCCAGAAGTTAGTTACAATGACTTGCTGAAGTTCATCGATGAATCTGAAAAAGATCTTGATCGCCGAGTTATCGAGCAGGTTGAGATTGAAATAAAGTATGCTGGTTATATTAAGAAGGCTAAAGATCGTGTTGATCGTTTAAAGCGAATGGAAGAAAAAGCAATACCTGATCGAATTGACTATTCAGCGATCAACGGTTTAGCTACCGAAGGGCGTCAAAAGCTTGAGAAAATCCAACCAACGACAATTGCACAGGCTTCACGAATTAGTGGGGTTACGCCGGCAGATATTGCCATTTTGAGTGTTTACATTCAGCAGGGCAAGATTGCTAAGGTGGGTTAATTTATCAATTATAAAAAGCGTTAATCTCGACTGAAAAAAGTTGGATTAACGCTTTTTATTTGCGGCAAAAATGTTGCGGGATAATTCAGCAAGGGCGTGTTAGATTTTATGTAACAGTGTTTGCTTCAATTCTCGACTCTTAATGATCGAGCACTTGCAGCTCAACGATGAATTGAAATAAATCATTTTTGTCGAGGTATCATATTCCGATATATTCTTTACGTTGATTAAAGCAGACTTGGAGCAGCGAAAAAGTTCGATGTATTTTTTTTCATAATCTCGGAGTTTCCCGTAAAATTCGTATTCACCATTTTTGGTGAATAAATTAATTCGATGTGGCGTCTTGGAAGTTTCAAGCATCAAAACATCATCTAAATCGAAGTTGAAAATTCTTGATCCAATACTGAAATTAAAATTTTTCCCCTTTGTTTTTTTACGTTCATCTGAACGAATCTTTGATAAATTAAGTGTTTCGTAGATTTCATCGCGGATTTTTTCAAGAGAATTGTCTTTATCAATGAAACCTAAAGCTTCAACACGTCGTTTTAAAGTTAACGGAGCCATTTCATTATGAGTAGTAATAAATATAATTTCAGATTGAACGTCTAATTGCCGAATTTGTTCGGCCAGGTCGATGCCATTCATACTGGTTCCTAAATCGATATCCAAAAGGTAAATTCCATTTCGAATATGATGACTTTTAAGATAATCGAGACACTTTTCCGGATTGGAAGTGCTAAACGAATGACTAAAGTCTTCTTCATGAAAGAGAATAAAATTCTTGATGATGGTACTAATTGCATGAAGTTGTGCGGGATCATCTTCACAAATGATTATTGGATACATGACAGATTCCTTTCAATATTAATTAATGATTATTTGAGTAGTAAATTGATAATTATTGGTTGAAAAATGAATAAATAAGTTAGGATATTTTTGCTTCAAATCCTCCGCAATGGATAATCCAAGTCCAGAATGATTTGACTTACCAGAAAATCCAGCTTTTTTTAATTGATTGATATTGGTGGTAGGGTGTGCAATTGTATTTGTCAAAGTAATTTCAGTCGTATTATCATCGTTTTTGTAAAATAGGATATCGATGACTTTGTCTGAACTTTCAACGGCTTCTTCAATGGCATTATCCAACAAGATACTTAATAGTCGAATGATATCAATGACGTCTAAGTTAATTTGATTAATCGGAGATTTGCATTCGAAATGATAATGAATTTGAGACTGTTCCATTGTAAAGAACTTATTAAGTAAAAGACTTTTCACATGAATATCCTTAATGTTTTGAACATCTTGATAAGCATCTGTATTTTGCTGAAGTTCAGAATCCGAGTAAAGTTTCATTTTTGATAAATATGAAATTAGACCTTCACTATCGTTTTCTTTAGCGAGTTCAGTAATACTTAAAAGTATATTTTTATAATCGTGTCTAAACTTTCGAAGTTTTAACTGACTTTGCTCAAGTTGTTTGGTGTAGGTTTGTAAATTATCAAGTTGTTGCTTTTCTAATTTAGATTCGTACCTTTGGCGACTTCGAAGATTTAAATAAATGAAGAGGCCTAGCATTACTAGAAGTTCGATAACAACGAAGATTAAAACGCCGCTAATAAAAGTATCAAACATCCCATAGCGATGAGCAAGAATGGTGAAAAAATAAAGGACAATTTGAAATATAATTTGTACGACTGCAAAAAATATTTGAATATTACGGTTCCATAGCTTAGAGTTATCGATTCGTTTTATGTATATGCAGAGTACAAATAGTATGAAAATTTCAATAGTATTTGTTACAAGAATTACTTTCCAGTCGTAAAAGTTTGTATGAAAGAGGAAACTTGAAATGCCAGATGCTGCTAGGCCGGAAATATTAACTGCTAAAGAAGATAAGAGTAAGTTGTTTAGTGTGAACCAATCATAGTGTGTTTTTTTAAAAATCACATAATAAATTGGGATAAAAACAAATAGGATATTGAAGGATAATGTTGCATATATTATAAAAAAAAGTGGAATTGAAATTAATCCCACGATAATTTTTTTGATAAAAGTGGATGACTGCTTTGTATAGTTTTGTAAGTATAAAAAAATAATATAGAAACAAAAAAAGTCGATAAAACCTTCGAGAATGTAAGCCTTTGTGTCCACTGAAATCAAATTAAAACTCTCCTTTGAACAGAAAACTAATTACAATGTTTGAAAAAGCTAAAAATACAAGTAGTAATATTTCCTTTGGGTTTCCCGCTATGGTAGTTGTTCATATATTTACCACCCGTAATTTTTTTAAGCTCCGCTGACGTTAGTTTCTGGTACATGATATTTTCTTTTTCCATAGTTATAATGCCTCCTTAATTAATAGAGTCATTATATTTTAGTTTTTAGTTGAAATTACGATTCGTTCCTGAAGCGTTGGTTTTACGTCCTGAAATGATAATTTGTTAAAAAATAATTTTTAAGACAGAACACTTTATAATTTAATTTTATAACTTTTTTAGGAATAAAAGTTCTTTTTTAAGAAGCAAAAATACTATTTTAGGAATGATTGAACTTTTTTTGGTGTCAACATATAAAATACAAATTGTTCGAACGAATAAATTAAATTTTATGAGGGATTTTAACGTAATTAAAGTCTGGTGGTAAAATAAATGTATAGAATGATTCAAACTATGATTAGCATTAGGAAAATTGTAGCGAGTAATGGCGTAGCACAGATCTTGGCCGAAACAATGGGGGAGTACTATGAAAAAAGCGGACTTAATTAATGCAATTGGTGAGACTTATAAAGATGAAAAAGTAAAAAGGGATCCTGAGATAAGCGGATTTTTGTTAAAGTTTGCACAACAATTAGACGAAGGTCAGGAATTAGGACTTGTATCAGTGAAACTAAGTAAGGCGATTACGAATTATTCTCTGAAAAATAATTTTATTATTCCCAAGTCATTAAGTACGCTGTATGCAAAGGTTGAGAAGGATGCTGAAAAATATCGAGGAATGATGTCGACAAATATTTGGCTGTGATCAGTTTTAGAATGTTACGCTATTAAGCTTGGTCATAAAAAGTAGATAATAGTTACGATTTAAATGGAGGAATGAATGATGAAAATTAACGAAGAAGACCGGAAAAAGGCTAAAGAAGATGTCAATAAATTACATATGCTGTTGGTGAACCGCGCAGATCAGTCAGCAGAACTTTTGGATATAACCGATGTGTTATCACAAGTGGGCAAAAAAATCGATACAGTCGATAATCCGTCGGCATTAATAAATCGGTTAGTTAACTACATCCGGAGCGTTGCAATTGCAGGAAAGATTCATTTTCCAGACGAGCAAGAAAAGTTAATGATTGAGTTAAGCACGATGGGACAAAAGGCGGGGCTTAATGGATTGTATATGGCAGACTTTTCGGATAAGAGCCAATTTTATAGTTACTTGGAAAAGATGCCACGTCGGTAGTCAGGTGCCGCGGTATTTAATAAAAATGCAATACTGAAAAATACTCCACCAATGCGCTATATTTGGTGGAGTATTTTAAATTGATAATTAGTTTTCCGAAATTTTTGATGTAATTTGAAACATTTTAACGGCACTTTCAATGATAATTGGCAAAATTATTAAGCATTGTAGCGTCCCAAAAATAATAGGGTTTAATAGGGATGGCTGAAGCTGATAGATAGCAACTTCTCCCACTAAAGCTAGTTTCCAAAGTACGGATGCATGGTAAGCCAATTCTTTTAAGAATGTCTTGAGGTTAAGTGGAGCGGCTCCAGAGTTTAGTTTTAAAAAACGATGGCCAAGTTGTCGGACTCCAGCGACGTTAGCAATGAATATTAGTGCGCCTGCTAATGCAAAAATCAAAGTGGATTTGGTACCAATCGAAGTATAGATTTTCCATATGATACTAGTTAGCATGTAACTGATGCCGGCAGTTGAAATGGTTTCCAAGAACAACCCCCACAGTTGTCCCCGATTGGTAAATAGTTTAGCAATCAGCATGGCAGCAATGGTGAAAAATAATAAAATTAAAAGTAGACGCATTAATTGATCTCCTCCACCTGTTCATCCCTGATTTTTAAAATGATTTTTCCCGTTGCTCGGCCGGAACGAGAGTAATTTAGAGCTTCTTTAATTTCAGAAAAGGGAATTACTCGGTCGATGATTGGTTTAATAATATCTCCTTCGATTAACTTTCGGAGGGTATCCAGTTCGGCTCCACTGGGTTTCATGAAAAGGAAAGTATAATCAGCGTTGGTCGCTTTCTCTAGCCTTGAAATCTTACGTGTTGCTAGGCCAAAAGCAAGTTGTTTCCAAAATGGCACGCCGTACTCTTTACCGAAACGAGCGTTAGGAAGACCGGCAATACTAACGATTTTACCTCCAGGTTTAACAATCTTAAAAGCATCTTCAAGAGTTTTTCCGCCACGCGTATCGAACACATAATCATAACCCGATAATACTTCAGAAAAATCCTGTGTTCGAAAATCAATCAACTGGTCGGTTCCAAGAGAACGTACCAGCTTGAAGTTGTCCTCACTGGTTGTCGTAGCAACATAAGCTCCTAAATATTTGGCAATTTGGATAGCAATTGTCCCAATTCCGCCTGAACCGCCTTGGATCATTACTTTTTGTCCCGGTTGAATGTTCATAATATCGTGAAGAGCTTGATAACTAGTTAAACCAACAAGTGGAATCGCGGCGGCCTCCTCAAACGATAAGTTCTGAGGCTTAGGAGCGATATCACCGCGATCAACGACGAGATATTCCGCAAACGTACCAATCCGATCCTTTTGGACTCGACCAAAAACGGCGTCACCAACCTTATAATCGGAAACATATTCACCAGCTTCAACGACAATTCCAGCAAAATCACTTCCCATAATCATTGGCATTTCATATTTTAGAAGCATCTTTAACCCGCCATCTTTTGTTTTTATATCGATGGGGTTAATACTTGTTGCAATCACTTTAACCAACACATCATTTGGACGGATAGCGGGAATCGACACATCCCGTATTTCCGGCATTTCTTGCTTGTACTTTTCGATAACAGCTGCTTTCATTAATTTGTTCAATTGATAATCCTCCATATTTTTTTGGTTCTTTGGTTTAATCTTTTAAACCTAACATTTAGCTTATTTTAAGTTAATGGTTTAAAAATGTCAACGAATGAATTTTGGATTGTTGATGTGGGGTTTCATGTGAAACATTTTACTGTTATTCTTTTGATAGAGTAATGGATAGGAGAGGCGAATCAAGTGAAAATCATAATTGCACCCGCTAAAAAAATGAAAGTCGATAGCGATTCGTTCGAAGTTAGAGGTGCGCCAGTGTACCTTTCACAGACCGAAAAAATACTGTCGGTGCTAAAAGAAATGAGCTACGAGGAGTTAAAAAAACTGTGGAAGAGTAGCGATCGTTTAACTAAACAAAATTATGACGTACTTCAAAATATAAATTTAAGACGTAATTTAACGCCTGCCGTAATGGCATACACCGGAATCCAATATCAGTATATGGCACCAGATTTAATGACAACCGACCAGCTGAAATATTTACAAAAGAACTTACGGATTTTATCGGGATTTTATGGAATTTTAAAGCCGTTTGATGGGATTGTTCCATATCGATTAGGAATGCAGGCTAAGCTTCAAATTGAAGGACAATTTAACTTATATAATTTCTGGAATCGGCGGCTCTATGATGATTTATATAATGATAATCACGATGTTATTAATCTTGCTTCAAAAGAATATGAGAAGGCAATTCGACCATATTTAGACAAAAAAGATCAATTAATAACATGCGTTTTTGGCGAAATGATCGATGGAAAAGTTAAGCAAAAGGCAACGCAAGCTAAAATGGCTAGGGGTGAAATGGTCAACTATATATCACAGATTAAGCTGTCTGAAGTTAACCAGTTAAAGGGGTTTAACCGGTTAGGATACCAGTACCAAGAACGAATGTCGGATACTAGTACAATGGTGTTTACCAAGGAAAGTGAATTGATAAATTAGTTTAGTTTAATCGTAGGATTAGACTAAACTTTTTTTATAAAGAAAGCGCTTGCAAAAACGGTCATTACCATGTAGTATATACCGTAATAAAATTGTAAATGTTATGTATCTTTGAGGAGGGTTGCGAATGGCAAATGCAAAGTTTGAAGAGGTTGCAAAACAATTGATCGAGAGAATCGAGGATGGGACATATTCCAGCGCACAAAGATTACCTTCAGAGTACGACTTGGCAGAGGAATTTGATGTGAGTCGACTAACGGTTCGCAAAGCCATTGATACGTTGATCGCTTCGAAAATTTTAGTGAAGGATCCAGGAAAGGGTACCTATGTTATGTCAACTAGTGTGCCAAACAAAATTGAAAGCGGACGAATGGGATTACAAAGCTTTACCGAATCCGCTAGAGCCTACGGTAAAACTAGTCAAACTGAGGTTTTAAAATTTGAACCATTGGATAATCCGGACGAAGAAATTCAAAAGAAATTAAAATTGGAAAAGAGCATTCATCCAGAAGTTGATGAACTAGTTCGAAGGCGATTCTGGGACAACGAACCCATGACAATCGAAGATATTGTTATTCCACATAAATATGTTAAAGGTTACAAAAAGGAAGATTTTAATCAATCTCTATTTGAAATTTTATCGAAGTCGGTTGAAATATCATATTCTCAACAAGAGATCGAAGTGATTTTGGTAGATAAGAAGATGGCAGAGCTATTAGGAGTTGAAGTGGGACAACCCTTAATGTGTGTGAAATCGGTTACTTACACGGCGGATGCCAGACCAATTTTTTATGATAAGTCCTATTATCGGGCAGACAAATATACGTTTCGTACCACATTGACACGTTTGGAACACTAGGAGGTTTCTTAAGATGATTACAGAAAAAGATATTACAACGGCAATTAATGAGCATCGTCAGGAGTTTTTAGAAGATTTAGCAAAAATAATTGAAGTTCAGAGTGTTCGAGGAAATGCAGAACCCCAGGTGCCTTTTGGAAATGGTCCCCGCCAGGCTTTAGATGTCGTCGTAGATATTGCGAAGGGTTATGGTTTTAAAACCGGAATCGTCAATGATGCGGTTGCCTACGCCCAGTGGGGAGAAGATGACCAACATTATATTGGAGTCGTTGGGCATCTAGATGTTGTTGCTGCATATTGGAGTCGTTGGGCATCTAGATGTTGTTGCTGCGGGAGATGGATGGACAGATGATCCATTTGAATTATCCGATCGCCGAGGTGTGCTCTACGCTCGTGGCGTTTTAGATAATAAGGGCCCCATCATGTCCGTACTTTTTGGACTAAAATTACTCAAAGATTTAGGATTTAAACCACAAAAAACCATTCGAGTAGTTTTCGGAAGCGATGAAGAGAGTGGCAGTGCTGATATTCCGCTCTATTTGGAAAAAGAAGCTGCTCCCGAGTTTGGCTTTACGCCGGATGGAAAATTTCCGGCTGTGTATGGTGAACGAGGCATTGTTAATTATGAAATTGACACGCCACTTTTGCCAATGGACTTAGATCAGATAACACCCATTGAGGGCGATCAGGCAAAAGATCATGTTCCAGATCGGGTGGTAGTTAAAATTAACGGTCAATATCTTGAGGCCAAGGGAAAAAGAAGTCCGACGAATGCGCCAGAACTAGGGGTTAATGCCCTAACGGTTATGGCAAGAAAGGCACTAGAACAAAATTTAGCCAAAGATGGATTAAAAGCCTATTTTAAATGGTTCTTTGAAAGCTTTAACGAGAAGCATTTTGGACAAGGACTGGGAATTGATTTTGAAGATGAAGACAGCGGAAAACTAATCGTTACACCGTATTTATTACAAAAATCTGAAGGTGGCTTGAAGTTAGAAATCGCCATTCGTTACCCAGTTAGTTCCACAGAAGCTGACGTTACGGATGGACTTAAAAAGGCTGTTATCCCTGGAAGTAAAATCAAGGTTATTCGCCGAATTCCGGGCACAATGCATGATAAAAGGGATCCAAGAATTAAAATCTTATCCGATGTTTATGAACGTGTAACTGGATTGGATGGAACTCCCGTAACGACCACAGGGGCCACCTATGCGCGTTCGGTTCCAAATATTATTGCTTTTGGACCATCATTTCCAGGGCAAAAAGGAATTGCGCATAAGCAGGACGAATGGATGGATGAAGAAGATTTGATGATGAACATGGAAATATACATGAATGCTCTAGTTAAACTGACAGATAAGGAAGGTTAGAAGCGATGACATGGGGAACGATTGCAACATGGCGAATGGCACACGATGGAGTACTAAAAGCAGCCGAAATGCTTAAAAATAAGGAAACGGCGGGAGACGCGGTCGAATCATTGATTAATGTGATTGAAGAATATCCGTATTACAAATCAGTCGGCTATGGCGGGCTGCCAAATGAAGAAGGGATCGTTGAAATGGATGCGGCATTCATGGACGGAGACACCCTCGCGCAAGGAGCGGTGGGCGGAATTCATAACGTGCTGCATGCCGTCTCAGTCGCACGGAAGTTGAGCAACGAGCACTATAACAGTTTCCGCGTTGGCGAAGGAGCAACAAAATACGCCACGATTAATGGATTTAAAATGCAAAACATGCTGACGGATCGGGCGAAGAAACGCTGGCAAAAAAAGCTTCTTGAATTAAAAGACGAGTCTGTAACGCCGTACGATGGTCATGACACAATTGGTGCAATTACGCTATCTGAAGCGGGGTCAATGGCTGCGGCAACTTCAACTTCGGGATTGTTTATGAAAAAGGCCGGACGAGTTGGTGACTCTCCACTTTCAGGATCAGGTTTTTATGTAGATAGTGAAATTGGTGGTGCCGCAGCAACTGGATTAGGCGAGGACATCATGAAGGGATGTATCTCATATGAAATTGTCCGAAGAATGGGAGAAGGAGAGACACCGCAAGAAGCCTGTGATCATGCCGTTTATCCGTTTGTGAAAAAACTGAAGAAGCGGTATGGCAAAGCGGGCGAATTTTCGTTGGTTGCAATGGATAAAGATGGCGATTGGGGAGTGGCCACAAACGTCGAATTTACGTTTAGTGTTGCCACCAGTACGGAAGACCCACAAATCCTGATTGCGCATCCAAGTGCTAATGGAACAACGATGATTGAACCGATCACGCAGGAATGGTTGGATGCTTACGAGAAGAGAATTAAGGCGCCAATTGAATAACGAAAACTTTGTTACGTAATAGTTTAGGGAGGGATTATATTGAAAGCAATTATTATATTAGACCAAACTCAGGCTGGATTGGGTGGTAAAGAGCGGGCGGACACGCCACTAGGAGGAAAGAAGTTGGCTCTTGGAAGTGCTGACACAACCGCTAAAGCATTGTCAAAAGTCGGCGGAGAAGTAATTGGAACATTTTACTGCGGTACAGACTTTTACAAAGATAATAGTGATTTGGTACAGGAAAAATTCACCAAAATGGCCGATAAAATGAATGCGGATGTCGTTATTTTAGGTCCAACTTACGATTACCCAGAATTTTCGTTGATGGCTTGCGAACTTAGCTTAGCTTTTAAAAAAGAGTCGAAAATTCCTACTATTCAGGCAACAGCAATTGAGAAAAATCAGGAACTTATTGATAAATATAAGGCAGATTTATTGATTGTTAAAATGCCTAAAAAAGGCGGAACAGGGCTTTCGGATTCGATTGAACATCTCGTTGAGGGATGCAAAGTTATTTCTGAAAACGGGGATTTAACACAGTTTAAAGCGGATTATTGCTACTAGTGACGTTATATTGAAAGGGAGGTAAAAGCTCATGCAAAAAAAGTTTGAACAAATACTAATGCCGCTGGCAACAAAACTGGGTAACAACGTGGTATTAAAATCATTACGCGATGGTTTTTTAATCATTACTCCTTTAATTATTGTTACATCAACGTTCCTGTTGATTGGGAATTTTCCGATTCCTGGATGGGATAGTTTTTGGACGGGACTTTTAGGTAAAAATTGGGCGGAATGGTTTAGCGCAGTTTCCAATTCAGTATTTAGTTTTACTGGGATTTTATCCTGTATGGCGATTGGCTACGCTTATGGGAAAAATCGTGGATTAGAGGCGATTCATGCCTCCGTGGTTGCACTAATTTCATTCTTAATTTTAACGCCCACGAGTGTGTCAATTGGTAAAGAAACGGTTGGTGCCGTAGAAACAATGTATGTAGGACCAAACGGAATTTTCTTAGGAATTTTTATTGCAATAATTAGTGTTGAACTTTACCGATTTGCGGTCAAACGAAACTGGACGATCAAAATGCCTGATGGAGTACCACCGGCAGTAAGCCAATCTTTTGATGCATTAATTCCCAGTGGTTTAGTTATTTTATTCTTTTTCTTAGTTCATATTTTATTTAGTATTTCAAGCTATGACACGGCCTATAATTTCATTTATACACTAATTCAAGCACCGTTAAAACATGTTGGAAATTCGCTACCATCGGTACTGCTCTATAATTTTCTGGCCAGTGTACTCTGGGTATTTGGAATTAACGGACCCACGATCACCAATTCAGTTTGGTCGCCGATCTTCTTTGTTTTAACACAGGATAATTTAAAAGCTTACACAAATCATCTAGAAATACCACATATTTATACTCAACCATTTATCGATATTTTCACAACGTATGGTGGTGGCGGAAGCACCTTGTCACTTCTAATCGTCATGTTTGTTGTATGTCGTTCAAAACGGATTCGCGAGCTAGGTAAATTAGCAATTCTTCCAGGTATTTTTGGAATTAATGAACCTATTATCTTCGGATTGCCAGTTGTTTTAAATCCAATTATTGCAATTCCATTTATCGTAGTTCCAGTGTTAAATACATTTATTTCCGGAATCGTGTTTACGCTTGGATGGGTACCGAAGACGACAGGGGTGCTGCTTCCTTGGACCACGCCTCCAATTATTTCAGGATGGCTCGCAACGGGAAGTTGGACAGGTTCTGTCTTGCAATTATTTGAGATCATCTTGGGAATAATGATTTACTATCCATTTGTTAAGATGCTAGATCATCAATATTTGGACGAAGAAGCGGCAGCATTGGAAGAAGATTTAAATATTGATTTTAATGAAGTGTAAAGCAAAATTTGAACTTCATTATCAAGGTTTTAGCAAAAAATGAACTTCAATTTAAAGTAGAAAATAAGATCTATATAACAGTTGTATTTCAAAAGTGTACAGAATTATCAAAATTTTATTTCAAAACTACGAATTATAAGACAACTTACAGACTTTGGGCTACAATAAAACACAATAAGATATCGAAGTGTTTGGAGGAAAATCGATGAGATTTTTGAGAGATTGGGTTTTACCAATCATTATTGGTTTATTAGTTGCATTTTTAGTTAAAACGTATTTATTTCAGGTTGTCAAAGTTGATGGATCTTCAATGCAGCCTAATTTGCAAGATAGCGAGCGGGTCATCGTGTGGAAGCCGGCTGAAATCAAGCGAATGAGTGTCATTGTATTTGATGCACATGGCGAAGATCCAGCGGCTACCCAATCCGTGGATTACGTTAAGCGAGTAATTGGGATTCCAGGTGATACGATTAGTTATAATGATGGAAAATTATATGTGAATGATAAACAAGTCCCTCAGAAATTTATTGATGAAGAGCAACGTACTTCAGGAACAGGTAATTGGACATTGGAATCAATAGCTAACAAATATGGATGGGGAAAGAGTCCCAAAAAGGTTCCAAAAGATTCATACTTTGTCTTGGGTGATCATCGTAGCGTTTCAAACGATAGCCGTTATTGGGGCTTCGTTAAAAAGTCTAAAGTTATGGGTGTTGTTAAAGTTCCTTTTTGGAGTAATAACGCTAAAGCCAAAAAGAATATTAATGATTTAGCAACAGATTAATATGAATAATGATATTCAAAAAATGAAGAGTTTGTAACAGGTTTAAATTTTGTTACAAGCTCTTTTTAATTTAGAAGAACGTCGAAGCTAATTTTAAAAGCAAAAATTTTTGCATTAGATCGAGTTTTATTTTAGTTTTAAGTTAATATGAATAGTAGTGGAGAGTTTTAAGATTGAGCATCGAGGAGGAACTATATGAAGAATGAATTAAGCAAAGAAATGATTGATAATTTAAGAAGACGCGTTGAAGAACAGCATGAAGTACCTGTCGTCCAACGTGCGGTGATTAAAAACGGTGTGTACAATGCTAGTGAAAATGATAAGGTACGCTCAAAATTAAATCGGACATTCTCAATTGAATTGGACACGGGGAAAGTATCTAACCAGCGTCATAGTGGGCGATGCTGGATCTTTTCAACCATGAATATCTTACGTCACCATTTTTCGAACCAATACGAAGTGAAAGATTTTGAATTTTCACAGGCGTATATTTACTTTTGGGATAAGATTGAACGCGCTAATATGTTTTATCAACGGATAATTGATCTCGCTGATCGCGAGTTGGAGGATCGTGAACTTCAATTTTACTTAAATTCACCAAACAGTGATGGTGGCCAATGGGCAATGGCCGCAGCAATTGTCCAAAAATATGGTGTGGTTCCTAATGATGTAATGCCTGAAACTTTCAATACAAAAGATACCACGGGATTTGCCAATGCGCTGAATTTAAAATTGAGGCGGGATGCAATTCAACTAAGACAGATGAAACATCGTGGTGCATCTGAAGCTGAACTTCAGGCGGAACGCGAGTTACTATTAGGACAAGTGTACCAAATGACAACCATTGCCGTTGGAACGCCACCTGAAAGCTTCGATTTTGAGTACAAAGATGACAATCAAAAATATCATATCGACCGAAACATCACACCACTAGAATTTTATGATAAATATGTTGGTGTTGATCTTGATGATTATGTGGTTGTGACAAATTCCCCAGACAAGCCATTTAACCAGTTGTACAGTCTGCCATCACAAGACAACGTTATTGGTGGAAAAGAAATAACTTTTTTGAATCTGCCAATTCAAAACTTAAAGGAGCTAGCCGTTGATCAGCTCAAAGACGGTGAATCAATTTGGTTTGGAAATGATGTATTGGAGCAAATGAATCGAAAAGATGGGCTGCTGGACAGTGAATTGTACAAACAAGATGAACTCTTTGGCGTTGCGCTCGATATGACAAAGGCCGAACGAATGCTGTATCGGCAGGCAAATGTATCACACGCAATGACGTTAACCGGAGTGGATCTGATTGATGGCAAAACTTCAAAATGGAAAGTTGAAAATAGTTGGGGCGAGCAAAATGGTGATAAGGGGTACTTTGTCATGGCGGATAATTGGTTTGATGATTACGTATATGAAATTGTTATTCAGCGGAAGTTTTTAACCAAAGAACAATTAGAGATTGCCGACTCAACACCAACGCCACTAAAAGCCTGGGACGCTTTAGCATAGCCCTATGGAGGAAATAAAGATGGATTTTGACCCAAATTGCGTTTTTTGTCAGAAGATGGAGACCGATTATATAACAGAAAATACTCTAGCGGCTTCTTTTTTGGACCTTTATCCAGTGAGTAAGGGGCACACGCTAATTGTACCTAAACGACATGTTCGCCAAATATGGAGCCTAACTGAAGATGAACGGCATGCGATATTTGAATTAGTTGAAAAAAATAAAGCAATTTTGGATCAGAAATATCATCCTGATGGATACAACATTGCGATTAATTCAGGTGCAGCCGCTGGTCAAAGTGTGTTCCACTGTCATGTTCATTTAATTCCACGCTATTGGAATGAAGAACCCCGGCGGAAACCGGTGCCTGGACAGTTTTTAGTTCCGCCTGAACGGCCGCAGTTTAAAGGGATGGACTAGACCACAGAAATAAACTTTGTGAACGATTGTTTTAAAAAATTGTTCTTTCATAAAATAAGTAAAAGACACGGTAAAAAATGAATTTTACCGTGTCTTTTTAATTTTTATAAAATTAATATCCCGATTTATCAACGGGTTAATCGCCTTTTTTTGAAAAAAAAACGTCTCACAAGGGAGACGCATACAGGTAATAAGTAACTGGTCATACGACCTTCATTCACCTTATGGGGGGAGTAAATGAAAAAGTTATCTATACTGCAACTATAAAAACAAAATGTGAATATTTTGTGAATTTTAGATTGCTTACTAATTACAGTTTATCGTGTGGTATGTAATATTTGAAATGTAAGTGATTTATAGACAGTAAAATTTAAAAAATACTTTCATTTTTTTTACTTGATAGTATCATAAATCTTATGGGTACAATGGGGGGATTAGACATTGCAAATTTTAAAAACAGTGATTGAAATTATTTTAGTTCTAAATATCGTAGGTGCATTTTTCACGGTCTTTAGGCAGCGGCGTGATATCGCTGCAACATGGGCTTGGCTGTTAGTTTTAACTTTTCTACCGGTATTCGGTTTTATAATCTATGCGTTTGTTGGCCGTAAATTACCGGAAAACAAACTATTTCCGCTTAAAAATAAAACAAAGCTAGAGCTTGATCAGATCATGGAGCACCAGCGACGGGAGTTAATTGAAAAAAAGACGACAGCGGCGGACCAGGTGGTGCGAGACGCCGAGGGGATGGTCCAATTTTTTAGTGAGACGGACTATGCGTTTCTAACTAGAAGAAATGAAGTTCAGATTATTACCGACGGGCAGGAGCTTTTTGACGATATTTTTGCTGAAATTAAAAAAGCAAAAAAACATGTCCATGTTGAATTTTACACGATTTACGATGATGAAATTGGAAATCAATTACGCGAAATTTTGGAAGAAAAGGCGCGTGAAGGAGTTGAAGTGAAAGTACTTTGGGATTCTTGGGGATCGCTTGGAACTTCACGAAAATTTTTCAAAAAACTAAATGAATTAGGTGGCAAGGCGTTTCCGTTCTTAGGAACTCGTTCCGCTCTGACAGATTTTCGACTGAACTTCAGAGATCACCGAAAGATTGTGGTGATTGACGGTAAGATTGGCTATGTCGGGGGCTTTAACGTTGGCGATCAGTATTTAGGGCGAAAAAAGAAATTTGGATATTGGCGTGATACACACCTAAAAATTATCGGATCGGGGGTCTATGGATTGCAATCGCGATTTTTACTCGATTGGAATGCGACGGATCGACTTAATCCCGTATCTGAAGATTTTAAACCGGGATCGGTATATTTTCCTGTCGCGGAAGTTAAAGGAAACACGAGTTTGCAGATCGTAAGTAATGGACCAGATTCGGATATCGAAAAGATTAAGATGGGCTATTTAAAGATGATAAATGCTGCTAAGGAATCGATTTGGATTCAGTCTCCGTATTTAATTCCCGATGATAGTGTGCTTGATGCGCTCCGATTGGCTGCTAATTCGGGAGTAGACGTTCGTATTATGGTACCGTCAATGCCGGACCATGCGTTTGTGTACCGAGCAACTCAATATTACGCATGGCAATGTGCTAAATGGGGGATTAAAGTTTATTATTATAACAACGGATTTTTACATGCTAAGACAATGGTAGTGGACGGAAAAATTTCATCGGTCGGTTCCGCAAATATGGATTTTCGTAGTTTTAAATTAAATTTTGAAGTAAATTCTTTCATGTACGATGAAAATATCGCAAAACAATTACAAAATATTTATAAAAAAGATATTGAACAATCTAGCCTTCAAACGGTTGCAATGTTTGATAAGCAGACACGTTGGCTGAAGTTTAAACAAACTTTTTCCAGACTGCTTTCACCAATCTTATAATTAAAACAGTTGACGTTTAAATTTTTAAATGATAGTCTTATAAAAAATAAATTAAAGCATTTTAACTTTCACATTAAGTAGCGCATGATCTGTGTGTCAGGAAGTCGGTGGTTGCTGCGAACCGATCAGGGTTATGTTGACGAAATACCGTGAAATAGTTTAATTAAACGGCTAATAACTAGAACCGTTATCATCTAGTGAGTGAAGTGTTTTTTAGTACACTTAAATTGGGTGGTACCACGGTATACACATCGTCCCTGTTGCATTTAGATGCAGCAGGGATTTTTTTATTGGTCAAAAAATGGAGGGGAACGGAATGAAGAAGGTTAGTACATTAGAAGCAAGTATTGTTTTGGTAATTATGCTGTCCATCATGGGAATCGGCGTGATTAAATTTGGATTATCTCCACAAACACCGGTGTTATTAGTTTTAGGATTGATTACAATCTGGGCTAAAATTAGAGGCTTCGAATGGGAAGATGTTAATACGGGAATTAAAAATGGAATTGAAACGGGAATTATTCCAATTTTTATTTTTATATTAGTGGGCGCACTAATTAGTGTGTGGATTGCAGCAGGAATTATCCCGACGCTGATGGTGGTTGGTTTTAAGTTAATTAGTGCCAGCTGGTTTGTTCCTTCGGTATTTGTAGTTTGCGCATTGGTTGGAACATCTGTTGGTTCAGCCTTTACGGTCATGTCAACAGTCGGAATTGCTTTCTTTGGCATGGGGGTGACGATGGGAATTAATCCGGCATTAGTTGCAGGTGCAATTATTTCGGGCGCAATATTTGGTGATAAGTGTTCACCACTTTCCGAATCAACGAACCTCTCGGCCGCGGTTGTTGATGCTGATTTGTTTGATCATATCAAAAACTTAATGTGGTCAACAGTTCCGGCATTTGTGGGAGCACTAATTCTTTTTGGTATTTTTGGCGCAGGTGAAGCTCAAAGCGTCGACATGAGTAAGATTAATCAAACCGTAACGGTACTAGAACAACATTTTAACGTCAATTTTTGGGTAGTTATTCCAATCGCATTAATGTTTATTTGTGCCTGGATGCGAATCCCCGCTGTACCAACGTTGTTTATGAATATTGGGGTATCGGTAATTTTTGTTTTTATTTCAACACCTAAAATTACGTTAAGTCAAATTGCTTCAATAATCGAAAGTGGGTTTGTTTCTAAAACGGGAAATGCGAGTGTAGACCAGCTCCTCACGCGTGGTGGAATCGCCAGTATGATGGGAACCGTTTCGTTAATCGTGGTGACGTTGTCACTGGGTGGAATTTTAGTACATCTAGGATTAATTGAACGGGTGATGGAGCCAGTGGCAAGAAGATTAAACAGTGATGGGAAATTAATTTTTGCAGTAATCTGTAGTGCGATTGGCGTTAATATCTTTATTGGTGAGCAATTCTTATCTGTTATACTACCAGGAAAGGCATTTAAACCAACTTTTGAAAAAGTAGGATTAGCTAATGTCGCGTTGAGTCGAGCCTTAGAAGATGGCGGGACGGTAATTAATTACCTAGTTCCATGGGGAGTAGCAGGAACATTTGCGGCAAACACATTTCATGTTGCAACGTTAAACTACCTACCTTTTGTATTCTTTAGTTTGTTGTCACCAGTCTTTTCAATCATCAGCGGTTTTACAGGAATTGGAATTAAACACGTCAATTCGAAAAATCAGTAATAGAATATTCATGTATATAAAAGAGGGCCGATAAAATCAATTTATCGGCCCTCTTTTAAATGCTGACAGTTTTACGATATTTGATGATGTACTAGGAAGTCACTCAATTTTTGAGCAATGGTGATTGATCCGTTTACGTCGGGATGAACACCATCGATAGTTTCAATATTCCAATCTTTAGTTGGAATAATTGAAATATTTAATGTCTCAGAAACACTAGTAATGCTTTCAACATGGGTTTGGTCAAAAGGCACGATAACAAATAATTTAGAACTGCTGAACTTCGATTGAACTTCACGCATGAATTGCATAAAGAAGGGTTGGAAGAGACTTTCCTCAAATTTTTTATCATTGGTTCCTAGATTAATAAAAACCATGCTCGGGTTGACCGCAGGAGCGGTAATATTGAAATCGACATAATTAATGAAACGTGGCGCCGCTGGAACACCGCCAGTTCCATAGCATAATATACCGGCGGCACTGTAAGCGATGCGGTAATCTTCCCAATTAAACATTTGTGATAAGAGCGCGGCATAGTTAATATCGGCGCCGTAATCAATTGAAGGATGTGAACCCCTGACCCAGCAACCAGCGGTAATGGAATCGCCAATAAATGCTACTAAAGGACCGCTGGGCTTGATCGGGTGAAGCACACCGTTTTTGGAAGCACGAATGGATTTAATAGCTAACCCTTGGTTTCCTTGCCAAACATCATCAGCATCGGTATTTCCCGTAAAAACAATGCGAATCAAATGGCTGTGGCTATGATTTAACTCAAATCTGATGGTAGCTTTATCTAGAGAAACAAGCTGAAGTTGATGATCAATATCGATACTCAGTGTTTGGGGTGTTTCAAGGTCTGGAAGAATGGTTTGAAGTTCAAAGTAAGTACTGTCCTCTATTTGAAAGAGAATCTCGGCACCGAGATTAGTGGTGTACATTATCGGTGTATCTTGAAAACGGCGTTGAACCCAGCGCCCCATAAAGTATACATTTGCAATTGAATTATTTGATAAGGTATTGACATAATCAGTCATCGTTTAAGTGCCCCTTATAAGTTAACCAGGATTGTACATACATTCGATTTCATGGTCGTTAATTAAGCCAATTCCCTGCATAAAGGAATAAGTGGTGACCGGGCCGACAAACTTAAAACCACGTTTTTTTAAGTCCGCTGAGATTTTTTCAGAAAGTGGTGTTTTAGCATGAACCTCTTCCGGGATTCGGATATGATCATTAATTTGATGATTATTAACGAATTTCCATATGTAATTATCGAAGCTACCAAATTCATTTTGAACTTCAATAAAGGCTTTTGCATTTGAAATAGTAGCTGATAGCTTTCCACGATGTCTTAAAATATCTGGATTTTGCATCAACTGATCAATATCTTCATCGGTCATTGCTGCGACTAAATGAACTTCAAAATTATGGAACGCCACCTTAAATGCTGCGCGTTTATTAATAATAGTGTTCCAACTTAATCCCGCTTGATAACCCTCCAAGCAAAGCATTTCAAAAATATAACGATCATCATGAGATACTTGCCCCCACTCGTTTGCGTGATAGGCTTGCATTAGGTCGGAAGTTCCTCTAGCCCAAGTACAGATAAAATTATCATTCATTTTAAAAATCTCCGTTCTAAATAAAAAAGCTTTCAATCCCCTAAAAGAAATTAAAAACAATTAGTTAATTAGCTTAATTTTAGCACATTTAGACTTCATGATCGTAACCGTTAAATGAAAGATTTAAAACAACGGCGGTAATGCTGGCAACAACAATTCCGTTTGTCATGAGCATTTGAACCGTTTCAGGCAAAGCACGGTATAACTGAGGATAGACCGTTGATCCGAGGCCCATGCCGATGGAAAGTGAAACAATTAAAATATTTTTAGTTTGATTAAAATTAACTTGTTGAAGAATACGGACACCTTGGATTCCTACGATTCCGAACATGACGAGCATTGCTCCACCAAGGACACTTGTTGGAACAATGGTTGCGATGGCACCTGCCTTGGGCAAAAGACCCAACAGAATCAGAAATCCAGCGGCATAGTAAATTGGTTTCCGGCTTTTAACTCCAGAAAGTTGTAATACACCAACGTTTTCGGAGAACGTTGAGTAAGGGAAGGTATTAAAAATACCACCCAAAATTGCTGCAATTCCCTCGGAACGATACCCACGTTTCAGGTCATCTTGAGTAATGTCTTTTCCCACGAGGTCGCCTAAAGCAAAGAAGACACCGGTTGATTCAATCATCGTAGTCAAGGTCACCATAATCATGGTTAATATGGCGGATAGTTTGAATGTGGGAACTCCAAAATAAAATGGTTGTGGTAAATGAAACCATCCGGCTTGAGCAACGGGTGTCAATGATACCATTCCCATGAAACCGGCAATCCCAGTTCCGATTAGGATTCCGATTAGAATGGCAATTGATCGGAAAAAACCCCGGCCCCAGACGTTAACTCCAACAATAACGATGACGGTGATTAAGCCAACGAGTAAATTTCTGAGATCGCCGAATGATTTAGCCGCGATGTCCCCTCCGCCAATATCTTGAAACGCAACGGGGATCAAAGTGAAACCAATGACAGTGATAATGGATCCAGTGACGATCGGCGGGAAAAGCCCTTTAATTTTCGAGAAAAGATCACCAATTAAGATTACAAATAATCCAGAAGCAATTATTGCCCCATACATAGCAGTAATCCCCAAGGTACCACCGATCCGTTCTAGTGGCTGTACAGCTTGAATGGCACAGCCAAGAACGACCGGTAGACCGATCCCGGTGAGGGCCGTTTTTTTAACTTGTAAGAGTGTCGCAATACCACACATGAATATATCGACGGATACTAAGTAGGTCATCTGCGCGGCAGTGAAGTGTAAAAATCCACCAATTAAAAGTGGGACGATGACATCGCCAGAATACATTGCAAGTAGATGCTGGAATCCTAGGATTGCGGCTTTACCCTCGGTTAGTTTAGGCGTAATTTCGGTTACCGGAGCCGCCTTGTAATTAGAATCGTTTGTTTTCATTAAAACTTATCCTCGTTTTCATAGTTTTCAAATCAATATGAAATCGAGCCTATAAAAAAATAAATAGCTGTGGCAAAGAGAACTTGCCACAGCCTTATAATAATTGTAAATTAGTCTTCCTATAGTCTAACGTTTACGGCGTTAGGTAGAAACTGTCAACCAGATCAAGACATTATATAGGCTTTGTTTTATTTGATTGTGACTGAAATTTTAACATATAAAAAATAATGAAACAAGTTAACTAAAAATGAGTGAGATATTTTTCGATGGAATTGGAGAAAGAATCAATTCGATTTATAATGATGGAGAAAAGAATTATAAGGAGATAAAAATGAAGATACTAGTTGCAGGTTTAGACCGCAAAGTTTCAAAAGAGGCGCTAAGTGATAAAACGCAATTTGAAGTGGTTAATAAAATCGAAAACGGGAATTATGACGTACTATATATTGATATGATTCATATTGGAATGGATGAAGAATTTGAACAACTAGCTGACCGAATTGAGGATGGAAAAATTAAAATTCGGAAGATTGTATTTTTGGCAACCGCCGGAATGGATAAGGAGATTAGTCCAGAATGGTTGGGGGATGGTAGACAGGTAAAAGAGCTGATACTTGAGGTACAGTATGTTGCTAAACTTGTGGATGAAACAGAAATCCCTTATACAATTTTACGTCCGGTTGAAGTTCAAGATGAAGTTCAAGAAGTCGAAATTATTGCTGAAGGAGAAAAAATAGTTAACGCAAAAGTTTCCAAAAAAGGCTTAGAAAATCTTATTAAACAGGCAATTTTAACAGATGACTACCTTAATCAATCGATCGGCATCGCGAATAAAAGTTAGGAGAAAATATGACACTTCAAATAATGTATGGACCGGCAAGTGCCGACCATTTAGACGGCATTGCTCAAAAAGTGGTTGAAATTCAGCGCAGAGATAAGCAGGCCTTAGTATATTACTTAGTTCCGAATCATATAAAATTTCAATCTGAAATTCAACTGCTTCAGAAGTTGCGACAAAAAAAAGAAATTACCGGGCATATTTTTGCAGAAAAAGATGTCCAAATTTTGTCAATCAGTCGACTAGCTTGGTTCTTTTTACGAAATAGTAGTATTTATCAGTATCCAAGATTGACCGGTTCAAGTACGAACATGTTGTTATACAGAGTAATATTGGAACATCAAGATGAGTTAATTTTATTCCATAATATTGACGCTCAATTGGGGCTGGTGCAAGAGATTGCACGACAATTAACCGAGTTTAAACAGGGAAATGTTAGTCCCGAAAATTTGGAGCAAGTTATTGATAAAATTGGCGAAAATGAAGACGTAGGCATGGATTTATCAGCTAAATTACATGATCTGAACATCATCTATACTGCTTATGACGAGGCGATTCAAAGCCAGTTTATCGATAGTAGCGATATTACGCGTGCGCTTACTGATGAACTTGCTAATTTAGATTTAACGGGGCAAAACTTTATCATCAGTGGATTTTCTAACTTTTCTGCGGAAGAAATGCGACTACTTCAGACAATGATGATGTCCAACGCCAATGTTTTGCTTGATCTGACAATGAACCAGTACCCATCCATGAAAAATATTTCAGAAAATAGTTTGTTTTTTGAAAACGAAAGAATTGTTTTCAAAATTAATGAGTGGTGCAATGAAAACGGCGTGAAAGTTGAGTCGCCGATTCAAATAAGAGAATCACGGGTCGGTCAAAATTTGAGAGAGCTCGAACAATATTGGATTGATTCAACTAGGGGACAGTCCGGAAAGCAGTCTCCAAAAAAGGTAGATAAAATTAGCATCTTTCAGTCAAATAGTCGTTACGCGGAAGTTGAACATGTAGCAACGTTAATTCGACAAAAAATGGCAGCAGATCCAACGCTCAAATTTTCTGATTTCTCGGTTCTGACTCGTCATTTAGATGATTACGCGACAATCGTGCGACCGATATTTGATCAATTGGAACTACCTATATTTTACGATTTACAAATTGCAATGAAAAACCATCCACTTCTAGAATTGATCAATGCGCTATTTGATATTAAGAATCGTAATTTCCGCTATGAAGATGTTATGCGTTTATTGAAGACGGGACTACTTTGTCCAGAAGAAGATGACATGGCGGAGTCTGAATTTATGAAGAGTGTCTATATCACTGAGAATTACGTTTTGAAACAAGGCATATATGGACATCAATGGCTACAAAAAAAAGCTTGGAAATATAGTAGATTCAATGATTTAGATCGAGACCAGCAAACTGACGAAGAGACCGACATAAATCGAAGAATTAACTTAATTAAAAAATACGTATCAGATACGGTGATGCCTTTTTTCAATAATTTATCTACTGTTAAAAGTGGGGCAGAAGCTGCAAAAGCTCTCTATCAGTTTTTAATTGATAATCATGTTGACCAGTGTTTATTAAAATGGCGCGATCGGTGGATTGATGAAGGTAATCTGGCGAAAGCCGCTGAACCAGAGCAAGCGTGGGAAACATTTATTCAAATGCTGGATGAGTTTGTTGAGATACTAGGCGATCAGCCATTCGACCCAACTAATTTTATGGGTCTTTTAAATGCAGGATTTGAAGGTGCTACATATTCACAAATTCCATCAACGTTAGATCAAATTTTAATTTCCGAGACGGGAATGGTTCAAATGATGGATCGAAAAATCGTCTTCATAATTGGAGCGACGGATCGAGTGATGCCTGAGCAAGTTTCCGACAGTGGCTTTATCGACCAAGACGGTAAAAACGAAGTTACTGAATATTTAGATGAAGATCAATTTTTAAGTGTTAGTACTGAACGACAAATGCGCCAAGAGCCGTACTTGAATTACCTAACCTTTATGATCGGTTCGGACGAATTAATCTTTTCATGCCCTAAAAGTGGCAACGATGGAGCAGAATACAAAATATCACCGTATGTGGAACGGATTAAAAATCACTTTAAAATTGAAGTTCAGAATCTTCCTAGTCGACCAAGTTCGGATGATTCAACAATTGAACCTTTTGTTGGCTCCAAGCGAAGTACATTAAGTCATTTGGTTCAATATGCCCGGTCAGTCAACGAAACTAAACAAGAAGCAGACAGCCGCTGGAATTTAATTTTTAGTCTACTTAAAAAGAGTACAGTTAGTACCCTTGCGGATCACTTACTGAGCAGTCTGCGTTATAAGAATATTCCTAAAAAGTTAAAACCAGAAATTGTTACGGGTTTGTACGGGGATACCATTTACGCTTCTGTTTCTAAACTAGAAGAATTTTATCGCAATGAGTACTCTTACTTTTTGAAATACGGGTTAAAATTACAGGAACGAGAAACGGCTGATCTAAGTCCAGCCGACACAGGACAATACTTCCATGCCGCAATGGATAAGTTGGTGAAAATCATCAGCACCTCTGATTTGAACTTCAATGAAGTTAATCAAGACCAAATCAAAATGGTTACCAAAAATTTGTTAGAACAGATGCAAAATGATCAGCAATTTGAACAGTTTAATGGTACCTACCGGATGGGATATTTACGCCAACAATTGAATCAGACAATTCAGTCGATGGTGGAAGCTATTTTTAAGCAATTATCTCGGACACGAATGCGGCCGATTGCTTCGGAGCAAATGTTTGGTCAAATCGGATCGCAAAAAGGATTACCAGCGTTGAAGTTCAAAGTAGATGGAGATCGATCAATCAATGTACGAGGGAAAATTGACCGAATTGATAAAATTTCGATTGGACAAGAGGAGTATCTGGGGGTTGTTGACTATAAATCTAGTAGCCGAAAATTTGACTTTGCTGATGCATATTATGGGCTGGCAATGCAGATGTTGATGTATTTGGACGTTGTTCAACGGAACCGAAAACAAATTGATCCAGGCGAACAATCTAAAATTTCTAGTGCACTCTACATGATTTTTCAAGACCCACTGTTAAAGGCAAAGGACTGGAAAGATGATGATCCAGAAAAGTTAACCCAGGCATTATTCAAGAAATTTTCGTTAAATGGTTTTCTATTGGATGATAGTGAACTATTGAAAGAAATTGACAAAACGATTGAAGAAACTAGAAAGTCAGATGTGTATCCAATTGGCTTTACAACCAAAGGGGCGCTAACGAAAAATAGTTTAAATAGCATTGTTAGTGAAAATGAACTTCAAAATTTGATTAAACATGCTGAAGATAAGGTTATTGAAGCAGGGAAACGAATTTTTAATGGAGAACTCGATTTAAATCCAGTTCAGTGGTCAGATCGACGAACAGTTATGGAATATTCACCCTATAAAGAAGTTATGCAGTTTGATGCAATGCTGCCAGAAAATAATTACAATATAATAAAAAAACTTGATAAAGAAGAAGTTTTAAAACGAATTGAAGAGGAGCAAGAAGACTAATGGCAAGAGAGTATACAGTGAGTCAAAAGCAGGCAATCAATAGTTTCGGTCATAATATTCTTGTATCGGCTTCGGCAGGGTCCGGTAAAACTTCGGTTTTGGTTGAACGTGTTATCCAGAAAATCATCGGAGGCGAAGATGTCGATCGACTTTTGGTAGTGACTTTTACCGAAGCCGCCGCAAGCGAAATGAAGGAACGAATTCGAGCCGCAATTATTAAAAAAACTAATGAAGTGAAGGATATCGAACTCCAAAACCATTTATCAATGCAATTAAACAAGCTTAATAATGCCAACATTAGCACGTTACACGCATTTTGTATGGCAATAATTCGTAACTACTATTATGTAATTAATCTTGACCCCGCCTTTCGGATTATGGATACGACAGAAAGCGAGCTAATGAAAGAAAATGTGTGGGCCGATTTGCGCGAGGAATTATACGAACTAGATGAAGACGGTCAATTTGCTTTACTGACACGTAATTTTTCAAATGATCGCACTGACGATGGACTGCAAGATTTAATTTTGGAGCTGTTCGAGTTTTCAAATGCTAATCCCGACCCAGACGGCTGGTTAGATAAAATCGCTCAAAACTATGAAGTGGTTTCGGACAATGTAACTGATATGAAATTCACTAAAAAGTTGCTGGAAGAAGTAAAAACAACCTTAATTCGGATTTATCAAAAGGACTTGGAAATTGCAGAGCAAGCGGTTAATGGCGGAGAACCCTTAAAGAAAGCGGCTGATAATTTTCAAGAAGAAGTGGCGGAGATTAAGGCGATTATTGACAGCGACTTTCACGATTGGAACGCACTGCAACATAAAATAAACGCTGTTAAGTTTGCGCAATTACCACGGGGGAAGAAGGAAGAAGTTAAAGAGTTTAATGCATATGCTAAAGATATGCGAAATGAATTGAAATCTGACTTCAATGAATTGGCCGAAAAATACTTCAAATTAGACAATGAACAAATGATCGTGATATTCAAGGACGCATATCAATTAATGATGAAGTTAGTTGAAGTTCAGAAGCAATTTGCAAAACGCTTTTTGGATGAAAAGCTAGTCCGACGATCACTTGATTTTAGTGATTTGGAGCATTTTGCTCTCCAAATTGTGATGGATGATTCTGAAGAAGGACGTGCCGTTCGGCGAAGTTTTCAAAAAAAATTTAATGAAGTTATTGTTGATGAGTACCAGGATATTAATCCACTTCAAGAGACAATCTTAACTGCAGTCGCTCGCCGTGATCCTGGAAACATGTTCATGGTTGGTGATGTTAAGCAATCAATTTATGCTTTTCGAATGGCCGATCCAGGTTTGTTCATTGCTAAAAATAATCGTTTCAAAGATGATAATCAGCCGGATGAACGAATAATATTAGCTGAAAACTTTCGTTCGATGCAAAACGTGGATGACTTTACCAACTTAATTTTTAATCAAGTAATGGATACTGAAGTTGGAGAGATCGAGTATGACGATGATGCACAATTACAATTTGGTGCTAAATATTATCCAGATGAAGTTCAGAATAACACTGAAATTTTAATTTTTGATGATGGAAGTCGAGAGAATGGTGACGTTGACACACCTAGTTCGATTATTTCTGATAAAAATGATGGTCAGCTCCAAATGATAGCCCATCGAATTATTCAACTTTTTAACGAGGGGACTCAGGTCTATGACCGTGAGGAGCAAAAATTGCGTCCTTTGAAGTACAGCGACATTGCGCTACTTCATTCAACCGGTGGAAATAATCTTCAGATTGTAGATACGTTTAAAAAATATGGTATTCCAATTGAAGTTAATAATGCGCAGGATTATTTCCAGACAACCGAAGTTTCAGTCATGATGGCACTATTAAAAATTATTGATAATCCGTATCAAGATATCCCATTGGCCGCGGTCTTACGGTCACCAATTGTGGGGTTGGATGAAAATGAGTTGGCATTTTTACGAATTGGAAAAAAGAATGGCCACTATTACGAAGCCCTTTTATATTTTGAAAATGAGTTTCAAATTGACTATCAAAATGAATTTCAGGCTAACTTAAAGCGTAAAATAGATCAATTTCTACAACAGCTACATGAATTTAGTCGGTTGGCGCAACAATCGAACCTAGTTGATTTATTGTGGGAGATTTATGATCAAACGGGTTACCTGGATTATGTGGGTGGAATGCCGGACGGACCACAGCGTCAAAATAATCTTCATGCACTTTATGACCGAGCTAGAGGCTATGAAGAATCTAGCTTTAAGGGGCTTTTTCAATTTGTTCGGTTTGTCGAAAAAATGCGCAATAAAAATAAAGATCTCGCTGAAAATCCGGTTATAACGGATGCGGAATCTGTTAAATTGATGACAATTCACGGAAGCAAGGGGTTGGAATTTCCAATTGTATTCTTAATTGACGCAGAACACGGATTTAATAACGCGGACTCTAAGGGACGGTACGTATTAGATCGAGATGCGGGAATGGGAATTACAGTCAAAGACTTTATTCATCGTTTGGAAATTGACACCCTTCAAAAAAATTGGATTATTAATATTAAAAAGAAAAAAATGTTAGCGGAAGAGCTGCGAGTATTGTACGTGGCGTTAACTCGGGCACAGCAAAAATTGATTGTCACTGGTGCGGTAAAATCTCAAACAGATGCGTTAAAGAAGTGGGCAGCAGCAACCGACACGAGTCAATTACTGATCGATGCAGACCAACGATCAAAAGTTAATAACTTTTTAGATTGGATTGGGATGTCCGTAATGCGAACTCCTGACGTAATTGAAGAATATGCAGAATTTGCGGGTCGAGAATTGACGGGACTACGCCTTCCAAAGATTAAAATGGAATTCATGACCGTTCAGGATTTACAAGGTCAACGTGAAATAACTGCGGATGTGACGAGTACATCAACGATGTTACAAAAGGTGAACATTGACGATGATTTAGATAATTCCAATAAAATTAAAGCGATTCTTGATTTTAAATATCATGATGAAGATGCCACAAAAACAACAGCGTACCAATCTGTTTCGGAAATTAAGCGAGTTTTTGATGATCCGGATAAGCTCGAACTGAATTTCAGTGAGGTTGGGGCAGACCAGAAGATAAAGACGCAAAATCGCTATGTTACCGATAGCCTTCAAAAGCCGCGATTTATGAATGAAGTTGCCCAACCTAAACCCACGGAAATTGGGACCGCAACTCATTTAATTTTACAACAACTCGATTTAAGGCAGTCGGTGACCGAGGTCGTGATTAAGGATAAAATTGTTGAGTTAGTGATGGCACGGGTACTGGATGAAGCGGTGGCTAAAAAAATTAAAATATCAACAATTTTGACCTTTTTTGAGAGTGAATTGGGTCAATTGATGCTGGCTCACCCAACGAATGTTCATCGTGAGGAGGCGTTCTCGCTGTTACTTCCAGCTAAGGGTCTATTTCCAAGTGTTAAAGGCGACGAGGATGTATTAATTCACGGAATTATTGATGCGTATTTTGAGATGGATCAACGCGTAATTCTGCTTGATTACAAAACTGATTTTGTTTTGCCGGGAAGCGTGGATCAAGGAATAAAATCAATTATTGACCGTTATCAGGGTCAGGTTAATCTATATGCGCAAGCGCTAGAAAATATTCTTGGAAAACCAGTTAGTGAGAAATATTTGTATTTACTTTCGATTGGCAAGTTGGTAGAAATTCAGTAACGAATCTTGGAAGTGGAAAATCGGGCCACTTCTTTTTTATTAAAATGGTAATGTAGGTCATTAATTAGTATTAGGTAATTAAAAAATAGTTCATTGAATAATGATAGCGATTCATTTTAGCAAGGGTATTTAAGTAGGGTTTAAGTTCGAAAGCGAAATGTGTGGATAACTGTGGAAAACTTTGTTAATAACTCAAAGGGCAGCATAAAACTTGTACACAAAAGTTATTAAATAAGTCTTAAGAGCTGTCGAAAAGTTATCCACAGGCTTGTGTGGGAACTGTGGACAAAAAAATATGTAAAAATATTTTTGACTTTAAAATGCCGGTATCATAGCGTTGGCAGCGTGTAAATTGTAACAAAAATGAAGTTGACGATCTGTGGATAACTAAAAAAACGGTTGACAAAAACTTATCCACAAATATGGTATCGAACATAAATTCGACCCAATATATTGTGAGTTGTTTTTTACACCTGTGGAAAACTTTGTTAATAACTCAAAAAAGGATGTGCAAAAACGGTGAATATAAAAATCATAGTTGTGGGAAAACTAAAAGAAAAATATTTGAAGCAGGGAATTGCAGAATATGCTAAAAGACTTTCAAAATTCTGTAAATTTCAAATTATTGAGGTAGCGGATGAAAAAGCGCCCGAAAGTTTGAGTGAGGCGCAGATGGAAGATGTAAAAAATAAAGAAGGCGAGCGAATTTTATCCAAAGTTAAAGATCGTGATTACGTTTTTACTTTAGAAATTAAAGGAAAGGAACGATCGTCTGAAGAACTTTCCGCTGAAATGGCTAAGTTGGCAACATATGGTAACTCGGATATTACTTTTATTATTGGCGGTTCGTTAGGATTAAGCTCGGATGTAATGAAACGCTCAAACTCAGCGATTTCGTTTGGACGATTTACTCTGCCACATCAATTAATGCGATTGGTGTTAACGGAACAAATTTATCGATCGTTTATGATTCAGGCAGGAAGCCCTTATCATAAGTAAATTGCAATGCTAGAGAGAATAGCGTTACAAATAGGTGATGAAGATATAGTATTTTCACATGGAGATGTGGTTATGTTCGCACAAACTTTAAAATTCAAACGGATGGAATTAGGTATAACTCAACAACAATTGGCTGATCGGCTTTTTGTATCGCGGCAAACCGTTTCAAGCTGGGAAACTGGAAGAAACTTACCAAATATTGACACACTAAATTTGATTGCTGAGTGTTTAAACGTCTCGCCGAACTATTTACTTAATGGGGATGCATATTTTGAAACTTCAAGTTTAAGTTCCTTCTCACTGATGCTTTTAGTGATCATTAGGTTAGGGGCCGCTACATCAACTGAAACTTTGAAAAGAACCGACATTTTAATCGTGCTAATGCTATTTTTCATTGCTTATACTTATTTTTCTAAAAAATTAATACGAATGAAGGCACCTTTAGGTATTGGGCTTGGAATAGTAATGATTTTGATGTCATTCTTTTTAAATTTTAAAGCAGATTTTATTTTTCAACTATCCTATGTGGTTGTAGGAGCAATATTGATTAGCGAAAATACTTTTTTATTTTTAAAAAATAGAGGAAGATTTAATATGAAAAATAAAAACTGGTGGATTTTTAATATTGTGTTAGGAACTGTAAGTATAGGATTGGGTATATTAGTGCTTGTTCGAAAAGTTGATGGAGCTGGTCACATAGAGACAGTTGAATCGAAATTAATTGAGCTTTTAATACTTTTAATTTTTATGGGAATGATTTTAATGATTGAACTAATTGTTCACTTAATTTTGAATAAAATAAGAAGAATTTAACGAATAAAAAATGTGCCACGGCTTCTTTGCCGTGGCACATTTTTTGTATTAACGAACCTGATTGCGCTCTAATACATCGTCAATAATATCTTGAATACTGGTTAAAGCCATTTTCTGAAAGGCACTTTCTTGAATATCCGCATAAACGGCATTCAAGGTTTCTTGAATATTTCCGCCGACAACACATTGTGGGTTTGTTTTAGGATCCACGTGTAGCAGATTATGATCCATGTTGATGGCTTGATATACATCTAGTAGAGTGATTTGGTCTGCCGAACGAGTTAAAGCTGGATTGACGCTCCCTTGTCGAGTGGATATTAAACCAGCTTTTTTCAAATCAGACATTAAACTTCGAACGGTGCTGGCATTGGTTTCAATGCTACTTGCAATCATCTTACTGGATAAATCACCATTTTTATAAATATCCAAAAATGCCAAAATGTGGATTGCATCGCTCAGCTTGTAAGAATATTTCATTAAGTTCACCTGTATCTTATGATTTTAAAACTTCGTTAATTGCATCAGGAAGATTGGTCAACGTTCTCCCAAGAATATCTGCCAAAGCAGTTGTAGATTCATTTAGGGAACCGTCATCAATTGGTTCTTGAAATGATGCAAACAAGGTTGCTGAATTCTTGTCTAAACCAGTTTGTTCAAGCTCTTTAATGTAATCGGAATGAGAAACTTGTTTAATCGAAAAATCGTTGCCCGTAGCAGTTTGCAGAGCGGCACCGAGTTCGTTAAATGAATGTGATGGTCCCGCAAGTTCATAAATGCTCTCAGGATTTGGTTCTACTAAGATACGAGCGGCGGCTTCGGCATATTCGCGTTCAAGAGCAAAGCCTGCAGCGTTATTGGCCCAATAGGTGGCAGTTTTATTGTTAGCTCCCGCCTGTAGAAAGCCAATTTCATTTTCAAGATACCAATTATTACGAAGAAAAGTGTGAGCGAGACCACTTTCTTTGATTAAATTTTCGGTGCTTTTGTGATCGGAAGCGAGTGCACTTTTTGAGTTTTGCGCATTAGGGAAACTTGTATAGGCAACAAACTTAACTTGATTCATTTTAAGAGCTTCAACCATATTTTGATGTTGTTCAGCACGAGTAACTGGGCCGCCGGGTTGTGAAGAAATAAAAAGAACTCGATCAACGCCACGAAGAACTTCTTTCATTGAATTAACGTCGTCGTAGTCACCATAGCGAACTTCAACATCTCGAGGCAGCAGATTTTTTGCCTTGTCCAAATTTCTAGCAATGGCGATAACTTGATCACCAGAATCAACTAATTCTAATAAGTATTTAATGGCTTTTTGACCAAAACGTCCGGTCGAGGCAGTAATTGCATAATTCATGATGTTATAAATCTCCTTCACACTTGTATGTTTATTATTTACAGGTTCATTTTAACACTTGTAAATTTAAAATCAACAGGCCAACTTTGATTTTACAATAAATGCTGTTGGTTCAAAAAATTAATAATATTTTGAATAACCTGCTGGTGAATTTGATGGCGATCAACGCCGGGAGCATCTTTGAAGTAAATGCTGTCTTTATTTCGACGAGACTCGGGTAGAAAGATGTAATGACCAACATTAGGTGAGAGCTCCTTATATAAAGCATGTTGAATCAAATCTCGGTAGCGGTGGGCGTTTGTTTTTAGAGGAGCGATATGATCGTTATCCGCACCAATGATGAGGGTTGGAACGATGATTCGTTTAACCTGATCTGCGTTCACAAAACCAAGCCCCATCGCTGGAGATAATGCAACAATAGCCTTGAATCGTTGATCACGGAGCTCAATTGTGGGCGGAACAAGGTTCGCAACAAGCGGACGTAAATCCCCAATTTCTGGCAAAACAAATTCCGCTTGATTTTCCTTTAACTGGGCAGCAGCTTTCATGGCGTTAATACTTATTTCGGCTCCGGCTAAGGTTAGGACAGTATGACCGCCAAACGAAAAGCCGATGGCGCTGACACGGGATGCATCGATTTTTTCCTTTAATTCTTCTGCTAAGAGATGATTTAACACAAACGAAAGATCTAACGGACGTTCCCAGTAACGTACAAAATACTCTGGAATAGCGGTCGAAGAGCTGTTGCCATAGTGTTCGGGAGCGGCGACAATTGCCCCACAGGCAGCTAAAGCCTCAGCAATCCAGGCTAGACTCATTCGATTTCCACCGGTTCCGTGTGAAAGTAAAACTAATGGGCGTGGTGCTGGAAAGTTTTGGTAGCTAGGTTCCCAAATTTTCGTCGTGATTCGACGATTATTACGTGACGGGTCGATATAATTTTTTTGACGTGGCATGATATACCTCCTCGAAATAGTATATCAAAAGAATAAAAACTTAATGGATGATAATTAAAAATCAAGAAATTAGTTGATTTATTGTTATAATTAGAGTCTATTGATATCGTACGAAATAAATTAGAATTGGGAGCATCATGGAAACCAAAGACAAAAATATTAAAGTTACAATCCCTGCATCGGCATTGGTAAAAGTTGGAATGGAAAATGAAAATGAACTTCAGGTGAAGGTCAGAAACGGAACGTTGGTTTTGCAAAAAGAGGGGCATGCACACCCACTGAGACAAAAATACTTGGTGATTTGGCCGTTGATTGTATCTTTATCGGCTGGAATTGCGAGCTTAATCTACTGGTTAGTGCGAGGGATGTTTCAGATTCCTCTAACAGGGGATGAGTCAGTTGCCAGTTTAACGATTACCATTGGTGTAGTTACCGGAACGGTACTATTTATGGGCTTCTTTATCAGAAATCGGAATGATCCTAACAATAACTTTTCGAGTCGGATTTATTGGCGAAACTTTCCAGTAATTACCATCGCATTTATGATGATTTTGGCAATTGTATTGCTTGGGACGTTTTGGGTTTTTGGTTCACTTTTCCCAGATGCAACGTTTGATCCGTTCACTTCATTCTTGTTAACTTCAATTTTTATGTTCTTCGCGAATGCATTTATGATTTTAGCCGCATTTAAAATTAATGCGAGAACACTTTCGACAATTTTATCAGTAGTGATTATTTCAGGTGTGGTAATTTCAATGGCAAGTAATGGACGTCGTCGTTGGTGGGAGTATAACTTGAGTTTTTTGGGGACGAAGAATGCGCAACAGTCATGGCAATTTAATGTAACGCTTATTTTTTCGGCATTATTAATGATTGCACTGATTGATTATTTATTTGTTTCTTTAGAAGAGGTTTACAAGGATGCCCCGCGCCGACGGTTAAATTTATTACGTTTTTTATTAACGCTAACGGCACTAGACTTTGGCGCAGTGGGATTATTTCCCAACAACGCAAACTTTCATTCTTTACATGATGCGGTTGCCGGTGCATTAGTCACACTGCTGGTAATATTAATTATCGGAATTCGTTGGTTGCTACCAACAATTAGCCGAGATTTTTTACGCTTATCATATGGGGTGGCTGTCGCTCTGTTAGTTTTAGAAATGGGATTTCGGATTTTTATGTATCCGTCACTGACGGCATTTGAAATTCAAGCATTTGCGATTGCATTTGGCTGGTTGTTACTACTATTCTCGAAAATTCAAATAATGATTAACGAGGGACCAAAGACTTACAAAGCACAAATTGAAAAAAATAAAAATTAAGCAAGCCACTTTGAAAGCACCGGAATTTTTTCCTTTAACCACATGAAAGGACGAGTCCCAACAATATAATGGTGCATTTCAGGGGAGGCTTTTTTTATACAAATTAAAGAAAGAATAAAAAATGGGCTGGCAGGCATTAGTGGCATAATCGCGCCAATCGTTCCAATAATAACGTTTAGGAAAGCCGCTGTTGCCCAAAAAAGACGGGTAAACATAATCGTCATGTAGATATCATCTCCTTGATGGTTTAATTTATCACGGTTCAGAGTTTTAATCGAGCGTGAAGTATCACACTTAAATATTACTTAATCTCTTTAAATTTTTCTTCAAGAAGGAAGGCTGGAAAATGTTTAAAATAAATCGGTTACGTCAAATAACAGATCAAGAACTAGATCGGATAATGGAGATTTGGATTGAAGGTAATGTATCCGCACATGACTTCATTAGCCCAGTTTATTGGCAAAATAATAAAGAACTCGTTCGAAAAATGATTGCAGTCTCTACAATTTATGTCATTACGAAAAATGATGACCACATTGTTGGTTTTGCTGGTATTCAAAAAAATTATCTTGCAGGTATTTTTATTAAAAAAGATTTTCAAAATCAAGGGCTTGGAAAAGAACTATTAAATTGTATAAAATTAGATTATAATGAGTTATTCTTATCAGTTTATAATAAAAATCAAAGTGCCAAAGCTTTTTATCTAAAAAATCAGTTTACGCGTTCAACGAGTCAACTGGATAAAGCTACCGGTGAAATTGAAACGACAATGCATTGGCGAAAAGAGTGATCATAGTGGAAATTAGGACTTTGAAAGAAAGTGAGTTAGCCGCATTTTGGCAAGTAGCATATGCGAATCCAAATGCAGAATGGGTAAAATGGAATGGACCGTATTTTCACGATACCTTGCCAAAAAAATCAGAATTTTTAGGTGAGATCGGGAAAAAGTGGGCCGATGATCCATTTCATAAAGTAATTATTATTAATGGAAAAATAGTTGGTTCAGTAGGTGCATATTTTGCTGATGGAAGATTAAAACGATGGCTGGAAGTTGGCATCATTATTTATGCGGAAAATAATTGGGGAAAGCATATCGGTCGAGAGGCCTTGGCGCAGTGGATTACGTACTTATTTAAGGCTACCAACTTACCACATATTGGTTTTACGACCTGGTCTGGAAATGAGCGGATGATGCATGTCGGACAGGCATTGGGAATGCAGCTAGAAGGTCGCATTCGAAAGGTTCGTTACTGGAACAATCAGTATTTTGACTCGATTAAATATGGTGTTCTACGTGATGAATGGCTTGAACTTCAATTGAAGGAGGAACAAAGTGATGATAATTAAACCACATGCTTTGAAAATAGGGGATCAAGTCGCATTAGTCAGTTTATCCAGTGGCGTAATGGGAGAAGAATTTGCCGAACATGAAGTTAGGAAGGGTGAACAAAGGTTAAAAGAATTTGGGTTGCAACCGGTCTTTATGAAGAATTCAAGGAAGGGCATCAAATATCTAAGTGATCATCCTGAAGCTCGGGCCGAAGATTTAAAACAAGCTTTTATGTCGCCCAACATTAAGGGAATAATTTGTGCTATTGGTGGTGACGATACATATCGATTAATGCCATATTTAATGGAGGACAACGAGTTTATAACGGCCGTAAAGGAAAATCCTAAATTATTTTCCGGTTTTTCAGACACAACAATTGATCATCTGTTTTTGAATCGTTTAGGATTAGTTACATACTATGGCCCCAACCTATTAAATGATTTAGGTGAGTTGGACCAAGAAATGTTACCATACACGCACCAAGCTTTTCTGGGATACTTTGAAGATAGAACTTCAATTGAAGTTAAATCAAGTCCGGTTTGGTATGAAGAACGGACAGATTTCTCCGTATCCGCTTTAAATACACCTCGAATCCAGCATGATGAGAAACATGGTTATTTAGCTTTAAGAGGTAGTGGGCAGGTGAAGGGCAAACTATTTGGTGGTTGCATTGATAGTATCGGAGACGCGCTGTTGGGGGATCGCTATGACGATATGCCGGCAGTAATCTCAAAATATGATGTTTTTCCAGCCGGTAGTTTTTGGAAGGATCGGATTCTTTTTATTGAAACAAGTGAAGAAAAAATAAGTCCATCAAACTATCAAAAAATTTTAGAAGCTTTAGACCAGCGGGGTGTTCTTGAAAATGTTTCAGCAATGATTGTCGGTAAGCCACAAAATGAAGTTAATTTCGAGGAATATCAACAAGTTTTGCTAAAAGTTACCGAAAAATATCAGACGCCTATTTTGTATAACTTAAATTTTGGACATGCGTATCCAAGAACGGTCATTCCCTATAATTTACAAGCACAAATTGATTTCGATCAACGTCGGTTTTCGATTGAGGAACCATTTTTTAGTTGATTAAGCAGCTTTTGAATCAGTAACCTCGTCGAATGTAAAAGTGGTATTAATATTAATCAAACCAAAAACCTTAATCAAAAATGCAAAAAAGAGAGCTGTGACAAATGATAAGTCATAACTCTCTTTTGCTTGTATTATATAGTAGAACTAGGATCAAAAAGCCATAAAATTTTGTGGTTTTCCAACCCTCACGGGATTAGATCTGTCTATTTTAGGTAGAGCTGGTATGCATAACGTTTAGTATCAACTTCATTTTCGTCAATAAAATCAATAATTCCCCGGTATTCGAAACCGTTATTGGTAATCACCTTTTGCATAGCCTTATTTTTCAAATGTGTATCAATACGAAGCTCGTTATAACCAAGTTCGGTACTGATGGTGAAAAGGCCAGACATCATTTTTTCTGAAAGTCGTTGGCCTCGGAATTTAGAGGACATTGCAATTCGGTGAATCGACATGTAAGTATCGTCGGGATTGCCACGCCAGCTTCCATCGATAATATTATCGTAATTGACATCTTTATCAGGCCAGAGGGCAGCAGTTCCGGCGATGTTGCCGTCAACCATCAAAACGTAACTAATTTGTTGTTGGATGTCATTTTCGATATCTTGGTTGGTTGGATAGCCTGATTGCCATTGATTGATTCCTTGTTCTTTGAGGTAAGCTTTTGCCTCGCTGATAATTTCTAAAATAGCTGGTAAATCAGCCTTAGTTGCCTTACGCAAATAAGATGTTGTCATAGTAAAATCTCCGTTTATTTTTTTATCGAAATGTTATTTTAACGTAAATGAAAAAGCTTGTCACTAATTTCAATCTATGAAAACGTATTAATAAATAACTTTTTTACGGTTGAATGAAGATGAATTTTTCATTAAAAATATGCTAATATATGTATTAGTATAAAAATTAGGAGTGTAATTTATGAAAAAAGTTCGGAATTGGAGATTGTCACTAGGATGGCAAATCCTAATAGGTCTTATTTTAGGTGTCGTTCTGGGTGCTGTTTTCTACCATAATCAGACGGCAATCACGACGATGCAAAACCTTGGAACGATGTTCATTCATATGATTCAAATGATTGTTTTACCAATCGTTGTATCATGTTTAACCGTTGGAATTGCTGGAATGGGAGACATCGGCGAGTTAGGTCGAGTAGGTTTGAAGACGTTGATTTACTTCGAAATTCTAACAACAATTGCGTTAGTCGTCGGAATGGTATTTGCGAACGTTTTTCATCCAGGTACATATATCGATATTCATAGTTTGCAAAGTACGGATATTAGTTCATACGTTGAAACGGCCAAGACTGCAAAAGAAAGTAGCGGGCTTTGGTCAACGATTATGAATATTATTCCTACTAATATTTTCAGTGCCCTTTCTGAAGGTAATATGATGCCAATTATATTCTTTTCAGTACTGTTTGGATTAGGAATTACGGCCATTGGTAAAGAAGGCCAAATTTTGATCGATGGATTAACGGCCATTCAGGAAGTAATGTTTAAAGTTACTAATTGGATTATGCACCTTTCACCAATCGGAGTTTGTGCGTTGATCGGGGTCACAATTGCTCAAATGGGAGTCGACGCATTGAAACCGCTGGGATTGTTCATTTTAATTGCGTACGTGGCAATGCTATTTTTTGTCATCGTTGTGTTGGGAGCCGTTGCCAAGCTTCATCATGTTAATTTTTTCCAACTATTAAAGGTTATTAAAAATGAAGTGATCTTGGCATTTTCAACTGCCAGTTCCGAAGCGGCATTACCTAAAATGATTGATAAGATGCAGAAATATGGAGTTAGCCAAGGGATTGTCTCATTTGTGATTCCAACTGGATATACGTTTAACCTTGATGGGTCAGCGATCTACCAAGCCGTTGGGGCTTTATTTCTAGCTCAGGCATATGGAATCCATTTAAGCATTGGACAACAAATCACGCTTTTAGTAGTTTTAATGATCACTTCAAAAGGGATGGCTGGGGTGCCTGGTGCATCATTTGTGGTACTTTTGGCTACCGTTTCAACCATTGGTGTTCCGATGTCGGGATTGACATTTATCGCCGGTGTGGATCGAATTATTGATATGGGACGAACTGCTGTTAACGTTGTTGGTAATTCACTTGCGGCCATTATTATGGGTAAATCTGAAGGTGAATTTGACGAAGAAAAGCACCAGAAGTATATTGAAAGCTTGTAAAAATTAATAATAAAAAAATCATGACTTTGATGTCATGATTTTTTTGATTCAGTATTAAAATTATCCCAATTCAAACGTGAAGTTAACAAGTCTGCTAACGTAGCTTGGATGGTTGTTTAACTGCTTAATTGTTTGTTGGAGCAGTTCCAGGTTATCCGTGATAATACCGTCAACGCCCATGAAGTTCATTTTAGCCATTGCGTCATCATCGTTAACGGTCCATGCGTAAACTTTTCGACCGGTCAGTTCAGCGGTTAGTAGGAAAGAATTATTTAGTGTTGAGTATTCCATCGTGTAAAAGTCCGCTTTCGATTGCGGTACGCCGATAAAGTTAAAAGGTAAAATGTAACCAACGGTTAACTTGGGATTTAATGTTTTTAATTTTTCGACGGCATTGTAATCCAGACTGTGAATTTGGTCATGATTTTTCAAAATCCGTTTACCATATTTTTGATTAAAACGTTCGATAACTTTAGGGTCATCATATTTAGTCGTTTTAATTTCGATTAAAAGGGGCTGTTTAGCTTTTTCAGCGGCGTCCATGTAATCGTCTAAACTAGCAACCTTTGCGGAATCGCCATTTTCACGTGCAGTTAACTTGGTCAGTTGTTTTAGGGTTAGCTCATGAGGAGCCTTGTTAACGCCAGTTAGATTTTTCAAATTTTCATCATGCATTACTACGAACTGATGATCCTTGGTTTCGTGGATGTCCATTTCAATAAAATCGGGATGCAATCGACTGGTATTTTTAAGAGCGGGAATTGTGTTTTGAACACCATTTCCATCGTTAACTCCGCGGTGAGAAAGCGTTGTTGGCGTATCACTGAAAAAACCAGTTAAATACAGTGAATTAAACCCGATTCCACCTAAAATAAGTAGCACAGCCGTAATTCGGATCCAGCGTTTGTTTCCAACTTCGTAGCTAAGGTTTTGAAGTTGTTCACCCAAGTCGGTGTTGTTTTGGATAAATTGTTGATCGTTTGCGAGTTCATCGGTCATTACCATCAAAGACCCCGCACCTAATGCGATTGAAGATAGTAACATGAAAAATTCAATTAAAACAAGATTGACCATGGCGGCAACAAAGCTAACTTCTTTGGTTGTGAAGTTATCAAATAGTGCTTGAATTCCAAGTACTAGCATCTGTCCTACGAAGACGACAACAACCGTTGCAATAAACAATAGAAATAGGCGCCAAACAATACTTCTGAAGTTCAATTTAGTTAAGTGCCAGCTGCGTTTAACCGCTTCGTGCCCAGAACTTTTACCTAAGATAATTAATGGTAAAACAAGTAAAAAACGAATTCCTAGATAGAAGGTAACGGCGTAGATAAGAATTAAAACAATCAGCAGAGCGAAGTTTTCATTTAGGATGTAATCAATTAAGAAACTGGGGATCTTTACTTTATTTAATAGAGGTGTCGAAAATCCTAGCCCACCAAATGGCAGAATTAGAATACTATAAATCAGTAAAAACCAAACTGATCGTAGAAAGGTCTTGCGAACGCGCCGAATGGATAAACGAAGTAAGGAATCGATGGTTAGCTTTTTTCCACTATTAATTTGCATCGTTCCCAAAAATAAAAATGTTACTTGCCAATAAATGGCAACAATGATGGCCAAAATCAGAATTACTAGACCGACATCTAGAAATGGATGATGGGTAATAACCTCAATCAAATTGGTATTTGAAAGGTAACGAACACCTGCAAAGCGAAGCATTAGGCTTCCAATTAAGGTGAAAATAGGAATTAAAAGTGCGTAAACGGCCACGGTACTGGCAATAAATAGCCATACATAGCTTAAAATATGTTTAAAAATGAATTGATAGGTTTTCTTAGTGCTAGACATTATTTTTCCCCCCAGAATGTGTCTTTCAAATAATTCTATCCAAAATGAGGGGGATGTGCCACCTTTATACCATGAAATGACTAGGATTAATTAAAAAAGATGGAGCCTGGACTGCAGTACGTCGTCGGCTTCATCTTTTTTGAGATTATTTTTCGGTTGTCTTGAAGGATCGGGTTGCTGGATCATAAGTATGCGTATAGACGTGTTCACCATATTCTTCAAAAAATAGATTTTCGTCCGTAGTACTGGGGTAAAAAAAGCTTTCCTCATCGCCATTTTGGAGTTGAATGCCGGCCATTGGTGCACTGACGGTTGTTAGACGAGTTGTAGGAGTTGAAAGGTAAGCAGCGATATATTTTTTAATTAACTGAAGATTCATAATTTTCCTCCGATATTAAAGAGCGTTTTTTGTTTGATCTGTATCGATAACGTAATTGTTAATTATCTTAGAAGACATTGCTGGTGTCTTGGATAAAATGGTTTGAGCGACAACGGATTGAGATAGTTGTTCTTGATAGAAGTCATTGGGAATAAACTGACTGATGCTCAAGATGACAAAAGTTATTAAGTAACTAATAACAACACCAACAACGGCACCGGCAAGACCATTCACCTGATGAATAATGGGCAGCCATGTCACCATTTGAGATAAGCGACCGATTAAACGAATGATTATCCACCCAATCATCATTAAAAGAATGAAAGCAAGTGAATTCATTATGGTGAGATTAGTGATTTGATCATTTGATAAACCACCAAAAGTAGAATTCAAAAAGTTAGCAAAGGACGTATTAAATGTCTTAGCAAAGATGAAAACGACAATGTAACCGATGGAGTACAATAATTCCAGAACGAAGCCACGCCGATATCCACGCGCCACCGCTGAAATTAAGATTAAAATAATTACTAAAGATAGTAGCATTGAAAGCTCCTTTTTTTATTAGTTTCAAGTCGAAGATGTACGGAAAAATAAACAAACAAATGGATTTGAAAAAGATAACCATTGATCCTAAGGAACTTGGTACCTAAACAATATAGAGGAATTATCCACTTTATTCAAGGTAGTTGTAGTTCAATTAAGTTCAATTTAACTCAAATCAAGTTGGAAGAATAGGGTATCAGAAAGATTTTAGTAAGAACTTTACATTTGTTTACAGAAAAAGTAGAATATACCAGTAATTTAAAACGATTCTAAAGTAGAACGAGGCGACATTAATATGGAAAAAAAGAAAAAAGCAGGTACGCTGGCTCAGAAGATTAATATTATTCGGGCAAGCGTGATGGGAGCCAATGACGGGATTTTATCGGTTGCTGGAATTGTTTTGGGAGTAGCAGGTGCAACAACTAATAGTTTTGCGATCTTTATATCTGGAATTTCAGGAATGTTGGCGGGAACCGTTTCGATGGCGATGGGAGAATATGTTTCCGTTAATTCACAAAAAGATTCTCAGGAAAATGCCGTAAATGTCCAAAGACAGGCGCTAAAAGATAACTATCAAAATGAATTGGACTATGTAGCAGATAAGTATGCCAAAAGCGGGATTCCAAACGAACTAGCTCAAAAAGCGGCTAAGGAAATGATGGAAAAAGACGCAGTATTAACAACGGTACGTGAACGGTATGGATTTGATATGAATAACTTTACCAGCCCATACATGGCTGCAATTTCATCGATGATTTCGTTTTCGTTGGGGTCACTTTTACCGTTATTGACGATTACGTTTGCAAAACAGAGCATCCGTGTTCCATTGACAGTGGTCTCTGTTGCAATTGCATTAGCAATCACGGGCTACGCTGCGGCAGTGATTGGAAAGGCGATTAGAGGTCGGGCAGTCTTAAGAAACGTGACGGCCGGACTAATCACGATGGCAATGACGTATTTAATTGGCTCGCTATTTGCGAGATAACTAACGGAGAAAAGTAGATATGAAAATGAAGAAAAAAGAAATGAGCCTTGATAATAAACTAAATATGCTTCGGGCAGGCGTTTTGGGTGCTAATGACGGAATATTAACCGTTGTTGGTGTTTTGTTCAGTGTGGTTGCGGCCACCACTAATCCATTTATTATTTTTATCGCGGGACTTTCAGACTTACTTTCATGTGCGTTTTCAATGTCAGCTGGCGAGTACGCTTCAGTTAGTTCGCAGCGTGACACCGAAAAAGCTGTTGTTGGGGAAGAACAATTACGTTTGAAAACTAACGCGGAGGATGAATTAGAGCTAGTGGCTAATTTTTATATGGAAAAAGGAGTCAGCAAGGATACGGCGCATGAAATTGCGACAGCTTTAATGCAAAAAAAACCGTTAAAAACCGCGGTCAATGTCCGATACGATATGGATCTAGACGACTACTTAACCCCTTGGGGGGCCGCGGTATCCTCACTAATTTCAGCGGCACTCGGTGGGATTTTTCCGCTGGCAGCAATGACGCTTGCTCCAACATCTTTCAAAATGGAAGCGACAATTCTAGCGACCGTCTTTTCGGTAGCATTGACGGGATTTTTAAGTGCGAAACTTGGAAATGGTCTAGCCAAAAAAGCGGTGATCCGAAATGTGATTGTCGGGATTGTCACGATGTTCATTCACTATTACATTGGTAAATTAATTTAGTGAATTGGAAATCGCTTTCAAACTACTATTAATCAGCTTCTTCTTAATTTTGTGCCGTATAAATTCCCGTCCAAAGGCATTTGTGGGGTTTGCTAATCATGAGCAATGTGTTATGATTGCCGATGGTTCAAGATTGAGGAAAGGAATGATTTTATTATGAGCAATGAGATCAAGAACCCAAAAAAGCACCATGGCTTAATTTCTTACGCTAATGGTCGCTCTTTGGAAGAAATAAATGGTACGGTTAAGGTGCCTAAGAACATAGGTTTTTGGAAGGCACTGTTTATGTATTCGGGTCCAGGAGCATTAGTTGCCGTTGGTTATATGGACCCTGGTAATTGGTCAACGTCAATCACTGGGGGTCAAAACTTCCAGTATATGTTAATGTCGATTATCTTGATTTCGAGTTTAATCGCGATGTTGCTACAATACATGGCGGCTAAACTGGGAATTGTGAGTCAGATGGACTTAGCGCAGGCAATCCGTGCGCGAACGAGTAAATCATTAGGAATTGTTTTATGGATTTTAACGGAGTTAGCAATCATGGCAACCGATATCGCTGAAGTTATCGGGGCAGCGATCGCGCTTTATTTGTTATTCAATATTCCACTTGTAATTGCAGTATTTATTACAGTTTTTGATGTTTTGCTATTATTATTACTCACTAAAGTCGGATTTAGAAAAATTGAAGCAATTGTTGTGTGTTTGATTTTAGTTATTTTAGTGGTATTCGTCTATCAAGTTGCACTATCAAATCCAAACTGGGGTGCAGTTTTTGGTGGTTTAATTCCAACTACAGAGGCGTTTAAAACGACTCCATCAATTGGTGGAATGACACCATTATCTGGATCGCTTGGAATTATCGGTGCAACAGTTATGCCACATAATCTTTACTTACATTCGGCGGTTTCACAGACACGTGAAATTGACCATAATGACGAGGAAGACGTTGCAAGAACGGTCCGTTTTTCAACATGGGACTCAAATATTCAACTATCGTTTGCGTTTGTAGTTAACTCGCTCTTGTTAGTGATGGGGGTTGCAGTTTTCAAGACCGGAGCGGTTAAAGATCCATCATTCTTTGGTCTTTTCCAGGCCTTAAATGATACTTCAACGTTAAGTAACGGAATTTTAATTGGGGTTGCTAAAACCGGAATTTTGTCAACGCTATTTGCGGTGGCCCTCTTGGCTTCGGGTCAAAATTCCACAATTACCGGAACGTTAACCGGACAAGTAATCATGGAAGGTTTTGTCCACATGCGAATGCCATTATGGGCAAGGCGCTTAATTACACGTTTGATTTCGGTTATTCCAGTTTTGATTTGCGTAATGATTACCAGCGGAAAAGGAGACATTCAGGAGCATGAGGCGCTTAATACCTTAATGAATAACTCCCAAGTCTTCCTGGCGTTTGCTCTGCCATTTTCGATGGTGCCGTTGCTAATGATGACGGATAGTCGAGTTGAAATGGGTGATCGCTTTAAAAATGGTTGGATAGTTAAAATTTTAGGATGGATATCAATTATTTTCCTAACATTCCTAAATCTGCAGGGACTACCAGACTCAATCGCTGCTTTCTTTGGTGCTAATCCAAGTGCGGCAGAATTAAATATTGCACATATTATTGCTTATATTTTAATTGTGGCGGTCCTATCGCTGCTGGCTTGGACGGTATTTGAACTACACAAGGGAAACAAGCGTTATGAATTAGCAATGGAGCAAAAAGCAGAAACAAAGGAGGAAGAATAAATGGCCTTTGACGTGAAAAGAATATTGGTGGGTGTCGATGATTCAGATGATGCAATCTTAGCACTTGATTACGCAATTAATCTTGCCACGAGTGCCAATTCCGAATTAGTGATTGTTTCAGTTTTAGAAAGTGATGAAATGAATGTTTTTCAGGCTCTAGATAAAGATTATATTCATGGCGAGCGGGAAGAACTTGAACAGCATATTTTAAAATATCAAAAGAAAGCCCAGGACGCAGGCGTTCAAAACGTTCGATGCGTTGTAACAGAGGGTGACCCAGGCGAAACGATTGTCGGAGAAGTTATTCCAGCAATTAAACCAGATCTGTTAGTGGTAGGGGCCGAGGCCAAAAGCGGAATCTCTCGTCGTTTTGGGAGTCAAGCGGCTTATATGGCCAAATATGCACCAATTACGGTGACGGTTGTTAGATAATCGTTGAAATTAATGCCGACCAAAAAGCAGTTAAGACAAGAACATTTTGTCTTAACTGCTTTTTTGCTTAGTATTTTTTATTTAGCGCTAAAACAAAGGGAGTTTAAAACTAAGTAAAAAATACTAATTAAAGATCACCAAAAAGTTTTCTGTGCAATTAACCGTTCGGACAGTTAATTTAAAACGATTCTGGGAGTCGGAGCTGGTAATCAGAAAACTAGGGTGATAATTTGCGTAAAAAGAAAAGTAAAACTTACGACGATCAGACTTAGAGTTAACGACCAAACAGGAGGTTTGATCGGAAGCTCGTACAACTTGAGTACCGGGACGCTTTTTGCAATTGATTTCAACCACTAGCCTCACCTCCTCATCCGAATGATAGCATCGAGGTGACAAATAGTAATTGAAAAAATTAAGTCTTTTAATTTATTTAAACTTCGGTTGATTTTAAATGCTAGTCTTGTTAATATTGGACTGTAAACTATTAAAGTTTACGAATCATGACGAGTAACGTGAACTTATAATTCACGGACCTTTTCAAAAACCAAAAAGCGCAAAGAACAATTGCAATCCAGTGGATGGTTGAGTTCTTTGCGTTTTTTATTGCACAGAGCTGAAGGCTCTAAATTTAATTACTAAGAACTTGGGGCTGGTACCACTTCAGGATGGTTTCAGCATCCGTGACGCTTAAGTAGCGCAACTGAATCGCATCATTGTCGTTTCCCTTTCGCAGATTGAATTCAATGTGAGTGAGCTTTTTAGGTTCCATCCAAATGCTTTGTTTTAATCGAATAGATTGAATTTTGTCACGTTGAATAAAAGACCTTCTTCGCGTCCAGAGGTATCCCGTTTGAGTGACGATTAAATTCTTTGATACGACTTGAAATCCAGTATTTTTGGCGACGTAGCGACCTTGAAAATAACCAACGAAAAGTAGAAAAATGCCAAATGGCAGTACATATAGGAATGCTACGGACCAGAAAAAATAAGCTAAAACTAGCGGAAAAGCAACAATCGTTAGGTAAATGAGTACGCTGTTTCGAATGAAAAACCAAGCTCGCGGTGAAAATTTAAAACGGTTTTCGTTGATTTGCTGGGGAAGCCATTCAACAAATCGTTGCGACCGTGCCAGAGCTTCGGTCTCTTTAATTACCGGAATTATAACCAAGTTATGGCCATTTTCATCATCGGAGGCATTACTGGCAATTAACGATTGAACGGTGCTTAAATGAGCCAGTTGCCGAATGACATTTTGTTTGAAATCAATTGCTTGAATTTTGGATAACCGAATTCCGACCGTTTTTCGCTGAAAAAAACCTCTCACGGTCGTTAGTGACTGCTTTGCCGATGTTAGGGTAAAGCGGTAATACTTTTGAATAACATTCAAATAGGAGATAAGAAACCCAATCGTGATAATCAAAAACACTATAAAGATTATTATTACCAGTGATAGATGAACAAGTTGGGCGTTGAAGCTATTCAAAAACGATTTCGGGACAAGTTCTTGGATTTTATTAACTAACCAGAGAAGTCCAAGAATAATGGGAAGAAAGCTTAGGGATGTCAGCGCATAGCGGTTTAGATCCGAACCGTTAATTGTGTACGTGGTAGGTGAATCGACCGTTGTCGCCGACGAAGTAACTTTTGATACTAATTGGTCCGATTGGGACTGAGCGGACTTCTTTCGATAGGCCTCAATTTCAGCAGCAACTGATTTCGAGACCGTTAGCAGTCGAGCTTCACCGTGTTTTTCTTCTTTCCCCGCAGTTTCGATGGTGATATTTTCTAATCCAAATGGTTTTAAAAAAATCCATTGTTCCTCTTGAACGGTTTGAATGTTTGAATACGGAATGTGACGCGTTTGCTTAAGAAAAATACCAGAGTTAATGGTAATAAGCTGCTCGCCAAGTGAAAACGTAAAACGAAGATACCGAATAACAGCAAATATTATTAATAATAGGATAATTAAACCTAAAAATAACCATTTGAACTGTCCGACGCTCCCCGCGAGCCATCCCCATCCCATTAAAATGAATATCCACCAGTTATAGATTAGTTGTCCCCAAAAAATGAAGATTGAAATTGGTGATAGGTGCCGAACTTTAGAGGTCATCGCGGGCCTCCTTTGCTAAATGAAGAATCTGATTTTGAAGTTGTTCAGCGGTTTCTGGCGTGCCCCCCGCGATGGTGTGAGTAGTTGATGCAGTTTCGACGTTTACTTTTTGTAAATTCCAATGTTGCAGCAGTGGTCCGGCTTCAAGCGTGACATTTTGAATTCGAGTAATCGGGATGCTCTCTTCTTTTCGAAAAATATAGCCACTTTTCAAATAAACCGCGGTTGACGTGATTTGGTAATGTGAAAAGGCGTAACGATACGGAATTAAAGTGAAATCAATTGCCGTTCCAATGATGCTTAAAATAATCCCGAGCCAGATCAGCCACAGCGGCCAGCGCCAAAGTTGATGGGCAGCTACGAGACCTAAAATAATTATTATTTCAACTGCTGTTGTCAAAAAGGCGGTTAGGCGCCATACAGATTTAATTTTTGAAGGAAGTGGTTGCTCTTTCATGGGTAAGTGATATCCTTTATCGATTTTTTTAGATTGTTGATTTCCTTAATTATAGCGTATGTTTGGTACATTTTGGATGATAAGGCTAAGCGCAGTGGTGATGAATTTAACATTGTTAAAAATAATTTTTATTTGCAATTTAATGTTTTCAAAGTTATAGTGTAATAGTTAACTAGTACAATAGGAGAAACGAAATGAAATTCGATGACAAAGTTCCAATTTATTACCAGATTAAGCAGTATATTTACCAAGAAATTCTTATTAATCATTTTCAACCAGGAACTAAAATCCCCCCGGTTCGCCAATTGGCAATTGATTTAACCGTTAACGTTAACACGATTCAGCGTGCACTAAGTGAATTAATTGACGAAGAAATTTTGATTTCCAAGAGAGGGAAGGGTAATTTTGTGACCACTGATTTACAAATATTAAACCAGTTAAAAGAAAACATCGTTGAGGAAAAACTAGAAATTATGTATACGCAGTTAAAAAACCTTCAGATCAGTTCGGATGAAATGGTGCAATACTTATCCGATTACATTAAGAAGCGGGAGGAAAACGATCATGAGTAATCTACTAGAAATTAAAAATTTGAGCTATTCTCGAAACCTGCATTCAATTTTAGAAAATTTTAATTTAGAAATACCGCAGGGCCAAATTGTTGGGCTATTAGGTGCTAATGGGGCGGGTAAAACAACCGTGATGCGATTGATAGCGGGAAGTTTTCTTTACCGTCGCGGTACTATCAGTGTCCAAAATAGTCAAACGGTAGCGGAACGTAAGTCTAAAGTTAGTTTCACCGAACAAGCGAGTCATTTGGAAATGAATGCTCCTTTATCCAAAATTGGTGATTTTTATAATGAAATATATGAAGACTTCAATTTAACTAATTTTAAGCAATTATTGGCTGAACTGGGTTTAAAGATAGATCAAAAATTGAACCAACTCTCAAAAGGAAATTACCGTAAATTTGTAATCGCAGTTACTTTGGCGCGGAATGTCGACCTTTATCTGTTGGATGAACCTTTTGACGGAATTGATAGCATGAGCCGGAAGAAAATTATCGCAAGCATCATTAGCTGGAAGCCAGATAGCGCAACCATTTTAGTTAGTGACCATCACGTGGCTGACATTGCGAATTTATTGGACTCGGTTGTGGTGATTAAAAATAAGAAAGTGATCGCCAAAGAAGCTGCCAATACCATTCGCGAAGAGCTAGGACAGGACATTGAAACCTATTATGAAAGTTACTACGGGGAGGAAAACGATGACTAAACTAATGGCGTTAACATCGAACATGGTTAGAAATAAAGTGAAGACGATTCATGGTTTGTTCGGGATCTATGTGCTTGTAACCTTAGTACTTAGTGCCTATCAAACATTACGATATCACGTAAAAATTGGAGGCTGGATCGAATACGCAGAAGTAGTCGGTGCGTTTGCTACTTTTATAGTATTTTTGATAATTGTCATCCGTACCGAAAAAATTTTAGATTCAAGTACATACCGCCTTATCCCAATTACAGAAGGGAAACTATACACGGCCAACATCGTTTCAACCATTGTCGCCTTTTTGTATTTTGAGTTGTTAAACCTCATTTTTACCTTTTTACTTAACCCAGTTAGTTTTATCAGGGGGCTAAATTCAACGTTAAATGATACACCACTATCAATTTTATTAATAATGGTTGCCATGATTTTCGCAATGTTTGTGTTAATTGTTGCTTTAGTTACGCTAATGCATTTGGTAAATAGCGTTGGAACGACATTTCTACCAGCGATTGGGCAAAAGATTACCCGAGTTGTGATGGTGGTACTGTCAATTGTGGTGGTTAGTTATGTTTTTGGTGGATTACAGTATCTTGTAAGCTTGATTTTCACCAGAACGCAGGTATTTAATTCGGATAACGGTTTTTGGGTTGCAACGGCGTTAAGCCCAGTCTACGTCTTAGCCCTAGCTTTAGTAATCTCCGCCGTCAATATTTATCTCCTTCGAAACTGGGTCGAAATAAAGGTTAAAGCGGGGTAATAAGTCTATTTAAATAGATTCCCCCAAGACATAATAATCCCTTCGCCAAGGTGATGATTCATTAGTTGAGGATTGAGTAATAGCGTATAGAGGTCAGCGACGTCTTTAGAAAGGTGCCCTCCAACCGCTAAAGGAGTGAGGGCACCCTGCAACTCGCCGGTAACGCTAGGAAAATAAACGGAACGCATTAATTCCTCTTGGGCATTTTTTAAAATAGCGCGCTCGTCGGCACTAATATTTTTAGTCAAAATCGTGTTAATGGTCTGGAGTAATTGCTGTTCACGTTCGTGATATTGTTTGATCGACATTAGAATTTCCCCCTTGTAAATTAAAAACGCAGATGTGGTGCTGACCGGATGAATTAGACACAGTATAGTTGATAAAGCCTTCTTTTGAAATTAAAGTGACTTAATTGCAAGTCGGTTATGAAGGGCGGGGTTATGAGCCTTGGTGATCAGGAACAATTACATCAATAAATTTACGTTCAACGTTTAATTTAATTGGGAGTTGCTCGCTTGGATCACCATCAATGCGGGTTTCGATTTGGGTGTCCGGATCAGTGGTGGAAATCTGAAATTGATCGGCTTGGAGTTGATCGACGTCGCTGACCTTTTGAAATTGACCGGTCAAAAAATAACCAACATAGCCTAAAAGTCGTGAAATGGAAAAGTGCTTCAAAATAACCAAATGGATCTTACCATCTGAAGGTGAAGCGGAGGTATCAAAATTAGTAAATCCGCCGATTGAATTGGTTGTAGTCGCTAGTAAGAAACGCGTTTGGTAAATTTTGCTGCCTGAATTGCCGTAATGAACTTCAATTCGGTAAGACTTTTTAGCAATAAGTTGCTTAATCCCTTTTATTAGATAAATAATGGGTCCCCATTTTCTTTTTTCATTTTGACTAACATTTCGAGCCATATCAGCTAGTGTGCCAAGCGTTAAGCTACTGATAATGGCTCTTTTTTGTGTATGAATAAGGTCAACAGCATGTGGCTTGCCCGTTAAGATGACCTCAATTGCTTCAGATTCGTTCTCCGGAATGTTTAAAGCCTTGGCGAAATTGTTGACCGTTCCGCCTGGGATAATACCGACCCGGATTGATTTTTTTGCACGTAAAAATGCTGTAAAGACGGTGTTGATTGATCCATCGCCGCCAATTGTAACTAGCGTTCGATAGTGGGCAAGGTGATCCACAATAAATTCGATTGCTTCTTTTCGTGATGTAGTCGCTTTTAAATCAGTAGATCGCCGGTTTTGTTGTGCGCGCTTATTAAAATGTTTCGCAATTTTTTCGTTATTATCGGATCCGGCCTTTTTATTGTAAATTACGAGGTAGTCTTTCATTTTAATCAATCCCTTCGGTTGTTATTCTTTATGGTTCGTATAACAAGGTTAATGTCGGTCTTTAACTTAAGTATAACTAAATTAATAAACTTTGAGAAAAAAGACGTCGTGAATTATTTCTAAGATGTGATTTTTATTGTTGCGGAATAAAATGTTTTCGCTAAATATAAGGTTAATTGACCGAATTAGTATGATAAACTTAACGTTGAGGCTTATAAAAATAAGGTGGGAGAGTCGGTATGTTTTGTCCAAAATGTGGGAAAAAGAATAAAGAGGGTGCTAAGTTTTGTGCCAATTGTGGTGCAGAACTAAAAAGGCGTTCAAATAATGAAAAGAGTGCGTCAACGAAAGAAAAAGCGCTTGGGAGTCAGCCTGCTGAACTTCAATCAGGGTCTAAAGCAAAAAATGAAGTTCAAAAGTCAGACGGTTCTAGAGCGCAAAAAGTTCAAAAGGTTAGGAAAAATGCATGGATGAGATGGACGATTACAATTGCTGTACTGGCAATCGTAGCGGGAACTGGATTCTTTATCTATCAAAATAATCAGGCACCAAGCAATACCAAATCGAATAGTGCCGATTACACGGCGACAGTAAATTCAGAAAGTGAATCGTCGTCTTCAAGCAGTAGTAAAGCTTCTTCATCGAAAGCTAGCTCAATTTCCTTTCCGAAGAGTAAAGTTGAAGGAACAATCGAAGACGCCTTTGGTGATATAAGTGGAACGACATCGGTTTATGTTTCACCGACCGATTCAAGTGAAAAAGTAGTTTCGCACAATGGGGCTCAGCGAGCAGCCAGCAACATTAAACTATTTATTATGATAACGGCTTATAACGCGATTTCTGAAGGTCAATTGAACTTAGATGATGAATATACTTTGAAGGATTCAGATAAGGTTGACGGAACAGGAGCAATTCGTGAATTGACTGCGGGAACGAAATTAACGATTCAAAGGCTCATCGACTATATGATGGAAGACAGTGATAACACGGCTGCTAATATTATGATTCGCGAATTAGGCGGAATGGACGCCGTTAATAAACAAATTAAAAAAATGGGTGCGACTGATACAAAGCTGGAGCGGATGCTGATGGATACGGACGCCCTTAAAAGTGGTAAAGATAACTATACGTCAGTAACGGATTTGGGTGAGACTTTGAAAAAAATTTACAATCACCAAATGATATCGACCAAGTATGATAATGCAATGCTGGACGTATTAAAACAGAATAAAAATCGAACTAAACTCCCACACGATTTACCGAATGAAGCGACCGTTTATAATAAAACCGGTGAATTTGACGATTATGGTGTCGAAAATGACGCCGCAATTTTTGGGAATACGAAGGGCTCTTTTGTAATCGTGGTGATGTCTGAGGATGGACAACGAAACGAACAAATTAATCAAATGAATAGTTTTGGATCGGTCATGTATAAAGGATTATTGGAGGAGAACGAATAATGAAATTTTGTGCTAAATGTGGAGCAGCGCTTGAAGCAGAGGATAAATTCTGTACCAACTGTGGTACTCAGGTGGTAGAAGCGGCTCCGACAGAGGTCTTCGAACCTACAACTGCCGAACCTGTCAAAGAAGCTCGGATTGAAGAATCGGTCAAAAGTGAACAACCTGTTCATGAAACGGTGACACCAAAGTCCACGATGAACTCGGAAAAATTGAATCAAAATGTTGAACAGACCAAAAAATATGCGCAAAGCTATTGGAATTGGTTGAAATCTTCAATTCAAAATCCATCAAAAAGTCCGAGTGATGCTCACCAGTATTATGGAATTACAACGTTTGCTTTATTTTCAATAATTGGTGCACTATTCATCATTATTCCGGGGCGCCAAGCATTTACCTCAATTAATCAACAATCAGGTAATAGTACATATGATATAATGCAAAACCCATTTGGAATTGGACTTTTTCTTAAAATATTTGTGGTGTTTCTCATTATCTATGCTCTGTATTTGGCGGTGGGGTACTTCACGCTTAAGATAGCTGGAGATGATTCAGATGGTCTATCGCTTACTCGCTACACGAATGACTTTGCTCACCGGATTAACTTCACGTTTATTTTTGCGGTTAGTGCTCTTTTGATTACCATTATTTTTGTTCCAAATGAAATTGCGAATAGCATTGGAACAGATATGAAATCTTTTGGAACGCTGAATTTGGTTGGATTACTGCTGGGAGTAGCGGGAGTCAGCTTCAACATTGGATTCCTAGCCACGATTCTTAACACGAATGTGAAATTAAAGTTCGACAAATTTACGTAGCTTTAATTGCTCAAATGATAATTTTAGTGATCGTCTACATGTTAATTCGCTACATGGTGGTGCCAAGTGTCCAAAGCTATGTGATGAACGTTATTGACAGTGCTTTTAGTGGCATCTTTGGTTCATAATTAAATTCTCAACAAAAATAAAGGATCCGTTGTGTGTCAAATAACTTTAAGAAATTACCAAATTAAAGTTTCTAACACGCGATGGATCCTTTTAAAATCAACTCACAGATAGTAATTAAAATTAATTTGAAGAGTTTTCTAAAATATTTACCATTTGGGTAAAACCAAGTTGTTTGGCGTAATCTAATGCGGTTTGATTGCGATTATCGCGTAGGTCGGTTTTTGCTCCATAATCTAAAAGTAGTTGGACAATTTGTTGGTATTTGGAGGAGCCATCACGAAGGGCGACCGCTTCAATCAGAGCCGTATAGCCGGACTTGTTTTGATGGTTAATATCAACGTGACCATCTTTTAAAAGCAATCGAACATTATCAAGGTGCCCCTTCTCGGCCGCGGGGATTAAAGCAGTCCCTCCAAAGCGGTTATATAATTTGGGATTAGGTTCAGTGTGTTTTAAAATATAATCAAGGATTTGGGTGCGTCCTTGCGCGGCGGCATATAAATATGCGGAGTCTTGAATATGATCCTGCAGATTAACGTCGGCACCGTGATCAATTAATAGCTTGGCAATTTGCACATTGTTATTGTGTGTTGCCACTAAAAGTGGTGTTTCACCCTTTGAATTTGGTCGGTCAAGCTGGGTGGGATGTGCTTTTAAGGCCTGTTTGGTTTGTTCTAAGTTGTTATCTGTCACAGCGCTTAATAGGGATCGAACTTGAGAGACGGCTCTTGCGCTTGAAGAATTAGATTGACTTTGCGTACGACTGGAAGAAGTCGATGGTGATGGACTTTTTGATGGGGTACAGCCGACTAAAAGCCAGATGATGCCTAGAAAAATTAGGGGGATTTTAAACATTAAAAGACCTCCAATCTATAACCTATTTTGTATAATTAATATTAACATTTTTAATATAAAAGAAGTTAAAAGTTGATTCACAATAGTTAAAGATTTCGCTGTCAGCGGGAGGGAAGGCCATGTGTACTAGTATTGAAATGACTGCAAAAAATGGTGAAGTATTTTGGGGACGAACAATGGATTTGAGCCTGCCAATGTTTGGTGAGCTTGGTGGTGGAGCTCGAAGTGTTATAACCAGCTTTCCTGCGGGCGTGAAAATTAAAAGTCAGTTGAAATCGTGGTCAGCCCTTTATGCTGTAATGGGAATTGGAATTCGAGGGACTTCCATTTTGTATGATGGAATTAATGAAGCGGGGTTAGCTGGAGATTTGCAAGTCCTTTTTGAAACCACGGCGGCGTCTCGAACAGAAATTGACCAAAGAAATCAAATCCCCGTGATGAATGCTGAATTTGTGACGTATATTTTGACACATTATCAGAGCGTAGCTGAAATTCGTCAAAATTATCACCAGTTTGCCGTATTAGCAGAGTCCATGGTGGTGCATGGAAAGACGGTAACTACGCCAATCCATTATAATTTTGTGGATCCAAGCGGGGATAGCGTTGTTTTAGAAGCTACCGATCGTGGTTCTTTTAAACTATATGATTCGGTTGGGGTGATGACCAATAGTCCGGAATACGATTGGCACGTTACTAATTTAAGAAACTATATTGGTCTCGATAAATGGAATCTTCGCCATCGTCGACGCTACAGAGAGGGACAAGTTTTAAAACCACTTGATGCTGGAATTGGTTATGGACTGGCAAGTTTACCCGGTTCGTACACATCGGTTGATCGCTTTATACGGAGCTTTATGATTACCAGCATGATGGATGAATTTGAAGCAAAAGATGGAGTAAATCAGCTGTATGCTGCATTTCATTCAGTAATTATTCCTCAAGGTGTGGAGCGCAATTCTGAAAATAATACGGCTTCTGAACACACTCGTTATTGGGTGGGGTATGATCTGGAGCAACGCCGATTATACGTTCAACCAAGCGTTGGCCTTGCATTTACCAGTAAGCAGTTAGATCCGCTAACTGCAGATATTGAAATTGAAGAAATTAATACTGGAAATTACTTTGATCAAAGATGAAAAATAAAAAAGCGTACCAAAAGTCGATCTTTGGATTAACCATTTAATGCCATTAATTGATGATATTAGATGGTTAATTTTTAAAAATTGACTGATATGGCACGTTTTTTTAATTTTTAGGGAAAATGATTCTCTTTGGCGACGAGTTAATGTAATCATAGTCCTAAAATTTTTTGCCACTCCTGAATGACCGTTGCCATTTCAAAATCCTGGGCCCGTTTACGTGATTTATCAGCGTATCGTTTTCGAACGGAGATGTCATTTAAGAGGGGAGTAACCGCATTTAAAAAGTTGTGAGGATCATGATTATCTAGCAGAATACCGTGTTCACCACCAGCCAGATATTCATCGGCACCAGTGGAATACATGGTTGCAACGGGGAGGCCGAAGCTCATGGCTTCTCCGAGAACGAGCGGAAGCCCTTCCCAACGCGAAGTCATTACAAAAAGTGAAGCATTTAGGTAGTGTTCAATTAATTTTTGATCTTTCAGACGGCCTTGATAGTTAACATTTTGCTGGGCGTGGTGTTTGGCAATTAAAGCATCAAACTCTTTCATTGCGAGTTCTCGTCCGTCACCGGCAATGGATAAGTGCCAATCGTCAGGTAGAAGTGATGCAAATTCAATTAGAAAGTCAATTCCCTTTTGACGAATATCAGTGCGACCGGTAAACGCAATATTGTGTGCCATAAGGGTCGAAGTTTTTGGTGCGACGATGGTTAGCGGATTATAAATTTTAATTGTATTGAGATTATATGGTAAAAATCCAAGTAAATCGTACTCGGTTAAAACAACTACCGTATCGGCAGCGTTGAGTCCGCGGGTGAATTCTTTTTGCATGTGAATATAGTAGTTATTTAGGTAGGTATCAACATTATTATGCATCCAGGCAATGGCCCGAATGTGAGGAATTTTACGTTTGATTTTTGGAATGAAGCTGGTCAATAACCCCGCGGTTAAAATGACCGAATCATAGTTACCATTTGAAAGCTCATCGATTAAGTCGTTAATTTGTGTTTTAAAACGATCTAATGGGTGATCACCCCGAAAACTGATTCCGTGAGAATCAATGGGATGACGGGCAATAATTAACGGCGCTTTGAGCGGATAAAATGATTCGATGTCAGCTAAAGAATAATAATAAATATTAGTTTCTTTGGAGAGGCGATTACCTAGAACACTAGTGACACGCTTAACTCCATCCATGACGAAATTTTCGACTACAATCAGTGTTTTCATTGAAATCAGCTCTTTTCTCTTAAAACCAAACTAATTTTAAAAACAATTATTTGAGGTTGATTATGAACTATTGATAATGCAAATTCAAAGTATATGCTTATATAAGGACGTAGATTATACTCAATATAGTTGTATACAATAAATATATTTATTGTATACTAAAAATGAACTGTAGGGTCCGGATCCATGGAACTTGTAGTGTTAGCAAAAGGATGGAAGGTTTTTAGTTTGAAAGAATTTTCAAGGTGGGCCACGGGATTTTTTAGCATAAACACGATAATTATAACGTTTTTTTTGATTGGAATGCTTTTTATCATGGTGTTCGGAGGATACCTATTAAGTCGGAAGTTAAGGGCGGCGACACAAGTTAGCTTGGGAATCCGACACCAAATTAATAATGTGGTTTGGTTTGTTTTATTAAGTGTAAGCATGTTATTTTTGCAGACGGCGTATTCGATTATGAGCTACTATAACAGTCAATGGGAATTTTCTAATGTTCAGTTTATTATTTTGTTTTTCTGTCTGTACAACATTAGAAATGGTGGCATTATTGCATTTAACTACATATTACCGCTCGTTAAGAGCTACCAGTACTTAGTGGCTGGCAGGATTGATAACGTGTGGATCTATTTGCTACTATTAATCATTTTGTTTTTAGATATTACATACGTTTCAAATGGTGGACTTACCTTTAATGATTCTAAAAAACACTATAAGTTATATTTGGTTACACTGTTTTTCTTCGTTATCGGTTGGTGGGGAATGCTATGCGTTGCATTCGATTTTTCACCGGAAGAAATGGGATTAAAAATTATCGGCTTTGCCGTTTTGGCTAGTATCATTCATTTTCTGTATCGCTTTGTTCGCAATATTGAAAAAGAGCGGGCGTCTTTGGAACGGGATGTTAAAATCGACGAGCTAACTGGAGCAAATAATCGAGCTGAGTTTGACAAAGTGAAGGATCAAATTTTTCGTTCATATGATAATAAAGATCAACCTCTGGGAATAGCGATGTTTGATATCGACCATTTTAAGCAGTTCAATGATCAGTATGGACATACAGTTGGCGATGGTGTCCTAAAAGAAACTGTTCGGCGGGTCCAAAAGGGACTTTTAGATAATCAAACAGGTGGAGAGCTATTTCGCGTGGGTGGCGAGGAGTTTCTAATTATTTTTCGAGACCATTCCGCAAAAGATGTGCGGAAAATAATGAAAAGTATTCGAGATGCGGTTGCAGGCGAATTATCGGATATTGAAGGCCGTCAATTGAGAATTAATATTTCATGCGGAATTACAGAATTAAAGGCGACCGACACGAATTTTTCGGATTTATATAACCGAGTAGATAGTTATTTATATCAATCTAAAAGACAAGGCCGAAACTGAATTACAGTCGAAGGACAAACGCAGCAGTTTGCTTGATTTTTTAAGGATTTACCATCATTTTGATATTTTATGTAAAAACGGGGCTGGAAATAATCCAACCCTGTTTTTAATTTGCCGACTAATCCAATTTAAATAATGTCGGTCATTAACGATTCAACTAATTCGGCGACACTGGATTGCTCGTTGATTTCATTGATACCAATATTGACGCTGATAACGCCTTGATTAAAGTCGGCCTCTAGCATGCCGGGACGCATCCCACCGTGCTGCCGAATCAGTGTTTCAGTATCTTTTTGAGGATCAATTCGATACATGTCAGCATAGCGTAACGCTGCCGGAGTCTTTAGCGAGCGCCGGATTGCAGAGACACGGACCAAATCATCAAAATTGGAACGAATAACATATTTTTTAACCTCATCGGCCATTGGTGATTCGTCGGTAACTAAAAAACGGCTTCCAATGTAAACGCCGGCTGCACCTAATGCAAGGGCGGCCTTAACACCGCGATGGTCGTTAATGCCACTCGCTGCAAGAACTGGAATATTAACGGCGTCAACGATTGCTGGAACAATTGTGAAAGTTCCGGCTTCTTGTTCAGGCAGTTCACCGCCTTCGTCACTACCGGTTGCGACAAGAAGATCAGTACCAAGTTTTTCAGCTAGTTGAGCCTGTTCAATTGTTGGCGTACTTGGACGAAAAATTAGAATTCCGTCATGTAACTTAATTTGTTTGAAAAGCTCCTCGTGAGCCTCACCAACCACGACAAAATGCGTAACGTTCTCTTCATAGGCCATCTGAAGCAATGCGTCTGTAAAAATAGCGTCTGACAAACTTTGTCCAGAACGGGGAGCAACAATGTTAATCCCGAAAGGTTTAGTCGTTTTTGACTTCACTAGTTGGATTTGTTGGCGCATCCGATTCGCCGTTTCCTCTGGGCTAGATGTTACATCTCGCTGACCGGCGTTTAACCCAAGTACACCGAGGCCACCAGCTTCACTGACGGTAGCCACTAGGTTTGCATCCGTCATCCATGACATGGGTGCCTGAACAAGGGGATACTTAGTTTGAAGAACTGTTGTTGCATTATTATTACGCATGATTAATAAATATTCCCTTCCACTATCGTTCACATTTAAAGAAGTGAACTTACTTTAAGTTTTACATTTTTCAATGCACAAGGGCTATAACACTTTTTAAATAAAATATGTAAATTATACTTATTGAAAACAAAAGTTGGGACTTATGTGTGTTGAAAATTGGTGGATGGGAAAGGGGATGTTTCTAATACTTGGTGCTATTTTTCATATTAAAATGATGATATTTAATAGTTACGCTTAAATATAGAATAATCATTTAATTTTATATTTTATGACCATAACTATATGTTAGCAGCTCTTTGAAATATTTGACGAACTGCCAAAAAAGCCAACTTAGTTTTTACACTAAGTTGGCTTTTTAACTTGTACATAACCAAGATGATAGGCGAGCTAAAATCTTAGCGAGCGGTCGAACCGTCCTTTCCTTACTCAGCATATTACATGGATTAAATGTGTTTTTCAAGTATATAGTATAAATTGAAGAGTGCTTAGTAATTTATTAAAGCATTGAGAATGTTATAAAAAGTAGATAAATTAGCAGCAGCCATTGCCCTTTACGAGGCGCGAGAAAAAGCGGGCTTAACTCAATCCGCTTTAGCAGAGCGAGCACATACGACACAGTCAACGATTGCCAGAATTGAACGAGGGGACAACGTTCCTTTTGAAAAGCTGTCTCAAATTGCTAACGCATTGGGCAAGAAAGTTAAGATCTCGATCGTTTAAACATTAATAATTATTGCAAGGTCTTAGCAGTAATCAGCTGTTAAGGCCTTTTTTGCGTCCAGAAAGAAAGTGCGCACAAAATCGTAAGAAGGGTGCAGAAGAAAGAGCATTTTGGCGTTTAAGATCTTATTAAAGCTGACATGCAAAAGAGATGACTGAAAGTTCAATAGCTTTTTGATGGTTGCATATCACGCACTCTAAAGATTGAACATCTAACACATTTTAAAGTGTAAGGTGATGATTAACCGTGCTTTGTAACAGTTTAGTAAATAAAAAAACTGCTACTCAAAACGAGTAACAGATATCCCTTACCTACCGCAACTATTTAGTTTTATTAGTTTGATGAAAAATGAATATCATCAAAATAGATTCAATCAGAATTGATAAAAATTAAAACCTTATTATATCAGCGTGTTCAGGGTTTACCGCAATTAACGTGTGCTTATCAATGGATCCGAACGGACTTGAACCGTCGACCCCCTGCATGCGAAGCAGGTGCTCTCCCAACTGAGCTACGAACCCGTCTATGCATTTATCATACCACTTTTAATTAAAAAATTGATATTATTATGTAGGAAAGTTAACATTAATGAATAGTATTTTGTGCCAGCAGGGATAAGGAGCGTTGTGGAATGAAAAAAAGTACAAAGTTCATATTGGCAGGTCTTGGAGCAGCCGCAGTGGGTGTGACTGCTGGAATGGGAATTGGCGGTTACATTAGTTTTTTGGTTGGAATAAAAAATACCGATAAGGCCAAGATGAAGGCCATTGAACGTTCTCAAACACAGGATAATAATGCGTTTAACGTTGAATGGTTTGAAAATCTGCATCCCGAAGAAATTACAATGCTAAGTGATGATGGCTTACAATTGAGAGCGTCATTTCTGCGCCAACCACAAGAAACCGGCCATACCGTGATCTTAGCGCATGGGTACCATCACGCGCGAATGCAAATGATTCCTTATGCAAAAATCTTCTATAACATGGGTTACAACGTATTGATGCCAGATGCGCGTAGTCATGGCCAAAGCGAGGGTAACTTGATTGGCTTTGGCTGGCTAGATCGACGTGACTATGTTCGTTGGGTGCAACGTGCGGTACTACTAACGCATCCGGACGAAAAGATTGTCTTAATGGGAATTAGCATGGGGGCGGCAACGGTAATTGCGGCTGCTGGAGAAACTGATATTCCATCTAACGTGGTTGCCGTTATTGAAGATAGCAGCTTTAATCGACTGGACAAGCAGTTCCGGCACCGTTTGAAGCGATACTATCATTTGCCATCACAGGAGTTAGCACCAATCGCCAGTGCATTGACTAAAAAAGAGGCTGGTTATTCATTTAAGGAAGCTAATATTCAAGAACAAATAAAAAAGGTTAAGGTTCCAATCATGTTTATTCATGGGGAATCAGACCGCTACGTACCAATTGAAATGCTGGACGACTTAGTAGAAGCAGCACGTGTCCCAAGCCGAGTTTATCTCGTTGACCGCGCCGACCATGTTCAATCTTTGCCAACGAATCCAAAGCGTTATCAGGAAGAAATAAAAATTTTTTTGGAGAAATACGTGAACGAGGATGGACGAAAAAACTAACTACTACTTCATTGTAAATAAATGGGCCGGAGCACGACATTCAGTGCAAACATGGGATAAATTGCATCAGTATTTACTTCAAAATGAAGTTCAATTTGAACGAGCTATCACGGAATATCCCAAACACGCGACAGAATTAGCACAAAAATTTGCGGATGAACACCCGACAAACTGGGTGATCGTGGCACTTGGCGGGGATGGAACCCTACTTGAAGTGCTAAATGGAGTGCAGCATTCAAAAAATAAAATTCCGATTGGCTACATACCAGCCGGTTCCGGCAATGACTTTGCGCGGGCGGTTGGACTGGCACGGGATCCCTACCAAGCGCTACAACAATTAATTCAAACTACAGCACCGATCGAACTCGATGTGGGAGTATATCAGGATCAAAATAATCAAATTGAGCACTATTTTAGTAATAACATTGGCATCGGATTTGATGCGAACGTGGTGTATCAAGCTAACCGTGGTCAGAAACTCAAGCTTAGCAAGTGGCATTTGGAGTCGGCAGCGTACGCTTCAGCACTTTTAAAAACACTCATAACGCAAAAAGGATTCCCATTAAATATTACAATTGATGGTGAAAAATATGAATTTCCGAACGCCTTTGTGGTTTCACTAACGAATATTAAATATTTTGGTGGCGGAATCGGAATTGCGCCATTAGCGCAGATGACGGACGGAAAAATTGACGTAGTAATCACTGAAAAACTAAATATTTTTCGTTTTATTCGTCTGTTTACCAAACTTCTGATTAATGGAAAACACCTTGAGATGTCGAATGTGTTTTTCAAAACGGGTCGGCAGATTCAAGTACAGTCCTTCAGCGCAGAACATGGACAAGTTAACGGTGAGGATCTGCCTAAACAAAATTTTGATCTTAAGATTTGGACTACAAAACAGAATTTTTGGTTTACTAACCAAATTTGAATGATTGTTTCACGTGAAAATTTCAAACGAATTCGATTCAAATTAATTAGTTGTCAAAAATTAATGAAGCTGGTATGATAAATATATCAAATAAGGACTTACAAAAAGTAAGTCTACTAAATCAAAGGAGAGCTTTCAGATGGGTAATCAAGAAAATTTATCTAACGAAGAAATTTTTGAAACAATGAATACCGGCAAGAAGATGCTATTTTTTACCGCTGGGTGGTGCCCAGACTGTGCCTTCATTAAGCCGGCAATGCCAGATATCATGAAAAAATACGATCAATATGACTGGATTACAGTTGACCGCGACGCTAACTTAGAAGTTGCTCAACACTTTGGCATCATGGGAATTCCAAGCTTCATCGCACTTGAAGATGGTAAGGAACTTGGTCGTTTTGGTAAAGGCGAACGCCGCACACCAAAGGAAGTTGAAGACTTCATTCAAAGTATTGCTTAATTTAAATAAATTCAGACTCAGGGACGTATTTATAATTCCTGAGTTTTTTTATACTAAAATTTTGTAAACGTTGAAAAATATTTTAAAAAACCGTAACAGTGTTGATTTTTAGCAATATCTTGGAGTATTATCGATTTATAATCCAAATTTGGGAGGAACTGTATGTCATTATCACAATTAGAGACGCTTTTGTTTTGGACAGCAATTATTATTTATGGAATCACTCTATTAATTGTGGTTATGTATTATTGGAACACGCGTTATAAAGGTAGTAATTATCTTCGAAATGATGAAATTCCATTGCGATATTTTATCCAAAAACAGGTTGATGGTAGTGGAAAAACAATTGGATATGAATGTTTATTAAGAACCCAAAATGAGCAAGGAAAATGGGTTTTACCAAAAGATTTAGAATCACTTCCTTTACAGAGGGTGATTTTTCTACTGGAAAAGACCTTTGAGTCTTTATCAAACGAGCATTTAACCGTTTCAATAAATTTGACATACAACCAAATCATGAGTCGTGATTTTCGGTATTTTGTTCGATGGGCAATTACTAAAGTTGCACCCATGCGGTTTGCGGTTGAATTTTCGGCTGATGAATTAAATCGTAACTTTAATAAGCGCCGGCTCCGTCACCAAATTCAAATGGGACGTAGCTACGGGATGCGATTTGCGATTAATAACGTGGGATCATCCCTTAATGATTTGAAGAGAACGGAGTGGCTACTTCCGGAAACTGATATTCTAAAGGCATCAATGAGCAGTTTCCGTAAAGAAAGTCCCGATGAATGGTTAGATTTAAATTTACAATTTTGGAATAAATTGGCTAAGGAAAATCAAATTGAATTAATTCTGGTGGGAATTGAAAACGATGAAGATGAACAGCTAGCCGAAAAGCTACAAATTGACAGTCGGCAGGGGTATCTATTTGGCCGCCCAGAGAACATTCAAGAAAGAACGGTAAAAAATGAAAGATGAAAAGCAAAGGCAACAACTTTATACAGATGAGTACTTTGAAAAGGGGCACATTCTTTTAAAAATCTGGCAAACAATCGTCGCTATTTTTGGATGGCTGTGTGTATTTATACCGCTTGTTATTACGATCACTTCGTTTTGGGCAGCGTATAATCCCAAGATTCCTCATATTTGGTCCTATGATGAAGGAATTTTTGAAATTAAATTTATCGCCGTTATTTTACTTTTTTCGTTTGCGATGGCGAGTTTATTTGCCGTTAGCATGACGCTTATTCAAAACCGACGCCGAGACCGGCTAGTAGAACAGTGGCCGACGTTTAATCCGATTAATCAAAAGAAACGTGAAAATGAGCTAGGGAAATTCATGGATGAACGCTTCGGGCCAAAGGATTTTCGAGAAAACGTTCGTTATTATGAAGTGCAACCGGAACAGAATTTGGATACGGATCAAATTAAGTCAATTTATAAAAAATCCAACCTGGATGATTTAGGATAGGATAAATATATGTCCTCTGTTTTTATTGATAGTTTATTTAAAGATAATCTAGTTGGTACGATTATCAATATTGCTCTTCTCATCCTGTGTTTATATCCGGTGATTGGAGCGTTCTTTTGGTTTTCAGGTTCGCTATCGTACCGTTTTTTCAAAACACATAAACGAGATGATGATTGGGAAATTATTCCAGTCGATCGCCAACCGTTAATAACCATCATGATCCCAGCTCATAATGAAGAAATAATGATCGAAGAAACGATCACCTACCTTTTTGAAGAATTAAACTATACTAATTTCGAAGTGCTGGTAATGGACGATGGTTCCACGGATAAAACTGGAGAAATTTTAGCCCAGTTAAGGGAGCGGTATCCCCGCTTGCGGACGGTAAAAATCCTAAAAAATAAGGGTAAGGCCCACGCGTTTAATATTGGAATGTACTTTGCGAAGGGCGAATATATTTTAAGTAACGACGCGGATACAATTCCTGAACCGGATGCCTTGATGAAATACATGAACTTTTTCATGCGAGATAAGGATATGAATACTTCGGCAGTGACTGCCAACATGGATGTCCAAAATCGAACAAAAATTATTGGAAAAGCGCAAACGGTTGAATTTTCCAGCATCGTGGGTGTAATTAAGCGTAGTCAAACGGCAGTTAACGATTCGATGTATGCTTATAGTGGTGCCAATACTCTATACAAAAAAGATTTTCTGATTGATGTCGGTGGGTTTAGGCAAAATCGGGCTACGGAAGACATCAGTATTGCATGGGATCATCAGATGATTGGTGCAGTTCCGCGGTTTGCCCCGAATATTGTCTTTCATATGAACGTACCGGAATCAATTAAGGAACTGTACCACCAGCGGAAACGATGGGCTCAAGGTGGGACAGAAGTTTGGTTAACCAATATTAAAAAATTCCTGTTTCATCCGATTAAACACCGTTATCAAATGTCAATGTTTATTGATTCCACTCTTTCCATTCTCTGGTCATTCTTTTTCATGATTACAACGGTCATATTTGCAATTGCCATGCTGGTGTTTCTTTTTACGGGAAACTACGAGCGATTATTTCATGGCTTTGTGATGTCATTTATCTTTGTATCATTTGAGATTATCGCGGGATTCATGCAGCTGTTGGCGGCTTTAATTTTGGATCACCATGCGGCTAAATTAAAATACGTCATTTTTGCCCCGCTGTATATGCTGTTCTTCTGGATGGTCAATCCGATTACGGTGGTGATGACTTTTATTCCGGCCGTCAAAACCATTTTTGGGTTTGGTTCGGGAACGTGGAAAAGTCCAGAGCGAACGAAAATGCAGAAATAAACATGACTTCGTAAAGATACATCTCAATCGCGAAAAAATAAATTATCTTAATTTAAAAACATGTTCCGTTTTAATCGATGGAACATGTTTTTTGTGTGCGCTAAAAACTATACATTCTGAAATGAGTGGCGCAAAATAGTTGATGAAAAGGCTTTCTATTTGGGAATTTTATAACAGAGAGGATGTTTATTTATGGCGAAATTACCAGAAAATTTTTTATGGGGTGGCGCAGTTGCAGCGCATCAACTCGAGGGAGCATGGCAGACGGATGGAAAAGGGATGAGCGTGGCAGATGTAATGACTGCCGGCGCCAATAATGTTCCGCGTGAAATTACGGATGGTGTAATTCCAGGTAAGAACTATCCTAATCATGAAGCAATTGATTTTTATCACCATTATCGTGAAGATGTAAAAATGTTTGCTGAACTAGGGTTAAAGGCTTTTCGAACATCGATTGCATGGACCCGGATTTTTCCTAACGGTGATGATGATCAACCAAACGAGGCTGGATTAAAATTTTATGATGATTTATTTGATGAATGTCTAAAATACGGGATTGAGCCTGTTATTACGCTTGCCCATTTTGAAATGCCATATCACCTTGTCCAAAAATATAATGGTTTTTCAGATCGTCGAGTAATTGATTTGTTTGTTAGATTTGCAGAAACCTGCTTTAAACGATATAAAGATAAAGTTAAATACTGGATGACTTTTAACGAGATCAATAATCAAAGTATGTTCAACAATGATTTTTTGATGGCGACTAATTCGGGCCTGATTTTTAAAGGAAACGAAAACCGAGAAGCGGCAATGTATCAAGCGGCGCACTACGAGTTGGTGGCGAGTGCTAAGGCAGTTCAACTTGGTCATGAGATTAATCCCGATTTCCAAATTGGATGCATGATTAACTTTACGCCACTCTATCCTTTAAATGCTGCACCAAACAACATTATGCTGGCGGAAAAAATGATGCAAAGGCGCTACTGGTTCTCAGATGTCCACGTTAATGGTGTTTACCCAGACAATATCGAAGCATATGTCACAAGAAAAGGCTATCGGCAGGATATCACAGAAGAGGATCGAGCAGTTTTAAAGGCTGGAACCGTTGACTATGTCGGATTTAGTTACTACAATTCGCATACCGTTGCGCTACCTGAAGGAAAATCGATTGATGATGATCTCGTACCAGAAGATTTGATTGCTCAAAATCCTTACGTTAAAGTTAGCGATTGGGATTGGCCAATTGATCCGGTCGGACTACGCTATTCGCTAAATTGGTTAAATGATCGCTATCACTTACCACTCTTCATTGTTGAAAATGGATTGGGAGCATACGATAAGGTTGAGGAAGATGGTAGTATTCACGATCCATACCGAGTGGAATACTTGCGTGCACACATTGAAGAAATGGAAAAAGCCGTTGAATTGGACGGAGTCAACTTAATGGGTTACACACCTTGGGGCTTTATCGACCTTGTATCGGCTGGTACAGGACAGATGTCGAAGCGTTACGGATTTATATACGTTGATAAAGACGACGACGGAAACGGGACATTGAAGCGCTCTAAGAAGGATTCCTTTGATTGGTATCGAGAAGTGATTAAATCGAATGGAGAAAACCTCTAGCCCCGTTATATCGAAATGATTATCAAAGTCATTATCTTTTTCAGTTGTTGTCGCGTTTGTAAAGCCTTCCAATGTGATAAAATGATGGTAGATAACGAATACATCTGAGAATTGGGAGGGCGAACTATGAAATACTATGACCAACACGTGCATACAAACTTTTCATTTGATTCGAATGAAAAAATGGAAAACTACATGAAATTAGCAGGAGATAACTTTGTAACAACGGAACACCTTGAGTTTAATAACCCTGATGCTAAAAATAATGATAGTATTCCAGACTATACAAAGTATGTCGCTGAGATCGAAAGATTAAAGAAACAAACTGGTAAACGCATTTATAAAGGTGTCGAAATCGGGATGTCGGCGGGTCAAGAAGACAAAATCAAAGAATATTTGGCCCACCATACCTTTGATATCAAGTTGCTAAGTTTTCATCAGGATGGAAAGAAAGATTATCTTGATGATGTAGTAACCCATATGGATCCGTTAAAAGTGACGGATGACTATTACCGACTGATGTGGAAAGGTATCAACGCGTTTCACGATGCGGACGTTCTAACCCATTTTGACTACGGAGTTCGGAAATTGAATTTGACTTCAGGTCAATTTTCGACAACTGCGGGTGTACTTTTGACCAATATCTTTAAAATCGCGATTCGAAATGACATGGCTTTTGAATTAAATACTAAGAGTATGTACAAGTATCATAATATTGGATTGTATGATTATGCCATTGAGATTTATAAGCAATTGGGTGGAAAACGATACACAATTGGATCGGATGCGCATGAAGTAAGTTTTTATGAGGATCACTTCCGGGATGCAGTTGAGATGTTAAAGGCGCATGATATTCATCATGTAAATGTCTTCCGTCAGGGAGCAATGACGGTAATCCCAATTGATGATGTAATGGAAGATATCTAAATATATTAGTAATACAAGAAGAAAACAAAAAAGTTGAGCAATCGTGATGCGGTTGCTCAACTTTTTATTCTATGAGTTATGGCCGGGATGACCAGTTTTTGAATGATCAAAATTTGCATACGTATTATGTAGGATAATTTAATTGATATGTTGAGAATTGAAACAAAAACCTTTGTAAGCGGAAGTTGTTTTCAAAAAACGATGTCGATTTTTTCAAGAGAATTACAGGGTTTCGGGGCTTTTCTGATAGCTAATTAGCAAAAATGAAATTAAATGTAACAAAAGTGTTGACGACTTTTAAAAATCAGTGTATAGTATATTTCTGTTGTCACGACAGATGACTTCGACCAACAGCCTAAGCTTTGAAAGTTACTTAAATCAAACTTTTAAAA
>NZ_JQBX01000008.1 GCF_001437075.1 Pediococcus stilesii
TTAACTTTTTGGGTATACCTCAAAGCTAGCAGATAGTTTCTGCCTTTTTTTATTTGAAATTAATTTGTCAATTTTGAGTCCATGTATAGAAAGTTGATATCGTTTTCGTTAAATTTTCTTAAAAAAGAGTATCTCTAATGGGAGATGATTCTTTGAAATTTGCGTTAGATAAATATGGAAGAGAAGTTAGAGCGGAAGAAGCTTTAAATATTGGTGAATACACTTGTTTACGGTGTAAGAAAAGGGTTTTATTATGTACGGGGGAATACAAAAGAAATTATTTTTCGCATTATCGTCCAAGTAAGGTGAAAGGTCGTGGGGAAACTAAAAGACACGTTGCTGGAAAAAAGCGAATCATAAGTTTTCTTAAGGCGAAAGGGTTTCATGTTGATGACGAGCAGTACATTGCTTCTATTAGACGGCGGGTCGATATTGTAGTGATGATGGATGATGAAAAGTATTTTGTGGAATATCAATGTAGTCCAATTGAATTAAACGAGATTAGGCAGAGAAAAAAAGACTATGAGTTAGTGGGAACTAATTCAATTTGGATTGCAGGACCGTATCATATGCAAAAAAATCTCTTCGCAACCGTTCAAAAATTTGCCAAAAAGTCATTCAAATTAGGTGTTTATTTTATTTTTTGGGATGCTTTAAAACAAAATGAACCACAAGTTTTTTATAAAATTCAGCGTAATGTTTTAGGAGGAATTACGTATAATCTTGCATTGATCGGAAAAGACTTTAAATTATATAACAAGCAATCGAGACGAAAAAATAATTGGCAATCGATAGAATGGGAAGTTGATCAAATGTCAAAGTTACTTTTAGGGAATAGGGTTGATTCGAGATATCTAAAAACGCAACAAGAATGCTATGAGAACAATAAAAATCTTCTAGGATGTCCATGGATTGTACACTTTCCAAGAAAATGTCAAGATTTTTACAACAATGGAATTCCACTCCTCAATCGGGTGAGTTTCTTGATTCTAGCAGCGAAGCGTCCGTTTATTACGAATGAAGACCGTCGAACAGTCGATACTGAATTTTGGAATCATTTACTGAAAAGAGGGATAGTTTCAAAGGTGAACAATGGTTGGCGATTGCTGGAAGAAAAAATTACGTGGTATAAAGATGCGGATGAGAAAAAGGAAAACATGAAAAAATATTTAAAAAGTGATATCGATGAATAAAAATTTAATTAGAACGGGATTAAAGGTAGTTACGAAAGGTAATTTTCGACGGCTATAAAAAGAGCCATAGGATGCGAACGTAATCCTATGACTTCGAAACAAAATCTTATTATAAAGTTTTTGGAGTGAAAAGAGGCTGCGGTTTAGTTTTGTGGATCATTTTTAACTGACAAACGGATGCTAAAGTTTCGTAGTCATAATGTTCCATCAAGATTCCACATTCTTCGTCTTTAATATTGAAAATAACGGCAGCTGGAATATCTTCCGCTCCCATTTCATGAGCTAATTGCTGATCGTGCTTAAATTCTTCTTGAACCATGTCAGATTGGCGATCGAGTTCAAACATCTCAAGATCTAAACCAACTTCCCTTGCAATAGTGCTACCGAGTTCAAGTGAATAAGAAACACCGTTATCAATGATCGCCGTTTGCATGAGCGTCAAAAAAGACCGCCCCTTTGCCTTACCCTGATAGCAGGCTGCTTTATAGTCAAGACTAGTTAGATACATTCGGCTGAATAAATCATTATAGTCCGCACCTTTAATCTGGTTTCTTTTGATATATTTTAAAACGATGTTCATATTCAATACGGTTACGATTTTAAAATCAACTTTTTCTTCCGCATGTTTAAAATATCGAATGGTTTCTTTTTCACAGTTAAAGCACTCATCACCCCAAGGAGTGATGAACAAATAAGTTTCAAGCATTTTAATTCCTCCAAAGAATTACATAAATCAAACTGACTATACTTTACCAAACTGTGGTATAAAATCAATCATTTTGATTTATAAATATGAATTTAATATGAAATAGATGGAACAATATCTGTGATAGAATAGAATAGGTTGTTAATTTGATTCGGAGGGATGCTTATGATTGAAGATTGGGATACCTTTTTATTACCATATTCCCAAGCTGTTTCTGAATTAAAAGTTAAGCTTAGAGGGATGCGAAAACAATTTCTGAAAAACGGAGAAGAAAGTCCAATCGAGTTTGTAACTGGAAGGGTAAAACCGGTCGAAAGTATCAAAGAAAAAATGATCAGACGGCAAGTATTGGAAGATCGAATTGAACAAGATATGCAGGACATGGCCGGAGTACGGGTTATGTGCCAATTTGTGGAGGATATCTACGAAGTTGTTGATTTAATTCGTAAACGAACCGATATGACGGTGATTGAAGAACGCGACTATGTTGAAAACGAAAAACCAAGTGGCTATCGTTCATATCATATCGTTGTTGAATACCCCGTTCAAATGATGAACGGACAGAAAACAATTTTAGCGGAGATTCAAGTTCGCACTCTTGAAATGAACTTTTGGGCCACGATCGAACATTCTCTTAATTACAAATTTGATGGAGAATTTCCAACGGAATTACGGACCAGACTTCAGAAGGCTTCAGTGAAATCTTATGAATTAGACAAAGAAATGTCAGATATTAGAAAACAAATTTTATTAGCACAAAAAAAGCAAAAGGACATTTAAGATGAAAGTTGCAGTTTATCATTCAACTGATCCCCATTCTGTTCAGGTGGGAAAAAATTTAAAAAACTTATTAATTCAAAATGAAATTGAAATTGATGATGATCAGCCTAATATCGTTGTGACAATTGGGGGAGATGGGACGTTACTTTCAGCAATTCAAAAGTACATGTCAATCATCAAAGAAGTACGTTTTGTAGGGGTACATACTGGTCATTTAGGCTTTTACACGGACTGGCGTGATTATGAGCTTGAAGACTTAGTAAAAGCACTTAAAAGTGACGGTGGAGCAGAAGTTGGTTATCCATTACTAGATATTAAAGTGAGTCATACTGATAGCACAACTACTGAGTATAAAGCGATCAACGAATCAACATTACGTAAACTTTCTGGGACCTTGGTGGCAGACGTTTTGATTGGTGATAATTTATTTGAACGTTTTCGAGGAGATGGCGTTTGTATTTCTACTCCAACTGGTTCAACGGCGTATAACCGATCGGTTGGGGGAGCAATTGTTCATCCTCGATTAGAGGTGTTACAAATGGCAGAAATTGCTTCAATTAATAATCGTGTTTTTAGAACGGTTGGAGCATCGCTGATTATGGCACCAAACGAAACAATTACAATTCGTCCAGTTCAAAATTATCATCGAACCTATAATTTTACGGCGGATCGAATTGATTTATTGGATAAGAATGTTAAAGAAGTCCACTACAGTATTGCTAGCCAAAAGGTTAAATTTTTAAAGTATCGTCATACTGGTTTTTGGAATAGGGTGAGAAACTCTTTCATTGGTAATATTGATGAAGTTTAGATGGGTAGTAGAAAGTGACGCACCGCAGCACCTGCGAACTTTTTTGAGTCGAAAACGAATCTCGCGTTCTCTCTTAAAAAGCATTAAATTTAATGGTGGAAAGATATTATCAAATGGAAATCAAGTTCGAACCAACGCGATGGTTAGTAATGGTGATGTTGTCGAAGTTTATTTACCTCCAGAGCCAAGCAATCCGCATGTCGGTTGCTCTGATGTACCAATTGATATCGAATACGAAGATGCCGATTATTTAGTAGTTAATAAACCGCCCTTTTTACCAACGGTGCAGTCGGCTGCCAATCAAACTGATACTTTAGTTAACAGAGTAAAGAATTACTATTTTCGGAATCATTATGAGAGTCAGGTCGTCCATGTGGTTACTCGATTGGATCAAGATACTTCCGGTTTAGTGATTTTTGCCAAACATCGTTTTGCGCACACTGTGATGGATCAAGATTTAAAAGATCGAAAAATTAATAAAATGTACTTCGCACTTGTTAATGGAGTCGTCAGTCCAGAACATGGAACAATTAATCGTCCAATTCAGCGTGATCCGAGTTCGTTCATTAAACGAATGATTGCACCAGAAGGTCAAGGGAAGCCGTCCCTGACGGAATATTGGGTGCAAGAGGTGATGGAGAATCAGACGCTTTTAAGAGTTAAATTACATTCTGGACGAACGCATCAAATTCGTGTTCATATGAACTCAATTGGTCATCCATTAATTGGAGATGAATTGTATGGTATGACAAATGATCAATTAAAAAGACAAGCTTTACATTGTTTTTCAGTTAAATTTAAAAATGTTTTTTCTGAAAAATTGATTGAAGTAAAAACGTCAATCCCAGACGATATGCTTGAATATTTGGAAAAAGAGAAGGAAAAAGGGAATGGATAGTACTCAAGCTATTTTTGATGAACTAAAAGCACAACTAAAATCACGCGATCCAAAGAAATTTAAGGAAGCGTTTCTTGACCTACATAAGTATGATCAAGGACGTTTTTTTGGCGAACTTTCTGATGAAGAGCGGCGGTTAGTGTACAAATATTTAAGTCCGGATGAATTAGCAGATGCGTTTGATGAGATTGATGACGAGCCAGATTTGATTGCTGAATATTTAGATGAAATGACTCCTAAATATGCTGCTGCACTTTTGAATGGAATGTTTGCCGATAACGAGGCAGATATCCTCGGGGCAGTTCGGCACGATAAATTGCATAAACTTTTGTCATACATGCAGCCGGTTGATGCCGCACGGGTTCGGCAACTACTAAAGTATGAAGAACGGACCGCCGGAGCGCTGATGACGACGGAGTTTGTTTCTGTTGCGGCCGATGCCACGGTCGGATCGGCAATGAATCAGGTGAAGCAAGAGGCGCAATATGCTGAAACGATTTCTTACATTTATGTGGTTAATGAATCAAATCAACTGATCGGAGTTATATCGGTGAAAGATTTAATCGTGAATCCCGACGACACTTTCATTAAAAGAATTATGAATACCAATGTCGTGTCCGTTTTAGACGATGAAGATCAGGTTGAAATTGCGACACAAGTGAGAGATTATAATTTTATTGCTATACCGGTCGTAGATGATCGAAATAAAATGCTGGGAATTATTACGGTTGATGACATTATTGACGTTATTGATGAGGAATCCGCACAAGATTATTCAAGATTAGCCGGGGTTAATACTGAAGATCTTTCGGATAATCCATGGAGCGCGATTAAGAGCAGAATGCCATGGCTTATCACGATGCTTTTTTTAGGACTAATCAGTGCTGTCGTCATTAGTCAATTTCAGACAATATTAGATCGGTTTGGTGTTTTAGCAGTATTTATTACCTTAATAACCGGTACTGCCGGAAATGCGGGTACGCAAAGTTTGGCTGTGGCGATCCGACGGCTGGCTAACGATGAAGATTCTGAGGGAACCGTGAAGCTAATTTTTAACGAGGTGTTGACAGGCATTATTACTGGAATATTAACTGGTTTGGTAATCTTTGCGGTAGTTTTATTTTGGCAAAAAAACATGGTTCTTGGAATTGTGATTGGTGCCGCAATGTGCGGCGCTATTTTCATTGCTAACTTAGTTGGAAGCTTAATTCCGGTGATCATAGAAAAACTTGGTATGGACCCCGCCGTTGTAAGTGGACCTTTCATATCGACGATCAGTGATATAACGTCAATTTTAATTTATTTTAATATTGCAACAATTTGTTTAATACATTTTACCTAGCAATCGAATTTTGTGTAAATTTTGGTAGTTAGTTTGATAGTTTATTTAAGAAAAGCCCACCCGCTTTGAGTTTTCTAAGCGGGTGGGCTTTTTTAGTGCTTTTTACGGTGTTAGATTAGCTTTGATCCATGTAGCTCGTGCACTGAAAGCTTATTTTGAATCTGTTCTGCATTTTGTCTGGTAATACCACCACCGGGCAGGATGATGATTCGATTTTTAGCATAATTGATAGTTTTTTTAATTTGATCAAGTGTTGTATCAATCGAACTTGATAGAGGACCACCGTGGGTCAAAATACGATCCACACCATGTTCCACCAACCAATCAATGCTATCAGGTTGATTGTTCAACGGGATGGCATCAAAAGCCATATGAAAGGTGATTTGCATACCATTTGATGCTCCGATTAACTGCTCCATGGCGTCTTCATCAATGGTTCCGTTATCATTTAACGCTCCAAACACAACGCCATCGACGCCTAGTTCTTGAGCCTGAAAAAGATCGGATTCCATTATTTTTAGTTCGGTGTCATTATAAACGAAATCGCCACCTCGAGGACGAATCATGGCCATAATTGGAATATTATGCTCGCTTGCATATTTTTGACTTTCTGCCATTACACCCCGACTAACAGTGGTTCCGCCAACGGCAAGATTATCACAAAGCTCGATTCGATTTGCGCCTTGTGCGATCAACGTGGGGATATCGGTGAAGTTTTCGACCGGAATTTCTTTAAACATGTTTTTATACCTCAATTTAGTTTTTAATTATTTGAAACGAACACAAACAACTTCGGGAGCGGAAACATTGCTTTGAACAATTTTAAGGCGTCCATTTGTAGAATCACGTTCGAACAGCGTTAGGTTATTCGTGGTTTGGTTACCGCAAACAAGAAATTGTTCATCGGAGTTTAAAGCAAAGTCGCGGGGGAAACTGCCTTCAATATTGATATTTTGGACCAGTTCTAGCGTTCCATCAGAATTAACTGCAAATGTAGCAATCGAATCATAACCGCGATTCGAGACGTAGACAAAACGGTCGTCGGCACTAATTCGAATTGCTGCGGCTCCGTTTGGTTTATTCCAAGAATCTGGAATCGTTTTGATTGTTTGAACATGTGTTAGGTTGCCATCGCTGTATTTCAAAACTTCTACACTACTTGAAAGCTCTCCAACTAGGTAGGCAAATTGTCCGTGACTATCAAATGTTACATGTCGTGGACCAAAGCCCGCGGCAGTTTTATAAGTTGAAACGACATTGAACTGATTTGCTTCGTAGTCAAGGATGAATACTTGGTCGGTGCCTAGATCACATGCGATTAATTTACCATCGGGCGTTCGATCAACGTAATGCAAATGAGAAGCATCCTGTTCCTTTAATGGACCATTTCCATTATTTTTGAAAGTTGAAACTAATTTAAGCGTTTGATCAGATAATATCTCATACGCGTGAAGCGTCCCCTCGTGGTAGTTTGCATCGAAAACAAGTTGATTAGTTTTATCAAATGTTACATAGGCCGGAGGGGTTCCGGGCTGAACAATGTGCTGTTTAACCGTAATAGGATTATTTAAATCCGTGACAGATAGTCCTCCTTGATCTTTAAAACGATCAACCGCGTACAGGACATTTTTAGTACCCAATGCTAAATACGTTGGATTATCCACTTTAGTAACAAGTTTCAAGTCTTTTAGCTGTTTAGATGAAGTATCTAGATTAATTTGATAGATACCTTCACTGGATTGCTTGGTATAGGTTCCTAGAAGAATAGGTTCAATCATAATAGTAAAAATCCTCCTCACTTTATTAAAACGTTAACATTCAGTATAGCATATTTTTTTGTTTTGAATGCGCTTCCTTGAATAGCTCAAAACCCGCAGTATGATACAATATAACAAGAATACAGAAGGGGTGGTTTTATGATTTCAGCAAAAATTACTGGCATAGGAAATGACGCGATTTCTGAAAAGGACGGGTTGGTAATTCTATTCGATAAAACAGCGACACCGGACTTGAAAAAAGTGGCCGTCATTCAAGAGATTCGTGATCTAAATCATTCAGATTTTAATCTAAAAAAGGGTGGCCAGATCAAAATCGGTTCGGATAGTTATCAAATTGAGTTCGTTGGTAGCTTGGTCAATAATAATCTCAAGACAATTGGCCATACAACGCTAGTATTTAAAGAAGTTCCGACAAACCCGCTTGAAAGCGCCGTATATCTTAGACCGGGTAAATTTCCAAGCTTTGAGGTCGGAGAGGAAATTCAGTATATTTAGGCGGTGGCGTAATTGGATAATAGGACCAGAGGACAGCATCTAAAAAACTGGTTTACAAAGCTAGTTTTAGACAATCGACCAGTAGTAAGTTTGATTATTATATTGCTGGTTTTGATGATTTTATACATGTTTTCTAAAGTTACATGGATATTTAGTCCTTTAAAAGACTTTTTTGATATCGTAGGATTTCCGATCATTCTGGCGGGAGTGCTCTACTATTTATTGAATCCGCTGGTTGATAAATTAGAAAAGCGTTATCAGCTAAAAAGGGTTGTGTCCATTACAATTATTTTTGTAGTGATTGCAATTTTAATTGTGGCAGGGATTGTGTCTGTGATACCAACTATTCGAGAACAACTCACGGCCTTAATTCACAATTGGCCAAATTATTGGGACACGGTGGTTGATAAAATCGATATAATTTTAAAAGATCCTCGATTTGATGATGTAAAAAAGCAGATTGATGGTATTGGAAGTAATACAATTCAGTCATGGACTAAAAGGGCGACGGATGTTGCAAATAATACCGTAACGTCCTTAGGTAGCGTTTTAGGTGTAATCACAAAAATATTTATTGGAATTGTGACGATGCCGTTTATTCTTTTTTATTTACTAAAAGACGGGCATGATTTACCACAATTTATTGCTAAAGCAGTCCCGATAAAAAGGCGCCCAGGTTTTATTCAAATTTTATCAGAGATCAATACTCAACTAAGCCAATATATTAGAGGACAGTTGATTGTAGCATTTTTTGTAGCGTTAATGTTTTTTGTAGGGTACTTGGTGATTGGACTTAAGTTTGCTTTAACTTTAGGAATCGCAGCTGGATTTTTAAATTTAATTCCGTACCTGGGTTCGTTTTTAGCAATGGTTCCATCGATCGTGATTGGGGCCTTTGTTTCTCCAACCATGTTACTTAAAGTTTTGATTGTGTTTGTTATTGAACAGACAATTGAAGGACGTTTTGTGTCGCCATTAGTTTTAGGCAGCAATCTGGACATCCATCCTGTGACAATCTTGGTTGTTTTATTGGCTTCAGGACAAATGTTTGGTTTGTTTGGTGTGATTTTTGGTATACCAGCCTACGCAGTTTTAAAAGTGCTATTTATTCATGGTTTTCAAATTCTTAAACGGACCATCGGGGGCTATGAACTAGATGATAAATAGGTTTGCAGAATTATAAAAGTAATGTTAATATGCAGTTGAAATCGTTTGATCGCAATATCGACTATGTTCGTTTGAAACGGGCAGATTGACTTCACGAACGTAGATACTCGCCGCGTAATACCGAGTATCTGCGTTTTTAATTTTAGACGTATGGAGAATAATTATGACGAATCATATAGTGTTATTTGAACCTTTAATGCCTGCTAACACAGGAAATATTGCCCGAACATGTGCGGGTACCAATTCAGTTTTACATTTAATCAAACCGCTGGGATTCACAATTAATGATAAAACAGTAAAGCGGGCGGGGTTAGATTACTGGGATAAGGTAAAAATTGTCTATCATGAAAATTTGCCGGAGTTTTTAGAAACGATACCAGACAAGAAGAGGTTGTTTGTTGTTTCAAAATTTGCAAGTAAAGCATATTCCCAGGCTAATTATGCCAGTGATGATGCCGAAGATGTCTATCTTTTGTTTGGAAAAGAGACGACAGGATTACCAGAAGCCTTCATGCACCAATACGCCGAATGTGCAATTCGAATTCCCCAAAATGATGAAAACATTCGGGCGCTAAATTTGTCTAATTCGGTGGCAATTGTCATTTATGAAGTGTTGAGACAGCAGAGCTTTCCAAATTTAGAGATGTCGCATTTGTATGAAAACGATAAGTTGAAATAGGGTTAATTATGGCTAAAGCAAAGAAAAAAAGAAAATCAAAAGTAACCCGAAAATCAAAGAATAGAACCACTATACCAACTAAAAACTTGTTGGGGCTGATATATATACTGGTTGCAGTTTTTGGTTACTTTGGTCGTGGATTCTTAGGGATTTTGGCCGCTAATATGTTTAGGATTTTTGTCGGTGGCCTAAGTTCGTTTTTATTTATATTATTGTTTTTTTATGGAATTTATCTTTTGTTCATGGGACAAGAATTATCGTTTAAAGGGATTGGCGATCGAATTGCAGGATTAGCTATGGCATCAGTCGGTTATTTACTTTGGATTGAATTTAGATTTGCATCTGATTTAAATTTGGAAGGTGGATACATAGAACGAGCAATTGATGGAATTGAGCGATCTTTTTTAGAACAAACGGCGACGAATGATGTGGGCGGTGGAATTGGAGGAGCGGCGTTGTACACTGTTACACACTTCTTGTTCAGTGGCATCGGTAGCGCATTAATTGCAGTGGTATTGATAGGGCTGGGTTTAGTGGTCTTGTTTGGAATACCATTTCAACAAGTTCTGGAAAAGATTGGAATTGGGTTCGCTTGGCTGATCAGACATATCGCAATCGCCATTAAGACTTTGGGTGAAGAAGTTGTGCTTTGGTTTTCTAAATTGGATTTTTCACCAAGAAAAGTTTCAACGCCCAAACATCGAAATGCAGTGACAAAAGAGCCTCGTCAATCCCATCGATCTGAATTTACATCAGAAAAACGTCAGGAGCCGGTGATTGATGGTACAAAGGGCACCGAACACTCCTTGGAGCCTAAGATTGAAATATCAACAGATAATCAAATTAAGCGTCAGCCTAAAAATCGGGTCCAAGAAGATAACGAGGTTAGCGCGGGTTTTGATAGCGAAGCGGTTGCTAATCCTAATTATCGATTACCATCATCTGAATTATTAACTGAAATTCCTCAAACTGATCAGAGCTCGGAATATTCGTCAATAAAGAAAAATACGAAAATTCTACAAGATACCTTAAACAGTTTCGGCGTTGATGCTTCGGTCGAGAGCGTTAAAATGGGCCCTTCCGTTACAGAATACGAAATTCACCCAGCGATTGGAGTGAAGGTTAGTAAAATTGTTGGGTTAGCTGATGATCTGGCGTTAGCATTGGCGGCAAAAGATATTCGAATTGAGGCACCAATACCGGGTAAGTCTTTAATTGGTATCGAAGTTCCAAATCGAACGATCTCGACCGTTTCTTTTAGGGATATTATCGAATCACAACCTGCTCATCCGGAGGACCCACTAAAGGTTCCGGTCGGCAGAGACGTTTCGGGTAATCTAGTTGAAGCCGATTTAGTTAAAATGCAGCATCTCTTAATCGCGGGAGCAACGGGATCGGGAAAATCGGTGATGATTAATGTAATTATTACCGGATTGTTGATGAATGCTCGCCCAGATGAAGTGAAACTAATTTTAATTGATCCGAAAAAAGTGGAACTTGGAATCTATAACGATATACCACATCTACTAACTCCGGTTGTGACGGATGCTCGAAAGGCCGCAAAAGCCTTACATAAGGTTGTTGCCGAAATGCAACATCGTTATGATTTGTTTGCTGAAATGAATCAAAGAAATATTAAAAGCTATAACGAGTTTATTGAAGAGCAGAACGCGGCTGATGGGTTGAAAAGACCTAAAATACCTTATATTGTTGTTGTCGTTGATGAGTTGGCAGATCTGATGATGGTCGCATCCAATGAAGTTGAAGATGCGATTATCAGACTAGCCCAGTTGGCCCGTGCGGCCGGGATTCACATGATTATTGCAACCCAACGTCCTTCCGTTGATGTGGTAACCGGACTAATTAAAGCTAATGTTCCTTCACGAATTGCTTTTGCAGTTGCATCAGGGACTGACTCAAGAACTATTATTGATAGTAATGGTGCTGAAAAGCTTTTGGGGAGAGGTGATATGTTGTTCTTCCCAATGGGACAAAATAAACCAGAGCGGGTTCAAGGTGCTTTTATCTCCGATCATGATGTTAAAGAAATAATCGATTTTGTTAAGGCACAACAATCTGCCGACTACGATGAAGAATTAAACATTAGCGATCAAGATATTGAAGAAAGAGAGAACGGTGAACTGGATGAGTATTATGCAGAAGCTGTTGAACTCGTTACTAATATGCAAAAGGCAAGCACCTCAATGCTCCAGCGTAAATTCCGAGTTGGTTATAATCGTGCGGCAAGGATTATGGATCAGTTAGAAGAAAACGGGATAATTGGACCGCAAGAAGGTAGTAAGCCACGCAAAGTATACCGTGAAAATCAAGATTAAAATAACGTTGCTACAAGCAAAAAGCCTTTCGTTGTGAGAGTTATAACTCATAACGAAGGGCTTTTTTATTGAATAAATATTTATGCATCAAATTCTAAAGAGACGTCTTAAAAAATTAATTTTTAGCATTATCCTGCGCCAAGTAATTGAGCTAATGGTGCATATAAGACACTACCTAAAGTCAAAATAATCATAATCCATACAAAAACCATGATAGTTTTTTGTAAACCACTTTTCTTTTTTTTCTTGTTGTTGTACATGAAAACACTACTTTCTTGGTTGAATTACACCAATTCTACAATAAGCGTTTTTGTTAAGCAAATATGAAAAAGTCCCCCACTGGTCGCCCACCCCATAAATGATGGGTGAACCGCGTAGTGTAGGGGATTTTATTTTTTATGTTACTTAAAAAAAACTTATAAAAAAACATACTTGAATAGAGTGGTGGAAAGTGGGGGGAAGTGGTAATATTGTAGTAGATTCAGTTGACGGAGGCGGTTTCATGTTCATGGGTGAATTTGAACATTCACTTGATTCAAAAGGACGTTTAATCATTCCATCTAAGTTTAGGGACCAATTAGGGATGGACTTTGTCATCACTAGGGGTCTGGATGGGTGTTTATTTGGCTATCCGTTGACGGAATGGAAGTTGGTTGAAGAAAAATTAAGTCAGCTGCCTTCCAATAAGAAAAATAATCGAGCTTTTGTTCGATTTATGTTTGCCGATGCGGCTCAATGTAATTTTGATAAACAGGGAAGAATTATTATCCCTAAAAAATTGAGAATGCACGCTGAATTGTCTAAAGAATGTGTTTTAGTAGGTGTTTCAAATCGAATTGAAATTTGGAATAAGGAACGCTGGAGTGAAACCATTGAAGAAACTGAAGAAAACTTCGACGATATTGCCGAAAATTTAATTGACTTTGGATTGTGATATAGATGACAGAATTTAAACATACGACAGTTCTTTTAAATGAAACCGTCGATGGATTGGATGTAAAAAAAGACGGGATTTACGTTGATTGTACACTTGGTGGTGGTGGACATAGCCAGTTGATCTTATCAAAACTAGGATCAAAGGGACACCTTTATTCATTTGATCAAGATCAAACCGCCATTGATTATAATCAGAAACATTTAGCTGAATACATAGAAAATAAACAAGTTACATTTATAAAATCAAATTTTAGAAATTTAAAGATTAAATTAAACGAATTGGGCGTAACTAAAGTTGATGGAATTCTTTACGACTTAGGGGTTTCTTCGCCACAATTTGATGATGCAGAACGCGGGTTTAGTTACCGCTTTGATGCACCCTTAGATATGAGAATGGATCAGGCTCAGGATTTGAATGCCAGGGAAGTTGTTAATTCTTGGGACTACAACGATTTAGTTCGAATATTTTTTAGATATGGTGAAGAAAAGTATGCCAAACAGGTTGCTCGAAAGATTGAAAATGTTAGATCAGAGTCGCCAATTGAAACTACCGGCGAACTAGCAGAAATTATCAAATCAGCAATTCCCGCAGCGGCACGACGAACTGGAGGGCATCCAGCAAAAAAAGTGTTTCAGGCAATTAGAATTGCGGTGAATGATGAATTGGGAGCTTTGGAAGAATCATTAGAGCAAGCGTTGGAACTAATTAATAAAGAAGGACGAATCTCAGTGATCACTTTTCAATCGTTGGAAGATCGATTGGTTAAAAGAATGTTTAAAGAGAAAACTGAAGTAGGAGATTTACCCGCCGGACTACCAGTTATTCCCGATGAGATGAAGCCAAAATTTAAACTGATTAATAAAAAACCAATTCTTCCAGCTAATGAAGAATTGGAAGAAAATAGAAGATCACACAGTGCCAAATTGAGAATTATTGAAAAATTATAGAAGGGGTAGACGCCAATGGCTCAAAATAATTATGCTGAACGATCAAAGACAATTAATGATTCGGCACTAACTGGCGTTAGCAAAAAAAAGCTAGAAAAGGCTCGAGAAGTGGTAACCGCCAGACAGTTACCACTATCAAAATTTGAAAAGTTTTTAATAACAATTTGCGGATTCATCTTGGTAGGGTTAATGCTAACTGTTGTTTCTGGTAAAATAGGACTATCTAACGCGCAACATAGTCTTGAAACAACGCAGGAGAAAGCAACCGCCTTATCAAGTAAAAATACGATTATGAAACAAGAAATTAATCAACTATCTGATCAAAGTCGTCTAGATAAAATTGCTAAAAAGGCAGGCCTTTCTCTTAATTCAGAGAGTATAAGGAATGTAAATAAATGATGAACCGAAAGAAGCGAACAACTAGTACTAAAGAAACGCAACACAATCGAAAAATGTTTGGAAAATGGCTTTTGCTGATTGTGCTTGGTGTGTTCATAGTGATTGTTGGGCGCTTTTCTTATATTGCGGTAAGTGGCACAGTTGAAAGTGTCAATTTAAGCAGTCAAGCAAAGCGTCTTTACACCGATAATAAAACGATTAAGGCCAAAAGGGGTTCAATTTTAGATACGAATGGAAATCCCATCGCCGAGGACACAAGTACGTATTCAATTTATGCCGTTCTTAGCAAATCACAGGTAGGACCTAATAAAAAGCCTCTCTATGTAACAAACAAAGAAAAAACGGCTAAGGTTTTAAGTAAATATTTGCCTATAAGCTATAAAAAGGCATTAAAGACTTTGAATCCTTCTAATAGCAAAACCTTCCAAGTCGAGTTTGGGGGTGCAGGAAACAATATCTCGGTTTCCACCAAAGAAAAAATTGAACGAGAAAAACTAAGTGGGATTAACTTTGTGTCATCAGAAGCACGATTATATCCCAATGGTACGTTTGCATCGAATTTGATTGGTTTTGCACAGCAATCGAAGCAAAAGGGAACTGACTCCACGCAACTTTCAGGAGTGATGGGCCTCGAAAAAATGAATAATAAAAAATTAAGTGGTACTGATGGTGAACAATCCCTACAAAAAGATAAGTTTGGTTATCAGTTGCCCGGATCTCAAGTTGAAAGACCAGCACGTGATGGAAGTACAATCTATACAACAATTGATCAACGGTTACAAACGATTATGGAAAATGTTGTTGGAAAGGTTCAATCAGACACACATTCAGAGTCCATGAGTGCTACCATTATGAACGCTAAAACAGGTGCAATTTTAGCCACAACTCAACGACCAACTTTTAATTCCTCGACTAAAAAGGGGTTATCCAAGGCGTGGAATAACGCACTGGTACAAGATACCTTTGAGCCGGGTTCAACGATGAAGGTCTTTACGACCGCTGCGGCAATTGATAGTGGTAATTTTAATGCAAATGATACGTACGAGTCTGGTACGTATGAAATTGATGGAAAAACTATTCCGGATTGGAAAAAAGAAGGATGGGGTGTTATTTCATACGCGAAAGGATTTGCGCTATCAAGTAATGTTGCGATGGCCCATTTAGAACAAAAAATGGGAGCTAAAACTTGGAAGAAATATATTGACCGTTTTAAGTTACTAAAGTCCACTGATTCAGGTTTGGAAAGCGAATCAAAGGGGAGCATCCAATTTGATTATCCGATCGAGCAAGCCAACACAGCATTTGGTCAAGCGGTTAATGTGACAGCAATTCAAATGCTACAGGGTTTCACCGCAATTGCAAATAATGGTCAAATGGTAAAGCCACAGTTTATTAAAAAGGTTGTTAACCCAAATACTGGAAAGACGACATTTTCGATGAAAACCGAAAAGCTTGGCAAACCTATTAAGGCAAGTACTGCCAAACAAGTTCGTGGTTTAATGGAAGATGTAGTTTATAAGTCTTACGGTATCGGATCGGCTTTTAAATTGAACGGATATAAAATTGCTGCTAAGACAGGGACAGCCCAAGTTGCTAATTCGAATGGTACAGGGTATTTGACCGGTGACAATAGTTATTTATATTCTGTTGTGGGTATGGCACCATCGAAAAACCCCAAATATATCATGTATATTACTATGAAAAAGCCAAAATTAAAGGGTGATAAAACCGCAACTGAACTTCTTGATGAAATCTTTGGGCCTGTGATGAAGCAAGCATTGGAGCAAGACAAAGAGACTTCAAATTCAGATATAAATAGTTCTGTTGAAGTGCCTAACCTTGTGGGAAAAGATATAAGTGATGCCAGCAAAGAGTTAGGTAAAAACAATGTTGCCGTTGTTACATTAGGAAACGGGAAAAAAGTTACCGAACAGTCTGAGACTGAGGGAACAAAGGTTTTGGTTGGACAACGGATTTTGTTGAATACTGGCGGAACAATTACGATGCCGGACTTATCTGGCTGGTCAAAAAATGATGTTATTAAGTTGACGTCAATGTTAAATATTAATGTTAAATATACCGGTAATGGTTTTGTATTCGATCAATCGATTTCAAAGGGAAGTCCGATTCGATCAGGTACAACAATGACCGTTAATTTAAAGTAATGAGTATGGGAGAGAAAGATGATTAGTATATTAAGCGTAGTTTTAAGTGCGGTGCTTACCTTGGTGGGCATGCCGCAATTTATTAGCTATTTTAGAAAAAGAAATGAAGGCCAAATGATTCGTGAAGAAGGACCCTCTTGGCATCAGAAAAAATCTGGAACGCCAACGATGGGTGGACTGGTATTTATTTTGGCAAGCATCATTACCAGTTTGATTGTAGGATTTGCATTTCATGAGTTAGGAACGAACTTGTTAATGCTGTTGTTCGTGCTCCTTGAATTTGGACTGATTGGATGCTGGGACGATAGCATTAAACTTCTTAAGCGCCAAAATGAGGGTTTTAAAGCTTGGCAAAAATTATTGGGTCAAATTGTTGGTGGGTTAATCTTTTTTCTTGTCATTCAACAAACTGGTTTTTCCCTACAATTAGCAATTCCAGGACTAGGTGTCTGGCATCTAGGTCCTTGGTATGCATTGTTTATTATTTTTTGGCTAACTGGTTTTTCCAACGCGGTAAATCTTTCAGATGGACTAGATGGATTAGTTGCAGGTTTATCAACGATTGCATTTGGTACTTATGTAATTATTGCTGCAAAGCAACAAAATTTGACAGTTATGATATTCTGCCTGGCAATCGTAGGATCGATGCTCGCTTTCTTGGTATTCAATCATAAACCAGCAAAAGTATTTATGGGAGATATGGGTTCACTGGCACTTGGTGGAGCGCTGGCTGCAGTTTCAATTTTGTTGAATCAAGAACTATCTTTACTTCTGGTCGGAATTGTTTTTGTTTTAGAAACCTTAAGTGTTATCTTACAAGTTGCGTCGTTTAAACTGACTGGACATCGAATCTTTAAAATGAGTCCTATCCATCATCACTTTGAAATGCTTGGTTGGAGTGAATGGAAGGTTGATATTGTTTTCTGGATTGTAGGATTAATCGGTTCACTAATTACACTAATAACTGTCTTATAGGAGATTTAGGGATGAAAGATTTAACAGATTTTAAAAATAAAAATGTTTTAGTTTTGGGAATGGCAAAGAGCGGGGTAAGTGCCGCTCTTTTATTGCGTAAACTGGGGGCAAATGTAACCATAAATGATTTGAAAGCAGAGCAACCGGAAGAATTGACTGGAAATCTTAAAAAACACCAGGTTAAAATGATTTTAGGTAGTCATCCAGAAGATATCTTAAGTGCTAATCAAATTAGTTTGATTGTTAAAAATCCAGGTATTCCGTATACTAATCCCGTCTTAGTCAATGCTAAAAAAAATCAAGTTAAAATTATCTCCGAACCAGAACTTGCTTACCTAGTTATGGATAGCGAATTAATTGGCGTAACAGGTAGTAATGGAAAAACAACGGTTACCACATTGATTCAAATGATGTTAGACGGTGAACAAAAAGCGTATGCTGCAGGTAACATTGGAATTCCAGCAACTACCGTGGTTCAAAAAGCTTTAAAAGGGGACCGAGTGGTGATGGAGTTGTCGAGTTTTATGCTGGCAGGCATTGACCAATTGCATCCACACATTGCGGTCGTAAATAATATATTTTCAAACCATCTTGATTGGCATAAAACTCGTGAAAATTATGTAAACGATAAAATGAATATCACTAAAAACCAAACCGTAAATGATTATTTCGTTATTAATTGGGACAATCCTGAATGGCAGAATCTTGCAAAGAGAAGTAAAGCAACAGTTGTTCCCTTCTCACGAAAAGGTTTATCAAAAAAGGGTGCATATGAACAGGAAGGCGGCCTATATTTCCAGTCAGAATTAATTATGAAGGCAAAGGATATGGGAATTCCAGGAGAACAAAATATTGAAAATGCACTTGCAGCCATTGCCGTTGCAAAAATAGAAGGCGTTGATAGCGCACACATCAAACAAGTTCTTTCAACGTTTGGTGGGGTGAAACATCGCATTCAGTACGTCAAGAGTTTTAACGGGCGGCAATTCTACAATGATTCGAAAGCAACGGACATTGAAGCAACCCAAGTTGCATTAAAAGCTTTTAATAAACCGTTAATTTTAATTGCAGGAGGGTTGGATCGTGGTGACGACTATGATCGATTGATTCCTTATTTGCAGAGTTCTAATGTTAAGGAAATTATTGTCAACGGTCAGACTTCAGAAAAATTGAAAGTTATGGCACGTAAGGCTGAAATTCCAGTTATTAAAGAAAGTAGTCGCGTAGGTGAGTCCGTTAAAATTGCCTATGCGGATAGCGCAAAGGGGGATGTTATTTTACTCTCGCCTGCAGCAGCTAGTTGGGATCAATACAAAACTTTCGAAGACCGCGGTGATGAATTTATTGATGCGGTAAAAAAAATAAGTGAGGAGAATGGTCGATTATGAGATTAATGGTTTCTGGAGGAGGAACGGGAGGACATATTTATCCAGCCCTAGCCTTGATTAAACAGGTTAAAGAAAATGAACCAAACTCGGAAATACTGTACATTGGGACTCAAAAGGGACTGGAAAGTAAGATTGTGCCAAATAGTGGTATCGATTTTAAAACGATCAATATCCAAGGCTTTAAACGGTCACTGTCTTTGGAAAACTTTAAAACGATTGGATTATTTTTAAGCAGTGTTGTCAAAGCACGTAAAATGATTAGGGAGTTCAAACCGGACGTAGTTCTGGGTACGGGAGGATACGTTAGTGGTGCGGTAGTATTTGCTGCTAGTTTAATGGGAATTCCGACTGTAATTCATGAACAAAATAGCGTGGTAGGCGTTACTAACAAATTTTTAAGCAAATTTGTTAAAAAAATTGCGATTTCATTCCAAGATGCTGCCAGTCAATTCCCATCACAAAAAGTTGTTTTAACGGGGAATCCGCGCGCAACGGAAGTTGTAAATATTAAGCCAGAAAGTTTAGGACAATTCGGATTGGATAGTACCGTTCCGACTGTATTAATCTTTGGGGGCAGTCGTGGTGCCGAAAAAATTAATCGTGTAACAGTTGATTCATTGGAAGAACTAGTTAAGAAACCATATCAGACCTTATTTGTTACTGGAAGAGTCCACTTTGATCAAATTGCTAAAGAGATCGATGTCGAAAAGTTAAAATCTAAAGTGGCAATATTACCGTATATTTCAAACATGCCAGAAATTTTGGCAAATATCAGTGTGATAGTTGGACGAGCTGGTGCCACAAGTCTCGCTGAAATTACGGCATTGGGGATTCCGTCAATTCTAATTCCCAGTCCTTATGTAACGAATGATCATCAGACTAAAAATGCTAAAAGCTTGGTTGAAGATCATGCGGCAGAATTGATTACAGAAAATGAACTTACATCAGAAAAATTAATGCGTAGTTTGGATCAGCTGATGCTAGATGAAACGGCTAGAAAAGAAATGGCGAACAATGCTAAACAATTGGGCCAACCGGATGCTGCTGAAAATCTATATAAGGTATTAGTGTCAGTTATAAAATAGTGTTGAGGATGTTGCATGAAAAAGAAAAAAGATGAGGAACTAACCCCTTGGGCAAAATATCAACGAGATCATAAGAATCAAGGACGCTCCTCAAAAGGATCAAGTAAAAAAACACCCCGCTCTAAAAGACGTGCATCGGTGAAGAGTGGTGTATCTTTTAAAATAAACAAGAAAAAGAGCGTGGTATTTGGCGCAGTTTTGGTTCTGATGCTTTTGATTGGTGTCTATTTCTTTTCACCGATAAGTCAAGTTCGTAGCATAAAAATTTCGGGGAACAAACGAACTTCAACAAGTGAAATTAGCAAAAACCTTACTTTGAAAAAAGGTGATTCAATATTTGCTTCGATGTTTAAAAAAGGATCGTATGAAAATCAACTTTTAAAAAAAGATTCAGATTTAAAAAATGTCACCATTGATGTTTCTTTGGCTGGTAGAGCGAACGTTCAAATATCTGAAAATGCGATAATGGGGTATGTGATCAGGAATAAAATGTACTATACCGTTCGTCAAGATGGCACCGTTGTTAAAAAGGATTCAAAACAGCCAACGGGAAACTATCCTATTTTTAGGGGATTTAAAAATGACGGAACTCTAAAGAAATTTTTAAAAGAATATGCACAAATGCCAAACGAAGTTCAAAACGGTGTGGCTGAAGTTACACTTTCACCAACCAAAAATATCAAGAATCGAATTCACTTTTTTATGAATGATGGGAATCAGGTATATGCGGTAATAAACTCCTTTGCAAAAAAAATGAAGTATTACCCTGAAATTTCTGCCAGTATGAAGAAAAAAGGGATTATTGATTTACAGGTTGGCGCGTATTCAAGGCCGTACGGTTGGACGGATGAATATAAGGAATCTCGTCAATCAAGTGAAGCAGAATCAAGTTACGCTGAACAGCAAAAGGCGGCAACTAAAAAAAGCGCAAACATGTCTTCGTCAGAAACAAATTCATCGACGAATGATTCAGATAGTGTAGAATAAGTTACAAAAGAAATTAAGCTTGTAAAATAGTATAATTCTGCGTTTCGAATCAATAAAGTTTATGGTAAACTGATTAATATATGTGATAAATATATAAAATGAAACGGTTAAACGACTAGGAGGTTCCTTTATTATGGATAATTCAGGAATTTACGTTGGACTGGATATTGGAACCACCTCAATAAAAGTTATTGTTGCTGAATATGTCAAAGGACAAATGAACGTTATTGGTGTGGGAAGAGAGCCCTCAGATGGGGTAAATCGTGGTGTTATCGTGGATATCGATAAAGCTGCTTTTGCGATTAAGAGGGCTGTTGAATCAGCGGAACGAAAAGCAAATATTCAAATCCATGACGTAGTAGCTGGAATTCCAGCTAATTTGTTAAGAATTGAGCCTGTAAGAGGTATGGTGGCTATTTCTGATAGCTCTCGGGAAATAGGAAATCAAGACGTAATTGATGTGTCTAATGCGGCTTCTGTACATAATCTTCCTCCAGAACAGGAAGTTGTAGATGTTTTACCTGATGAATTTATTGTAGATGGTTTTGATGGTATAAAAGATCCGCGTGGAATGGTTGGAGTTCGTCTTGAGATGAATGGTGGATTAATTACCGGGCCTAAAACAATTATCCACAATTTAAAGAGCGCAATTCGACTTGCTGGTTTAAATTTAGTTGATATAATTGTGAACTCGTTAGCTTTAGGTAAGACGATTTTAAATGATGGAGAACAAGATTTTGGGACAATCACCCTTGATCTAGGTGCTGGACAATCAACAGTTGCTGTTATTCATGACCATCACTTGAAGTACACGTTTGTTGAGCAAGAGGGCGGACAGTTTGTAACAAAGGACATTTCGGTTGTGTTGAACACGTCCTTAGAGAACGCTGAGCAAATCAAACAACAGTACGGTTACGCGGTAGCAGACCAGGCGGGTAGCGATTCATTTCCAGTTAACGTGGTCGGTCAAAATGAACCTACGGCAGTCACTGAAGAATATTTAAGTGAGATTATTGAAGCTCGGATGGAGCAAATTCTTACTAATATTAAGAAACAGCTAGAAAAGGCCGGTGCATTAGACATGCCTGGTGGAATCGTGATAACCGGTGGAGGAGCTGCATTACCGGGAATCGAAACCTTAGTTGAGAGAATTTTTGAAACCAATGCTAAACTATATGTTCCAGATCAAATGGGACTGAGACATCCAGCTTTTGCACAGGTATTAGCTATTTTAAATTATGAAGGACGGATGAGTGATGTTGAAATTTTAGCAAAAAATGCTATGGTTTCAAGTGAAAGAACGGTTGCCGAAACGCCACAAGATAATGTGGTAGTTGATGAAAAGCCTAAATTTAAACGTCCTCAAACAACGGAACGCCGTTCAGAAAACCAACAAGATCGGCCTAAGCCAAAAAACAACAGTAATCCATCGGATAAAGCAACTTCAAATCGCTTCGATGGTATCAAAAAGTGGTTTAGCGATTTCTTTGACTAACTAATCGATGGAGGAATTAACATGGAATTTACAATGGATGAAAGTAAAAGTACAGGCGCGAACATCAAAGTAATTGGTGTTGGTGGTGGTGGTGGGAACGCCGTTAACCGTATGATTGCTGAAGGAGTTAAGGGAGTTCAGTTTATTGTGGCCAACACAGATGTTCAAGCACTTCAAGCATCAAACGCTGATGTTAAAATTCAATTGGGACCTAAACTAACTAAAGGATTGGGCGCAGGTTCGACTCCTGAAGTTGGTGGCAAAGCTGCTGAAGAAAGTCAGCAAACAATTGCTTCTGCTCTTGAAGGCGCGGATATGATTTTCGTTACAGCCGGAATGGGTGGCGGAACCGGAACAGGCGCTGCACCAATGGTTGCTAAAATCGCTAAGGAGCAAGGTGCTTTGACGGTTGGAGTAGTAACACGCCCATTCACATTTGAAGGACCAAAACGTGCTCGATTTGCGGCTGAAGGTGTTGCAAATCTTAAGGAACATGTTGATACGCTTATTATCATTGCTAATAACCGCTTACTTGACTTGGTTGATAAGAAAACACCAATGATGGAAGCTTTTAATGAAGCCGATAATGTATTGCGTCAAGGTGTTCAAGGTATTTCTGATTTAATTACATCGCCTGGATACGTTAACTTGGATTTTGCTGATGTAAAAACTGTTATGCAAAATCAAGGTTCCGCTCTGATGGGAATCGGTTCAGCTAGTGGTGAGAATAGAACTGAAGAAGCAACAAAGAAGGCTATTTCGTCACCATTGTTGGAAACATCAATTGATGGTGCAGAACAAGTATTGCTTAATATTACTGGTGGCCCAGATCTTTCGCTATTTGAAGCTCAGGCCGCATCACAAATCGTTACGGATGCTGCTAATGATGATGTTAATATTATTTTTGGGACATCAATTGATAATGATTTGCAAGACGGTGTTCGAGTAACAGTTATCGCAACCGGAATCGACAAAAAAGCAGGTAGAGCGTCTTTACACCGTCAACCAGCACGCACCTCTTTTGAGAATCCAAGTAGTTCCGCTAGCAATGCGACTACTACGAACGGAATTTCAGACAACTCTGAAATTCGCGGGGCTGGTTCAACTGATGGCTTAAATTCAAATACAAATCAAAATAATAATCAAACGACACAGGCTGCCAATGATCCATTTGGTGATTGGCAACTGCGTCAATCAGGTTCAGGTACGTCAAATGGCGTTCGTCCATCATCGGCTAGTGAAGGTGATTTTAAAAATGTTGAAAAGAAAGAATTCAATGCTTTTAATGACAATAATAACACTAGCTCAGATGATGAATCGTTGGACACGCCACCATTCTTTAAACGGCGTGGTAGATAATATATAATACAAAATAAAGGGTTTGGGCGAAGCTCAAACCCATTTATTTAATTAAGACAAAAAATTAAAATGGGTGATAGACATAATGATTACAATGATTTTTCAATTATTACATTGGGCCATTCAGCTCTATATGTTGGGAATCTTCATATGGGTTTTGATGTCATGGTTACCAGGAGCCTATCAATCAGCCTTTGGTAGATGGCTCACTAAAATTTGCCAGCCGTACATGAGTTGGTTTAGATTTATTCCACCGATTATGGGAATTGATTTTTCACCAATTCTTGCCTTGCTAGTATTAGAATTATGTGCGAATGGTTTAACTTATATTGAAGCATTATTGCTTGGTGGAGTTATTTATGGATAATCAAATTGCACAACATTTTAGAAAAGAAGAACAGGAGCAGATTGAAAATTTTTCGTCGTTAATTCAAGAAGCTTTGGACCAAAATCGTTCAATTTTAACTAACTTTCTAAATCCACGGGAACAGTATATTTTACAGACGCTGGTCAATCGAGATTCAGATTTAAAGTTAGGTCTCTTTGGTGGTTTTTCAGGAGCAGAGAATCAGCGAGCTTTAATTTATCCTAGTTATTTTAGCCCAGAAGAAGATGACTATCTTGTTCAAGTTTTTGAAATTGAATATCCGATTAATTTTGCAGAATTAGAGCACCGACAAATACTTGGTACAATGGCTAATTCTGGTGTTCAGCGAAACACATTTGGTGATATTGTTCATAATGAAGGAAGATGGCAAGTTGCCGTAAATGCTGAGTTGGCAGACTTTTTTCAAAATGAAATTGATCGAATTGGAAAAATTAAAGTTAAAATGATTCCAGTTGTAGCGGACGATTTGCTCAGAATTGAAAGCGACTGGGAGACCATTAATACCACCATCGCGTCTTTACGTTTGGATCTTCTTATCAGTACCGGCTTTTCAATATCCAGGCACCGGGCGAAAGAGTTAATTGAAGGTCGGCGAGTGCAACTCAATTGGATGCTAGTTGAAAAATCAGATACGATAATTGCCTTAAATGATGTTATTTCTGTTCGAAAATATGGTAGGATAAAACTTGTTGATATCCTTGGAACAACAAAAAAAGACAAGTTGAGGATCCAACTGAATTTAATTAAAACTAGATAGTGATTTACGGGGGTTTTATTAATGGCGATCGAACCACAAGATATACAACAAAAACAATTTTCAAATAAAATGCGTGGATACAATCCAGTCGAAGTTGATGAATTTCTGGACGATGTGGCTTTTGAACAACGTCGTCTTCAAGATGAGATCGATTCATTGCGTCAACAATTAACAGAAGCAAAAAGTCGAGCAGATTACTTTGATGAAATGAAGGAATCACTTAATAAATCCATCATGGTGGCTCAAGATGCGGCGGATAAAGTTAAAATTAGTTCCAAACGTGAAGCCGAATTCACTGCCAAAGAGGCCCAAAAGGAAGCTGAAGTAGTAGTCAAAGATGCGCATCGAAAAGCAGACGGATACATTGGTGAAGCAGCTGGTAAAGCACAGAAAGTTGTTATTGCAACCGATGACTTAAAGAAACAGGCGCGAAGTTTCCGTCAAAAATTGGAAGTTTTATTAGAATCGCAACTACAAATGATCAAGGGGCGCGATTGGGATAATTTATTGAGTTCAGATGAATTACTAACGATTGGCGAAATTAAGGAAGCAATGCGTAACAGTGGTGCACTTGACAATCTTCCAGAAGACAGTGTACACTCAGAACAAGTTACCGAAGTGTCGCCAGATACACCCGCCGTTGAGCCTGAAAATCAGGATGAATTAAAGACAGTAGTGGTGTTCCCTGAAGATTACGATAATGAAAATGGTAATCCAACTAGCGAAGGATTCCATGTTGAACCAAAAAAATAAAACGATAAAAAAGAATGGCTTATAATTAAAAAACATTTTAGCGAGTTGATAATGGTGAAAGATCAACATGTTAGGTTATGGGCTCTATCACTTTTGAGTGTTGAACTGAACGATAGTAAGTTCAAACGATTGGCAATCGTTATCTGCTACAATGAGGAGGGCTTTTTTATTGGCCCTTAAATTTGGGTGGTATCACGAAGACTTCGTCCCTTTGGGGATGGAGTCTTTTTATTTTAGATTCAGAAAGCGAGTGATTTTAGTGCGAGTAAAAGACACTTTAAATTTAGGAAAAACAAAGTTTAAGATGCGAGGAAATCTCCCCGTTAACGAAAAAAAACGTGAAGACGTGTGGTTCGAAAATAAAGTTTACGAACAACGCCAAAAATTAAATGAGGGTAAACCATCTTTTGTGCTACATGACGGACCTCCATACGCAAATGGTAATATCCATATGGGACATGCAATGAACAAAATATCTAAGGATATCATTGTCCGCTACAAATCGATGAGCGGTTTTAGAAGTCCATATGTGCCAGGATGGGATACACATGGGTTACCAATTGAACAACAATTAACCAAAGAAGGATACGATCGTAAAAAAATGTCAACGGTCGAATTCAGACGTTTATGTCATGAATATGCCTTAAAACAAGTTGATAAGCAGCGAACAGATTTTAAACGTTTAGGTGTTGCGGCTGAGTGGGATAATCCATATTTAACACTTAAGCCAGAATTTGAAGCTCAAGAGATTAGAACGTTTGGTAAAATGGCTGAATTGGGCTTGATTTATCGTGGTAAAAAGCCAGTATTCTGGTCATGGTCGTCTGAATCAGCGATGGCAGAAGCCGAAGTTGAATATCACGATGTAACTTCACCATCAGCTTTCTATGCTGAAAAAGTGGTCGATGGCAAAGGTGTCTTAGATGAAGATACTTATTTTGTTGTTTGGACTACTACGCCTTGGACAATTCCGGCTTCAGAAGGAATTACAATTGATGCTGGATTTAATTATTCGGTTGTTAAACCAGCTAATGAGGAACGTAAGTTTGTTGTGGCAACAGAACGTTTAGGCTATGTCACAGAAGAATTTGGATGGCACGACGTAGAAACTCTAAGCGTTGTTCAAGGACGCGAGTTAGAAAATATTACGGCAATGCATCCATTTGATAACCACAGAGAATTATTGGTAATGTTGGGAGATTTTGTTACTTTGGATGCCGGAACTGGGCTAGTGCATACTGCTCCTGGATTTGGTGAAGATGATTTTAGGGTTGGTAAGGAATATGGACTTGATATTTTTGTTCCAGTAGACGATCGTGGCTACCTAACTGCGGATGCTGGACCAGATTTTGAAGGTGTATTTTATGAAGATGCTAATGAAATGGCTTTGAATAAATTAAAAGAATCCAACGCTTTATTAAAACAAATGGATTATGTCCACAGCTATCCATTTGATTGGCGAACAAAAAAACCAATTATCTTCCGTGCTACACCACAATGGTTTGCATCAGTGGATAAGATTCGTGAAAAGATTTTAAATTCGATTGAAGACGTAAAATTTTTGCCAGAATGGGGTCAAAAGCGGTTGCATAACATGATTCGAGACCGCGGAGACTGGGTTATTTCTCGCCAAAGAGTTTGGGGAGTACCGCTACCAATTTTCTATGCAGAGGACGGAACTCCAATTATTGAAAAGGAAACAACTGATTACGTTGCAGACTTATTTGAAAAAAATGGCTCAGATATCTGGTTTGAATGGGATGCAAAAGAACTTCTTCCTGAAGGATTTACGAGCGAGCACTCTCCTAATGGACTGTTCACCAAAGAAACGGATATTATGGATGTATGGTTTGACTCTGGATCGTCCCATCAAGGAGTGCTAGAGGAACGAAGTTATCTTAAATATCCAGCAGATCTTTATCTCGAAGGATCTGACCAGTATCGTGGCTGGTTTAATTCAAGTTTAATCACCAGTGTGGCGGTTTCAGGAAAAGCACCTTACAAACAAGTGATTTCGCAAGGGTTCACTTTGGACGGCAAGGGTCACAAGATGAGTAAATCACTTGGTAATACGATTGTTCCCGATGAAATTATTAAAAAGATGGGTGCAGAAATTATTCGCTTGTGGGTCTCATCGATTGATTCGTCTTCAGATGTCCGAGTATCACAAGAAAACTTCGTTAAAATTTCGGACTCATATAAGAAGATTCGGAATACAGTTCGTTACTTGTTAGCAAATACTGCTGATTTTAATCCACAAAACGATACGGTTAGTTATGATGAACTTCAACCTGAAGATCGTTTCATGATGGTTAAATTTAACGAACTAGTTAAGGAGTTACGCGGTTATTACGATGCTTACAGTTTTATTGATATCTATAAGGCGTTAATGAATTTCATCATTACGGACCTATCAGCATTTTATTTAGATTTTGCAAAAGACGTTGTCTACATTGAACCTGAGAATAGTTTGAAGCGGCGCTCAATGCAAACCGTGTTCTATCGGATTCTAGTTGGGTTGACTAAGCTAGTTACTCCGATCTTACCTCATACAGCGGAAGAAATTTGGGAGTATCTTCATGAACCCGAGGAATTTGTTCAATTATCAGAAATGCCTGAGGTTTTAGCAATTGCTGACTCAGAGAAACTGTTAGATAACTGGGAAATTATCAAGAAGCTTCGTTCGCATGTCTTAAAAGCCCTTGAAGAGGCTCGTGATGAGAAAATGATCGGAAAATCAATGGAGGCCAAAGCAAATCTTTACCTTGATGATCAAACAATGCAAGTCGTTAAGGATTTAGGCGTCGATTTACGATTAATTTTGATTGTTTCACAATTGGAAGTAAAAGAATTGTCTGCTGCTCCTGAGGAAGCGGATAAGTTTGATAATCAGATTGCGGTGCAAATCACTCCCGCTGCTGGTGAAGTATGCGAACGCTGTCGGATGACGAAAACTGATATTGGTTCCGATAGTAATTTTGAAACATTGTGCGCAAGCTGTGCCAAGATTGTCACGGAAAATTATCCAGAAGCAATTACAGAAGGATTTGACGAAAAATAATTAATAGAAGTGATTAGGTGTAAACCTAATCATTTTTAATTTACAGAATTAGTATTCACCATTATCATGGTAGTATGATTAGCGAAAAAAGGGGTTGAAGAATTGGAAAAGGGAACAGTAGATGATTTTGATAAGAAAAAGGGTTACGGGTACATCATTTTAGATGATGGAGAAAAGGCGTTTGTGCATTATACCGCGATTCAATCTGAAGACTATAAAACGCTTGAAAACGGCGAAAAAGTTGAACTAATGATTGCCGATGGTGCTAAGGGTCTGGTAGCAGTTAAAGTCTTTCGAAAAGAGGAAGTAAAATGAGCTTAGAAGAAAAAGTAGTTAAGTCAGTTTCCCGTTATAAGGGGGAAATTATTGATGTATATCAACAAACAGTGGAATTACCGGATGGTAAATTGGCTAACCGGGACGTTGTTAAACATCAAGACGCGGTTGCTGTGCTAGCTTTTACGAACGACGGAAAAGCTATCTTTGAAGAACAATGGCGAACACCGATTGGAAAAACGACGATTGAAATTCCGGCTGGTAAGGTTGAAGATGGGGAAGACTTTTTGGAAACCGCAAAGCGTGAATTGAATGAAGAAACACGTTATGAAGCAGGAAAGATAAGCAAAATGGTTGGCTTCTATTCAACACCGGGATTTGCGAATGAATATATGACGCTCTACGTTGCTAGTGATTTGAAAAAGGTAACTAAAGAATTGCCACGCGACCAGGGAGAAAACTTAAATATTTTTGAACTTTCATTAGAGGAAGCATTAAAAGCCATTAAAGAAGGTAAAATTGAAGACGCAAAAACTATTTTAGCAATATATTATTGGCAGGCTAATATTAAGTAGGTGAGTCTTTGGACGAAAAAAAACAAACTCGAGCAGAATATCAAAAAAGCTTACAAAAAAATTTGGACCGGAAAAATGAAGAGGTCGAAGAACCATCAAAAACACGTCGAAATCAAAAAAAACCTTCAGAAAAAGAACAAAGATTTAATCCGGATGAACGTTCTGAAGAAAAAAGTCGGAATCTTGCAAAGAAGTTGAATATTGCAATTGCCGTACTAGGAATTGGAATTATACTTGTTTTTTTGGTCTTATTTTTTGTTGGATGATATTAAACTAAATGTATAGGGGATTATGAAATTATGAAATATGGCGTAATTTGTGCTATGGAAGAAGAAATTAAATCTCTTTTGAACATTATTGACCTTGTAAAAGAAACCAATCTTAACGGAATCATTTTTTATGAGGGTCAAATTAAGGGGACTGATGTTGTTTTAGTTAGGTCCGGAATAGGAAAAGTTGAGGCAGGAATAACAGCGGCAATTTTGGTCACAAACTTTACCGTGGACCAACTAATTCATTCAGGGTCAGCAGGCGGAATTGGTCAAGGTCTTAAGGTGGGCGATATAGTACTTTCAACGGAAGTCGCTTATCATGATGTTGATGCTACGGCGTTCGGCTATGAATACGGTCGGTTACCTGAACAAGATGTTGTGCGTTACGTTGCTGACGATAAACTTATCAACAAGTTTGAAAAGGCCGCCGAGGGCAACGAGATGGTCGTGCACAAAGGACTGATTGTTACTGGAGACCAATTTATTTCTAGCAATGTAAAAGTTAAAGAAATTTTAGGACATTTTCCGGATGCACTTTGTTGTGAAATGGAAGGAGCGGCAATTGGGCAGGTTGCGCATCAATTCAAAAAGCCCTTTATCGTTGTGAGGGCGATGTCGGATACTGGTGATGACGATGCCAATGTATCATTTGATGAATTTATAGTTGATGCAGGACGTCGCTCAGCCGCAATGTTAATTGATTTATTTGAGATGGAAGGGAATAACTAATGCGAAGAGTATATTTAGATAACGCTGCAACAACACCGACAGCGGCAGAAGTTGTTGACGTAATATCTGACCAGTTAACCAATAATTGGGGAAATGCTTCTAGTTTACATGGATTTGGACGTCAAGCACGAGCTAAGTTAGATGAAGCACGGCACGTAATTGCGCAAAGTATTAATGCCGAAGATGAAGAGATAATTTTTACCAGTGGTGGCACGGAAAGCAATAACACCGCGATAACAGAGGTAGCTTTGCGAAATAAATCAAAGGGAAACAAAATTATTACTACTAAGATTGAACATCCATCTGTTCTAAAGTCGATGAATCGATTAGAAAAAATGGGGTTTGAGGTAGTTTATCTTGATGTTGATCAAAATGGATTAATCAGTTTGGACCAATTTAAACAAGAATTAGATGACCAAACGATCCTTGTTAGTATCATGATGGGGAATAACGAGGTCGGTAGTCATATGCCAATCCAAGAAATTGGAGAAATTTTAAAAGACCATCAAGCTGTTTTTCATACAGATGCCGTTCAAGCTTATGGCTTATTGGATATTGATGTTAAACGTGACAAAATTGACTTATTATCAACTTCTGCACATAAATTAAATGGTCCAAAAATGATGGGCTTTTTGTATAAAAATAGTACAGTTAACTTTGATAGTTTTATAGTTGGCGGTGAACAAGAGGATAAACGTCGAGCTGGAACTGAAAATGTTGCTAACATTGCGGGATTTGCAAAGGCGGCATCATTATTGTCCGAAGACAAGAAACAAGAACTTCAGACAAGGTATGCGGGTTTTAAGCAGCAAATTATTCAAACTTTAAATGATAATGAAATTGATTTTGAGATTAATGGATCATTGGATTCAAATAATTTGCAACACGTTTTTAACATCTGGCTTAAGGGTGTTTCAACTTATGTGATGCAAACTAACCTAGACTTGGCAGGAATTGCTATTTCAGGTGGTTCAGCATGTACGGCTGGAAGTCTTGAACCATCACATGTTTTAACGGCAATGTATGGGGCGGACTCTCCAAGAATTGGTGAATCGATTCGAATTAGTTTTGGAAAGCATACTACATCTGAAGATATTGATTATTTGTGTGACCAAATCGTTTTAATTGAAGACCGTTTAAAAAAGATGGCAAAAATGTAAGCGAGGGATTTCAATGGCATTTGGAAAAGAAGCAAGCGTAAAGGGTGATCCAGCTGTTTATCAGCTGAGTCCTGAAATAAAAAAATATACGTTGTTAGATTTAGGTTTTACAACGAAGACAAACGGAACATTTATATTTGAGCGTTCGCTAGACCCGACCTCTCCCTTTAACCAAGGAATTAAATTAAAAATCATGATTAAAGGCGATTTCTCGGGATTTAAAATAAGTACTGTGACAGCAAATGGAATGCAAAATGTAAGTATTTTTAGTCGTGAACAAGATGCTCCATTGGTAGAACAATACAATTTTTTAATTGCTGAATTAATCAAACATTCAGTAATTATGAAAAAATAGTTACTAACTTTTTGTTAATAGTGGTATTTAACGGCTAATTATTATAGAATAGATTTTACTGGATTTATGCGACCTTCAATCGTAGATTCTCCAGAATCTGATAGAAATGATGGTGATGTAGATGGCTGACAACAGTAAGACGCGAGTCGTTGTTGGTATGAGTGGTGGAGTTGATTCATCAGTCGTGGCATATTTGCTAAAAAAGCAAGGGTATGACGTGGTTGGTGTATTCATGAAGAATTGGGACGATACCGATGAAAATGGGTATTGTACGGCCACCGAAGATTATAAAGATGTTGCAAAGGTTGCGGCTAAGATTGGAATCCCTTATTACTCAGTTAACTTTGAAAAAGAGTATTGGGATAGAGTGTTCACTTATTTCCTAGATGAGTATAAAAAAGGTAGAACACCTAACCCGGACGTTATTTGTAATAATGAAATAAAGTTCAAGGCGTTTCTTGATTACGCAATCAGTTTGGGAGCAGATTATGTTGCAACTGGACACTATGCTCAAGTAGAACGTGATGAGAATGGACATCAACATTTGTTACGTGCTACAGATGGAAATAAAGACCAAACATACTTCTTAAGCCAACTTAGTGCCGATCAATTAGATCGTGTAATGTTCCCACTTGGTGGCATGATTAAGCCCGACGTTCGTAAAGTTGCTGAGGAAGCTGGATTATCAGTTTATGATAAGAAGGATTCAGTAGGAATTTGCTTTATTGGTGAGAAGAATTTCCGTGAATTTTTAGGAAATTACTTACCAGCTAAGTCAGGAAAAATGATGACGCTTGATGGTGAAGTGATGGGCGAGCATGCTGGTCTGATGTATTACACAATTGGTCAGCGTCGTGGCCTAGGTATTGGTGGCGGATCTAAGAATAACGAACCATGGTTTGTTATTGGTAAGGATCTTTCAAAAAATATTTTATACGTTGGACAAGGATTTGAAAACGAGCATCTCTATGCTTCAAGCCTCGATGCCTCTGACATGCACTTTGTCAACAAACTAGGTGCAGAGCGCGGGCATGATTTCCGGTGTACTGCGAAGTTCCGTTATCGTGCCCAGGATGTGCCCGTGACGGTTCATTTCAGCGATGATTTTTCAAAAGTAACGGTTGACTTTGATGATCCCGCTCGTGCAATTACGCCGGGACAGGCACTTGTCCTCTATGATGGTGAGGAATGTATAGGTGGTGGAATTATCGATGCCGCTTATAGTACCGAAAAGAAGTTACTTCAGTACATTTAATTAAAATACTCGAATAGGTTCGGATGTAAACCAATTTTTAATGGTTTACATTCGAACTTTTTTGTTTTCATTTTTAAGAGCTACTTAATGCATTGTAGATTAGTCTAAAAAAGTTGTAATCGTATTTATTTTTGTAGATTTATTTAAACAATTAATAATGGTAAAATTACCATAACCACGCAGAAAAAGGACGAATAACTTTGACAAAATTATATTTTATAAGACATGGAAAAACTGAATGGAATTTAGAGGGACGATATCAAGGAGCAAAGGGTGACTCTCCTTTGTTGGATGAAAGCTATCAAGAAATTCAACAGTTGGCTCTTTTCTTATCATCTAAACAATTTCGAAGGATTTTTTCTAGTCCATTACGACGAGCACGAATTACCGCTACAACGTTACAACATCAGTTAGACGAGATACAGGGACATCCAACGCCCTTAACAATTTCAAGTCGACTTCGCGAATTTGATTTAGGTGTAATGGAAGGAATGCGATTTGTTGATGTTGAAAAGAAATTTCCAGAGGAAGTGGATGCTTTTAGAAACCATCCAGATCAGTATTTTCCAGACAAAATAAAGGGAGAAACTTTTCAACATTTGGTTGAAAGAATGCGACCGACGATTATTAGAATCTGCGAGATGTTTCCAAACCGTGATGATAATGTCATTATTGTTAGTCATGGCGCGGCTCTAAATGCAATTATTAACTCATTACTGAACGTTCCCTTAGCAGAACTAAGGAAGCGCGGAGGATTGGCCAATACTAGCACAACAATTTTAGAAAGTCAGGATCGTGGTTTAACATATCAGTTAATCGACTGGAACGATACTAGTTACATAAAAAAAGAAATTGATCCGACAGATCTAATTTAGAGGTGAATGGGTAAAATGGGCAGTGAAAAAAAACGAGACGATGTCATTCATAAACTAATTCAAAAAATAGATGAGAATCCAAATGACGCCAAAAATTATTACAATTTAGCGGCTATTTTAGTTAAACAACAAAGCTTTGATCAAGCTGAAGAGCTATTAGTAAAATCACGGGAGAATTTTAATGATTCAAGCAGTGTTGATCTACTAACTTATGGTTTAGGAAATGTCTACTATGCTGAAGGATTATATGAAAAAGCAAATCGTACTTTTCAGACGGTTAGAGATCAACGTTTAAAAAAAGAAGCGAACATGATGATCGCTCAAGGTTATTTTGCTCAAAGTGAATATAAAATGGCTTTTGCTTTTGGCCTGACGGTCTTGGAAAATAGTCCCTCGGATGCAGATGTAAATGAATTAATGGGGGATATTTCTTTAGCACTTGGAGATATAAAAATGGCCCAAAAATATTATGATGTGGCTTTAAAAGCGAAAAAGACGGCAAAATTACTATTTAATCGGGGAGTTGTCGAAATGGCAATTTCTAAAACTAAAAATAATAAGTTTTTTGATTTATCCAAAGAAATTGATGCAAAACTTTTTGAGCAAAATAAGCAACGGTTGGTAGATGTTGATAAGCTTTTAAATAAAAATGTTGAGGAAGATGATTAATGGCATTTGAGAAAATGGATTTATTTGGAAATGCCGATTCGAAGTCTCCAAAATTAGATAATAAAGTTGAACTAGTCGGGGAAATTAGCGCAGTTTTTTTTGAGAGCCCTGATAGTTTATTTAAAGTTTTATTGATAACGGTCGAGGAGAACGATTTTAACTGGGATGAGGACCAAATCGTTGTAACTGGAAATATTGCTGATATTCAAGAAGGCCAAAAATATCGTTTTAGTGGCAAATTAGTTTCACATCCTAAATATGGCAACCAGGTCCAAGTGTATCAGTATACGGTATTTGTACCAAATACTGAAGATGGCATTGTAGCATATTTATCTGGAAATCAATTCAAAGGCATTGGTAAGAGGACGGCCGAAAAAGTAGTCGATGCGCTTGGAGATGATGCCATTAATGAAATTAAGAAAAATCCAGAAGTTTTAAAAAACATTGGTGTTTCGGTCAAGCAGGCAGACATTATTTCAGATGTTCTAAATCAGTCGAATGGCTTAGAGGATATCTTGATTAAGCTGGGCGATTTAGGAATAACCGGTAATATCGCAAGTAGTATCATTAATAAGTATCATGAAGACGCCCTCAGAATAATTGAAGATAATCCATATCGGTTGGCTGATGAAGTCGATAATGTTGGTTTTAAGAGAGCGGATGGAATTGCTAGGAAGATGGGGATTAAACCGGATTTTCCAGCTCGTCTTCAGGCTGGGATACTTGAAACGATTAAAGAGTGGAGTAATTCGACGGGTGATACGTATATAACGGCGGATAATTTATTGCAAAGAGCAACGGAATTACTTGGTGAGTCTGCGACAGCTGAAATGATTGCAAATCAGGTGTTGGAACTTGGGAAAAGTGGCCGCATAGTTGGAGAAGATGGAAAGATATATTTAAAGTGGCTATTTCAAGCTGAAGTAGCAATTGGGCAGCGTGTAAGACAAATGATCGGAAATATTTCCGAAAGCAAAAAACAAATTAAAAAAGCAATTCAAATTGTTGAGAGTAATTTAGTATTAAAATACGATAAAATTCAAAACGCAGCCATTGAGTTAGCACTTTCAAATTCGTTAACAATTATTACCGGTGGCCCGGGAACTGGTAAAACGACAATTATAAAGGGGCTAATTAATAGTTTTGCTGAACTAAATGGGATCTCTTTAGATCCGAATGAATATACCGAAAGTAAATTTCCAATACAGTTAGTGGCTCCGACGGGAAGAGCTGCGAAACGTTTAAATCAGGTCACTAACGTCCCGGCAAAGACCATTCATCGATTGCTGGGGTTGAATGGAAAAGATGATTTAAAAGATGAAGAAGTTAAACAACTGGAGGGAAGTCTGCTAGTTGTTGATGAAATGTCCATGGTTGATACAGGACTGTTTAATACATTAATTAATGCCGTTAATCCGGATATGCAGGTAGTTTTAGTTGGTGATAAAGATCAGTTACCTTCGGTGGGACCTGGACAAGTCTTTAATGATTTGATCAAGAGCGATGTGATTCCAACAGTTTCACTAACCAAAATTTATCGGCAAGAGGCAGATTCTTCCATTATTCAGTTAGCTCATGATATTCAAAATGGAAAACTTCCCTCCGATTTTACAAAAAATAAAAAAGATAAATCTTTCTTTTTAGCCAATGCATCACAAGTGGCTAATGCAATCGATCAAATTGCTCAGAAAGCCGTTGAAAAGGGCATTTCAAAAAGTGATATACAGGTGTTAGCACCGATGTACAAAGGGAGTGCCGGAATTAATGAGATTAATCGACACTTGCAAAAAGTTTTGAATCCTCCTGAAAGCTTAAAACCCAAATCGATCAACGCTAAAGATCAAGATTTTAGAATTGGCGATAAGGTTTTGCAATTAGTAAATTCTCCGGAAAATAATATATTTAATGGCGATATAGGTGAAATTACGGGATTAGTAACTGAAAAAGAGGGCAAAGGGCAAGCCCACTTGATTGTCGACTATGATGGAAATGAAGTTACCTACTCAAAATCAGATTTGGGACAGTTGACTTTGGCATACTGTATCTCAATCCATAAATCACAGGGTAGTGAATTTCCGTTTGTTATTTTACCAATGGTACGTCAATATTATCGAATGCTTCAAAGAAATCTGTTGTATACCGGTTTGACACGAGCTTCAAATTCGATCATTCTCTTGGGCGAGCCGGACGCTTACACCCAGGCGGTAAAAAATGAATCTTCCAATCGCGATACTAGTTTGCGTTTAAGAATTAATCCAGATCATATTGATGATCCAACGAGGGAAGAAAAGCCTAGTCTATTCCAAAACGATCCGGAAAATGTTGAAAGTTCGGTGCCAGAAGCAACAACGCTTACCAATCATTTGGTACAAATTGAAAAGGTTGATCCAATGATTGGTATGGAAAATATCACACCTTATGATTTTTTAGAGTGATTTTCTTGTAGTATGTGTAAAAAATTTACTATAATATATGCTGTAGATAATAATTGGAGGTTGAGCTGTGGAAAGTAAATTAAAAAGGAGAATGAAATTATTCTCTTTAAATTCTAATCGTGCTTTATCTGAAAAAATTGCTTCAGAGGTTGGTATTCCGCTTGGAAAAGCCGCAATTAAACAGTTTAGCGATGGCGAAATTCAAGTTAATATTGAAGAAAGCATTCGTGGGGCCGAAGTATATGTAATCCAATCAATTTCAGATCCAATCAATGATTCGTTAATGGAATTATTAATTATGGTGGACGCACTGAGAAGAGCTAGTGCTAGTCAAATTAATGTAGTGATTCCATATTATGGATATTCCAGGCAAGACCGTAAAGCACGTTCTAGGGAACCAATTACGGCTAAATTAATTGCCAACCTTTTAGAGGATGACGATATCACTCGTGTTTTAACGCTTGATTTACATGCACCACAAATCCAAGGATTTTTTGATGTTCCAGTTGATCATTTGGCAGCAGCGCCATTATTGGCTAGTTATTTTAGCGATGGGAGTTTTGATACAGACAATATGGTTGTTGTTTCCCCCGATCATGCGAGTGTTTCAAGAGCGCGGATTATGGCCGAACTTTTAGGAACGCCAATTGCAATTATTGATAACCGTAATGAAGAATCTGCGGAAGATATTAATGAGATTCCGACTGAAATTATTGGAAACGTCGCTGGCAAAACTGCGTTGGTAATTGATGATATGATTGATACCGGAACAAGACTAACGATTTCAGCTGAAGCACTTTCGAATGCCGGAGCAACTGAAATATATGGCGCAGCAACGCACGCAATCTTCTCTAATAGTGCTTCGGAAATTTTGCAAAATTCCAAACTTTCAAAAGTGATCGTGACAGATTCTATTCGAATCGATGAAGAGAAGAAGTTTGAAAAATTAGTACAATTATCAGTGGGACCATTACTTGGAAATGCAATCAAGATGATCTATGATAATGAGCCTTTGGCACCACTTTTTAAGAGCCAAAAATAATTTAAATATCCGTAAGGTATAAGCTCTAAACTTTTAATAAGGCCTGTGACAGATTATAATTTGTTCAGGTCTTTTTATATCAGGGGGAGTCTATGAATGTAGCAATAGAATTATTAAAAAAGAAGTCGGTGCAATTATGGCTGACGTTATTTGGAATAATTGGGTTAATCTTTTTACTGCGGGATTTTATGTCTCAAATACTTTTGATTGTTATTTTTTCTTTTGTATCCTATGTTGGTATTCAAAAAATACGAAAGTTTACGAAAGTTAGCCAACCGGTTGGTACACTAATTTTCTACATAGTTCTGCTAGCTTTCATGGGATTTGTATTTTCGATGACTGCTTCTATGATCTATGATCAATTAAAGGGAATCCCGGCCTTGATCAGGCACGCAATTAATAGTGATTCTTTCAGTAATCAATACGTCCAGATGATAGTGGACGAGGTTCGCAAAAACTCACAGGCAGTTAAGGGCAGTCAATACTTGGCGATGTCGGGCTTAAATCAGCTTGGGCGAATCGGGGTCGCCATGGAACACATTATTGTAGCTTTGTTACTAAGTCTGGTGTTTAACTTAACATTTAATCATTTAAAATCATTTGGACATTCGATTTTAAATAGTCGACATAGCGTTATGTTTGGCAATATCTACTTATTGTTAAAAAAATATGTGATGATTTTGGGTACGGTTATCGAAACACAGCTGGTAATATGTAGTATTAATACAACATTGATGACGATCGGTCTATGGGCCTTGGGCATTCCCAAGCTACTGTTGCTCGCGATTATCGTGTTTATTTTAGGATTAGTTCCTGTAGCCGGGGTCTTAATCTCTTTGATTCCATTGAGTATTGTTGCATTTTCCGCTAATGGGATTGTTTCAATAATTGAAGTGATGTGTCTGGTTATATTGATCCACTTCTTTGAATCATATTTCTTGCACCCAAGACTAATGGCAGGAGCGACGGACCTTCCAATTTTTGTAACATTTATTACTTTAATTATCGCAGCTAAAATGATTGGAACATGGGGATTAATCGTTGGTATTCCAACCGTTGCGTTTTTCATTGATTTTTTAGGAATAAAATTAAAAAGACACCATCCTAAATCCGCAAAAGACGTTATTGAAGATCAAATTGAATAGTTTAAATGTGTTTTATATATATTAAAAACAATTGATAAGGGCTATGGCAAAGTAATTTTGTTATAGCCTTTTAATTTACAAAAAAATAGAATTATGAACTCTAATGAACTATTTTGAACTGTTTTGATTGATTTTGAAGAAATTTGGTGTTATATTTTTTATGGAGGATGATGAAAGTGCTTACAGAATTACGTGAAAGAAATATTTTAGACCTACTAAAACAAAAACAGTTTATAAAAATAGATGAAATTATCGAAAAAAATAACTCGTCAGTTTCTACTGTTCGAAGAGATTTAAAAAAGTTAGAGTCTGAAGGAAAACTAGTTCGCATCCATGGTGGAGCAAGAATTGAAAGTAACTTGCAGGAAGAACCCGATTTTCAAGTTAAATCAAAACTTAATTTAGTTGAGAAGAATGATATTGGTAAAAAGGCGGCAGAGTTGGTTCAAGAAGGAGAGGTAATATTTTTAGATGCGGGTACTTCAACTGCGACAATGATTTCGTATCTATCCAATATTAAGGGACTATTGGTTGTAACCAATGGACTAAACATTGCTAACTTACTTTCTGATTTTGATGTAAATACATATGTTATTGGTGGATTACTAAAAAATAAAACACGGGCATTGATTGGTACTGAAGTTACTGATCGGATTGAAACCTTTCAATTTGACCGTTGCTTTATGGGAGTCAACGGCATTTCGAAGGACCAAGGTTTTACAACGCCCGATATTCAAGAAGCACAAATTAAAACTTTGGTGATGAATCGAAGCAGGCAGGCATACGTTCTGGCAGATTTAACAAAGTTCGATCACACCTCATTCGTCAGTTTTTCAAAACTGGAAGATGCAACAATTATTACGGATACATGTCCAAACTGGATAAAAAATAAAACGAACGTAAAGTATATGGAGGTTAATAAATGATTTACACAGTAACTTTAAATCCGTCAATTGACTACGTCGTCAGTTTAAATCAAATGAACATTGGATTAGTTAATCGATTAAGGGATGCTAATAAATTTCCAGGTGGAAAGGGAATTAATGTTTCTAGAGTCTTAAATCAGCTAAACGTTAGCAACACGGCATTAGGCTTTTTAGGAGGTTTTACTGGGAAATTTGTCGCTCAGTCCTTAGATCAACTTAATGTTAACAGTAACTTTGTTAAAATTAGTGGAGACACACGAATTAACGTTAAAATCCATGCTCAAGATGAAACAGAGCTAAACGCAAAGGGACCAAAAATTATGGAATCTGAATTGCAATGTTTTATTGATAATTTTAATTCCATTACGGAGAAGGATATAGTTATTTTCTCAGGGAGTATTCCCGAAAATTTGCCACAGAATCTTTACGATACAATTATCAAAAAAATTAAGAAGAATGGTGCGCAGTTTGTTGTTGATACAACAGGAAAGGGGCTTATGGACACCCTACCTAACAAACCGCTTTTAATAAAACCAAATAATCATGAATTAGGGGATTTATTTGATACCAAAGTTGAAACAGACGACGAAATTGAATATTACGGTAAAAAGTTAGTTGAACTTGGGGCACAAAATGTCATGATTTCGATGGCTGCGGCAGGAGGTATGCTTGTTTCGAAGGATCATGTGTATCGAAGTTTTGCGCCAAAAGGAAAGGTTTTAAATTCTGTCGGTGCAGGAGATTCGATGCTAGCCGGCTTTGTTGGAGAGTATGTTAAAACTGGTGAACTAGAACAAGCTTTTAAACAAGGGCTAGCCTGCGGTAGTGCAACTGCTTTTTCACTAGATATTGCTGATAAAGGAAAAATACGTGAAGTATTAAGTGATATAAACGTGTTTGAAAGGTAGGAAAAATAAATATGAAAATTAAAGAATTGTTAAAAGAGAATTTAATGATTATGAATCTTACGGCGAAGACAAAAGATGACGTCATTAATGAGATGATTGATAAGTATGTTTCAGAAGGTATCGTAACGGATCGTGATAAATATTTAAAGGGAATTTTAGATCGTGAAGCTGAATCAACCACGGGAATTGGCGATGAGATTGCTATGCCCCACGCCAAAACCAATGCGGTAACAGAAGCTGCGGTATTATTTGCGAAAAGTAGTCAAGGCGTTGACTTTGATTCATTGGATGGAAAGCCTGTAAAGCTTTTCTTTATGATTGCCGCTCCTGAAGGCGCTAACAATGCACACTTACAGGCACTGGCGAAATTATCAAGTTTGTTGATCGACCCAGATCTCGTAGCCAAATTAAAAGAAACTAAAACACCACAAGATGTAATTGAGTTGTTTGAAAAAGCGGAACAGAAAAAGGATTCTGACGATGCTAAAAGTGATCTAGAAGACACATCGACAAATGAAAAAAACGATAAAAAGCCTTTTATTGTGGCGGTATCGGCCTGTCCTAACGGAATTGCACATACCTATATGGCAGAGGCGGCGCTGAAAAAAGCTGCAAAGGAAAAGGGAATTGATATTAAGGTAGAAACAAATGGTTCAGAGGGAATTAAGCATCGTTTAACAAAAGAAGAAATCGAACGTGCAGACGGTGTTATTGTTACAGCGGACAAAAAAGTTGAAATGGCTCGTTTTAATGGTAAACCATTATTAAATCGTCCTGTTATTGACGGTATCAACAAGGCAGATGAACTTATCGACCTAGTAGAAGCCAATCAGGCATCGACATTTCATTCTAATTCGGATGAACAAATAGACGATGATGGTCCTAAAAGTGGTTTTTGGAATGAAATTTACAAGGATTTAATGAATGGAATTTCTCACATGTTGCCATTTGTTGTTGGCGGTGGAATTATTATGGCGATTTCATTCTTTATTGAACGTTATACGTCGGCGACCAGCATGTGGTTTACGTTTCCAAATAATATCGGAAATTATGCGTTCTCATTTTTAATCCCCATTTTAGCAGGGTTTATTGCACAATCAATTGGTGATTTACCGGCATTAATGCCCGGAGTTGTTGGGGGATACATGGCAACCCAATCAGCGGCCAGTATTATGCATACCACCAGTGTTTCAGGATTTATCGGTGGGCTAATCGCGGGATTTGCGGCCGGATTGATTATTAATGCATTAAAAAAAGCATTTAGATTTTTACCTAAGTCACTTGAGGGCTTGAAACCAATGTTAATATATCCAATCATCAGTTTACTTTTGGTTGGTGGACTGATGTTCTTTATTGTTAACCCAATTTTTGCTTCAGTTAATGCTTGGGTAACTGGGGTGCTTGAAGGAATGGGAACCGGAAACGCCGTTCTTCTTGGTGCTGTTCTTGCCGGAATGATGTCAATCGATATGGGTGGTCCGTTTAATAAAGCGGCTTATGCATTTGCAATCGCGGCATTTACGTCAACTAAAAACGGAGATTTAATGGCGGCTGTAATGGTTGGTGGAATGATTCCACCTTTGGCAACCGCAATTGCAACAACTTTCTGGCCTAAAAAGTTTACGAAGCAAGAAAGAGAAGCGGGTATATCGAACTGGGTTCTTGGAATTTCCTTCATCACAGAAGGAGCAATTCCATTTGCGACGGCGGACCCACTCCGTGTGATTGGTTCTAGTATCATTGGATCAGCAATTGGAGGTGGATTAAGCCAATTATGGAAGGTTAGCGTACCAGCTCCTCATGGAGGATTATGGGTATTAGCGTTGGCAGATCATAAGTTGTTCTATATTTTGTCAGTTTTAATTGGTGCGGTTATAGCCGGTGTTATTATGGGGATCTGGAAGCCCCAAAAATTAGTAAAAAATAAATAAATATTCATTTTGTGAATAAATCGTAGTGAAGTTGAAAGGTCAATTGTTACAGACTATGTAACAATTGACCTTTTTTGTAATACTAGCGTAACATAGTCAAAACCTGCTTGAAATAAAGGGTTTTGACCCAAAAAAGGAAAAAATTTTTTTGCATTTTTTGTCTTTTGTTAAATGGCTGAACAATGGGATTTATAAGATTCTTTAAAGCTATTTTGAATAGTTAGTGTATAAAAAGTGTTTCCAAGAGTTTAAAAAGATGTTAAGATTATCAATGTGCAAAAAGCTAATTTGAATTTATTTTGAATATTAACGAATGAAATCTAAAATTATACGAAATCTTAAGGAGTGGACGAACTTATATGGTTACCAATTCTAAATCAAATGCATCTAAACTTTTACTTGCCGGTGTTGCCGGTGCCGGAATGCTTGTTGCCGGCGGTTCTCAAGTAATTGCTCATGCTGATTCTGTAAAGGTACAGAAAAGCGACACAGTTTGGGCACTTTCTCAAAAATATGGCGTTTCAATCAAGAGTATCGAATCTTTAAATAATATAAATCAAAATAGTCACTTGATCTATGTTGGTCAAAAAATCGATATTCCTGAAAAAACTAATTCTGATTCAAAAGTTACTGAAGTTACTGTAAAAAGTGGTGACAGCCTTTCTCTATTAGCTGAAAAGTATGGTAGTTCAGTTAATGCGATTATGAAGGCTAATAATCTTAAGAGCTCATTGATCCTCGTTGGTCAAACTCTAAAGATTCCAGCCACAAATGAAACAACAGTGGCTCCTAGTACAACTGCTACATATGTACCTCAGGCTACTCAACAAACAACGGTTACTACAACTGTTCAACAACCGGTTGTTCAAGCAAGTAGCGCTGCGGTTGCTCAACCAGTAACCCAAGCACCAAGTAGCACAGCAACGTATGTTGCACCTTCAAGTGCCGCACCAAGTAGTGCTACAACTTATGTTACTAGCTCGGTTGCGCCTTCAAGCGTCGCACCAAGTAGTGCTGCAACTTATGTTGCCAGTTCTGCAGCTCCTTCGAGTGTTGCACCAAGTTCAGTGGCAACTCAACAAGTCAGTTCAGCTGCACCAAGCAGTGCCAGCTCATACGTTGCTAGCTCTGTAGCACCATCACAAGCACCAAGTTCAGTTGCTTCTAGTCATGCAACGACAAATGCTGGCTATGCTGCAGCTTCATCCGTAGCACCAAGTTCAGCAACTACTAACCAAGTTGCTAGTTCAGCTGCACCAAGTAGCTCTGCTTCATATGTTTCAAGTAGTCAAGCACCAAGTTCGGCTGTTTCAAATGCTAACAATACAACACATGTAAGTAGTGCTGCTCCTTCATACGCTACAAGTAACAGTTCATCGGCTGTTAATACAAGTAGTGTTGCTAGTTCAGCTGCTACTTCAAGTTCAGCTACTACGGTTACACAGGATACAAGTTCAGTTACAGCACTTGCTTCATCACTTGCCAATAATACAATTCCGTATGTTTGGGGTGGTAAGACAACTTCTGGATTTGACTGTTCAGGATTCGTTTCATATGTTTACCAACATGCTGCAGGTATTAGTTTGCCAAGTTACACAGTAGCTATGGAATCATATGTAACAAAGGAATCAGTTTCAGCAGCTCAACCTGGTGATTTATTATTCTGGGGTAGCGCAGGTTCAACTTATCATGTCGCTATTTACTTAGGAAATAATCAATACGCAAATGCTCCAACATTTGGTCAAAATGTAAAAGTATCGACATTATCATCATACTTCTACCCAAGCTTTGCGGGTCGCGTAAAATAAAAAGTATTGTGCAATTAATTAATATCAATAAGAATTATAAAGCCAATCCGATACCGGATTGGCTTTTTTGCTTTAAAAAGATTTGATTTAACCATCATTGATAAAGATAGTTTATTTTATAAAAAAATTTGGCTATAAAAAAATCCGTTGTCAATGATCAGATGACTCGATCGTTGACAACGGATTGGTTAGAAATATTCTTAATCATTTAAAAGGGAACTAGTCCATAATTAACATAGGAATGATAACAGGATGACGTTCCGTTTGATCGTAAAGAAACTTTTGAAGATCATCGATGATTGCTCGATTGATGGATGCTTCATTAGCGTGCGGATTTCGCATTGCCTGTCGGATTGTTGCAAACATTCTACGTCGACCTTCATTGATAAGTTCGCCTGATTCACGCATGTAGACAAATCCTCTAGATAGAAGGTCGGGACCGGATTCAATCATTTTCGTTTTGAGGTTAATGGTGGCTACCACAACGACTAAGCCTTCTTCGGATAGCAACTGACGATCGCGGAGAACTACGTTACCTATATCACCAATGCCGTTTCCATCCACATAAACGTCACCAGCGTTAAAATGACCTGAACGTCGAGCGGAATCTTTGGTTAGCGCAAGCACATCTCCATTAGACATAATAAAGCTATTTTCGAAGGGAACATCACAGTCATGGGCCAGCTCAGTATGGAGTTGTAACATTCTGTATTCTCCGTGAATTGGCATAAAGTACTTAGGCTTCATTAAACGGAGCATCAGTTTCTGTTCATCTTGACCACCATGGCCAGATGTATGAATATTATTTACTTTTCCATGAATTACGCGGGCGCCGGCTTCTTCGAGTTCATTAATAACGTTATTAACGCTGATCGTATTTCCGGGGATCGGATTACTAGAAAAGACAACGGTATCATCTGGCTGAATTGAAATTTGTCGGTGAGTACCATTTGCAATCCGACTGAGAGCAGCCATTGGTTCACCCTGAGATCCAGTACACATAATTAGTACCTTATCGGCTGGAAGATGTCTAATCTCTTCAGCATCGACTAACGCATCATCAGGAATGTTCAAATAACCTAACTCACGTCCATTAACTAATGCCGCTTCCATTGAACGACCAAAAACTGCGATTTTTCGGCCATGCTTTAACGCGGCTTCTGAAGCCATTTGAATTCTTGAAATATTTGAAGCAAAAGTGGCAAATATAATCCGACCTTCAACTTCCTCAAAAATTTTTCGAATAGACTTTCCGACCCAGCGTTCGGATTTGGTAAATTCATCTCTTTCGGCATTTGTACTGTCGGACATCAGCAAAAGGACGCCTTCTTCACCTAGTTTTGCCATTTTTTGAAGATTAGGCGGCTGATGAGTCGTCGGGGTAAGATCAAACTTGTAATCACCCGTTTCGACAATCACTCCAGAAGGGGTGTGAACCGCCACACCAAGCGTATCTGGGATAGAATGCGTTGTTCTGAAAAAACTAACACTAGTCTTTGGAAACTTAATTACGGTATCTTCATTAATTTCATGAATTTCCGTAGTTTTGAGTAATCCGTGTTCTTCAAGTTTACCGCGGATGAGGGCGGCAGCAAGTGGACTAGCATAAATCGGTACGTTAATTTGTTGTAGTAAAAACGGAATACCACCGATATGATCTTCATGACCATGGGTGATAACAAGAGCTTTTATTTTTTGCTGATTTGCAACTAAAAATTGATAGTCAGGGATAACGTAATCAATTCCTAACAGTTCATCCTCAGGAAACTTGATACCGGCATCAACAACTATAATTTCATCTTGAAATTGGATTCCATAGGTGTTCTTTCCAATTTCGTTTAGACCACCAATCGCGTAAACGGCGGTCTCATTGTTTTTGATATTAATTTTACCCATAAGCCTAATACTCCACTAGCTTATAATTTACACCTTGTTGTTCGTACTCTAATGCCTTACCTGTAAGTAACTCGATTTGTTCTAAATTAAAATCGGGGTTGTGGTCCTCAATCCGTTTAATTGCTTCCGGCTTGGATTCGGCATCAATGTATAATGAGCGCGTGTTCTCACGACGAGGTGTTTCTTTTTTTGAATCTTGATAATAAATTTTAAAAATCATGTGTTTTTCTTCCTTCTTTCGTAAAAATATGTTCAAATAAAAATAAAAGTTTTGCCCGTTCAATAAGTTGTATTACTACAACGCATCTTTTAACATTCTATCATAGAGACTAATATAAGTATAGAAACATAGGCCTAGAGCATGGAGGTGTAATAAGTGGGAGCATGGATAATTTTTCTGCTAATAATAATCGTTCTTTTTTTGCTGGTTGGTTTATATGTAAAAAAGAAAAGAATTGCTAAAGCAGCGACAATAGTCAGAAATTCAAGTGAGACAATTGTTGATGATGCGATGAAGTTTGTTGCTGAAACTTCGAAAAATTTTGGAGTTAGCTTTTCTGGAACAAAGGGAAATTCGGTGGCAGATGTCTGGGGACAATTAGTCGTCGGATTTAATTATAAAGCAGAGGTTACTCAAGAGTTGAGTGATACTAAAAACATTTCTGGGGTTAGAGAAAAGATTGATTTAGCATTGAAAGATTATAGTAAAGAACATCATCTTGAAGATCGTGAAGGCCCTTTGTTACGAGTTTCGGATATTTGGATTAACGATCGAACACTCGATATAGACGTGGTTTACCTAATTAATCAACAAACAAAAGACTATCTAAAAGATCTCAGTAAATTATAATTGGGTATTATGTTTAAAAGTAATTAAAATGACAATGATAGTAATAAAAAGAGGCTCTGACAAAAATTTGCCAGAACCTCCCCGATTTAATTTTAGAACCCCTTTAAATGTCTAACGGTTAGCCGATTAAGATTGCGCCTTCTTCAATATCTAATGGATCTTTTTTATTGATATGATCGTAAAATAAAGTTCCCTTGAGATGATCAATTTCATGCTGACAAACAATCGCGGGATAATCGCGAAGTTTAATAGTTTTTTCTTCACCATCAAGAGTTTGATAGCGAATAGTGATGCGATCGTGGCGAGGAACGTAGCCCGGGACATCTTTATCAACAGATAAACAGCCTTCGCCTTCTTCAAGTGCAGCAACCTGCACGGACTGACTAATGATAACGGGATTAACCAACGTTTCTTCAAAAACAATCTCGTTTTCTGGACCGGGAACTAACACTGATGCCATTTGTATGGAAAGTCCAATTTGTGGGGCGGCGAGTCCTACGCCTGCACGTAAATGGTATTTTTCAGCAATTTTGGGGTCCTGACTGTTTTTTAAGTATTCCATCATTTCATTTGCCACTTTAATATATTTGGCATCAAGCGGAAATGATAGCTTTTCTGCGCGTTTACGCAAAACGGGATTCCCGTCTCGAGTTATATCGTTCATTTTAATCAAGATAAAAACCTCCAATTCATCTATTTGTTAGTATAATATAAAATAACCGTAGGACAAAATAAATCTTAAAGGAATCAGACATGAGCATAAAAGAGAACTTTTCATATCCAATGGATGAACGTTGGAACATTAATGAATTAACTGATGTTATAAATTTTTTTGCGACGATTGAAAAAGCCTATGACAAGGGTGTAAGTCGAGAGCGGTTGAATGATCAATACAAAAAGTTTAAACAAGTTGTTCCTAATAAAAGTGAAGAAAAACGAATTTTTAGAGAATTTCAGAGTAATTCTGGAATGCAGCCTTTTTTAGCTATAAAGCAACTTAAAGACTCAGAAAAAAGAAAAATCAAGGTGGAAGTCGATGAAAAAAATCGATAAGAGTGATCTAATCCGATTAGATGCAGAAATAGTAAATTTTTTAAATGTGGATCGGCAATTTATTCTAAATAGAATGACAGAACACTTAAAGGTTGATGAAAAAACCAGTCGGCGAGATTTAGTAACGCAACTTGATCGTGAAAATCAAGCTAAAATAATTCAAAAATTAAAACAGTTGCTACCAGACTCAAAAATATTGGCGGAAGAGAAACAAAGTGGTATTGAAAATGATAAAGGACTAATGTGGGTAATTGATCCAATTGATGGAACGATGAACTTTGTTAAACAACAAGAAGATTTTGCGGTAATGATTGCTTTGTATGAAGATGGGCAGCCTCTATTGGGATACATTTATGATATTATGCGCGATGTATTGGTTCATGGTGGGAAGGGGATCGGAAAAGTTTTTAATAACGAAATCGAAATTAAACAACCCCAAAACATTGAGTTAGATGATGGATTAATTGGTCTAAGTGGTCCGATGCTGGTTCGAAATGTTTATCATTTTCAAGAAATTGAAGAAATAAGTCTTGGAACTCGGGTTTTAGGCAGTGCTGGCATTGAATTAATAAGAGTCTTGCTTGGGAAACAAGTTGGTTACATTTCACATTTAAAACCATGGGATTTTGCAGCTGGAAACGCTTTAGCACCGGTGCTTAATTTAAAACTGCGTTATATTGACGACACAGCTGTTAATGTGCTAAAATCGGGCGTTGTACTAGTTGCTACGAAAAAAGCATATTCTGCTATAATAAACATAGTAGATTAGCGTTAAGCTGTGACTATCAAGGGTCACAGGTTTTTTTATGTTAAACCATTGAAAAACGAAAGGGAGAAACATTTTGAATTTAAGAGACGATATTAGAAATATTGCAATTATTGCCCACGTTGACCACGGTAAAACAACCTTGGTTAATGAATTATTAAAACAATCGGATACGTTGGACGAACATGTTCAGATTGAAGATCGTGCATTGGATTCCAATGCTATTGAGCGAGAACGCGGAATTACAATTCTTTCAAAGAATACGGCGGTTCGCTATGGAGACCGTCAAATCAACATTCTTGATACACCCGGACATGCCGACTTTGGTGGCGAAGTTGAACGAATCATGCGAATGGTTGATGGTGTCTTGCTCGTTGTTGATGCTTTTGAAGGAACAATGCCACAAACTCGCTTTGTTCTAAAAAAAGCCTTGGAACAACATTTAACACCGATTGTTGTTGTCAATAAGATTGACCGTCCTGGTGCACGTCCTGAAGAAGTTGTGGATGAAGTGCTTGATCTATTTATTGAATTAGGTGCCGATGAAGATCAATTGGAATTCCCTGTGGTCTATGCTTCAGCTATTAATGGAACGTCCAGTTTTTCATCTGATCCTTCTGATCAAGAACATACAATGAAGCCTATTTTTGACACAATTGTGGATACAATTCCAGCGCCAGAGGATACATCTGCCGAACCATTACAATTTCAAGTAGCATTACTAGATTATAATGATTTCGTTGGTCGAATCGGAATTGGTCGTGTATTCCGTGGCAAAATCAAAGTTGGTGATAATGTTTCGGTCCTTAAGCTTGATGGAACTAAGAAAAATTTCCGTGTTACTAAACTCTTTGGTTTCTTTGGATTAAAGCGTTTAGAGATCAAAGAAGCTAAAGCCGGAGATTTAATTGCGGTTTCAGGAATGGAAGATATTTTCGTTGGGGAAACAGTAGCCGATGCAGAACATCCAGAAGCTTTACCAATTCTCCGGATTGACGAACCAACACTACAAATGACTTTCAGAACTAATGATTCTCCATTTGCTGGTCGTGAAGGTAAATTCGTAACTTCTCGTCAATTAGAACAACGTTTGAAGTTGGAACTTCATACCGATGTTTCATTACGAGTTGATGACACTGATGATCCTGGAGCATGGATTGTATCTGGTCGTGGGGAGCTACATCTATCAATTTTAATCGAAACACTTCGTCGAGAAGGATATGAACTGCAGGCTTCTCGTCCAGAAGTAATTCTAAAAGAAGTGGACGGCAAGATGTGCGAACCGTTCGAATTGGTTCAAATCGATACTCCTGACGAATATACTGGTTCAGTAATTGATTCACTTTCACAGCGTAAGGGTGAAATGAAAAATATGGAATCGACGGATAATGGACAAACACGTCTAACATTCTTGGCTCCATCACGCGGTTTGATTGGTTATTCAACAGAATTCCTTTCAATGACTCGTGGATATGGAATTATGAATCATACGTTCCAAGAATATCTACCAGTTATCAAGAACTGGAATCCTGGACGTCGTAATGGTACATTAGTTTCAATTAACTCTGGAAAAGTTACAACGTATGCGATTATGGCGGTTCAAGACCGTGGAACAATCTTCACGGACGCTGGTACAGAAGTTTATGAAGGAATGATCATTGGTCAAAACAGCCGCGAAAACGATATTTCAGTTAATATCACCCGTGGACGTAATCAAACGAACGTGCGTGCTGCTGGTTCAGAAGATATTGCCAAAGTTAAGACTCCAGTTCATATGTCGCTTGAGGAATCATTAGAATTCCTAAACGAAGATGAATATTGTGAGATCACTCCAGATCATATTCGTTTACGTAAACAAATTTTAAATACGAACGAACGTGAAAAAGCTGCTAAGAAACGCAAAATGGCTGCTAGAAAATAAAGTATCAATTAAATTAAAAAACGAACGGGGCTGGTGTTTGCCAACCTGGTTCGTTTTTTTATACGGAAAAAACGAATAAAAGTTTAATTTCTTTAACATCTCTAAAGTATTTTGGCACCATATTGGCGGTTAGGATATAATAGAATAGGTATTCCGCAAGGTAAAGGGTGAAAAAGAAATGCAAAGAATTTTAAGTTGGTTTCCACGAAAAATGAAAGAACGACTACCATATATAGATCTATGGGTGACAATTCCTTATATATTATTAAGTATCTTGGGAATCGTCATGGTTTATTCAGCAAGTGCTGATTTTTATATTCAAAATGGAATTAGTGCCAAAAGTTATTTACTTAAGCAGGCAGTTTGGGTAATGGTTGGTTTAGTCATCACGTTTTTAATATTTGCTATAAATAAAAAGGGCCTTAGAAATAAACGGCTAATTCAAATTGCGTCAATTGTATTAATAATTGCTTCAATCTACTTAGTTTTATTTGGGTCTAATACTAATGGTGCGACCGGATGGATTTATATCGGATCGTTTGGAATTCAGCCTGCAGAATATTTAAAGCTATTCATTATTTTGTATCTATCAAACATCTTATCTCTTCATCAAAATCGAATTGAACTTGGAGAGGATATTTCTTCAAAGACAACGTGGAGTCCGGCAGTTTTAGTAGGATTCTTAATCGTATTAAATTTTCTCCAACACGATTTAGGTGGTTCAGTCATTAATGCGTCAATTGCTATCGTTATTTTTCTGGCTGCGGGTAGTAATTATCGAAGAAGTGTTGCCGGGATTTTTATTGGGTTGGCCAGTTTTTTTGCCCTTTTAACAACTTTTGCATCAAAAATTGATGTTAATACACCAAACTATATGCTTCAAAGAATCGTTGGCTTCGCGCATCCGTTTGAACTATCTAAAGGGGCCGGAAATCAACTTGTAAATTCTTATTACGCGTTAGGAAATGGTGGAATTTTTGGGGTAGGTCTGGGAAATAGCATTCAGAAAAAGGGGTATCTACCGGAGGCCAATACTGATTTTATTATGTCGGTTATTGCTGAAGAATTAGGACTGATAATGGTCGTAATTATTATTTCGGTATTATTTATTATTATAATACGGTCAATCATTATTGGGACACGCTCAACAAAAATGTATGATACCTTAGTCTGTTATGGAATCGCTACTTATTTGGTAGTGCAAACCTTTTTTAACGTTGGAGGGATCACAGGACTAATTCCAATTACGGGAGTTACATTTCCTTTTATTAGTTATGGTGGTTCAAGTATGATGGTTTTATCGGCCACTATGGGAGTTTTGCTTAATATCAGTGCTTCACAGAAACGCGAGTTTATACAATTAGATCAGGGTGAAAATTAAATGGAAATAGTTCAACGACAAAGTATTGTTATTTTTTTTAATCAGTTAAGAAAAATTGGCCCCTTAAAAAGGGTTGGAGACATTAGCTATATTTCAAAAGAAATGCATTACTTAATTATCTATGTAAATAAATCCAACATTGAAGAAACATTGGCAAAAATTAAAAAAATGTCATTTGTAAAAAGTGCGTACATCTCCCCGCGAGCACGCTTACGAACGGATTATTCCAATGATGACGAGTACAAAGCAGGTGAATAAAAATGAGAATAATTTCCGGTGATTTTGGTGGACGAAAATTAAAAGCAGTTCCCGGTATGAAGACCCGACCGACCACGGATAAAATTAAAGAGAACATTTTTAATATTATTGGTCCGTATTTTCAAGGTGGTACCGTATTGGATATGTACGCCGGCAGTGGGGGATTATCAATTGAGGCGGTTTCACGAGGGATGGACCGAGCAATTTTGATTGATAAACAATTCGCTGCAATTAAAACGATTAATGAAAATATTAAAGTGACAAAATCGGCTGATCAGTTTACAGTGCTTAAGGGTGACGCCAAAAAGATAATTCACTCTTTGGCTACAAAGGAATATCAATTTGATTTGGTCTTTTTTGATCCGCCATATGCTCTTCAAACTATCGAGCAGGATATAATAGATTTAATTAAGTTACATCTTCTAAAAGAAGATGTAACCATTATTTGTGAGATAAGTGATGAAGTTGTTTTGCCTGATAAAATTGGCTTCCTAGGGAAACAACGTGAACAACATTACGGTATCACGAAGATTGTTATTTTTAAGGGGGAACTTGAAAAATGACGACAGCTTTATATGCGGGAAGCTTTGATCCCGTAACAAATGGACATATTGACATCATTAAAAGGTCGGCGGCCATTTTTGACCGACTAATTGTGGTTGTTGCAATAAATACTAATAAGCAACCATTACTAACACCACAGGAACGGGTTAATTTACTAGTAAACGCGGTGGGAGAGATTGATAATGTTACTTTTAAAACCGCCACCGGACTGACCGTGGAGACTTTTAAGCGGGAAGGCGCTAATGTTTTAATTCGAGGTGTTAGAAATGGTGCAGACCTCGATTTTGAAACTCAAATTGCTGGTATGAATCAATTTCTCGATCAAAAGGTTGAAACAGTTTTTCTGCCGGCTAATCCTCAGTGGAATTTCACGTCGTCGAGTTTAATAAAAGAAGTTATAAAAATGGGCGGAAGCGTGAAGGGCTTGGTGCCAGAGGAAGTTGAAAATATATTGCAAGCTAGGTTAAGAAATACTCGGCCGGAAAAATAAGATCCGGTCTTTTTTTGTACCTTTGTTTACGGAGGTATTGAAAATAATGGAAGAAATTTGGGAAAAATATCAAAAACAAATTATAATTACTGCTGTAGCTGTTATAATTGTGGCAATGTTTTTTAGCATTTTGGTGGGTGCCGGTAAAGGTGGACAAAACCAGCAATCAGAGTCTAGTTTAGATGCTTCCAGTAGTTTTTCAATGGATCGTTCATCTAGCATGAGTAACGGAAAAGAAAGAAGGACGAACTCTAGTGACACTCCTACAAAGCCAAGTAAGAATCAAAAAACAATGGTTGATGTGAAGGGTGCGGTTAAAAATCCGGGAGTCTATGAAGTGAAAGATGGTATGCGAGTGATTGATGCTGTCGAGATTGCTGGAGGAATGACAAACTCCGCTGATAGAAAAAACATTAACATGGCGCAACAACTTAGTGATCAACAGGTAATATATGTACCTGTCAAAGGTGAGGTAAAAGATGCGGTTGTCCAAGAGTCTGAAAATAAAGTGGTCGGTGGTTCGGCTGCCGAACAGAACGGGTCCGGTTCGAGTAAAAGTACCAAATTAGTTAACATAAATTCAGCAACAAAAGAGGAGTTACAGTCTCTAAACGGTGTTGGAGAGAAGAAAGCGGATCAAATAATTAATTTTCGAGAGGAACAAGGCGAGTTCAAAACCATTGAAGACTTAAAGAAAGTTCAGGGAATTGGACAGAAAATTTTCGAGGGCCTACAGGACTCGATTACAGTTTAAGAATGGAGGATAACATGGACAATAGGATTGATTGGGATCAGTATTTTATGACGCAAGCTACATTACTATCGCTCAGAAGCACATGTAATAGACTTTCGGTTGGTGCAATTATTGTTAGGGATCGACGAGTCATTGCTGGAGGATATAATGGATCAGTTTCAGGCGATGTACATTGTATAGATGAAGGATGTTATTTGGTTGATGGACATTGTGTTAGAACGATTCATGCTGAAATGAATGCCGTTTTACAATGTGCAAAGTTAGGAGTCGCGACGGATGGTGCAGAAATTTATGTTACCGATTTTCCGTGTCTTCAATGCACAAAGATGCTACTCCAGGCGGGAATTATTAGGATTAATTATCTGAGAAATTATCATAATGATCAGTATGCCGTCGAATTGCTTAAGAGAAAAAAGATATCAATTAAACAAATTGAATTTTCAAACGATGATTTACAAAAAATTGATATTAAGAATATTTTACAAGCAGGTGATTAAGGTTTCTCTAATATGGTCAACGGTGTCAGTTTTCCTAATGGGAGGTTGGTTATTCACCAAGGATAAGATATTTTTGATTTTTTTACTCATATGGATAATTCGAATTATTTTGTTAAAAAAACATCAAATATTAATGCAGGCAGTCTTAATTTTAGCCTGTTTTTTTATTCACTTTTCTAATGTTATAACTCAGATCCAAAGGGATGGTGGCGAGAAGACGGATGTTAATCTGACTTTAAAAGTTCATCCAGACGAATTAAAGGTAATGGATGAGGGTGTGTCTGTCAGAGCATACTACAATAGTATTAATGGAAAACCGGTACAAGCATTTATTCCAATTAACAATAATGCCGTTTTAAGCGAGATCGGACGATTGGATTGCGATATAAAATTTAGCGTAACTGGTAGCACGGGAGCATTAGATCGACCGACAAATATTAATCAGTATGATTTTCGGAGATTTTCTTATGGCAAACGGATCTTCTTTAAAATTAAAAAGTGTCAACTGAAGGGATATTCGCTTGTTAGAGATAATCAAATTATTTCTAAGGTACACGCATGGCGCCGAACCTTACTCGTTCGCTGTCAGGAGCTTCCCAATCCGCTTCAAAGTTACTGTTTAGGGGTGATTATGGGGAGTCAGACGGACTTTTTTAAGGAAAATAGTAGTAAATTACGGGATATGGGTATTATTCATTTGTTTTGTATCTCAGGGATGCATGTTTTTTATTTGGCACGCTTTATTGAAAGAATTGCGGTGTTTTTACGATTAAAAAGAGAGGATATGGAATGGATTCAAATCATAATATTACCAGTATATTTTATTATTGGTGGTGGAAGTACATCTCTTTTCAGGGCCGTTACACTTGTTTTAACGCAATTAATCGCAAAAAAATTAAATTTTAAGAAACAACAAGCTTTAGAGGTGTGGTGCTTGGTTTTGTTAGTTAATTTATTTATTAATCCATTTGTACTTTTACAGATGGGAGGACAACTTAGCTACATTCTATCGCTGGTATTAATTATGTCTCCCTCAGGTGGAAATCTTGGCATGTCAATTAAAGTGTTTCTGGTAGAAATTCCCATTATTTTGTTTTCTGTTTATAAAATTCACATTTTTACCGTGTTATTTAATATCATAGTCGTTCCAATTTTCTCAGCAATAATAATTCCGATACTCATTTTAAGTTTTACGATACCTTACTTGTCGTTGGTATTTAATCCGTTGATTAATTTATTTGAGTTATTGCTAGAAGCATTAGATAAAATTCCTGGAATGATCCACTTTGGCAAACCGCCGTTGTGGGTTACTTTGATTTTACTTGTTATGGCATTAAAAATAATTTCTAGTGGTCCAGAATATCGTAAAAAAGTATATCGATACGTTTACTGTAGTTCGTGGATACTGATGTGGAGCTATTTTAAACTAATTCCCTTTGGAGAAGTTACTTTTTTTGATGTAGGACAAGGTGATAGCATTTTAGTTCGAGAGCCTTTTAATAGGTCGGTCACGTTGATTGATACCGGTGGAAAGGTTCAGTTTGGAAACAAAATTCATAAACCAGCTAAGATGATTGCTGAAAATAGTTCCGTAAGCTATTTAGGCAGCATGGGGATTTCCAAGATTGATTACCTATGTTTAACCCATCAAGATATGGATCATATCGGAGAAGCGGATGTAATATTAAAGAAGTTCAAAGTGAAAAATTTAATTTTTCCTGATGGGGTTGAAACAACTAGTAACTATAAAAATAACATTCAGCCGTTTATTCGTAATACTCGTGTAAATCGGGTGATGGCGAATTACAAAGTAGAAAAATTTCCGATGCGAATTCTTTTCCCATTTCAGCGTGGAAAGGGTAAAAACGGTGATTCGTTAGTATTAAAAGGCTTGTTCGGAAAAAAGCAGTTTTTATTGACCGGTGATTTAGATTTGGAGGGAGAACACACAATGCTCAATCGGTATCGATCGGAAACAAAAGATATTGATGTATTTAAGTTGGGACATCATGGTAGTAAGACGGCAAATTCAGATGAGCTCTTAAGCGTAGCTAGGCCTAAACTAGCGATAATATCTGCTGGGAGAAACAACAGATACGGTCATCCTAATCGAGAAGTAATCGAGCGTTTAAAGCGATTGCGTATACATAGTGTTTCAACGCAAGATCGTGGAATGATATCATATAGATTTTTCCCTAACGGTGTGGGAAGATGGATTACAGGAATAAATGAAGGGGAAAATATAGTTCAATGAAATTAACAGATTTAAAAAGCAAATTAAAAAAGCGCGAATTAAGCCCCATTTACCTTGTAGACGGAGTAGACGGTTATATTCAAGAGACGGTTAAAAAGAGTTTGATGACAGTTATTCCTGAAGATCAAAGAGTCATGAACATAGGAACGTATGACCTTGAAACAGTTGATTTAGGGACAGTACTTGATGATGCACGATCGGCTCCGTTTTTTGGTGATTATCGACTAATTGTTTTAAACAACCCGGTATTTCTAACGGGTGAAAAAACTAAGCTGAAATTTAACTTAGATGGATTTTTAAATTATATAAAAGATCCAGAGCCAACAACAATCCTATTAATTTCAGCAAAATATGAAAAACTTGATGGACGCAAAAAGATTGTTAAAGACTTAAAAAAAATTGCAGAAACAATTGATGCTAGTGCTCCTAAGGAAAATGATATAAAAAAGCTAGTGCTACAATACGTTAGTGAGAAAGAGTCCCAAATCACCGATGATGCAATTGGAGAACTAATATTACGGACGGACGGAAACTTGTCCCAAATTATTAATGAACTCAAAAAATTAACATTATATGCTTCTGGAAACGAAATGATCGATCTCAATGCTGTTCAAAAATTAGTTCCTCGTAGTTTAAACCAAAATGTATTTGATTTAATTAATGTATTGATGCAAGGAAACATTAGGCAATCAATTGACGATTACTCAATTTTAATTTTAAATCAAGAACAGCCATTGAGAATCAATGCGGCGTTAGTCAGTCAATTTCGGTTACTATTGCAGGTTAAAATATTGATGGAGAGAGGTTTTTCACAAGGTAAATTAGCCCAAGAATTAAAGGCGCATCCATATCGGATAAAGCTTGCGATGCAATCAGCCCGAAAGTTTAAGATTGAAAGCCTGCAGCGAGCTTATTTGGGACTAATTAATTTAGAAGAACAACTAAAAACTACTCAAAGGGACCCCAAAGAATTGTTTGAACTATTTTTGGTTAAATTTAGAAATGGTTGGAGCTAGAAAACGAAGTATTATTTTGTAAAACCCTTATAAAAGGGAATTTTGAATCTTTTGGAAATAAAAAAACACCGGATATCCGGTGTTTTTTTATTTAGCAAGTTGTTTTGCTAAACGAGATTTCTTACGTCCCGCATTGTTAGCCTTAATTAAGCCCTTTGACTTAGCTTTGTCGATGTGACTGTAAGCTGATTGTAAAAGTTCATTAGCGTTTTCGGCGTTGTTTTTAGCAGCGATTTCAAATGCTTTGATGCTTGTACGCATAGCACTCATTTGCGAACGGTTACGAGCAGCAGCCTTTTCGCTAGTGCGAACACGTTTCATAGCTGATTTAATAACTGGCATATTATTCACCTCCAGAATATGGTTAATACAACAATAGTATTATACAGAAACCCCCGCATTATTGCAATGCTCGAATATACTTGAAAAATATCGTCATTTTCGTTAAACTAAGTATTGCTTGTTAAAGCAAACCCACTACTTAGTCTTTCGATCTGCCGACGATCTACTCAGTCTTGGGTAATATATAGATTATGAGGTGTTTTATAATGGCAATTTCACAAGAAAAGAAAAATGAAATTATTGCAAAATATGCTCGTCATGAAGGCGATACGGGTTCAGCAGAAGTTCAAATCGCAGTTTTGACAGCAGATATTAACGAAATTAACGATCATTTACGTGTTCATCGTAAAGATTATCATTCACAACGTGGATTGATGAAGAAGATCGGTCATCGTCGTAACCTTCTTGCTTACTTACGTAAGACAGATGTTCAACGTTACCGAGAATTGATCAAGAGCCTTGGTCTTCGTCGCTAATATTTGTATCCATAAAAAGTCTTTCGGTACCTGAGAGTTTCAATCGGTATTTGGTTTTAAAGCCAACCCTTTTGAAGTACTTTAAGGGTCTCGAAAGGCTTTTTTGTTTTTAATGTTTAATCTATGCTAGAATTAAAGCAATGTATATTGTGCGGAATATAAAAAATTAGTGTAGGTGAAAAAATGAGTAACACAGTAAAGATAATCCCATTTGGCGGAGTTCGTGAAAATGGGAAGAATATGTATGCGGTTCAAATTCATGATGATATTTACATTTTGGATTGTGGGCTGAAGTATCCAGAAAACGAATTGTTAGGAATTGATATTGTAATTCCGGATTTTTCGTACTTAATTGAAAACAAAGAAAAAATTGTAGGAGTATTTTTAACTCATGGGCATGCCGATGCAATTGGCGCGTTGCCTTATTTCTTGAAAGAGATCAATGTTCCCGTTTTTGGTTCAGAAATGACAATTGCTCTTGCAAAAATTACAGTTAATGATGACCCTAAACTAAAGAAATTCAATAATTTTCATGTTGTTGATGAGAAAAAAGAAATTGACTTTGGGGATGTTTCGGTATCGTTTTTTAAAACGACACATACAATTCCAGAAACATTAGGAGTAGTTTTAAGTTGCCAAGAAGGCCAGGTTGTCTACACCGGAGATTTCAAATTCGATCAGACGGCGACGGAAAGCTATGCAACAGATTTCGGTCGACTGGCACAAATTGGAAGTAAAAAAGTTATCGCATTGTTAAGTGATTCTGCAAACGCCGAAAATCCTGAGAGGTCATCCAATGAGACGGATATTGCGGACTCAATGGCGGAAACAATTAAATATCATGATGGAAGAATTATTGTCGCATCTGTTGCATCAAATATCTTACGGATCCAGCAAGTTATCGATGCGGCAATTGAATCAGATCGAAAAGTCGTTTTGACAGGACACGATCTCGAAAAAATTGTTAACACGGCGATCAAACTGAACAAATTAAATATTCCAGATGACAATTTAATTGTTCCATTGAATAAATTAGAGAAGCTAGATCCCGAAAAGACCATTATTTTAGAAACCGGCAAGATGGGTGAACCAATTAAGGCCCTTCAAAAAATGGCTTCCAAAAATAAGGGAAGTTTAAGAATTCAAAACGGTGATTTAGTAGTGATTGCCACTAATCCGTCGCATGCGATGGAGACAACTTTTGCAAAGACAAAGGACATGCTTTATCGTGCTGGAGCGGAGGTTAAGTCAATTTCTGATCGTGGAAATGCCACAGGACATGCCAGCCAAGATGATTTACAACTAATGTTAAATCTAATCAAGCCTGAGTTTTTAATACCAATTCAGGGTGAGTATCGGTTACTAGCTGCCCATCGGGAATTAGCTAAGCAGGTTGGTTTAAATGATAACCAAATTTTTATTGCTTCTAAGGGCGACGTCTTGGAGTACAAAGATGGAGAAATGTTCCAGGGTAAGGGAATTGAAGTTGGAAATACGATGATTGACGGGATCGGTGTCGGCGATATTGGTAATATCGTGTTACGGGACCGCAAAATTCTTTCTGAGGATGGGGTTTTCGTTGCCGTAGTAACTATTGATCGAAAGAAAAAAATTATTATAAAAGAACCTAAAATCACATCGAAGGGGTTTGTTTACGTTAAAGCTAGCCGGGATTTAATTCAAGAAAGTGCAGAATTAGTTAAAAATGCGGTTCAAGCAAACCTCGATAATAAGGAATTTGACTGGGGACATCTAAAGCAGGACGTTCGCGATAAACTCGGAAAGTTTCTATATGATCAAACTAAGCGACGTCCAGTCATTCTTCCCGTAATTATGGAAGTTAACCAGCACCATAAAAAAACAAAAAAAGTTAGCAAAAAAAAGAATGAAAATGAATAGAAATAGCATTGAAGAAGCAAAAAAACTGTGGAAAAATGGTCATCATGAGCAGGCCATCCGTATCCTAGAAGTCGAAAATGAATTGAAGCAGGATAACCAAGTTATCGTTACTTTGGTTCATTTTTACGTTGAGGACGGGTTTTATAAAGAAGCCCTGCGTCTGGTTAATGATCAGAACGAAGAACTAATTTATGCGGAAGATTTTTTTGAAACTTACGTTAAGATTTTGATCGAAAATGACCGATTTATTTTAGCAAGAAAAGAACTATTAAATCATAAAACTTTGGATGCTTTTAACCGAGATGGATTGGTTAAAGCTTTAGATAAGAGGGAAGAATACTTTAAAAAGAATTATCCTCAAACAATAGTAGAGGAAGAGCGGAATTTCTATCATATCGGTGACCAAAAATTTATTAAACAATCCAAGATACTTGATGACGCCACAAAGTTACCGCTCGAAAGTTATGCTAAAATTGCTAAATATAATTTGGTTGATCCTTTTTTGAACCAAGTAACACGAGTATCGATTTTAAAAGAGTTGGCGTTTTTAAAAGTTAAGGAAACCGTTGATTTCCAATGGATTGACGGAATTCGGTATAAAGTAAAACCAATTGAACTGACCAATCAAGTTGATTTAAAAATCGAAATTGATGCCTTGGTTCGAAAAAATAACGATCCAATTCAAGCCGAAATGCTGGTACAACAGGTGAATTTAATGTATGATTTAGCTTGTCCGTTTCCAAAACGAATTTTTGAAACTGCATCCGAATGGGAACAGGGAATTAGAAAACAAATTTTGGAACAGACGGATGTTAAAAAATTTGATCAATTAAACCAAATTATGAAGTCAATCATTGAACAATGATAAAAAAGGGAATTAATACCATATTTTGGTTTACAAAATAAACTTGGTTATTATACAATACTAGAGGATTCTCTGACGGTGCTTTGCCTTTCGTGGAGGATGTAGTATAATATTTATTAAAGGATCTAGTTATTCATTGGATGAATGCTGAGTGATTCTTACGACATACAGGAGGTTCGTATTAATGGCAAAAGAACATTACGAAAGAACAAAACCCCATGTAAATATTGGTACAATTGGCCACGTTGACCATGGGAAAACTACTTTGACAGCTGCTATTACAAAAGTGTTGTCAGAAAAAGGACTAGCTAAGGCTTCAGATTATGCTGATATCGATGCTGCTCCAGAAGAAAAGGAACGTGGTATTACAATCAACACTGCCCACGTTGAATATGAAACTGAAAAGCGTCATTATGCTCATATTGATGCCCCAGGACATGCTGACTACGTTAAGAACATGATCACTGGTGCTGCTCAAATGGATGGTGCTATCTTAGTTGTAGCTGCAACTGATGGCCCTATGCCACAAACACGTGAACATATTCTTCTTGCTCACCAAGTTGGTGTTGACTACATCGTTGTATTCTTAAACAAGACTGATCTTGTTGACGATGACGAATTAGTTGACCTTGTTGAGATGGAAGTTCGTGAACTTCTTTCTGAATATGATTTCCCTGGTGACGATGTTCCTGTACTTCGCGGTTCAGCTTTGAAGGCTCTTGAAGGCGATCCAGAACAAGAAAAAGTTATCATGGATCTTATGGACACAATCGACGAATACATTCCTACACCAGAACGTTCAACAGACAAGCCATTCTTGATGCCTGTTGAAGATGTATTTACAATCACTGGTCGTGGTACTGTTGCTTCTGGTCGTATTGACCGTGGAGAAATCAAGATTGGTGACGAAGTTGAAATTGTTGGTCTTAAAGAAGACGTTACAAAGACAACTGTTACTGGTATTGAAATGTTCCGTAAGACTCTTGATGTTGGTGAAGCTGGTGATAACATCGGTGCACTTTTACGTGGTGTAAACCGTGAAGATGTTGTTCGTGGTCAAGTTTTGGCTGCTCCTGGTTCAATCCAAACACACAAGAAGTTCAAGGGTGAAGTTTATATCCTTTCTAAAGAAGAAGGTGGACGTCATACTCCATTCTTCTCAAACTATCGTCCACAATTCTATTTCCATACAACTGACGTAACAGGTGTTATTGAATTACCTGACAACGTTGAAATGGTTATGCCTGGTGATAACGTTACATTTACTGTAGAACTTATCGAACCAGTTGCTATTGAAAAAGGTACTAAGTTCACTGTTCGTGAAGGTGGACACACTGTTGGTGCTGGTGTTGTATCAGAAATCGACGACTAATAAGCAAATTGCTTAACCTAAAAACCCGCTGATTGCGGGTTTTTTTGTTGTAATCATATTTACTTTTCTAGACATATACGTTAAGATTATAAGCGTATGCAATTCAGAATTGTAATGAAATAAATCATCTGTCGGAGGGAACACAATGACTGCAAAATGGGAAAAAACAGGTACTAATGAAGGAAAGCTAACTTTCGAAATTGGTACTGATCAAATTAAAGAGGGCGTTGACAAAGCGTTTAATCAAACTAAGAAACAATTAAACGTTCCTGGATTCCGTAAGGGACATGTACCACGCCAAATTTTCAATAAAATGTATGGCGAAGAAGCACTTTATCAAGATGCTTTAAACATCGTGTTACCAGAAGCATACGAAGCTGCTATCAAGGAAGCTGGAATTGAACCAGTAGATCAACCACAAGTTGATGTAGACAGTATGGAAAAGGGACAAGCATGGGTTCTTAGCGCTGTTGTAACTGTTAAGCCTGAAGTAAAACTCGGCGAATACAAGGGTGTTAAAGTAATCAAGCAAAGCACACGCGTTACTTCAAAGGAAGTTGACGAAGAAATTGAAAAGAAACGCGAACAACAAGCTGAATTAGTACTTAAAGAAGGCAAACCAGCTGAAGACGGCGATACAGTTACTATCGACTTTGATGGTTCAGTTGACGGTGTAGCTTTCGACGGTGGAAAAGCTGATAATTATGACCTTGTTTTAGGTTCGAATTCGTTTATTCCAGGATTCGAAGATCAACTGATCGGTCATAATACTGATGACGATGTTGACGTTAAAGTTACTTTCCCTGAAGACTATCAAGCTGAAGATCTTCAAGGTAAGGAAGCAATTTTCAAAGTTAAAATTCATGAAATTAAAACAAAAGAACTTCCTGAACTTGACGACGAGTTTGCAAAGGACGTTGATGAAGATGTCGACTCACTAGAAGAATTAAAGGCCAAGACTAAGGACGAAATTAAGTCTCGTAAGATTCAAGCTGCTGACGATTCTAAAGAAACTGAAGCAATTCAAGCTGCAGTTGATAATGCTGAAATTGCCGAAATTCCTGCTGCAATGTTAAATGAAGATGTTGATCGTCAAGTAAATCAATATCTTGCTAATATGCAACAACAAGGCATCAGCCCTGAGATGTACTTCCAATTAACAGGCTCGTCAGAAGACCAGCTTCGTGACCAACTTCGTGAAGGCGCTGAAAACCGCGTTAAGACAACTCTTGTATTAGAAGCAATTGTCGATGCTGAAAAGATTGCTCCTTCAGAAGATGAAGTTAATGCTGAAATTAAAGATTTAGCTGAACAATACGGAATGGAAGAAGCAGCTGTTCGCTCAGCTCTTTCAGAAGATATGATTAAGCACGATGTTGCAATTAAGGCAGCAGTTGACTTAATTAAGGATTCAGCAATTGAAGAACCAAAATCAAAGGCTGCTAAAAAATAATTAATAGTTAGATAATTTATCTTATAACTATACTTAACGATTTTGAGGTTTCCCTCAAAATCGTTTTTGTTTGTAACCATCAAAAAACGTAGAATTGGCTAATAACCACTTATTTTGCTATGATGATGGTATAAATCATTTGAGAGGTGACAGGATTGTTTGATGATCAACAGACCACTGAACCAATTGCTTGTTCTTTTTGTGGTAAGACCCAAGATCAAGTAAAAAAAATTATTGCTGGTCCGGACGTTTATATTTGTAACGAATGTGTTGACCTTTGCAAGGAAATTATTGATGAAGAGCTTGCTGCCGAAAATAAACCGGTAGCAATTACTGATATCCCAACACCTGCAGAAATTGTGGATTACCTTAATCAGTATGTTATCGGTCAAGAAGAGGCTAAAAAAACTTTATCCGTCGCGGTATATAATCACTATAAGCGAATTAATAAAATGGCCGAAAGTAAGCCGGATGATAACGAACCAGAGTTACAAAAGAGTAATATCAGCTTAATTGGACCAACGGGTTCGGGTAAGACATTTTTAGCTCAAAGTCTCGCTAAGATATTGAATGTACCATTTGCAATTGCTGACGCGACAACTCTAACAGAAGCAGGATATGTTGGAGAAGATGTTGAAAATATTTTACTGAAGTTGTTACAGAATGCAGATTACAATGTTGAAGCTGCTGAACGAGGAATTATATACATCGATGAAATTGATAAAATCGCTAAGAAAAGTGAGAATGTTTCAATTACACGCGATGTTTCAGGTGAAGGAGTTCAACAAGCCCTATTGAAAATTCTTGAGGGAACCATTGCAAACGTTCCGCCTCAGGGTGGCCGGAAGCATCCGCAACAAGAATTTATCCAAATTGATACAACTAATATTTTATTCATTGTTGGTGGAGCATTTGATGGAATCGAAACAATTGTTAAGAACCGCCTAGGCGATAAGACGATTGGTTTTGGTTCCAATGCCAGCACAACAATTGATGAAGATAAGAGTTTAATGCAGCAGGTGATCCCTGAAGATTTGTTGAACTTCGGATTAATTCCAGAATTCATCGGTCGTTTACCAATCCTGACGGCATTGGAAAAGTTAACTGAGGAAGATTTGGTGCACATCTTAACTGAACCTAAAAACGCCTTAGTTAAGCAGTATGAGGCTCTTTTGAACTTAGATGGAGTTGAATTAAGGTTTACACCACAGGCACTGCATTCAATTGCTAATCAGGCAATTAGCCGAAATACAGGTGCACGAGGTTTGAGGTCGATTATTGAAAATGTAATGCGTGATATTATGTTTGAGATACCATCTCGAAATGACGTGGCAAAAGTTACGGTTAACAAGAGAACGGTAACTAATGGAGATGAACCTGAAGTAAAATTGATAAGTGAGCAAGCATCATAATTTTTAAATTAAAAGAATCAGATGGTGACAATGTCTGGTTCTTTTTTTGTAGATCCGTGGTATTATTAAAAACGGAATTGAAAGGTGGAGAACTATGGAAGTCCATAATGTAGAATTACAAATTAGTGCTGTTAAACCGGAACAGTATCCTGAACAAGGATATCCTGAGATTGCGATGGTTGGCCGGTCAAACGTTGGAAAGTCTTCTTTGACGAATACACTTATCAATCGTAAATCTTATGCTAGAACATCGTCACAGCCAGGAAAAACCCAAACATTGAACTTTTATCGGGTTGAAGATCAGCTTTTTTTTGTTGATGTTCCGGGTTATGGTTATGCAAAAGTTTCTCAAAAGGAACGCGAAAAATGGGGTAAAATGATTGAAAAATATTTAACCTCTCGTAAAGAACTTAAAGGCGTAATTTCACTGGTTGATGCTCGACATGAGCCAACGGAAGATGATATTTCAATGTATCAATATTTACGATACTATGAAATTCCGGTTCTAGTGGTAGCAACCAAGAGCGATAAAATTGTTAGAGGTAAATGGAACCAGCATGAAAGCAAAATAAAGAAAGCTCTTAATTTTGATGAAGATAGTGACTTTCAAATGTTCTCTGCTCAAACTAAAATGGGTAAAGAGAATATTTGGCAATGGATCGAAGATAGGATGGTAGAGTAGATGGAATTTAACGAGTATCAGCGTACTGCAAATAAAACTTTATTTGGTAATGAACAAGTATTAACTAACTGTGCCCTCGGCTTGGCAGGAGAAAGTGGTCAAGTGGTTAATCTCGTTAAGAACTACACTTTTCGCGGAGCGGATCTTGATAAAGAACAACTGACCAAAGAAATGGGCGACGTACTCTGGTATCTGTCACAAGTTGCAGAATGGGCAGACATTCCTTTTGATGATGTGGCTCGAAAAAATATAACAACCTTAGAAAAAAGATATCCAGGCAACTTTAAATAAAAATAAAACCATAATCCAACAGTTTTTCAACCGTTGAATTATGGTTATTTTTTTTGATCTTTTTTAGATCCATCTTTAGCTAAAAATTTATCTTTTTTCTTTTTTTCTTCATCGGCGTTAGTTGCTTTTGTAGTAAATTGACCAAGCATCTTTTCAAGATCAGTTGTTCTTTTCACTGTGAGTCCCAAATCAATCACCTCTTTGAGAATTATCATAACAAATAAAGACACATTTGTCAGAATTTAAAAATATTCATTATCGACTTGAATATACTGCATATACAGAATAAAAATTCAAAATTAACGTAAAACTCTTTTAATATAGAGTCTTATGTTGTATATTATTAACATTAACTTGAATAAAGGGGAGCAACATGAAGAAAATATATAGTTTAGTTTTGATAGTATTAGTCAGTTTAATGACTTTTGGCACTATTTTTGCACAAGAAGGCACTAAGGCTGATGAAAAAGATGCTACATATGAAAAGATAGTAAAAAGAGGGTATATCGTCCTTGGAACGAGCCCGGATTATGCGCCCTATGAATTTCAAACAACGTCTAATGGAAAAAGTAAAGACGTTGGAATGGACATAAGTATAGCGAAAGATATTGCGGATGATCTGGGTGTTAAGTTAAAGATTAAAAACATGGATTTTGACTCACTACTGGTTGCTTTGCAAACTGGTAAGGTCGACATGGTTTTATCCGGAATGAATCCAAGTGCCGCTAGACGAAAATCAGTTGACTTTTCGGATATTTATTATAAAGGTGGACAAAGTATTATTATAAATAAAAAGGATTCTAGAATTTATAAAGATAAGAGTTCTTTTGAAAATAAAAAGATCGCTGCGCAAACGGGATCAATTCAATATAATTTAGCCAAAAAGCAAATTAAAGGAGCTACAGTTAGCGGAATTGAAAAAGGAACGGATCTAATTTTAGCTCTTCAAACGAACAAAGTGGATGGCGTTGTTATGGAAAAACCAACCGCAGAAGCTTACGCATCAAATAATAGCGGTATTAAAGTTATTAACGGTGGCTTTGAATTGAATGATGACGAAACAAGCACAGCCGTCGCGATGCCTAAAAATTCACCAGTTCTTCAGAAAAAGATCAACGGAACGATTGCAAAAATCAATTCTAAAAATTTAATTCCGCAATACTTAAAGGAAGCTGGAACGTATCTAAAAGGCAATACGGCAAACACCTCAATGCTACATTATTGGAAATACTTTGCGATGGGTGTTGGTTACACAATTTTAATCTCACTAGTTGGTGTAATCTTTGGTTTTATTACTGGAACGTTATTGGCACTGCTTCGCTTGAGTAATAGTAAAATACTAAGAATGATCTCAACAGCATATGTTGAATTCGTTCGTGGAACCCCGTTAATGGTACAACTAATGTTTGTTTATTTTGGTTTAGGACTATTTGTTAACTTACCTGCATTAACGGCCGGAATGATTGCCGTGTCACTAAACAGTGGCGCGTATATTGCGGAAGTTATTCGTGGCGGGATTAACTCTGTTGATGGAGGACAACTAGAGGCAGCTGAAAGTCTGGGTCTAAATAAAAAAGATCGAATGCGTTATGTAATTATGCCACAGGCGTTGAAAAACATTTGGCCCGCATTAGGTAACGAATTTATTTCGCTCATTAAGGAAAGTTCGATTGTTTCCATTATCGGTGTAACGGACTTGATTTATCAGCTAAAGATTGTTCAATCAGACACGTATCGTGGAGTCGCTCCAATTGTTGTAGCAATGATTTTATACTTCATAATGACGTATTCACTATCACGTTTGCTCAAGTTTTACGAAAGGAAGTTTAACTAATGACTAAAGAAATTTTAAAAATTGATCAATTAACAAAAAAGTATGGTGAAAATACAATTCTTAAAGATATCTCCGCTGAGGTAAATGATGGTGACATCATTAGTATCATTGGCCCATCAGGAGCTGGAAAAAGTACGTTTTTGAGATGTCTAACGCTTCTTGAAAAACCCACTACTGGGACCGTTTTTCTTGAGGGAGAGGATCTGACTAAAAAAACCCAAAAAGAGATTGAACATGTTCGGGAAAAAGTAGGAATGGTATTTCAAAATTTTAATTTATTTCCGAATATGACAGTTTTGAAAAATATCACATTGGCACCTGTTCGTGTTAAAGGTCTAACGGAAGATGAAGCCCAAAAGCAGGCCTTAGAATTATTGAAGCAGGTAGGGCTATCAGACAAAGCCGATGCATATCCAGATAATTTATCTGGGGGACAAAGGCAACGGGTGGCGATTGCGAGAGCATTAGCAATGAAGCCAGATGTTATGTTATTTGATGAACCAACCTCTGCTTTAGATCCGGAAATGGTTGGAGAAGTGCTTGACGTAATGCGTGAATTGGCTAAATCAGGAATGACAATGGTTGTTGTTACGCACGAAATGGGTTTTGCTCAATCAGTTTCAAATCAGATTTGGTTCATGGATAACGCTGATATTCAGGAAAAAGCGGCACCTAGTGACTTTTTCAGTAATCCTAAAACTGATCGTGCGAAAGAATTTTTATCTAAAATACTTGTTAAATAGTAAATAGAACTCGGGAATCGTTGATGGATAGTCACAATTTGTGATCTCAAAGATGGTTTCGCGAGTTTTTATTATTATGTTATCCTAATATGATTGGGTATTTTCATTTCGGTTGATGAAACTAGTAATGTCAGAGTATAATGGATTGAGGTATTATGTAAACTAGGAGGGGCTTGGTTTGGCATCGGAACATATTGAACATAAATTAGCGTTGTTACCAGATAAGCCTGGCTGCTATCAAATGAAAAATTTGAACAGTCAGATTATTTATGTTGGAAAAGCCAAAAACTTAAAAAATCGTGTCCGTTCGTACTTTAAGAGCAGCCACGAAGGTAAAACGGCCAAATTGGTGAGTGAAATTGCTGATTTTGATTACATTGTGACTTCTAGTGATAAGGAAGCTTTTTTACTCGAAATTACTTTAATCCAGAAATTTCAGCCTTACTATAATATTAAGTTAAAAAAGGGTACAGGGTATCCTTATATTAAAATTACTAACGAAAAAGATCCTAAGATGGAAATTGTATCCAGCGTTCGACGGGATGGGGGTTTTTATTTTGGACCGTATCCGAACGTCTATGCTGCGGAAGAAACCCTCCATTTCCTTGAAAAAGTTTATCCCTTACGCCGTTGTAACGGATACCAGGGACGCCCATGTCTTTATTATCATATGGGGCAATGTTTAGGTCCTTGTTTTAGGGACGTTCCTAAAGAGGAGTACGATCGTCAAATTGTTAAAATTAAATCTTTCTTACGTGGTAATGTTTCTAAAGTTAAGAAGACTTTACAAGAAAAGATGCAAAAGGCATCAAATGAGATGGAATTTGAACGCGCGGCGGATATCCGAGATCAAATTCATTACATCGAAGTGACGGTTGAAAAGCAGAAAATTATTTCTAATGATAGTACACCTCGTGACCTTTTTAATTTTTATTTAGATAAGGGTTGGCTTTCAATCCAAATCTTTTTTATTCGTCAATCGCGATTAATGAAACGTGAAAAGAGATTGTTTCCAATTGCAACAGATGCTGTGGATGAATTATCTTCATTTATTTTACAATTTTACAATAATAAAAATAAAGTACTGCCAAACGAAATATTGGTACCCAAAGGATTGGATAATAAAGTTATTTCAGAAATTTTGGGCATTCCGGTTCGAACACCATTGCGTGGTGAAAAACGTAATTTGTTGGAATTGGCAAAAGAAAATGCCCAAATTACGCTTGAAGAAAAATTCCGATTAATGGAATTGGATGAAGGAAAGACCATTGGGGCAATGAAGGAAATAACTGACGCGCTTGGAATCCCCGAAGGACATCGAATCGAAGCATTTGATCATTCACATATTCAAGGAGCAGATTTGGTTTCTGCTATGGTTGTTTTTACGGATGGTAAGCCAGATAAAAAAATGTACCGAAAATTTAAGTTGAATACCGTTGATCACGCCGATGAAGCCGCCAGTACAAGAGAAGTTATTCGAAGACGATATGTTAGACTGTTAAAGGAGAAACAATCGCTTCCGGATTTAATTTTAATGGACGGTGGGGATATTCAGTTGAATGCAGCTCGTGACGTATTAGTTAACGAGTTAGGTCTGCATATTCCAGTTGCTGGAATGGTCAAGAATGATAAGCATAAGACCTCGGATTTAGTTTTTGGTAGTCAGGATCAACGGGTTCAATTGGACCCTAAAAGTCAAGGCTTTTATCTGGTCCAAAGGATTCAAGACGAGGTTCACCGCTTTGCGATTACATTTCATCGACAGTTACATGCCAAAAATTCATTGGCTTCTCAACTCGATTTAATTCAAGGTGTGGGTCCTAAAACCAGAAACAAGTTATTAAAATCTTTCGGGTCTTTAAACAAAATTCGTGATGCAAGCGTTGAAGAAATCATCAAAGCGGGGGTTCCCGAAAAAGTTGCAAAAACGATCAAAGTTTCCTTATCTGTGCATGGAAAATAAGGTAAACTTACAATGGTAAACATAAAAGTAGATAAAATGTAGGAGAAAATAATGTTTGTAGATCAGGTTAAAATTAATGTAAAGGCCGGAAATGGCGGAAATGGAATTGTTGCCTTTCGTCGTGAAAAATACGTGCCAAATGGTGGTCCTGCCGGCGGTGATGGCGGACACGGTGGTAACGTAGTATTACGGGTTGATCCGGGTCTCAGAACTTTAATGGACTTTAGATATCGTCATAAGTTTAAAGCAGATTCTGGTAAAAATGGAATGAATAAGCAAATGACAGGTCGAAGTTCACAAGATTTAGTGATTGCAGTTCCGGGAGGGACAATTGTCCGTAATCTAACTACGGGTAGAGTGATCGGGGATTTGACCGATAATAATCAAGAACTAATTGTTGCTAAAGGTGGTCGTGGCGGCCGCGGTAATATGCGTTTTGCTAGTCCACGTAACCCAGCGCCCGAAATTTCAGAAAATGGTGAGCCTGGAGAAGAAGTAGAGCTGCAATTAGAGCTTAAAGTGTTAGCAGACGTTGGATTGTTAGGATTCCCCTCTGTCGGGAAGTCAACACTGCTTTCAGTTGTTACTAGTGCAAAACCTAAAATCGCAGAATATCACTTCACAACGCTAGTTCCTAACCTTGGAATGGTTCAGCTTGATGATGGACGCGATTTTGTTATTGCTGATATTCCAGGATTGATTGAGGGAGCCTCACAAGGTGTTGGATTGGGATTTGAATTTCTTCGACATGTGGAAAGAACACGAGTATTACTCCATTTAGTGGACATGAGTGGATTAACAGAAGAAGATCCGTTTACAAACTTTATTCAGATTAATGAAGAATTAAAAAAATATAATCCTGAATTAATGGAACGGCGTCAAATCATTGTGCCAACTAAAATGGATTTACCAGGTTCAAAGGAACAACTTGAGGAGTTTGAAAAGAAAGTTTCTGCAGACGACCGTTATGCAAATTTTGAAATTTTCCCAATTTCGTCAATTACGCATAATGGGCTAGAAAAACTAATTTCCAGAACGGTAGACGTTTTAGAAGAAATTCCGCAACATTCATTGGTTGCTATGGATGAGGAAACCGAAAAAACTTATGAGTTTAATACTGATAAGGAATTCAGCATCGAAAATGTTGATGATGTTTGGGTAATCAGCGGTGAAAAAATTGAAAAATTATTTAAGATGACGGACACCACGCATGACGAAAGTTTACTTCGCTTTGCACGCCAGATGCGCGGAATGGGAATTGATGATGAACTCCGCCGACTAGGTGCTAAAAATGGAGACAGCGTTCAAATCTTAGATTTTGTGTTTGAATTTGTTGAATAATTGAATAAAAGTCAGTGATATGATCAGAAAAATGATTCATCAATATGATTCTGGATAATCACTGATTTTTTTACTTAATGACTAAATATTGATCACGAAGGTAGTAACCGAAAGTGTAGGTCTTTTGCTGTTTTTGAGGATTAAAAAGATAAAATTTAAATCCAGAGGGTGCACTGGAGGTTTGCTTTCGTAAATCAAAAAGTCTTAATGGAGAAGTGGGCTTTGTTAATGACAAAGTCAATAAAATAATTTGGTTTTCTGAGTCAACCAAAATTTTTGAAATAAAACTAACTTGATCCTGATCGCCTTTTAAAATTAGGCTTGGATCAAGTTCTGCTGTTGATTTTATAAAATTTTTTAGGTTCAAAGGATCACCTTCTCAATGAATATGTATACAAACAAGGATATCTTAGAATTAAAACTAGCGCTAGTGGTACAATAAAAGCCGGTGTGAATTAATTGCTAGGATATAATTATAGGTGGAAATATGCAACTTGAATTTTTAGGAACTGGAGCAGGTAGCCCAGGTAAGTTCCGGAATGTTACTAGCGTAGCATTAAAACTGTTAGATGAGACCAATGAAATATGGCTTTTTGATTGCGGTGAGGCAACGCAACACCAAATTCTTAAAACAAATATTAAGCCGAGAAAGATTGATAAAATCTTTATTAGCCACTTACATGGTGACCATATATTTGGATTGCCTGGTTTTTTAAGTAGCCGTTCTAACCAAGGCGGAAACTCGGAATTGACGATTTATGGTCCAACAGGCATTAAGGATTTCGTGATGACTTCCTTACGTGTCTCAGAAACTAAATTATCATATCGGATAAACTTTATCGACATTAAAGATGGTATAATTTTTGAAAATGAAAATTACATTGTAAAAGCGAAAGAACTTGATCATCGAATTAAAAGTTACGGATTTCGGGTGAGCGAAAAAGACCATCCAGGAGAACTACTAGTCGAAAAGTTAAAGGAATTAGCAATTCCATCGGGCCCAATTTATGGCGAAATTAAACAAGGCAAACAAGTTACCCTTGCGGATGGGACGATTATCGAAGGTAAAGATTTCATCGGCCGGCCACAGCCTGGCCGAGTAGTTACAATACTCGGTGATACACGGCAAACAAATAACATTGAGATATTAGCTAAAGACGCAGATGCTTTAGTTCACGAAAGTACTTTTGGAAAGCAGGAGGGCAATCTTGCGCGAAATTATTATCATTCTACTAATGTTCAAGCCGCCCGAATCGCTAGGAAGTCTCATGCTAAGCAGTTATTACTAACTCATATTTCGGCGCGTTACACGGGAAAGTTGGAGCATCAACTTGAAAAAGAGGCGCGTGAAATATTTCCACAAACAAAAGTTGTTCGAGATTTTGACATAGTTGATATTCCATTACCTTAGAAGGAGTGATGATGATGACAACCGCTGTAATTACTGGTGCGGGAAGTGGATTGGGACGTAAAGTTGCAATTCTAAATAGCACTCGGTACGATAACATTGTTTTGATTGGTAGAAATTCTAAAAGGCTAAACCAGACTGCCAGAGAGTGCTTTTCAAAAGGAGCCAAACGCGTCTACTGTTTAATGTGCGATTTAACCCAGGATGAAGAAATATATGAAACGGGGGCCTGGATTACCTCACATTTGAAATCGGTTGATTTACTCGTAAATAATGCAGGATTGGGTTATTTTGAAGAATTATTGAATCAAAGTTTTGAACAAATTAATCGAACATTTGCAACGGATTTAACGGGCATGATCAAATTTACGCGGCTCATGTTACCGTTAATGCTGGACCATGTTGGACAAGCGGCGGATATTATAAATATTGCTTCAATTGCGGGGAAAATAGCCACTTCAAAAACCACAACCTATGCCGGAGCAAAATTCGGGGTTGTTGGTTTTTCAAACGCGCTTCGGTTGGAGCTTAAAGATCGAAACGTTAATGTTCATACTATTAATCCAGGCCCAATGGATACAAACTTCTTTAATATTGCGGATCCTAGCGGTAAGTACTTAAAAGGAATTCAACAATTTATTATAAGTTCAGAAAAGGTAGCCGCGTTGTCGGTCAAAGCTGTAGATCAAAATATTCGAGAAATCAACGTACCGAAAATTATGGCAATTGGATCAATTCTATATACCCTTTTTCCTAAATTGGGTGATCAAATTGTTAATAGCCCATTAATAAATCGAAAATAACGGAGTAGTTAATGAAAGATAACAGGTATAATTGGAAAATTAAAGATACATCTGACGTGGATATCGAGGAGCTTGCTACTGAAACAAAAATAAACCCGGTTTTAGTTAAAATATTGGTTGCTCGTGGCATGAAATCGGCAGATGAAATTTTAAATTTTATTAATGATGATCCTCAAATTATTCACGACCCGTTTTTACTTCACGACATGCAAACAGCGGTTGATCGGATTTTTAAGGCAATTGAAAATGATGAAAAGATTTTGATTTATGGTGATTATGATGCCGATGGAGTAACAAGCACAACCATTATGTTTGAAACATTAGATCAGCTTGGTGCAAACGTTCAATATTTTATTCCAGATCGGTTTAAAGATGGTTATGGGCCTAATCTGGAAGAGTATCAACACTTTATTGGTGAAGGCGTGCAAGTTATTGTAACCGTTGATAACGGTGTCGCTGGAAACGTAGCAATTGACTATGCCCAGGAGAATGGGGTTGACGTGATCGTTACTGATCACCATGAATTACCAGCAGAGTTACCTCATGCGTTCGCAATCGTTCATCCACGCCATCCACAAGGAGATTATCCGTTTGGTGACTTATCTGGGGTTGGAGTGGCGTTTAAGGTTGCAACAGCGCTTTTAGAAGAAATTCCTGAAGAGTTTTTGGACTTATACGCAATTGGAACTGTTGCCGATCTTGTGTCAATGACTGATGAAAATCGCTTCCTGGTTAAAGCGGGGCTTAATTTAATTCCAGAAACTCAAAGAATTGGATTACAAAAATTAATTGATATTTCTGGTGTCGATCCGGTCCACTTTGATGAACAGGATATTGGTTTTACGATTGCGCCTAGAATTAATGCCATTGGACGTTTAGGAGATGCCAATCAGGCGGTCGAATTGCTTATAACCTTTGACGAAGATCGAGCGACACAACTTGCTAAAAAAATTAATGATGTTAATTCTGAACGACAAGGATTGGTTAGTGCAATTTTTGATTCTGCCGTAAAGATTGCTAAAGATCAAGATCATGCCAAAAGCCAAACGCTTGTGATTATTGGACACGATTGGCATCAAGGTGTTTTGGGAATCGTCGCAAGTCGAATTGTTGAACTAACAAATAAGCCTACAATTGTTTTAAGTGATCAGGAGCATAACGAAGTCTATAAGGGTTCCGGGCGGAGTGTTCAAAAATTGAATCTATTTCAAGCTATTAATCCCGTGCGAGAACAATTTATTGCCTTTGGTGGGCATCACATGGCGATCGGAATCACAATCAAGGGCGATGAACTAGTGATATTAGAAAATCAGCTCGAAAAGGCCGCATTAGAAAATAAGCTTAATTTTAGAGATCAACCCGAATTTTTAATCGATGTAAAAGCTCAAATTAGTGATTTTTCAAAAGAGTTAGTTGAGGAAATTAAAACGATTGGCCCCTTTGGCACCAACAATCCGATTCCGAGGTTTGAATTGGAAGAAGTTCGTGTTAAAGAAGCAAAAGCGATTGGAAAAGATTCCTCCCATCTAAAATTTACCGTTGCTGATGGTGCGGAAACCATTAACGCAATAGCATTTAAGCGGGGCGAAATAACGGACATTTTAAACAATATTTCAAACCCGATAAGTATTGCAGGGACGGTTAATACGAATGAGTGGCGAGGAAATGTTTCTCTTCAATTTATGGCAGATGATATCAAAATCAAAGGACTACAGGTGATTGATAAGCGAACATCAAATTTAAACAAAAATCTCTTCGAAAAAGATACTCAATACGTATTTTTTAACCAAAAGTTGATGCAGTTAATCAAAAATCAGGATATTGACCGGAATTTGTATCTATTTGATTCAGATGACATAAAGAAAAACGATGCGATTACGTTGGTGGATTGTCCTTCAAACTTTGAAGAATTAAGCCGGGTAATTAAATTCAATCAACCGCAGCAAATTGTTGCATATTTTTTTCACCAAATCGACTTTTATGCGGACGGGATGCCGTCTAGAACCGAGTTCAAGCAAGTTTTTGCTCTCATTTCAACGCAGAAACTAAGCCAAGAAGCGGTAAAAAAATTAGGTAGTGAATTGAAAATCAATCAAGAAAAAGTCAACTTTATGATTAAAGTGTTTTTTGAGTTGAATTTTGTTAAAATAGAAAACGGACTTCTTTTTGTGAATAGTGATGTGCAACAACATCAATTGGATGAGGCACCAGCATATAAGAAGCGAGAAGAATTAATTAAAACCCAGGAGAAGTTACTTTATAGTAATGGCAATGAGCTTTCGGCCATCCTGGAGCAACTGATTAATGTTTGATAACAAAGGAGTGTCGTGAAATGGCATTAGATTTACGTGACTATGTTGCAAGTATCCAAGATTTTCCAGAAAAGGGTGTTACTTTTCGAGATATTTCACCTCTAATGGGGGATGGTGAGGCTTATCATCAAGCAACCGATGAAATTATTAAGTTTGCAAGAGATAAGGGCGTTGAGATGATTGTAGGACCTGAAGCACGTGGATTTATCGTTGGATGTCCAGTCGCTTATGCGTTAGGGGTAGGTTTTGCACCGGCCAGAAAAAAAGGTAAATTACCTCGTGAAACGGTTAAAGCAACGTATGATTTAGAATATGGCGAATCTGCACTATATCTACAAAAGGATGCCATTAAACCTGGCCAAAAGGTACTTGTTACAGACGATTTATTGGCGACTGGGGGAACAATTGCCGCAACGATTCGTTTGGTAGAACAGCTGGGAGGAATTGTTGTAGGGACGGCCTTCTTAATTGAACTAAAAGATTTAAATGGTCGCGAAAAAATTAAAGACTATGATATGCTGCGACTAATGGAATACTAAGTTAAATTTGCACAATAATTTTGCGATGAAATTACGGTTAATATTGCATTATGTAATTTTTTTTGCTAAAATTATTCTGTTATGGAGAGTTGGCAGAGTGGTAATGCACCGGACTCGAAATCCGGCGAACCGGCTAATACCGGCGCGCAGGTTCAAATCCTGTACTCTCCTTATTTGTATGTTATTAGAAGGTAATATGAAAAACGCAACTTAGTTATAAAAACAGCCTAACACCTGTCGTATCAAGGTGTTAGGCTATTTTTATTGGGTTAGCACCTCTCAAAACTTTGGTCGGGGATGAGAATGTGCTTTTTATGGTTATTTCTATTTTGGAAACAACCACTAAACCACAGTGACGAACTCTACCTTGGTACTGAGGTGAGATAGGATGACTATTAATTACTAATCATTGCTCAACAATTTTTTGTATATCATCGAAACTTTTAGATACTGCATCATCATCATCTGAAAATTTAGTTCCGAAACTCGAATAACTTCCAGAGGGAGAGGTTACCAAATCTGATAAAGTGGATATATTATCGTTGGCTTTTTCAAAGTCTTTATAGTTATACCTTCCAGTGTCATTTTTCTTTAGTATATCTAAATATGTATCTAATTCATCTATGCCATCATTAATTGCGGTGATTTTATCATCGTTCTTATTCTCGATATCATCAATAGTTTTTTCAACATCAAAACCTTCAGGATCATCGTCAATGGCGTTTTCCCAGTCTTTATTAACGGAATTGCCTAAATCTTCTGAATCTCCCCATATGACGTAGTATTTAGCCAGCAAATCTGATGCGGTATTTTTAAACTTTTTATCCTTCTTCTTTTTCTCTACCAGCAGTTCATCTTTTCGCACTTGAGCGACTTTAGTGTTGTGTTGAATTATTAATGCCTCACCGCCAAAAGATAGGACGGTCAAAGCCATGCCGACTACAACAATAGTTAATGATTTTTTCTTCTCTCTTTTTTGGGCATAATCAATAAAGAATATAATTGCTCCAACTAGTAGTACGATTAATCCTCCCAAAAATGTAAAAGCTAAGAAAGTTTCCATAAATAATTCCTCCAATATATGTACAGCTTTTAACGACGATCAGATAAGTTTGGTCGTATTAATCTTGTTGCCAAGACGAACGAGAGTAATAATAAATTATTTTCTTTTGCTGCAGGACGTTTTAAGTCTGGTACGGATATCATTAAAATAAATGAAGGCAATAAGTAAAGGCCAAACCCTAAATTTTGAATCGATTCCAACGTCCAAAACGTTTTTTAACCAGGTACTGTTTCTAACAACACCCGGTGGAATATATCAAAAAACAACATTAGGAATTTTGGCCTTATTAAAACGTGAATCTATTTTTACATGAATTTAAATCTGAAGGAGTAATATACTAACTGAAAAATTAAACATGGATAACTCCTTCAAATGTATATTGAATTACTTTACATCAATCTGAAATTTAGCCGCTTTTTTGATTGAAACAAGTGGAGCAAATTGTAGTTCAACTTTTCCTAACTTTTTCAATCCAAATCCTTCTGTGACATCCATTTCTTTTCCAGCTGCAACGGCGTCCATGGTCACACCATCGACAGGATAAGTCTTCATTTTATTGTTATCTGCATCATAAGCATCTAAATCAGCGCCTACAGGCAAATCATCATCGCTATTATTTTTAACATGATACACAACTTTAATGACGTTAGCCGGTTTTTCATCCTCGAACTCGTTACGCTCTTGAGTTGTTTCAACAGACTTAAGTGTGTATGTTACGTCTCCAACTTTAACAGTATCACCAAGCTTATAATACTTAGGCGTGGCTTTTTTACTACTTGTTTTAGAAGAGCTGACCTTTGTACCGCCATTATCATCTGTACCTCCGCCGATGGCTCCACCAACACCAATAACTACAATAATTGCTAAAATCCAAAACCAAACACGTTTGTAGAACGGTTTTTTCTGAACGTAAACATTTCCGTTCTCATCTTTGATTTTCTTACTCATAAATAATTCCTCCAAAATATATGTACAGCTTTTAACGACGATCAGAGTTTGGTCGTAGGGTAAATGCTTTTAACAATGTATTCATTCGTGTATCCGAATGTTTAAACCAAAAAACAAAATTAAAAGGGGTTTGAATCGCTGAATTAAATGAATGTTATCTTAACATTATATCAATATACGTACCAAATTATTAAGTAGTTTGTGAAAATTATTTATTCTTACAAGTTATGTACGCTAAATCGTCTTGATCAATGGATTTATGGCACAAATTTTTCGAGTACTAAAAGGGTAAAATAATTTTAACCGCATTAATATTTTTAGTTTTATCTGCAAACTAAAAAATTTAATATAATGAATGTACATGGTAACTTGCCTTTAATTTAGGTCACATTTTTATTAGAAGCGGCAAGATCATAAAATAGAGCGTAATCCAACGCCTCTTTAAATCGTTTCCGAGTGCTTTTTTCAAAAATACATACTATAATAGCCGGAACGATAAAAATAGCAAAGCATGAGTGAGGCGTTGAGTATGAAGAAAGTTAGGATAGGAATTGTTGCAAATCGTTTTTTAAAGAAAGAGCCGGCATTTGCTAATGAAGAGTTAACGTATACGATGCAGGGAAATGTAGCCGCAGTTATTGAGTCAGGGGCGTTACCGATATTAATTCCAATTACGGATCCCGGAGATGCAACTCAGTATTTGTCCCAGGTTGATGGATTGATTTTACCAGGAGGACAAGATGTTCAACCTAAACTTTATGGAGAACCTGAAAGTGATTTGTTGGGGGTGACCTCAGCATCGAGGGACAGCTTTGAATTAAAAGTAATTGAAATTGCTATTCAACAAAAAAAGCCGATATTTGCTATCTGCCGAGGTGCACAATTAGTAAATGTTTATTTTGGCGGAACACTTTATCAAGATGAGTCACTAATTAAAGGCAAAGTTCGCATTGAGCACGATCAAACTCGACTTGCGATAAAAAACGAGATTCCTAGTCATATGATTAAAATAGTTGATGAAGAATTACAATCAGTTTTAGGAAATTCGACTAAAGTGAATTCGTTACATCATCAAGCGATAAAAAAGATCGGTAAGGGATTAACCATAACGGCAGTTGCCGCTGATGGGGTTGTTGAAGCTTTTAAAAATGACAGCCAAAAGATCACGGCTTATCAATGGCATCCAGAAATGCAGCAAAGAAGTGATGCTCGAATGCTACAGTTATTCAAAATCTTTTTACAAAAAAATTTTACGGAGACAAGTTAATTATGATTCATTTAAAGAGCGACAGTTTGACGCCGGCCGAAAATTACAAACTAATTTCAGGAAGCTTGGTTCCTAGACCAATTGCCTGGGTCAATACCTTATCAAGAAAGGACATTTTAAATGTTGCACCTTTTAGCTATTTTTCAACAATGCCAACTTCAATTCCTCTAGTCACGTTAGCTATCGGAAGAAAAGCCGACGAACAACCTAAAGATACCGCTCAAAACGTGATAGATCGTAAGGAAGCGGTGATTCATCTAGTCGGTGAGGAGCTGGCACAACCGATGAATCAAACGGCAGCTACGTTAGAAAAAGATCAAAGTGAGCTGGATTTGATCAATTTGTCATTGATTAAAAGTAATACTATTGAAGTTCCGGCTATGGTGGAGCCGAAGGTTAGATTTGAAACAAAACTGTATGACCATTTCCCAATTAAAGATGAAGAAGCTCGAATTATGACGGATTTATTGGTTATGCGTATAACTGATTTTTATTTCGACGAAAAGATATTGGATAAAGAAAGTTTACACGTTAATATTAAACAATTAAATCCACTTGCTCGGATCGCGGGACCTAACTATGCCACTCTTGGTGAAAGTTTTTCAATGAAGCGACCACTGTAACGTTATTTATGTAATAGGAATTTTAGATAAAAAAAGAATTATTATTGCATTTAAAGAAATTTAATCCGTTACCGATAACCATTTTTTGTGGACTTTTTAACGGGTTTAAAAAGATAGATAATAACTGTTAAATCGGCGTCAATTAATTTTACTTTTATGATTGAATGGGATAGAATTAATAATCATACATAGCGGAATTAATAGATTGAATAAGTCGAGGTGATTGAAGATTTTAAAAAAAACAAAACAATTTTTAAGGAGTAACCAGCTCCAATATAGTAAAAAATATATTCGACCAATGATGACACCAGAGAGTGTTTATGTTTTTAAATTTGGCAAGGATGAACTAAATAATCGAATTATCATTAATTATACGCATACGTGGACTGGACGAATTAAAATTAATGAAATTGATTTACGCTTGCATAAACAAAAGCACCCTCGAATTTTTCATCGTGAAAGTGATTTATTAACATATTTAAAGAAACATCTAACCGAAGAAGACGGCGTGACAAATATCACACGTCGTCGCAAGCATCATTCGAAGAAGACCAAAAAGTAAAATAAAACTGTTGACGGTCTTAAATATAATGAGTATCATTATTAGTTAAAGAAACCTTAAGCTGGTCCCGTGAGGCCAAAAGGCTCATTGTTCGGTATAGATTTCGTTTTATAAACGAAAAAACTGGGATTACTGAAGCCTCTTGGATCACATTCGATCTGAGAGGCTTTTATTTATGAAAAGGAGTGCGAAATTTATGTCAAAGCATGAGGAATACCGTAATCCAGAAGCAATATTGGATATTCATGATAAACCGACGTTCCCGCATTTATTAGGGTTGTCCATCCAGCATATGTTTGCGATGTTTGGATCAACGGTTTTGGTTCCAATCCTAGTTGGGTTAAACCCCGGAATTGCATTATTTAGTTCAGGGGTGGGAACGTTACTATACATATTGATTACCCAAGCTAAAATTCCCGCGTACATGGGATCAAGTTTTACATTCATCGTTCCAATGATGGCGCTGATGAAAACGACAGGGTACGAAGGGATCGCTCAAGGAACAATTTCAGTTGGGGTTGTTTACCTAGTTGTGGCTTTGGTTATTAGTCAATTGGGATCAGATTGGCTGGATAAAATTTTACCACCGATTGTGGTGGGACCAATAATCATGGTGATAGGTCTTTCTTTAGCCGGTACGGCAGCCACAGATGCCACGATGCGTACAGTTGGTAAATCTAGTGTTTATGATATTAAATACTTTATGATTGCATTGGTTACGTTGCTAGTAACAATTGCTTTTAACATGTACCTTAAAGGATTTATTAGTTTAATTCCAATCCTACTTGGTCTAATAGTGGGGTATTTGTTTGCATTAATGATGGGAGTGGTCGATCTATCAGGCGTTGAGCAGGCCAAATGGCTAACCGCTCCGGCATTTGAAATTCCATTTATAAATTATAAGTTACATTTTAATATCGGTGCGGTTCTTAGTATGATGCCGTTGGCGTTTGTTACGATGACCGAGCATACGGGACATATAATGGTTTTAAACACTCTGACGCATCGTAACTTCTTTAAAGATCCGGGACTTCATCGAACTCTTTCGGGTGATGGACTAGCTTCCATTGTAGCCGGATTCATTGGAGGACCGCCAGTTACGAGTTATGGTGAAAATATCGGTGTGTTAGCTGTGACTAGAGTTCACAGTGTCTACGTTCTAATGGGTGCAGCTGTTAGTGCCATTATCTTCAGTTTCGTTGGTAAATTAAGCGCACTGATCCAAAGCATTCCCAGCCCAGTAATTGGTGGAATTAGCTTTTTACTATTTGGAACAATTGCCGCTAATGGATTAAGAATTTTAATTGATGAAAAAGTTGATTTTAATAAGAAAAGAAATTTAATGATTGCTGCATCAATTCTTGTGATTGGAATTGGTAATGCTAGTTTCAATGTTGGAAACTTAAGTTTTTCGGGACTAGCCGTGGCAACCGTGTTGGGAGTGGCTCTAAACTTGATTCTCCCACAACAAGCTTTAAGTGAAAAATAATTTACTTTTCGAAAATTTCGTTGAAATGGTATCATAGTATCTAACATGAGATATTTATAGGAGCTGATTTCACATGGAATGGACCGAAGTAAACGTTAAAACAACCAACGAGGCCGTCGAAGCAATAAGCAGCATTTTCGACGGCCTCGGTGCCGTTGGTGTAAAAATTGAGGACGCCTTAGATTTTGAAAACTATCGTGCGAGCAATCCAAGTGAATTGTTTGAATTAAAAGATATTCCACATATTACAGAAGGAGCCATTATTTCTGCATATTATCCCGACTCGACAGATATTAAAGCCCTTGTCACTGAATTAAAAAATAAAGTTCAAGAATTAAAGTCTTTCGGACTCGATATTGGTGAAGCAAGTGTGACAACGGTCGCAGTTCAAGATGATAATTGGGCGACGGCTTGGAAAAAGTACTACCATCCGGTGCGTCTCACTCGATATTTAACCGTTAAGCCCAGTTGGAGTGACTATAAACCGGTTGATCAGGATGAAAAAGTTATCAGTTTGGATCCTGGAATGGCTTTCGGAACTGGAACCCATCCGACGACCAGGCTTTGTCTACAAGCATTGGAACTGTATTTACGAGGTCAGGAAAGTGTGTATGATGTTGGAACCGGATCCGGCGTTTTAAGCATTGCAGCTAAGCATTTTGGTGCAAAAGAGGTGGAGGCCTTTGATGTCGATGATGTAGCAGTACAATCCGCCCAAGAAAATTTTGATTTAAATCCGATTGCAAAGGATATTCTTGTGCGACCAAATGACTTATTAAAAGGGATTAGTCGTTCAGTTGATGTTATCGTTGCAAATATTCTATCAGAAGTACTGGTACCGCTAATTCCGCAATCTAAAAATTTATTGAATCAAAACGGATACTTAATTATGTCTGGAATTATTGATGATAAACTTGATTTGATTTTACAGACCGTTCAGGAAAATGGGCTTAAAGTTGAGGAAGTTTTATATTATGGTGAATGGCGCGGGGTCATTGCCACCAATCGGCGAGAGGATTAAAAAGTTATGCAAAGATATTTTATTGATCACCCGTTGACCGTCAATGATGAATTTCAGATGGCTTCTGACGATTCGCATCATTTAGTGAAAGTGCTGCGTTCCTCAATTGGGGATGAAGTTGAAATCGTTGATTCAAAAAGACACGTTTTTTTAGCTAAGGTTGTTGACATTCAGACGAATACAATTTTGACGGCAACTAAAGATATTACCAAAGCTGTCGAATTACCAATTGAAGTAACCATCGCTTGTGGAATTTCAAAAGGTGATAAAAATGAACAAATTATCAAACGAGCGACGGAACTGGGCGCTCAACATTTTTTGTTTTTTGAGTCACGATATTCGGTTGCTAAGTGGGCTAAGTCAAAAACTGCACGCAAGTTAAAGCGACTGGGGGAAGTTGCTAAAAGTGCCGCCGAACAAGCGCATCGACAAATGATTCCAACCGTTGAGATTGTTGAAGAAAGTCAACTCCTTGAAATGGATTTTGATGACCGTTTGGTTGCCTATGAAGAATCGGCTAAGCAAGGAGAACAATCAAATTTTAAGAAAGTTATTTCGAATCTTGCACCAGGCGATCGATTAGTAGCTGTTTTTGGACCAGAGGGCGGTTTCTCTAAAGAAGAAGTTGATAAATTCGCCCAAAGTGGTTTTACCCTAGCTGGACTCGGTCCCAGAATTCTGCGTGCCGAGACGGCACCAATGTATGTAATGGCAACATTGTCATACCAATTTGAATTAAGATAGTGGAGAAAATGATTATGAAAAAGTTAAATGTGATGGCTCTTTCAGCCCATTGGCGTTATATTTTGTTTGCATTTTTAATTGGAGTGGTATTACCGATTATCTTAAAATTATGTCACACACCATCGGTAATGATTGTGTTGTGGTTATTAATTGTTTTTAATGTTTTAGCCAGTTATGCTTTTGGTAATCTAATCAAATCAAATGGACTACACTTTTTGTTTTTATTTGTTTTTCCAATTTTGTTTTTGATTGGGGCAATCATCATCCTACCAAGATATTCATATTACTTTACGATTGTTTATTTTTGTATCGAGTTATTGTCATATAACCTCTCAAACAGCTAAATATTGCAATTAAGTTGTAATAAAAGTATACTTAAATTTAATAAAAGTTAAGCACGTAGTCATTTGATTTCGTGCTTTTATTGTATTTAAAGGTTGGTGGTGATTTTAATGTCCAAAGAACCAGTACTATCAGCAAATGATGTTATGAACATGTGTCGTCAATATATGAATGATCAACACATTGCATTTGTGCAAAAGGCATGTGACTTTGCGTCTTATGTCCATAAGGATCAGTATCGGCAATCCGGCGAGCCTTACATTATGCATCCGATCCAAGTAGCCGGCATTTTAGCTAACCTAAAAATGGACCCGGAAACAGTATCCGCTGGATTTTTACATGACACAGTGGAAGATACGTTGATCACACTCGGTGACATTGAGGAACTATTTGGCAAAGATGTTGCCGTAATCGTTGATGGTGTATCAAAAATTAGTAAAATTAAGTATAAGTCAAATCAGGAACAATTAGCTGAAAATCATCGAAAGTTATTGTTAGCAATGTCGCGTGATATTCGGGTAATCATTGTTAAATTAGCCGATCGTTTACACAACATGCGAACACTACAACATTTACGACCGGATAAACAGCGTCGCATTTCAAATGAAACTTTAGAGATATATGCGCCGTTAGCTGAACGTTTGGGAATTAGTACGATTAAGTGGGAGCTAGAAGATATTTCACTGAGATATTTGAATCCGCAACAGTATTATCGAATTGTTCATCTCATGAATTCACGGCGTAATCAACGAGAGGGATATATTAATTCAGCAATTACCGAATTAAAAAGTGCTATTAAAGATTTACAGCTGGAACACACCGAAATTTATGGTCGACCAAAACACATTTACTCTGTTTATCGCAAAATGGTTGATCAGCATAAGCAATTTAGCCAAATTTACGATTTATTAGCGATTCGTGTAATTACGGATTCGGTTCGGGACTGTTATGCCGTTTTAGGCGCCATTCATGCTAAATGGAAACCAATCCCCGGTCGTTTCAAAGATTATATTGCGATGCCAAAGGCTAATATGTACCAATCATTACACACAACGGTTGTTGGTCCGGAAGGGCGACCACTTGAAATTCAGATTAGAACCGAAGAAATGCATCGGGTCGCAGAATATGGTGTTGCAGCACATTGGGCCTACAAAGAAGGTATTACTGATGAACTGTCACAAAATTCCACTGATGCAAAGTTGAATTGGTTTAAAGAAATTGTTGAACTTCAGGATGAGAGTAATGATGCTTCCGACTTTATGGAAGGCGTCAAGGGTGATTTGTTTGGGGATCGAGTTTATGCTTTCACTCCAAAAGGTGATGTTTATGAGTTGCCAAAGGGAGCCGGACCGCTTGATTTAGCCTATACAATTCACACCGAGGTTGGGAACCACGCGACTGGGGCAAAGGTAAATGGAAAAATTGTTCCACTTGACTACACCATCAAAAATGGTGATATTGTGGAAATTTTAACCTCAAAAAGCTCCGTCGGACCTAGCCGAGACTGGGTAAAACTCGTTTCAACGCGACGAGCACGAAATAAAATTAAGCAATTTTTCCGTCAAGAAGATCACGAGGAAAATGTGGATAAGGGTCGCGATATTTTAACCCGACAATTGGAACAAACGGGGTATGATCCTGCAGTTTTAATGGATGAACCACATTTAAAAGTGATCGCAGATAAATTGAACTTTTCACAAGTCGACGATTTACTTGCGGCGGTTGGTTTTGGAGATTTGGCGCCCGTGGGGGTGGCTAATCGTTTAACTAAGGATGTCAGAAAACAGGCTGAAGAAGACCGTCAACGAGAGGCCCAAAAACAACTTTTGGAAAGCCACGAAACCATCTCAAATGAAAACAAAAACCGGAATAAGAAAAAGAAGTCATCTTCGGAAGGAATTATCATCGAGGGTGCAGATAACTTACTGGTACGCTTAAGCCATTGCTGTAATCCTGTTCCTGGTGATGAGATTGTTGGTTATATTACCAAAGGTCGTGGAGTATCTGTACATCGAACGGAATGTCCTAACGTCCGACATGCCGAGGAACAAGGCGAACGAATTATTTCAGTTAGTTGGGAAAATCCCGATGATGAAACTGGAAATTACTCAGCTGATCTTGAAGTTCAAGGGTATAATCGAAACGGCATGCTTAATGATGTATTAAAATCGGTTAATAACTCTACTCGAACACTATCATCTGTCAACGGAAAATTAGATCATAATCGAATGGTCGTTATCAGTATGACTGTTGGAGTCCGTAACTTAGCTCATTTGGAAAGAGTTATGGATAGTCTTAAAAACGTGAAGGACGTCTACGTGGTTAAACGTCCAACGCATTAATAACGGAGGTCTAATTGTTATGAAAGTTGTTATCCAACGGGTGTCACGAGCAAGTGTCTCAGTTTCAAATGAGACCAGTGGAAGTATTGAACAGGGTTTGATGCTCCTGGTCGCATTTAATGATGACGATACGTCTGCAGACATTGAATACGCAACTCACAAAATTGTGAATATGCGGATTTTTGAAGATGCGGATGGTAAAATGAATCTTTCTGTCAAAGATGTTGAGGGATCAATTCTGTCAATTTCACAATTCACATTGTTTGCTTCAACCAAAAAAGGAAATCGTCCTAGTTTTACCAAGTCTGGTAACCCTGCACGAGCTTCTGAATTATTTGATGAATTTAATAGTAGTGTTCAGAAGGCAGGGTTGAATGTTCAAACAGGCAAGTTTGGTGCGGATATGCAGGTTGAATTAATTAATGACGGACCGGTCACGATTCTTTTAGATACGCAAAATAAGGAATAAAAATTTGAGTCGAGATGGTTAATTCTCGGCTTTTTTATTATGGAGGAATACATAAATGGACATTTTTTATGATTTTGATGGAACACTTTTTGATACATACCCAGCAATGGTTGAAGCTTTTGCCACCATGGCTTCAACATTTGACGTCAGAGTTGACGAAAAACAAGTGTACAGGCAAATGCGTCAGGGTTCCTTAGGGCACGCTTTGAAAATTTTTTCAAAAGAAAATGGAGTCGACCAGGTAATTGTAGAAAAGGCTTTCCGCCACCATGAGTCTGAAATCCTCGTAAAAAGTCGACCGTTCGCGTATGTCGATGAATTATTATCGAGAGTAAAACAGACCGGCGGCCGCAATTATTTATTGACGCACCGTAATCAAGCGGCAATTGAACTATTAGATCAATTTCGACTGAAGGAGTTATTCACGGATTTTGTGACTGGGGACATGACATTCCCTCGGAAACCAGACCCAGCATCACTCGATTATTTAATTCGACGTAATGATGTTGATAAAAAAACAGCATATATGATTGGCGATCGAAACTTAGATATCGATGCCGCACATAATGCTGGTATTAAAGGAATCCTCTTTGATCCAGATCAAATAATTGAAGTAAGCAGTCATCCGGAGTTTGAAGCAACCACATTTTTAGAAATCACTAATTATTTGTTAAAAAATTAGTTAGACCCTTATAGACGGCCGTTGAAACTTTTTTAGGATAAGATGAACTTGAAAGAACCTTGAAATCAGAGTCAGTATTGATATATCCACCTTCAATCAAAATTGCCGGACGCTTGTTGTCCCTTAAAACTTGATAATTGGCAAATTTAACTCCTCGATTGTAGAGCGGTATATAGTTAATCAGCTGCTTATTAATGGCTTGGGCCAACTGAATGGAACCATTGTCATGGTAATAATATGTAGTATCTCCGGTACCCGAGTTGTTTGTGTTCGAAGAATCATAATGAATACTGATAAATGCATCTGCGTTAGACTTATTAGCAATTTGAGGACGAGGAGCAAGATCCACAAAACTGTCATTATTACGGGTCATGATAACTTTTGCTCCGGCTTGATCTAATTTAGTTTCGATCGCTTTAGAGGTCTTTAAAGTGTAATTTTTCTCCTCATGTGACTGATCGATTCCTAGAGCTCCGGAGTCCGTCCCGCCATGTCCGGGATCGATAACGATAATCGATTCGGAAAGTGGGGTCTGCTTTTGTCCCTTGGCAAATGATCGATTTGTGATCCACGAGGGAATCCAACCAATTTTAGAATCATCATATCGAATGCGATACCAGTTATTTGTTTCTGATAAAACGCTGACGCTTTGGTATTGATCAAGAACACCAATCTTCTTAGAAGTTCGACTAGCTGATGAACGAATGGCTACTTGGTCTAAACCAACATAAACTTTTTTGGAATTAAAAAGCGGCGTGACCAAGGCAACTGCAATAATTATAAATGCTATTGAAATAATAATTTGAATTACATTTCTTTTAATAAAATTTAAAATAATTTCTTTATTCATATTTAATCTCACTTATTTATTTATATCTGTTAATCATTATATCAAAGATAATGGGGGATTTTTGTGAAGAATCAGCCTTGACTAATTGAATTTTTTTTAGTACTTTTATACTAAAGTTAATATAAATCGGTGAAAAGGACTATTAAATATTGATTACATGTTTCAGAGAACTCGGTTGATGAAAAAGAGTACATGGGTCGTATTGAAGACACCTCGGAGATTGGTTGGCACCCTTTAAACGTGCTGTAGAGTATAAAATCTAAGGTGGTACCGCGTAAAGACGCCCTTGTTAATGCAAGGGCGTCTTTTATTATTTTCTTTAAAAAAATTTGAGGTGAATGAAAATGAAATATCAAAAGCCAAAAGGAACGGCCGATATCTTACCACCATATTCAAACGAGTGGCAGTTTGTTGAAAAAAATGCACGGGAAACATTTGCATTATATAACTACGATGAAATTAGGACACCCATTTTTGAAAGTTTTGAAGTTTTTTCACGAAGCGCTGGAGACACGTCAGACATTGTGACCAAAGAAATGTATGATTTTGACGACAAGGGTGGTCGACACATTGCATTACGCCCCGAAGGAACGGCTGGGGTAGTTCGGGCCTTTGTTGAAAATAAACTATATGGTCCAGAACATCAAAAACCGGTTAAAGTATACTATATGGGTCCAATGTTTCGTTATGAACGCCCACAATCAGGACGTTTACGCGAATTTCATCAAATTGGAGTGGAAGCATTTGGGAGCGTAAGTCCTAAAATGGATGTAGAAACGATTGCCATGGCCATGGATTTTCTGAAAAAAGTTAAGGTAACGGGACTGAAACTTGTTATCAATACACTTGGTGATAAAGAAAGCCGTGATAATTACCGTCAGGCGCTAATTGATTATTTAGAACCTCACTATGATGAGTTAAGTGATGATTCTAAAGAACGCTTACATAAAAATCCATTGCGCGTCTTAGATAGCAAGGATAAAAATGATCAAAAATTTGTCGCAGACGCACCCGAAATTCTGGATTATCTAACTGATAACGCTAGAGAACACTTCGAGAGCGTTAAAAACCAACTAGAAGCGCTCGGAATTGAATATATCGTGGATTCGACTATGGTTCGTGGGCTGGATTATTATAATCACACTATTTTTGAAATTATGGTTGCAAATTCACCACTGGGCAAAGGAGAAGTAACAATTTGTGCCGGTGGTCGCTATAATGGTTTGGTTGAAGAACTGGGCGGCCCAGAAGTACCTGGGGTTGGTTTTGGTTTAGGAGTCGAGCGCTTGCTTCTTTTACTAAATGAAGAAACGCAAGACATGTTACAGACTAAGCAATTAGATTTTTACGTTGTTGGGATTGGTGATGCAGTTCAAAATGAAACACTTAAAATTGTGCATGAACTACGTCAAATGGGATTCGCAACAGAACAAGATTATCTGGATCGTAAACCCAAGGCACAATTCAAGTCGGCCGATAAGTTAAACGCTAAATTTGTGGTAACCGTTGGTGAATCAGAAATGAATGATCATGTTTTCAAACTAAAAAACATGATGACTGGTGACGAACAAACAATTGCACTAAAAGAAATTCGTACTTTAAAAGATTTACTTAAATAAGAGGGGAAATCAATGAAGAGAACAACGTATGCTGGACTAGTGGATCAGCAATATACTGGACAAAAAGTTACTTTAAAGGGATGGGTTCAAAAGCGACGGGACCTTGGACAACTAATTTTTATTGATCTTCGGGACCGCGAAGGAATCGTTCAACTAGTATTTAGTTCCGAATTTTCGGCGGAAGCATTAAAAGTGGCCGATCAACTCAGAAATGAATACGTCATCGAAGTTACCGGATTGGTTAAGCAGCGCCAAGAAAAAGACGTCAATCCCAAGATGAAGACCGGACAAATTGAAGTTGAAGTTCAAGAAGCTAAAATATTAAATACTGCTAAAACGCCTCCTTTTGACATTGAGGATGGAGTAAGCGCATCAGATGAGCTGAAGATGAAATATCGTTATTTGGATCTTCGTCGTCCAGAAATGCTAAAGGGATTAAAAATTCGTAACCGAATTACGCAAGCCGTACACAGTTATCTTGACGAGCAGGGATTTTTAGATATTGAAACACCCGATCTAACTAAGTCAACTCCAGAAGGTGCTAGAGACTATCTCGTCCCTTCACGAGTTTATCCAGGACACTTTTACGCACTTCCTCAATCACCACAACTCTTTAAACAATTGTTAATGGGTGCGGGAATTGACCGATATTATCAACTTGCGCGCTGTTTCCGTGATGAAGACTTGCGGGGAGATCGTCAGCCAGAATTTACTCAGATCGATTTAGAAACAAGCTTTTTAACCGCTGAAGAGATTCAAGATATTACAGAAGGCCTCATCGCGCGGGTCATGAAAGATACACTGGATATAGACGTTAAATTGCCTTTTAAACGGATCTCATGGCAAGAATCAATGAATCGCTTTGGTACAGATCAACCAGATGTTCGTTTTGGGATGGAATTGAAGGATATCAGTTCGATTGTTGCTGATTCAGACTTTAAAGTTTTTAGTGGCGCAATTAAAAATGGTGGTACTGTTAAGGCTATTGCGGTTCCGGATGGCGCAGCGAATATGTCACGTAAAGATATTGATAAACTGGGTAAGTATGTGGAACGTTTCGGAGCTAAAGGACTTGCTTGGCTCAAGATAACTGCTGACGGATTTAGCGGACCAGTTGCCAAATTCTTTGATGAGGACACTGAGAAGGAAGTTATTAAACAAACTGGGGCCCAAGTAGGCGACTTGCTATTATTTGCGGCTGATCGAGCAAAAGTTGTTAGTGACACTTTGGGATATCTTCGAGTTGAACTAGCGAAAAGATTTAATCTAATCGATGAGGATCAATTTGCCTTCCTCTGGGTCGTTGATTGGCCATTATTCGATTACGATGAAGGCGATCAACGCTGGGTGGCAGCACATCATCCGTTTACGATGCCAAATGAAGAAGATGTGCATTATTTAAATGATGGTGAGGATCCTCATTTAGCGCATGCGCAAAGCTACGATATTATTTTAAATGGTCTTGAACTCGGTGGGGGATCGATTAGAATTAACACACGCGAATTACAGGAAAAAATGTTGAAAGCATTAGGATTTAGTTTAGAAAAGGCGAATGATCAATTTGGCTATCTCTTAACAGCGTTAGACTATGGCTTCCCACCACATGGTGGATTAGCAATTGGACTTGACCGTTTCGCTAGACTTCTTGCGAAACGAGACAATATTCGTGATGTTATTGCGTTTCCTAAGAATTCAAGGGCTTCTGAACCAATGACAGAAGCACCAACCAAGGTTTCTGAGCAACAACTAGAAGAATTATCATTAGATATTGATATTCGTAAACCAGAAGACTAAAATACTTTGGGTTTAACGGTAAAGGAACATGAATCTAATCTCAGATTCATGTTTTTTTCTTGGACTTAAACCGAAAAGTACAACACTAACTTGGTAAAAAATAATCGAAAAGTTTTTAAGGAAAATAAGATTTATCAGCTGAAAACTTCATTTCCTAGTGTTTAAAATGTTATATTAATTAAGTCAAATAAACTAAGAAAGAGATTGATAATAAATTGGATCATCAAATAAAAAAAATTGTAAAACGTCACCAATATTTTGCTAGAATATCGACATCATTTATCTATGCAATACTTGTTTCAATTGCTATGAACTTTTTTTGGTCTCCGGGTCACATCTATGCGTCTGGAATCACTGGAGCTGCGCAGGTTGTTTCAACCGTATTAGGAAGATTTGCGTCCTTAAATGTGTCAGTTGCAATACTTTTATTTGTTTTAAATGTTCCTTTATTTGTCTTAGCTTGGAAAGCAATCAGTCCAAGATTTACAGTTTTTACAATTGTTTCAGTTGGTTTAGCTAGTATCATGATGAAAGTGATTCATCCAATGACGCTAACGACGGATCCAATTATTTGCGCTATTTTTGGTGGTGCAGTTAATGGGTACGGAACTGGATTAGCACTTAAAAATGGGATTTCAACCGGTGGGTTAGATATCTTAGGGATTACCATTTTACGTAAAACCGGACACAGTATTGGAAGTATTAATATTGCTTTCAACATATTAATTGTCGCTGCCGCTGGTTTCTTGTATGGATGGCCGTATGCCTTTTATTCAACAATCGGATTAATTGTTAACGCTAAAGTTATGGATATGACCTATACAAGACAGCAAAAAATGCAGGTCATGATTGTTACTGATCGACCTAAAAGTGTGATTGATAGTATTCAGAATAATATGCGGCGGGGAATAACAATTGTTCATGGAGCCGAGGGAGCCTATAACCATAGGGAAAAAACGGTATTATTCACGATTATTTCACGCTATGAAATGCCGGAATTAGAAACAGCAATGCAAGTATCTGATCCACATGCTTTCGTAAGTATCACGGATACAATTAGAATCTTGGGACATTTTTATGAACCAACGTTGTAAGGAGCTTTAATTTTGAAAAGAATATATTTATTGTTGGTTCGACTGGTAAGCTTAGTTTTTAGTTTTAAAAAAAATCCTTTTAAAGTGGCCTATTTTATGAGCTTTGCTGGCAATGAAGATTTTTTAGAAGAACTAAGTGCGACCTTCGGAGCAGATCAAGTATTAATCGTTTATGAATCTGGTTTAAAGAGCAATATTGCACGGATGAAAAATGCTGGAACCATTGTTAATGCTATTGAGTTTAAAAAATATCAAATAGTTAATTTTGTCAAAGGCGTTCAGTTGTCGCGGGTGGCAATTTTTGATAATTATTATCCAGAGCTGAGTGCTATTTTTAAAAGGAGTGGTAAGTTTTTCTTTCAGATTTGGCATGCTAATGGTGCAATTAAGGCGTTTGGCTGGGAAGATCCAAGTACTTATCACCGCGCCAAGGAGGATCAAAATCGGTTTCAAAAAGTATATGATAGTTTTGATCAAATTGTAGTTGGATCAAAAAAGATGGGGCAGGTTTTTCAAAAAAGCTGGCACGTTGATTCCAAAAAGATTGATCAAATTGGCTATCCTCGAACTGATAAATATTTCAATCAAGAATGGATTCAAAAATCACAATCACGAATTCAAAGTGTTTGTCCTGAGCTTAATCAGCGGCGCGTCATACTGTATGCACCAACTTATCGAAAAAACGTTACGTACACTCTGCCAGAGGATTGGGATGAACTAGTTGTTCCGGAGGATGCAATTTTAGTGCTTCGACTACATCCGCATTTAAAGCAGATCGAACAAAAAATTGCATCCTTAGCTCCCAAAAGAGTTGTAACACTACCGCATTCGATTACAACTCAAGAATTGCTGTGTGTGACAGATACTTTGGTTACTGACTATTCTTCAATTGCTTTTGATTTTAGTCTTTTAAAAAATGCTCAGTCTGTGATTTTCTTTACATACGATTTACATGAATTTGAACGAAGTGTTGGAATTCAACAAGACTTTAAGCGTGCTTTTGCAGATAAATTAGTTAAAAATGTTACGCAGCTTAATTATGCTATTCAACGCGATAGTTCGGCTAAAAATGTTATCCGAAAGTTAAATCAAAACTGGAATTCACTTAATGATGGAAAATCGGGTGCGCGATTAATTCGCCAAATTAAGGAGATACTAAATGAATAGTCTAAAAAAAACGATTAAAATTTGGATTAGGTACGGTTTAATCGGTTTAAATAGTATTCTCACATTACTTCCGACTAACGAGAAACGGGTTTTATTTGAAAGTTTTAATGGGAAGGGACTAACGGATAATCCCAAGGCAATTTATGATCAGATGGTTAACGATTTTCCGGATGCCACGGGACAATTATTTTGGGGTGTTAAAGGACAGCTATACGGTGATCTAACTCGGAAATATCCCGAGGCTAAAATAGTAAAAAGATGGTCTTTGAAATGGATATGGATTTCAGCAACGGCTAGGTTTTGGATTTTTAATTCAAGAATGCCAACGTGGTGGAAAAAAAACAAGCGAACGGTTTATGTCCAAACCTGGCATGGAACACCGCTAAAACATCTTGCATTGGACATGGAACAGGTAAAGCTGCCCGGAAATAGTCGTGAAAAGTATCTGACGGAATTCGTTAAAGAAGCCCAACGGTGGGATTATTTAATCGCTGCAAATCAATATTCCGAGACGATTTTTAAACGCGCGTTTAAATTTCAGAATGTATTTTTAGAAACAGGATATCCACGAAATGACGTGTTAATTCAAAAAAACACCGCCACTGATGTCAAAAATCTAAAAAGACGGATGGTTGGTAATCCAAATTTACGGGTAATTACATATGCGCCAACTTGGCGAGAGGATGATTTTATCAGCGTGGGCCATTATCATTTTCGTTGGCACTTTAGATTAGAAAAAATAATGAACGCTCTTCCAGATGATACAATCTTGTTAATCCGACCACACTATTTAGTGACGGACAAGATTGATATTAGTGGTTTCGAAGATCGGGTAATCATTGACTCTGAATCAGATATGAATGAAATCTATTTGATTACGGATGTAATGATTACGGATTACTCTTCTGTCATGTTTGATTTTTCAATCCTTAAACGCCCAATGCTTTTTTTCGCGTACGATTTGGACTATTATCGTGACGATTTACGTGGCTTTTATTTTGACTATTACACAGAGCTACCCGGTCCAATTGTTCAAAATGAGGATGAACTTCTAGAACAGATAAGATCTTTAGTTAAAACGGATTTTAAAGAACCGGATCCTAAACGGTTTAATCAATTTGCCGAACGGTTTGTCAGTTGGGAGAAGGGGACGGCTGCTAAGCAGGTTATTCAAAAAGTGGGATATGGAGGAATCGTAAAATGATTATTGGATCACACGTTAGTATGAGTGGTAAAAAAATGTTTTTAGGTTCTGCAGAAACAAGCGTTGAAAATGGAGCCAACGCTTTAATGATTTACACGGGTGCTCCCCAAAATACCCGTCGAAAAGCAATTGAGGAACTAAGAATTGATGAGGGGCAAAAGTTGCTTAAAGAGTTCAACTTTAAGGATACCGTGGTGCATGCACCTTATATTGTCAATCTTGGGAATACTTTTAAACCAGAAAGCTTTGAGTTTGCAGTTAATTTCCTAAAAAGTGAAGTTCAACGGGCGGATGCTTTAGGTGCATCACAATTGGTACTGCATCCGGGTGCTCATGTTGGAGCAGGAGTAGACGCTGCGATTGATTCGATTGTTAAGGGGTTAAATCAAATTTTGATCCCTGAACAACGAGTCAAGGTTGCACTCGAAACCATGGCTGGTAAGGGAACTGAAGTTGCAACTAGCTTTGAACAAATTAAGCAAATCATTGATGGGGTTAACTTAAAGGATAAAATCTCAGTTTGCTTTGACACTTGTCATACCAACGACGCTGGTTATGATGTCAAAAACCATTTTGATGAGGTAGCTGAAGAATTTGATCAAGTAATTGGCATTGAACGAATCGGCGTAGTCCATCTAAATGATTCAAAAAATGAGATGGGTAGCCATAAAGATCGCCATGATAATTTAGGTTTTGGAACCATTGGATTTGATGCTTTAAACTATATTGCAAATTTTCCAGCCTTGCAAAAGGTTCCTAAAATTCTTGAAACGCCCTTAGTTAAGGACGAAGATGGTAAGAAGCATTCTCCATATAAACTGGAAATTGCCATGCTTAAGAGCGGAAACTTTGATCCCGAATTAATTAAAAAAGTGGTTAGAAGTTAAATATACAAAAAGTAGTAAAATAGGAGTTGAGGATTAATTTAGTTTACCTCAACTCCTATTTTTTACTAAATTGTAATGGAAAATTGATTGATAGCTTTGTAAGCACCCAATAACAGACCG
>NZ_JQBX01000009.1 GCF_001437075.1 Pediococcus stilesii
CTTTAACTTCTGGGGTACAGGTCACATTCCAATCGCGAACTTTTTTATTTGGATTAATTTATTTTTCTTACTTTTCAAACATTGAAGTGCTATGCACTGGACCCCGCTTACCAGGATACAAATCACTCATAATTTGATCAATTGCTACCGGCCCTTCACCGAAGGCCGTCGCAATCAGGCGTAGCTTCCCGGGATATTCGACACCGTCACCAATTGCATAGATGTTTTTTTGATTAATTTGCATTAAATTATTAACCGAAAACATTCGATGCTCTTGATCCAAATCGATCTGCCATCCCTTAATAATCTTATTACTAGAAGTAAAACCGTAGTTAACAATTAGTTTATCAAAGTGCATGTCTTTCGCTGCTTCGGTTCCTATTTCTCGTAATTGGACTTCAATCCCCTCGCCATCATCTTTTATATCATGAATCAAATATGGCGTTAAAACATTAACTGATGATTTTTTTAGGTTTTCAACGCTCCGTTCCATCCCTCGAAATTGGTTTCGACGATGGACAAGGCTAACATTTTTAGCAATCGGTTCCAGCATGAGTGCTATGTCAATCGCTGAATCTCCACCACCTGCAATTAGAACGTCTTGATCCATAAAGTGTTCAAAATCTGGCACATGATAAAATACTTTTGTATCTTCCAAACTTTCAATTCCTTCGACTGCCAATTTTCGTGGATTAAATGCTCCATTTCCAGTCGCTAATAAAATTGCTTTTGTGTCGTATTCAGCTACCGTTGTTTTTATGTGATAAAAATCCTGTTCTTTTTGAATATCAATTACCGTTTCATTCAACCGAATCTCCGTATTGACCAGTTGTGCCTGTTTTTCCAGCTCTTTTGCTAAAGTAGCTGCCTTAACGCCCGCATACCCGCCAACATCATAAACCATCTTTTCGGGATATAACGCCGCAACTTGTCCTCCAACTTGTGGAAGGCTTTCAATGATTTGCGTCTTCGCGGTCCGCATTCCCGCGTAAAATCCAGCAAATAATCCCGCTGGTCCGGCTCCAATAATTGTAATATCGTATATTTCGCCCATTGATTTTGCTCCCTTTTCTTAAAATCAATTTTAATTTTTATGATCCAACGAATATATTACCAGCTTCTCCTATAAAAAAGAAAGCAAAGCATTGTTTTTTGAGTTTTATTTTCGTATGATTAACTTGTATCTAATACATAAATTATTTATTTCGGAGGGGTTCTTTTGGCAAATAAAAAAATGATCTTAGATCTAGATACCGGTATTGATGACGCAATGGCAATTGCTTACGCTTTGGCTGCTCCCGATGTTGATTTAATTGGGATTGTTGCTACTTATGGTAATGTATTAACTCCCGATGCGGGACTAAACAGCCTAAGGATCCTTGAATTACTTGGAAGAACCGATATTCCTGTCTTTCTTGGTGAAGAACATTCACAAACAACAGATAGCTTTGAAGTTATGCCAATTAGTGCACAGATCCACGGAAAAAACGGAATTGGTGAAGTTCAATTACCTGATCCAAGCCGCGCTTTAGAAGAAAAATCAGGAGTCGATTTTATTATCGAGGCTGCACATGAGTACAATTCTAATTTAATTCTTGTGCCTACTGGTCCCCTGACTAACCTTGCTCTTGCTTTACGAAAAGATCCAGAAGTAGCAACCTTGATTGGAAACGTAACAATTATGGGTGGCGCACTAACCGTTCCTGGAAATGTATCTCCTGTTGCAGAAGCTAATATTAATCAAGATCCCCATGCCGCAAATGAAGTCTTTAGAAGTAAGACCAATTTAACCATGGTTGGCTTAGATGTTACCTTAAGAACCCTACTTACTAAAAAAGAAACGCAGCTTTGGCGTGATCTCAACACCAATGCCGGTAGTAAATTTGCTGATATTGTGGATTACTACATCGATGTCTATAAAATTACTAGCCCTCACTTGGGCGGATGTGCTTTACATGATCCGCTGGCAGTCGGAATTGCCCTTGATTCATCATTTTCAACGGCCATGGACCTTAACATGTTTGTTGATACAACTGATGAAATGTGGGGAAGAACAATTGGTGACCCCGCTCGCTTAAACGAAAAAAATCCAAACGTCACGGTCGCCTTAAATGTGGATGCCGACTTTTATCTTGAACGTTTCATGAAGTATCTCTCAAGTTTATTTGCTAAAAATTAACCACTAACTTAAGAATTAATTGGCCATGGGAATCGATTTTCCCATGGCTTTTTGTTACGCTTAATTAAAGAACAAACAAAGGAGTCGATTTGAATTGTCCGTCGTTTTTTTTATTTTAATTTTAATTACTGCTGCAACACTCTCCAATGTTCTCGATTCAAAAATCGAGTTTTTACCCCGAGCAATTGTACAAATATTAATTGGCTTGGCCTTATCCCTAGTCCCCGACTTTAACCATTTTAACCTAAATCCAGAAATATTTATGTTAGCAATCATTGCTCCTTTAATGTACTACGATGGCATGAATACCAACATCAACAAACTTAAGCTGACGCTTGGAAACACCTTTTCATTAGCAATCGGTTTAGCAATCACCACTATCATATTGGTTGGTTACTTAGGATACACCCTGCTCCCCGGCATCCCTCTAGCATTAGCATTTGCGCTCGCTTCGATTATTACACCAACAGATGCGGTCGCCGTATCTTCGGTTACCGAAAACCTTGAAATTCCCAATGAAGCCATGCTAAGTTTGAAAAATGAGTCCCTTTTCAATGACGCCAGCGGAATCGTGGCGTTCGACCTAGCGCTTACGGCGTTCAACACCGGACAATTTTCACCATTAATGAGCATTTTGAACTATCTGTACGTTTTTTTCGGTGGACTTCTAGTGGGTTGGATTATTGGATGGTTATTCATTCGACTTCAGTTGCTTCTTATTGAAACCAACATTGATAATCCTAACGTTGTCGTTCCAATAAACATCATTAAACCTTTCGCAATTTATCTAATTGCAGAAGAATTCGGAGCTTCCGGCATTCTAGCGGTTGTTGCGGCCGGACTAATTCAAAGTACACAGTCCAAATCCCTACGTTTAACTTCGACAAAGACTCAAGTCGTTTCAAAAACCACTTTTGAAATATTTACGAACTTAATGAATGGTTTCGTTTTTATCTTGCTTGGAGTTTCATTACCCACCGTAATTTATGATATTACCAACAACGGACGCGAAGTTGGTTCAATGGGTTATTTAATTTTAATTGGAATTTTGCTTTATATCGCAATGATTATTATTCGTTATTTATGGGTAACATTTCGACTGGCAAGTATTCGAATTCGGCCTGAAGCGCAAAGCTTAAATCGCTTTTTGATCGCTATTAATGGTATCCACGGAACCATCACCTTATCAATGGCCTTTTCAATTCCATTGCTACTAAAAGGCGCCGACTTTCCATTTCGAAACGATATTATTTTTATTGCAGCAACCGTCATTGTTTTGAGTTTAATCGTTCCCAGTGTCATCTTACCTTTGATGCTCCCTAGTAAATCGTTGTCATATAGTTTGGACGATATCGCCAAATACCGTCAGCAAATGATTAATTATGCCGTAAAGGGCGTCGTAGAAGCTGGTGAAGATCCTGTTGAAACTCAGGCCGTAGTTGCCACCCTAAGAAGCCAACAATCAACTATTCGACATCCTAAACGTTGGAAAACATTTAGAATATTAGAAAAATGTTTCAATCTAGAAGAAGACATCTTACAAAATATGGTTGATAACGATGAAATCACGGAAAAACAACAAACGCTGTATCAAAAAATGACATTAATTCAAAGCTCACAATTACGACAATCTTTCTTTCAAAGTCTGATGCACCGCGTTAAATATTCGATTATTAAGATGACTCATCATCTAAAACGCCGACTCAAGTCGGTTGATCAACAGAAATTAAAGAAAACCATATTAAGTGCTCGCGATGATATTGCAAAAATTGAAGATCAGATTTCTCCGCAAATTTTTGCATCTTTAAAAAAGACGCTCGCAGATGATAATCATGCGGAAATTCACTGGATTGAAGGTTATTACCGCGAACGCCATCGTCGTTTTCAAAATAACGAGCGAACAAATGAAATCCAAGAAGAGCTTTTTATCAACGCTTTCCAAAATGAATATAACTTTATTCAGAATCAATTAAATAAAAACATGATCTCTCGGGAGCTAGCGAGTCTTTTATACGAGCAAGTTTCCAACGATGAATGGATTTATATGCAAAATGATAGTATCTACAATTAATTTATTTTAAAAAATAAAATCGAGTTAAGATCAATCAAATATCATTTAAGGCGTTCTCACCTTAAAGTTTGATTGATCCTAACTCGATTTTTCATTCCATATATCGATTTAAAAATTGTTTAACCGTCCGTTTGTATTTGGGATAGTCCGTTTGTAATGATTCGGCATGTCCGGCGCCTTTAACAATATACTTCTCTCTAGGACCTTTTGTCGCATCATATAGTTGATAAACCATTTTGGTCGGTACAAAAGTATCTTTAGAACCGTGAATAAATAACATTGGCTTTTTATTTTTCGCCAACTGTTTAAGTGAACTTGCCTCAGAATAGTCGTAGCCTGCTCGAATCTTTGAAATCAAACTAACCGTTGGAACAAGAGGCCATTTAGGCAAGTTATACATGGATTTTGCTTGGTAAGTAATTTCGTCCTCGACACTTGTATAGCCACAGTCTTCAATGTACGCTTTAACCTGCGTCGGAACGTCTGGTTCGCCACTCACCATCATGGTTGTCGCTCCGCCCATACTAACTCCATACATAACCAGCTGTTGATGCGAACCCTTGATTTTCAAAAGTTTATTCATCCACTTAATATAATCGCGTCGATCCGTCCATCCGTAGCCAATTAATTTTCCTTGGCTGTCCCCATGTGCACGATCGTCAGGAGCTAAGACGTTATATCCGAGTTCATGAAACATTGCTGCTGGGCCACCTTCACCATCCTTGCTTTGCAAAAATCCATGTGCCAGGATCACCGTTTTATCGGATGGACGTTCAGCTGGAATGTAGTAAGCCTTTAATTTTAAATCACCCGTTGCCGACGTCATCGACCAATTTTCTTTTTTGACATTTTTATACCATGTTTTTTGCCTAAGTAGTGGGTCATTTTTAGTTATCTTCGCATCATTTGAAATAAAACTTTTTTTATCACGTACTTCGGCTGTGTGGAAAAAGTACATTCCGGCACCGATATCAATTACTAGCAGTACTCCCACAACAATTAAGAACCATTTCCAAAATTTTTTCATTTATTATTCTCCTCCGACCAGTTTAGTATATATTTTTTTGAAATAGTTTGGAAAAAATTTATTGAAAGTCTCTTTTAACAAAAAAACTCCTGTGACACTTAGTTTAATTTGTCGCACGGCGTAATTGTGTATTAAAATAGGATTAGATAGATCGCCAGAGGAGGAAGTCATATGTTTCCAGAACGGTTACGTGCGTTAAGGCACGGAAAACACATCACCTTAGAGGTACTTGCAAAAGATTTGAACGAGCTTTTTCCCGATGAGAATCAAAATACTTCCAATCAAATTGGAAATTGGGAACGTGGAGTACGAACCCCTTCTTATTTAGAGGTTCAAAAACTTGCCGAATATTTTGACGTTAGCATGGATTATATTTGTGGCAGGGCTGCGTTAAATGAATATGATTTAAGTAAATTATTCCTATCTGGACGTCAATTAAGTTTTGACCATAAAGTGCTCAGCGGGGATGATCGATACGAAATCTTTCAATTAATGGACGGCTACTTTCATGGTAAAAAGCGCCGCGTCGTGAGTGACACCACTGAGCAAGAAGAACTTGACCTCAATTGGAACAAGAAAAAGGACGAATAGTAGATGAATCCCAAAAAACTAAAAAAGTTAAAAAAACAGTTGAAAACTAGACGTTCAACCCCAATAACTAACGAATACATCAATCGTCTCGAGCGCTATCGGGAGCTTTTTAAGGACAACAGTTCGATCGTCTTTTTGATTAATCAAATTTTAGAAAGTGACCGACTAATTCGTCAAAACTTGCTACCACAACAGCTTCCATTACTAGAACTACCAGAAGATATTCAGGATCAAATCTTCAATAACATTCAATCAATTTATCCAATGGGTGACCCTCGTGGCGATCAACTTTGGGAACAGTTGACAACTGAACTGCCCAAGCTAGACAAACTTCTTCGTTCATACCGCGATTACCTGGAAGAAAGTTACGGAATGTGGGCATATATTTCAGCGCCATTCATTAACGACCTTGCCCGTTTTCTTTCACATAAACCAGTTCTTGAAATTATGGCCGGAAATGGTTACATCAGCCGCGGATTACGCGCCAAGGGCCAGACCGTTTTTACCACCGACTCGCTTGATTGGACCAAGGAAAACGAAACCGGTCGGCATCTAGTGACTGAGGTTGAAAAATTGGACGCATTGTCTGCCATCGAAAAATATCAGGGACAGGTTGAATTTGTTATTATGTCATGGTCTCCCGATGGTGTTCCCATCGATGTTGAAGTTTTGGAGAAACTTCGCTCGCTTCCAAAGCAGCCGCTCTTAATTTGTATCGGAGAAAAAAATGGTGCAACAAATAGTCATGCCTTCTGGCAAAAAGCAGAGCTAATTGATGATGAGCGTACCAAACAACTCAATTCGCATTATCAACCCTTCGATTTAATTCACGACCAAGTTTACTTGGTAAAATAATGTTCAAAGCGGATCCTGTTGGCGTTTGATTCAAGCCCTCCCCCCTATTTTTAATCGAAATTTCTAAGCGACGAGTTTAACTAATTTTTAGAACAAAACAGCGTTACTGCTGACAAAAAAGAACTTAATTTTTCTGAAAAGAATTAAGTTCTTTTTTGTCGATATTTTGTGGCCGCTTTTAGCCGTACTTTGTAAATCGTCAATAAGGTGTTGTCAATTCGCGGAGATTGTCTTTTTTCCAAGTTAATAACTTCGTCCAGCAGTTGGTTACCCTTTAACCAATCACCAAAATATAGTTCCCATATCCCAAGCCAGAATTGCTTAGCCAAAATTCCATCCCAATTCATTTTTTTAGCACCAATGGCAGTTAGTTTAGATCCTATTTTGGTAGCCCGTTGATAATCTTCGAAATTTAAATAGGTTTGCATCAGTACCCCGTAAAACTCGATGAGACTGTTCAGCACGTTGAACGGATCGCCCAAATCAGTTTGATAACGTCCACAGTTTTCTTCCATTTTTACCGTAAACTCATCCAACGCTTTAATTCCCGATGTAGTTGCAACCATTGGAATAATTACATTAACAACTTTTAACTCTTGGGTCGTCCACATTGGTGTACTTTGCAAATGTTGATAGATATCGTATGTGGCTGGTGTGATTCCAACTGTAACATTTTCATAAGTCGTCAAAAGAATGGTGGCGTAACTTGAGACGAGTTTATCATATGAATACGGACTTTTTTCATGGGTATGCACCCATTCTGAAATCGCCATAAAATCCTGTGCGGCGTATTTTTGTGTAATAAAAAGAAGGGCTTGGTCGTAGGGAGCACTTTGATAATTTTGTGAAATAAAGCGAAACTCGTCTAACGAAACTGCTAAGTTATCTAAAATAGAAAATAATTTGCTGGCTGAAATATCATTTAGTCCCTTTTCAAACCGATTAGCAAATGAGCGAGAAACAATACCGGCATACACTTCCTTTTGAGTAAGTCCTTTATTAATTCGAATTTCATGAACTGTTAGCCCTATTTTAGCCATAATCATTCTCCTCCGGTAACGTAGCATATATGCAACATGTTGGTTAATCATATCATTTATACTCCTGATAATATATGAATATTAAAAAAATATCGGGGGGCAAGATATGCTTAAAATTATAAAAAATAAAACACTGCAGACCATCGTTAGTGCGAACCTTTTTGCAACTTTGGGTGTCAGCATTTTTAATATTATTCTACTTACATACGCTAAAAGCTTCTTTAATTCCCATTTGTTCGTTTCAATAGTTTCGATCGCACTAGTCATCCCATCGATATTTGGAGGAATGACGGGAAAATAGCCGACCTAACTCAACAAAAAACAAATTGGTTAATTTTTACAAAAATTATTCAAGTCATTTTATATCTTTTTTTAGCACAGGTGATCAATCATAAAACCGTTTTTGTATTTTATTTAGTCGTTGGAATCAATTTAATTTCTGACATCATCGGTAATTACGGCGGAAATTTATTAACAATTATCATTCAGGATCGCATTGAAGACCGTAGTCGACAACAAACAATGGGATTAAATTCTGCAATTGGTACCCTTGTCGAACCTCTGGGGCAAAGCGTAGGAGTCTTTATCATTACTCAAACTCACAACTATTCATTGGCGGGATTGATAAATGCCCTAACTTTTTTAGTATCCGCAATTTGTCTTATCGTCGGTCGGCGTTCAATTTTATCAACAATAAGAGTCAAACCCAAGAAAACTTCGAACTGTCTATGGCCAATAATTCAAGAATTAATGCTTCAAACAACTGGAATGGGTGCCATAAGCTATTTAGGAATTGTGATGGTATTAAACATTGTTGTGGTAAGTTTTGATGCAATTTTAAATTTATTATTTATCGACTTGGCACCAGTGCTAAAAATTAATTATGCGGTGGCAATTTTGACCATTAATATCACTTATGTAGTTGGCAGCGTTTGGGGAAGTGTTACTAAGAAGACGTGGATTGATCGTTTGAACCTATTTCAGTTGCTTCTTGTAACCTTGATGGCCCCGATTATTGCGTTCAGTCTTCTATTATTTTATCCAAATTTTTATCTGATCTTACTGAGTATGTTTATCGTAAGTTTCATGAGTGGCAAGATGGATCCCAAGATGTTTGCTACAATGATGCCACAAATCGACCCTCATATGACTGGTAGTGTGTTTGGAACCATTAGCACAATTGTTACCCTGGGTGCACCGATCGGCAGTACCGGAATTATTATCTTGTACAATTTATATGGCGGAAAAATAGCTTGTCTTTGTGCTTTAATTTTAAGCTTATCTTCCATAATCTGGGCATTACTGGCATATCGAAATCGATAGTTTCAGCATGACAAAGCATTGATATTATTCATCGCCATGTCTGAAAAATTTAAGCACAAAAAAACCGAGAGAATTAAATTCCCTCGGTTAGCCGGTCATCAAATTAAATTGATTCAGTCGTTGAGTGGCTCACACACCCAAATTGACTCACACGCCTACAATACGGTAGGTACAAAGTGTGCCGGTGAAATTGGTCACTAGTCACCGCAGCGAAACAACTTAAAGTTGTCTGACCTATCTCGACTCATCGCATGCATCTAATGTACCATGAATCGCTAAAATTCACAAGCTGATCACGCTTCATAATTGCCATTTTAAGTTTAAAAATTGTATGATAATTATGTGGAAAAATAGAAAGCGAGGACAACATGATTGATATTGCTATTGGATTCTTTATTCATCCTCTTTCGTATATAACGCCCCTAACCGAACAATTAAACGATTGGGTATACTTAATTTTATTCATTTGGATTTTTTTAGAAACGGCGTTCATTGTTTTTTCTTTCCTACCCGGACAGTCTGTGCTATTTCTCACCGGTACAATTGCCGCTTCCACCAATTCCAGACTAAATATTTTTCTACTATTGATCACTTTCATCTTTGCCGCAACTTCTGGAGCAATGGTTAAGTACTGGTACGGTCGCAATTTGGATCAAAAAAATCGACTTGCTCGAAAGATCAATGATTCAGAAAAGATGAACCAAACTCAGGAACTTTTCGATGATAACACGCGAAAGTCACTAATTTTTTCGCGCTTTATCCCTTTCATTGGTCTATTCGTCCCCATTATTGCTGGCACAACTCAAATGGATTGGCGCCGTTTCAATAAGCTTAATTTTATGGGCGTACTACTATGGGTCGGACTTTGTTGTTTTTCAGGTTACTTTTTTGGACAAACAACATTCGTAAGACAGTATTTTACTTTAATTTTCCTAATGTTAATTATTGTTCCACTAATTTTTGAAACATTTTGGCGAAAAATAAAAAAGCATACCGAAAAGATATGAAGCCAATCGCTTTCTCTTTTATCGCTGTATGCTTTATTTTTTTAGTTTAATTTCAGCAAATCGGATTACAAAAATAATTACCATGTATAATAACAGGGCCTTGATGATCGTCCCGAATCCTAAGAAAGTTGTCCCCAAAACTAATCTTCCCACAATTTTGATTAGTAATAATGCTCCAACTAAGATGCCAACTCCCCATAAAACTTCCGCTTTAAAGTGACGTGTTTTCAACAACCACGCTTGTAACATCTTAATGTATTTCAACTTTCATGCCCTCCGGAACTTTATCATAAATCCATTTAGCATCCGGAACTGCCAATCTGACACATCCATGTGATTTAGCTTCTTTACCTAACTGGTTAGCTTCTTCTTCGATAAAGTTTCCATTTTTATCGGTTGGAACCGTATGGAATAGGTATATTCCATGATCCTTAAAGGAAACCCAATACTTTGCACCCTCCTTAGACGATGCGTTGTAGAAGAATTCTCCCCGTTCCGCTTGAATTTGGAAAGTTCCAGTAGGAGTAGGGCTATCTTTTGATCCGGTTGACGCATACATTGTATAAAGAACCTTGTTTCCATTCATTACATAAACGCGTTGCTTTGAAATGGAAACCTTTAAATATGCATTGGGATACTTTGTTAAATCGGGATAGTCCTTCTTTTCAGAGGGCTTTTTCCAATCAATCGGATTCATTTTGCTATCTTTACTAGTAGTTGTTGCGTTGGCTTCATCCGCAGCCAGCTTATCATCTTTTGAAGTACTTTTAGGCAAAGATTTTTTAACCGCTGTTTTTTGAAGTTCAACCTTTTCCTGGCGAACAACCTGCTTTTGGTACGCATGCACACTGAGGCCAAAAGTTGATAAAATCATTAAAATTGCTACTCCGACTATCAGCTCAAATCTTTTCATAAAAACCTCCTACTCTTCAACCTTGGGTTCTTCTTTTCCTTTGTTATCTAATCGATCAAATTGTTCTAACAACCAATCTCTGAAGTTTAACTGTAAATCAGGATTGCCTTCAATCAGATCATCCGCTGTTCCGATTTCGTCAATTCTTAAATGAGATGGATTGATATCCTCAGCTTCGATCACAGCGTAAACATTAATATCATATTCCCTTTCTGCTTCCGTCAACTTTTCGACTGGTGCTGGGTAAGCAAGTGGTAGGTTAATAATATTTGACTGCAATTTAATTACAACACTTTTATTGACGTTAATGACCGCTTCAGCAATGGCATTTTCTTGGATGGCATCTTTTAAAAATTCAAATGCCGGTCTAACTCCAGAGCCATCTGCCTTTTTTAAAGTCGCTTTACCTATCTTAAAATCTTCTGTAATAAAACTCGCATCTTTTAATGTCTGAATAACTTCATTTGCTAATACTTTCATCTTGTCCCTCAACTTTTGTTTTCTACATATGAGTTTAACATCTAAACATCATTTTTACACACATATGTTGCACCTTGCGTTCCTATATTACTATAATTAAGTAAAAATTAGTACGTCTGGAGGATTATCATAATGAAAATTGGATTTATTGGCACAGGTGTGATGGGGACGGGTATTATCAACAACTTACTAGCTCATCATCACGATATCATCGTCTTTAATCGAACCGCTGCGAAGGCGGATTCTGTACTAGAACATGGCGCGAAATGGGCAGAAACTCCAGCTAAACTGACCGAACAAAGTGATATCATCATCACCATGGTTGGTTTTCCACAAGACGTGGAAGAAGTTTACTTCGGTGATAACGGAATCTTTTCGGCATTGCACAAGGGCCAAACCATTATCGATATGACCACAAGCTCCCCAGCGTTAGCTAAAAAAATTGGACAACAAGCTGAATTATTAGGTGTAAAGGCGCTAGATGCCCCAGTTTCTGGTGGTGACATTGGTGCTCAAAACGCTACTTTGACAATTATGGTGGGTGGAGATCAACCAACTTTTACCAACCTCAAACCCCTTTTCCAACAAATTGGACATTCCGCACACTATTTTGGCACATACGGATCAGGGCAAAACGCCAAAATGGCCAATCAAATCATGATTGCAGGAACAATGACTGGTTTAACAGAAATGCTCGTGTACGCTAAAGCCGCTGGATTAGATCTTCAGACGGTTTTAAAAACCCTGTCCGAAGGTGGCGCCGCAAACTGGAGCATGGAAAATTATGTTCCTCGAATTTTAAAGGACGATTATACCCCCGGATTTTTCGCTAAGCACTTTTTAAAAGACCTTCGAATTGCACTTGATGAGGCGCGTCAAATGCAAATTGATTTACCATCAACTCGTTTGGCAACCCAACTATATGATAATCTCGTTAATCAACAAGGTTTAGGTGATGATGGGACACAAGCGCTGATCAAGCTATGGTGGAAAAGCTAAAACTCTTTATATCAAAAAGTAAATATTTCTTCTCTAAATTTAGTAACTAAGCAGTACTGAAAACTACTGTTGAATAGAATTAATGGCAAGCATATGTCCACCGGTAACTAACAGAGTAGTAGTAATTTTTCCTTTTTCTTAGTCCATAATAGTATTTTTGATTGTACCCTTTTTTAACAGGTAAATTATTAGGCCAACAGTAAACCCAATTGTGGCCGGCAATACCCAGTCCATTCCGTAACCCGCAAATGGTAAAAAACGTTTGTCGATACTAAGAATTATTTTCGCCCAACTACTGGCCGAGATAACTGCGGGTGCCGATGCAATTGCATCAATAATAGCTGGAATAATTGTAAATGCCGTTGTCATAATGTAGATAATTCGTGCTTTCTTAAAGAGTGGCGATGCAATTGACAATGCAATCAGGGTAATTGCTAATGGATAGAGAAACATTAACATTGGTGTTGACCACGCGATGATTTGGTCAAGCCCCACGTTGGCAAAAACAAACGAAAATGAGCATGTTAAGATGTTCCATACTTCATATCGGATTTTTGGAAATTTACTATGCATTGCTTCGGCAAATGAAGTACTAAGTCCGATTGAAGTCGTTAAACAAGCCAATGTTGCCATAATTGCTAAAATTATTTGTCCAGGTAGTCCTAAGAAATGCATCGCGATTTGGCTAAAACCGATTCCTCCGTCTGCGGAAATCTTAAAATATTCCAGACTAGTTGCACCGATCCAAATTAAAACCATGTAGATAAGGGCTTCCAGCGTAATGCTCAAAACGCTCGACTTTGCGGCCACCTTTGCAATCATTGTCGGACGTTTAATTCCAAGTCCCTTGATGGTAGTAACGATGGCGATTCCGAATAGTAATCCGGCAATGGCATCCATTGTGTTATACCCCTGCAAGAAACCATTCAAAAATGAGGAACTTCCACCGTGATAAAGAGCAGTCGTAGCTTGTGAAGAAGCTTTTCCCAACGGACGTGTAAATGAAAATACGAAAATAACCGTGAGAAGAATTAAAAAAGCTGGATTTAATAGTTTTCCAATTGAATCAATAATCCCCATCGGCCGTTTTGAAAAAGAGTACGTGATACTAAAGAAAATTGCCGAATAGATTAAAAGTGCAATTGGCGTTTGAGATGAATTAAGACTTTGACCAAAAGCAATTTGGAACGGCGTTGTGGCTGTTCTGGGAGTTGCAAACAGTGGCCCAAGAGTTGCACATACCATAACCATGAAAAATGTGGCATAGCGTTCACCAATCGGTTTGGCCAAATCATAAATCCCATTAGATCGTGTAATACTAATTGAAATGATTGCTAGTAGTGGCAAAATCGTTCCAGTAATTAAGAAACCGATTCCCGCAGTTAACCACTGACTTCCAGCTAGTTGTCCCAAGTGGATCGGAAAGATTAAATTTCCGGCTCCAAAAAACATTCCAAATAACATTGATGCAATAAAAATATATTCTTTAATTCCTAATTTTTCTCTTTCCATAACCTGTTCTCCCTTTTATTTAAAGTTCAACGCATTCTTTATCTTTAAATTAAAGACGAGACTCGGACCAAACCGCCATTACTTCTTGAATTTTTCTCAATCATGATTGAGCCCCCTATCTTAAAAATTTGATTAAAATAAAAACGCCCCTATTCGACAATTGCCGAATAAGGACGTTTTCACGTGTTACCACCTATCTTTGTATACTTTTCTCAAGGCATACCTCACCAAGTACGGCAAAGCTAAAGCTTGCGATACCTTGGCACTATAATGGGTGCAACCATTGGACACTCAACTTTCGCATCCAACACTCAGAGACTACTTTCACGAATCAATCAAACTACTCCTTTTCACCAAACGGAGCTCTCTGTAACTTTAATTGATAGTTACTTTTCTCTTCATCGTTTTAATCTTTTTTTAATGTTGTCTAGCATAATATAATCTAAGCGCTAATTTGTCAACCGCTCATGGAAAAAATTGCTAAAACCGTTAATTGCATGCGAGAATTGAAAAACCACTTTCCCCACTAACAAAAAATTTCCCAACTGAAAAATCAGCTGAGAAATTTTGCATCCTATCTCCATGGAAAAAGAGAATGCTTAATGGCGGCCGTGGTCGCCATTTACATTGCGCAATTGTATTTTAACGTATAAATCTAATAATTAGAAGTATTTTGACTCATGGCTACATTTTGAAGATAAAAAGGCTTACAAATTTTTGTGAAAATGATATCATTAGTATAAGAAAAGATGATTGGATGGTGGATAACATGCTACAACAATATAAAAATATCTTAGCACCTGTTGATGGATCCAAAGCCACAGAAGTCGTTCTCGACCGGGCAATCGAAGTTGCAAAAAGAAACAATACCCATCTCGATATTTTAAATGTCCTTGAAGTTAATCAATTCAGTGACACTTACGGTGGGGCAGTTAGTGGGGATGTAATCTACAAACTTTCAGAGGACGTCCAACATCGCCTAGAAGAGCTCAAGAAAAAAGCTGAAGACGCTGGCGTGACCGATGTAAGTGTGCATATTCGTTTTGGAAATCCCAAACCCGTTATTGCCCGGGAGTTCCCTACAGACCATAAAAATGAACTAATTATGATTGGTTCAACCGGTCTAAACGCGCTTGAACGTTTGATGGTTGGTTCAGTGGCAACTTATGTCAGTCGAAATGCCATTTGTGACGTTTTAATTGTTAAACCAGACAAAGAAGAAAAATAAAACTATAATTCTTAGAAAATGTGCAGAACCGTGGCGAATTAATTTTGTCACGGTTCTTTCATTTCCACCGATCAAAGTTTAGGTTTGTAATACAAATCCAACATGTTCAATTTTTAAGGAGCTTTTACTATGCAGTGGCACTATTCAATTAAATTATCAGAACAATACCATCCCCAAACAATTCGTGATCTACTTCAAAAAACATGGCTGCTTTCTCGCAAAGTCGTCCATTTTTTGAGAATTAATGAACGAGTTCTAATCAATGCTCGCTACCGCCCGATGAATACTGTTGTTCAAAAAGGAGATCAGATTGATTTAACGTTTGATACCGCGGATTTCACCACTCCCGCCCCTCCATTTGATCTTGACCTCTCCAAACAACCGGACGTCTTATTTGAAACGAACGACTTAATCGTTGTTAATAAACCTTCAGGAATCAAAACACACGCTAATCAACCCCATGAATTAGGGAGCATGATGAACATCCTTCAAGGCTACTTTAAAAATACTAATTTTGCGTCTTACAATGTTCATCGCTTGGACCAATGGACGAGTGGTGTACTTTTAGTTGCTAAAAATCCGGTCGTTGTTCCAATTTTAAGTCGTCAGATTAGCCAAAAAATTATCCAACGAACGTATCTGTGCATCGTAGAAGGCACATTTGACGTTGCTAACGGAACAATCGATCGATCAATTGGATTTGACCCGCTTGATCAAAGAAAGCGTCAAATTGACGGTCAAGATGCGCTAAATGCGATTACGCACTATCGTGTTCTAGAAAATCGTGGTCAAACCGCGTTGGTTCAAATCCAATTGGAAACTGGTCGGACCCATCAAATACGTGTCCATATGGCATCCATTGGGCATCCAATTGTCGGTGATCCGCTCTATAATCCGCAAAGTACTGATTTTCCTATGCGCCTTCATTCTTGGAAAATTAAATTTCCGCTTCCATTTAATATTAATTCAAAAGAGATTGACGCACCAATCCCCAATTATTTTGAAAAATAAAAAGACTGAAAGAGGAACTCTACATGAGTTCTCCTTCAGTCTTTTTGACTGTAAATGATTAATTATCGATTATTTAACGTCTTTCCAGACCCAGTTCTTAACTTCCGGAAGATCATCACCATTATCACGAATGTATTGGTAATGACGTTCGAGTGTGTTATCCATTTCTTGAGCAAAATCAGCGCCCTTTTCAGCATATTCTGGAATAGAGTTGATTGCATCTTGTGCCAAGTGGAAACGATCGAGTTCATTTAGAACACGCATGTCAAATGGTGTCGTAATATCGCCTTCTTCACGGTAGCCATGAACATGTAAATTATGGTTATGGCGATCAAAGAAGATTGAACGAATTAAATCTTCGAAACCATGGAAAGCAAAGATAACTGGTTTGTCCTTAGTAAAGTAACGGTCAAATTCTTCGTCACTCATACCATTGGAGTTAACCTTTGGACTTTTGAGTTTCAACAAATCAATCACGTTGATGAAACGAATCTTCAAGTCAGGGAATTTGTCATGCAAAATGTTGATTGCAGCAAGACTTTCCATATTTGGTTCTGTACCTGCAGCAGCAATAACGACATCTGGTTCTTCGCCATTCGTTGTGCTTGCCCAATCAATAATTCCCAGTCCGTTCTTAGCTAATGTTTCTGCTTCAGCCATTGAGTAGAACTGTGGACGTGGTTGTTTTGATGCAATAATCAAGTTAACTTTACCACGATCATTCATAATTAATGGGCTAATAGCAAGCAATGAGTTGGCATCAGCTGGTAAATATTCACGGATAAATTCAGGTTTCTTTTCAGCTAAATGAGTTAAGATACCTGGATCTTGGTGAGTATAGCCGTTATGATCTTGTTGGAAACTCGTTGAAGTAGATACCACGTTTAGTGATGGGTAATCACGGCGCCAATCTAATTCAGAAGCTTTACGCAACCACTTGAAATGTTGTGTAATCATTGAATCCACGATCCGAAGGAATGCTTCGTAACTGGTGAAAATTCCATGACGACCAGTCAATGTGTAAGCTTCAAGCCATCCTTCAGCAGAATGTTCTGAAAGTTGGGCATCGAGGATGCGTCCTTCAGGTGCCAATCCTTCATCCCAATCTTTTTTAATTGGATCAAGCCATTGACGATTTGTTACTTCAAACAAGCCGTATAGACGGTTTGACATTGTTTCATCAGGGCCAAACATTCTGAAGTTCTTTGGATTCTTTGTTACAACGTCACGAAGATAATCTGACCAAACCAACATATCTTGCTTTTGGTTTTCACCACGTTTGGTGGTATCAACAGCATATGCACGATAATCTGGCAAATTCAAATCAGTTGGGTTAACCCCGCCGTTTGTAATTGGGTTAGAAGCCATTCGTTTGATACCCTTAGGTGCAATTTCAGCAATTTCAGGTAATACATGGCCTTCTTCATCAAATAATTCTTCAGGCTTGTATGATTTCATCCAATCGACTAAAGCATCAACATGTTGCAAATCAGCTTGGTCTACTGGAATTGGAATTTGATGAGCACGGAATGTGCCTTCGATTACTTTACCATCCCATGTCTTTGGACCTGTCCAACCCTTAGGTGAACGGAAGACGATTACTGGCCAGTAAGGTAATGTTTCGTCATGATTTTCACGAGCATTCTTTTGAATTTCTTGAATCTTCTCGATTGCCTTGTCCATTGCTTCAGCCATCTTTGGATCCATTGCTTCAGCATCACTACCTTCAACAAAGTATGGATCCCAATGTTGGCTGTGGAAGAATTCAGTTAATTCTTCGTCTGACATTCGAGATGAAAGCGTTGGGTTACTTAACTTGTAGCCGTTAATATCCAAAATTGGAAGTACAGCACCATCAGTAATTGGATTAATGAAACGGTTATGTTGCCATGAAGTTGCTAATGGACCAGTTTCAGCTTCACCATCACCAATAACAACGGCTGCAATTTGGTCTGGATTATCTAAGATTGCACCAACACCATGTGAAAGTGAATAACCAAGTTCTCCACCTTCATGAATTGAACCTGGTGTAACAGGAGCAGCATGTGATGCAACCCCGCCTGGCCATGAGAATTGTTTGAAGAGTTTCTTCATTCCTTCTTCGTCTTGTGTGATTGCTGGATATGCTTCTGTATACGAACCATCAAGGTAAGAATTAGAAACCATTACTTGGCCACCATGACCTGGTCCTTCAATGTAAAACATATTTACATCATATTTATTGATTGCACGGTTTAAATGGGCATAAATATAATTTTGTCCAGGAATTGTCCCCCAGTGTCCAATTGGATGAACCTTTACATCTGAAGCTTCAATATCACGCTTCAACAAAGGGTTGTCTTTTAAGTAAAGTTGTCCGACTGAAAGATAGTTGGCTGCGCGCCAAAATTTATCAAGCTTGTCAAAATACTCTTTTGATGAATAATCTGTCATTGTGCTCTTCCTTTCGTGAACGAAAAATGTTTTTAATTTATGAACTGATTATAATCGCTTTTTTAAAATTGTTCAATCATTTATAAAATTGATGCGGTCCAATTTTAAAATTACTGATACAATCATTCCTACGTGCCCATTGTAACTCAAAAAAGCGCTTAACTAGTAGTCAAACGCTTTACCCTGTTAAATATAATTAATCTAGTGACACAAAGGTACTATAATTCATGTATTTGTAGTGAATTCGCATATTAGAAATTTCAAAAGGCGTTCCATCATCCATGAAGAAAATACCCGACATTACTCCAACAGGTTCATTTTCGGTTAGACCCAGCAGCTCCTGATCTTCCGAATTCGAAGGTTCAACTTGAATTGATAGAAATGAGCGTGTGACGTGCTGTCCTCTTGTATCCTCTAAATAGTTAAAAATCGATTTTTCAACAATTGCTCGAGAAAGTTCTGGAGCAATTTTAATCGGAATATAACCCGTTTCAATCATAATCGGCTCATCGTCTAATAAACGTAGCCGTCGGATTTGGTAAACAAAATCGTCCTCATTTAAAAACAAGTCCGTTTTCATATTCTCGGTCGCTGGAATTACCGAAAAGTCTAGAACTTTAATTCCTTGCTTTTTTCCATCCGATTTTAAACTATCAGTAATTCCTAAATTAGTTCCTTCGTAATTAAAGGATGATTGACTTTTTAAATAGAGCGGATTAATAAAGGTTCCCGATCCCCGTTTTTTAAAGACAATTCCCTGATGCGCCATTGAACTAAGCGCTCTTTTAACCGAGCTTCGACTCACTTCGTATTCGGCAGTTAGCGATCGCTCATCCGGCAACCGCATGCTTGGAAATTCATTATTAAAAATCCTTTTTTTTAGATCATGAATAATTTTTTTATAGATCAGATCTTCCATTTGACTATCTCCCGTTGTTAATTGCTTTCTTTATTATAGCAAACTTATATAGATTCATTTTATTATCATCGATTTGCTTATGCTAAAATACGATGTGGGTGGTGGAAATTATGTCAAAAAAGAAAAAAGACAAGGTTTCAAAGACGCTTGTCGAGCAAATTCTAGACAAAAACAAAATCAAATACAAGCAATTCATTTTTCCGACACATCAAGATGGCGATGTTCAACAGTTAAACGTTGATCATCTTGATGTTGATGACCATATTATTTATAAGACCCTGGCCTTAACCGGCAATAAAACCGGCCCCGTTGTTGGTGTAATTCCAGTTGACGAGCATTTAAGCTATAAAAAGCTTGCTAAAATTTCCGGCAACAAAAAAGTCGGTATGATCCCACTCAAGGATTTAATTGCCACAACCGGATATGAGCACGGCGCCAATACACCAATTGGAATTTATGAAACAAAGCATTTTCCAATTTATATTTCCGACATCGCGCAAGAGCAAGGAACTATCATTGTTTCTTCTGGCAAGATCGGCCGTTCGGTTCAATTGGATGCCACGGATTTGGCTCACCTTGTCCACGGGCAATTTGGTGATATTACGGAGTAACCGTGGTTGATTAAAAAGTCATCTATAATTATCAGTAAAAAGGGCAGCAAACAGTCTTTTGAGATTTCCTCATCATAACTGTTGCTGCCCAATTTTTTCTGAATTATTTAATTTTTTTAATCTTTGTCGGTTCATGTACTTTGGAATTCTTTACAATTTTAACCAATTGATTCGTTTCAAGTTGGTCCACAATCATATCAGATGCGGCTTCTAAAAGCTGATCTGTAAGATTATTGGCATTTCGATCAGGACGTGATTTGCCAATTTGGCTAATTTTTTTATTTACTAAGTCAATAAAACGATCATAGGCCTGTTTAGGATATTCACTGGCCGTCACTCGATCGATTCCTGTTCGAATTTCTTGGATTGAAAATGATTGTTTCAATAAAGTAATCAATAAAATATCTGCAATTTGCATAACCTGATATTTCTTTTTAGTTGGCGCAACGATTACTTTATTTTTGACGTAGTTATTTACCATTGCTGGGGTCACGGCTTCCAATCCCAACGGTCCCGTATACTCCGTCATCAAAGCCACCACTTGGTCCATGTACAAATCAAAGTTTGGCAAATTATCCCAGTGTGGTAGTTCAATTAGGCGAACCAATTCAAGCCAGCGCTGATATTCTTTGTAATCACTCATTCTAATCGCTCCTTTATGTCATATATGCTAGCATTGTATCACGATGACCTAGTTTTTAACACTAGATAGTATTATTTTAAATACATTTATCAAAAAATTTAAAATGTATGTTAATCTGTTTGTATGTAAAAAAGTGGAGGAATTAATAATGTTTGATCCAACAAAGAAGAGAAAAGTATCTGAAGAAGTTAAAACAATGTTTCCAACCGAAGTTATCAACGGTCTTTGGGACACGTTACGCCAAATGAAAAAAGACCAAATTGTTGTCACACCCGTGATTGCCTTTGTCTTTAGTGACGATTCCACCGATGACGAAATCTACGTAATGGGATTACAAAACTCCGGCTCTGTTGCAAAAGAATATTCGATTAAATATTCTGGCAAAAAAGATTTTCTGGGAAACGGAACAATTGTGGTTGTTCAAGATAAACCAAAGAATATCTCAATGAAAATTAGTGACGCAAACAAGGCTTTGGCTTAGGTTGGTGACGGTGTATGGAAGTTAAAAAAATTGAATGGCGAAAGACCGAACCAGGTTTTTCGACTAGAAAAAAGCCTCAAATCTTAACCATCCCCGAACAAAACTACTTTAGTATTAGAGGGATTGGAGATCCTAATTTACCGGATTTTTCAAAGCGAATCCAGGTTTTATATCCTTTAGCATATTCAATTCGAATGAGTCAAAAAGCTGGTTGGGTTATTCCCAACTTTCAACTGTACACCGTCTATCCACTTGAAGGATATTGGGGACTTCAAGAAAAATTCTTAAGTGCTCCAGTAATGCAAAAAAGTCATTTTGAATACAAAATTGGCATTAAGCAACCTGATTTTGTGACGCCTGAAATTGCCGAGTCGGCTAAGCAGCGAGTGCTTGCCAAAGTCGATCCAGCTTTACTAGACGCTGTATTCTTTGAAAGACGCCCAGCACAGTTAGTGGCCCAAATTCTACACGTTGGTTCCTTTGATGACGAGCCGGCAACCTTTAAAATACTCGATGATTTTATCAAACAAAATGGTTATCAGCGGATTGAAAAGGAACACACTGAAATCTATATGAGTGATTTTCGCCGGGTAGAGGAAGCCAAACGCAAGACCATTTTACGGGTAGCAATTAAAAAAATTTAATTAAAAAACACAGATACGCCAAGGTATATAACCCGCATCTGTGTTTTTTAAGTTACTACACTCATTTAACCCTTATGGCATGTCGTTTCCGGCAGCGTAGTAGATGTCATACCATTCTTGTCCTGTTATTTGAACATCGCTTCCGGCGGCTGATTCCTTAATATGTTCGGGATTCATCGTTCCTAATAAAACCTGGAATTGAGCTGGATGGCGTAAAATCCAGGCTGTTGCAATTGCATTTTTAGTAACTCCGTAAATATCTGCAATTTGCTTCATTTTTTTATTTAGTTCTGGGAACTTCGGATTATCAATAAATACGCCATCAAAGAAGCCGTATTGATATGGTGACCACGCTTGAATAGTAATGTCATGCAATCTTGCATATTCCAACGACTGGCCATCGTGATCAATGCTGCGGTCATCAAACATATTTGTGTGCATCCCAAAATCGATCATTCCGGTGTGCATAATTCCGAATTGAAGTTGATTAATCTCTAATTTTTGTTTTGTATATTTTTGAACTAGTTCAATTTGCATCGGGTTAAAGTTGGAAACGCCAAAATGACGGACTTTTCCAGCAGCTTGTAGCTCATCAAATGCTTCAGCAATCTGTTCTGGTTCCATTAACGCATCTGGACGATGTAGTAAAAATGAATCTAAATAGTCAACTCCCAATCTTTGTAATTCACCATCTACGGCTGAAATGATGTGTTCTTTGCCAAAATTATACCGATTTCCATAAGGAACTTCACCCTTGTTAGAGTTTTCAATTCCACCCTTCGATTGAATATACAAATCTTCTCGATGGACACCAGAAAGTTTCAAACCTTCTCGAAAACGAATGCTAGATTCCCCTTGTGCATAGATGTCTGCAGAGTCAATATAATTAATTCCAGCATCAAAAGCGGTGTCAATTGCAGTACCCGCTTCTTCATTGGTCAATGCGTCCATCCGCATAATACCTAATGCCACATTGGAAGCTTTCATTCCGCCAATATCAATTTTTTGCATACCTTATATCCCCCGATTCAAAGTTTAAGTAAGTTTTACAAACTTATGATAACATTAAAGACCTTTTACAACATGAAAAATAAACTCACTTTTCATACTAATTTTAAAATTATCGTTGTATAATGTAGGAATAACTAGAAAAAGAAATGGGGAATTATTTTTGGATAGCGGTCAGATAGTCTCTAACCTGATTGTGATGCTAATTACTTTTATATTAGCTTACTTTTTTGTCGCTGCGGAATTTGCTTTAGTTCAGACGCGACTCAGTGCCTTAGAAGAGGCTGAAAAGGTTGCAACAAGCGCTCGCAAAAAGAAGAAATACCAGTTGGCAATGCGCATGGTTCGTAAATTAAACGAATACTTGTCAACAACGCAGGTTGGTACCTCAATTTGTGGAATTATTTTAGGTTGGATTGGTGAATCAACCGTCGAGTTTTTTGTTGTCGAAGTTTTTGGTGCAACTCACCTGGTTAACACGGCATCCTTACACATTGTTGGTGCCATCGTGGGTGTTTTACTGTTAACTTACCTTGAAGTGGTTATTACCGAAATTGTTCCAAAGAATATCAGTATTGATATTCCTCTTAAAGTTTTGATGTGGGTTGTAACTCCACTGCATTACTTCCATACTGCATTTTATCCATTTGTTTGGTTACTAAACGCTTCCGCTAATGGAATTGTCCGTCTACTTGGAATGCAACCAGCCGACGAAAACGACGAAGTTTTCTCCCAAGCAGAAATTTTAAATCTATCTAAGAATGCGGTTGGCGGCGGTGCACTTGATAAAAACGATTATGTGTACATGCAGCGGGCTTTTGATTTTAACGATAAAGTTGCCAAGGACATCATGATTGATCGAACGCAGCTTGTTGTTTTAGATATTGATAGTAAAGTCGATGAGGCTCTCCGCCAATACCTCCAAAGTCGTTTTAGTCGTTTTCCAGTTGTTGCCAATAATGATAAAGATAAAATCCTTGGTTACATATACAATTACGATATTATTCGTCAAAGCCAGGTTGATGGCGATATTAAGGTCAGCAAGCTTCTTCGAAACATTATTACCGTTCCAGAAACGCTTGCACTACAAGATGTTCTAGAACAAATGATTCAAAAGCAGGTTCCAATTTCCGTTGTAATCGATGAATACGGCGGAACCAGCGGAATTATTACAGATAAAGATATTTATGAAGAAGTCTTTGGCAACATTAACGATGAGATTGACGACGTTTCCGGAGATTACATTCATAAGCAACAGGATGGTTGCTATAAAGTTAGTGGAAAAACAACGGTGTACGATTTTGAACGTTTCTTTGGAATTGACGTTCCAGATTTTGAAGAAGAAGACGTTGTTACACTGGGTGGTTACGTCATTGATCACAAACCCGACATTAAAGTTAATGAACATGTTCGGATTCAAAATTATGATTTTGAAGTGCTTGATAACGAAAACGCCCATATTGACTGGTTCTTAGTTCGTAAATTAAAGCCAGAAGAAATTGATAGTGTTCCTCCTGTTGTTGAAGAAAATGAAAATATATTCGGTTAGATACCAAAAAAACTTCGATCCGCAATAGGATTGAAGTTTTTTTATATCAGTAAATAACCTCGTTATTTTAATTTGAAAAATTTATCCAGGAAATTTCCGATCCCATTTTCTAAATTACTATCGGTTATTGTATCAGCCTCGTCTTTCAAAATCTGAGGACTATTTCCCATTGCAACGCCCGTTCCAACGGCTTGTAACATTTCCAGATCATTCATATCATTACCAAATCCGATCGTTCTTTCAACCGGAATCCGATACTGATCCATAATCGCACGAACTGCCGTTGCCTTGGAGATCCGACGGGGGATTAACTCAATATTAGTTGGCGCAGACGCCGACACCGTTAACAGTCCCGAAGCTTTTAATTTTTCACGAGCTTCCGTTAAACGTTTAGAATTGGTCCGATCAATCGTAATACCATTAATAATTTGATCGCTTAGTTGGCGTAGATGATCCAAATCCCTAATTTTTTCAAACTTTCGATTACCCATCTTATCAGACATTACTCGTACCCGAGCGAGTCGACTCAATAACCAAGGTTTCTCATTCGTATAATACGTTAAATCCGTTGTAAAAAAGTTCGTCGAAAGTCCTAGCTCCATCGTAACATTGTAAATTTCCTTTAGCGCATTCCATCCTAAATGTTCTTTATGGATGTGGCGCCCCTTTTGATAAACTGAGCCGTTGGACGCAATAATTTCAACATCGCTATTAATCTTTCTTTGAACCAACTCGGCTAACGACAGCATCCGGCCTGTTGCAATATAAAAAATCACGCCTTGTTGTTGTAATTCCTCAATCGTCTTTTTTGTTGCAGGTAGGACATTTTGATGGTTATCAATTAAGGTCCCATCGATATCCATAAATACTAGATATGGTTCCAAAGTCTTCACCCCTTATGTTGTTAAAACCATTGTACTACATTTTGATACCGTTTCCATAAAACCTCTTTCATTTGCATAACATTATTTATTTGCAACTTCACCGTGGTATCATTTTAAGTAATAGGAGCGTAAAATTACTTTTGAAATAAAATCAAACCAAGGAGCTCTTATCATGAAAAATCAGATTCATCTTTTATATATTTCAATCGCTGGAAATACCCAATCATTTGTCGATGATCTTATCGATTATGCCGAAAAAATGCATCAAATTGACTCCGACAATCCACTAATTTCTGAAAAAGAAATTACTGACGAAACTGATTTTGCTGATGAAACAGATCCCTACTTTGCCTTCGTCCCAACCTATCTTGATGGTGGAAACGGAATTGATAACGGTGTTAAAGAGCTAATGACCAATGCTTTAGGGGAATACATCGCATATCATAACAATCGGCGTCTTTGCATGGGTGTTGTCGGTAGTGGTAATCGTAATTTCAATGAACAATACTGTTTAACCGCTCGTCGATATGCTCAGGACTATGGATTTGAAATGATTGATGATTATGAACTTCGTGGAAATAGTAAAGATTGCGAACGGATTTACAACAACATGTCGGAACGGGTGCGCAATCAAATAAAATCATAAAGTGAGGAATTAACATGGAACAACAGCGACTCTTACCAATTTCATCTGGAATAAATTTTCGTGAATTAGGTGGGTATACAACTCAAGATGGAAAAACTACTAAGTGGAATAAGTTAATTCGTTCTGGAAAATTAGCTGGCTTATCGATGGATGATATGACCTTCCTCGAAAACTACGGAGTTAAATACGACGTTGATTTTCGTTCTCCCGAGGAAAAAAGCAAGTTTCCCGACCAGGTTCCAGCCAATGCTGAGTATACCTTTGATCCCGTTTTTCCCGTTGATGAAACCCAAAGTACAAAGCAAACCGATGAACTTCAACGTAAGATGAACATCGATGCAACCAGTGGATTAGTTGAAATGCGTCGTGTTTATCGCGACGTGATTAATCAGCCCCATGCTCAAAAAGCTTATCGGAAATTTTTTGACGTGCTTTTATCAAATAGTGCAACCAATTCGGCGCTTCTTTTCCACTGTACGGCTGGAAAAGACCGAACCGGAATGGGCGCAGTCTTTCTTCTAAGCGCTTTAAACGTTGATGAAGATACAATTAAGGCCGATTACCTTCTAACTAATCGAGCTTCTAAATCCTTTCAAGATGGCATCATAATGGATCTGAAGCTTCAAAATAAAAATTCAGCGTTTATCCAAAGCATTCGGGCGCTTCAATCTGTTAATATCTCTTATTATAATTCAGCAATGGACGAAATTAAAAAGCTTTCAGGATCGATGGATGGCTATTTGCGAGAGTATCTTCAATTAACCGATCACGATCTTACTGACCTTAAGAGCATCTATTTAGAGTAATTTTTTCTGGGGGGATGATGAAATGCGTCGTGATTATCGAATTGGACTGTCATTTATGGGACCCGTCACACTGGCAGCCTCTGGCCTCGCTATCCTTAGCGCTAAACTTTACGATTATGCGTTTAGGAGAATTGATTATGTTCCCGATGCTTCGGCTGACAAACAGCAATATGCTGAAAAGTACTTTGAGTATGTTAAGTGGTATCAAGAGGTTCCCTCTTCAACCTGGTCTTTAAATCAAGGTGATCCTGAAAATTACATCGTTGCCAAATATATTCCTGCTGATAGACCATCTAAAAAAAGTGTTATCATTGCGCACGGTTACAAGGGCAACGGCGAAACCATGGCAAACTTTGCCAAAATGTTTCATGACTGGGGCTACCACGTGCTGGTGCCCGATGATCGCGGACATGGTGCGAGTTCTGGAAAATACATTAATTTTGGCTGGATTGATCGACTCGATTACGTCCAATGGTCACAATTAATGGTTAGCAAACTTGGAAAAGATATCAATATCGCTCTTTTTGGTGTCAGTATGGGTGGTGCCACCGTTCAAATGGCTAGTGGTGAACATCTTCCACCTCAAGTTAAAGTTCTCGTTTCGGATTGTGGCTACTCCAGTTTAGAAGAAGAATTGGTATTCTTATTAAAACAGCAGTTTCATCTTCCAAAACAACCCATCACTGGCATCGTCAGTCGGCTAAATCAGAAACGTTTAGGTTTTCCAATTTCGGTGGTTTCTTCCACCGAACAATTAAAGAAAAACAAACTTCCAATTCTTTTTATTCATGGTCAGCTAGATCGTTTTGTTCCATCTTGGATGACGGAAAAATCGTACTCGGTTGTCACCGCTCCAAAAGCAAAATGGATTGTGAAAAATGCTACTCACGCAGAAAGTTATTGGATCAATCCTCTACGGTACCATTATCACGTAAAACATTTTATTGAAAAATTTATTTAAAACTTGTCATTTTCAATATATTAAGTTAACAAAAAATTCACATTTATGGTTTAGTATGATTTACATGGATGAGGGATAAACTCCTTGTTCATTAAACTTTTATTCTGATTACTCCTCCAAAAAGTACAGAATTTAGTTTTCAACAACCTACTCCCCAAAAAGACGCCCTGTGAGGCGTCTTTTTACTTTCCATCGTTTTTCTTTTCTTAATTTAAAAACATTGCTGAAATCATTTCTCGTTTCATCCCTTTACTATCCTTATTCCTGATAGACCGTTATAATATACTTAATTATTCATCAAATTATGAGGGAGGATTTTTATGAAACCCGAACGAATTTTAAATGTTCCTGGTGCAATCAATTTTCGAGAACTTGGCGGATATCAAAATCAATTCAATCAAACCATTAAGTGGCAAAAATTACTGCGTTCTGGCGAGTTATCTCGGCTAACGCCCTCTTCTGTCGAAGCTTTGGGGGAATACGGTTTAAAGTATGATATTGATTTACGTTCCCCATCTGAAGTCGAATGGAACGCGGATCGAATCCCATCAACGACTATTTTTCGCTCCTATCCCGTTTATCCAATCCAACGTGGGGAACATTCTGACATCCCTGATCATCAGAATCTTAAATATCAGTCGTATGAACAAACCATGTACGATCCTTATTTAGTGATGGTTTTAGGTGAGCACTCCCGAATTGCGTTTCGACAAATGTTTCTTGATTTACTCGATAACACCCATGAAAAGGAATCACTCCTTTTTCATTGTGCGGCGGGTAAAGATCGAACCGGCGTTGCAGGAATGCTAATTATGGCTGCCCTTCAAGTTCCTTACGATACAATCCGGCAAGATTACCTGCTAACTAATCTAGTTTATAGTCAACGTGATCCAGACCAACTTCGTCAACAAATTACAAATGAACACGTTGATAAACTGATTCAAAAAATGAACAGCGTCTTTACCGTAGCAGCTTCTAATTTAGACAACGCCCATCAGACAATTATTAACACCTTTGGTAGCTGGGATAATTACTTTAAGGAAGCCCTCGAACTAACTGATCAGGATTTAAACGATTTACGAAAAATATATTTAGAATAGTACTATAACTTTTAGCTACTTTCTTTTGCGCAAACGGTTTCACAATGCTAAAATGAAGCAACAATAATTTGGAAGGAAATGATACTTATGGCAACCCCAGCAGAACATATGTGGAATGAATTTGTAGAAAAAAATAATATCACGAAAGGTAATTTCCAAACGCGGTGGTTTGGACAGCAGGATCAACCCGACGAAATTGATCGGCTAAATGATCTGATTCTGCATGGACAAAAAAGATCAACTTCTAAACCTTTGGCCTACTATGCCGCAGAACAAGAAGCTGTTCCCCAAGTTGGTGATTACTACGTTTTATTAAATGGTGAAATGAAGCCCGTTGCAATCATTCAGACCGTAGTTTCGGAATTAATCCCCTTCCTCAGAGTATCGGCAGAACATGCATATAACGAGGGCGAAGGCGATTTAAGTCTGGAAGACTGGCGTACCCGCTCATCTAAGAAATTTACAGAGTTGATGAGCAACTATGACAGCAAGTTCAGTGAAGATGACCCGATTGTCACGGAAGTTTTTAAGGTTGTCCACAGCGAGGGCTAAGACTATGAATCAGTCCCCCCGCCCTTGGAAAAGAAATATTACACTTTTTATAACCGCCCAGAACTTTTTTCTTTTTGGTTCTTCGGCGGTTTATTTTGCGATTCTTTGGTACATTGCTTTAAAGTCTTCGTCTGGAACGTGGATGATGCTGGCGACCCTTGCCACGACGCTCCCCCAAATTTTAATTTCTTTATTTGCGGGTACCTGGTCTGATCGCTATGACCGACGCCGTCTTTTAGTTTTATCAAGTACTTTTGTCAGTGCCATAACCATTTTATTAGCAATCGTCTATTTTTGGATTGACCAAAGTCTCTGGATTTTACTAGGTATCGCTGCGATTCGCTCTTTGGGAACCGGCGTTTCAACTCCCGTCGGTAATGCCTTTTTTCCACAGCTGATTCCGAAAGAACAAATCACCCGAATGAACGGGGTTAATCAAACCATCAGTTCCATTTTATTACTGATCTCTCCCTTACTTAGCGGGTACATTTTAAATAACTTAGGTATGTTTGCCGTCTTTATTGTGGACTTGATCACGGCCGCCGTCGGAATTGTTTTACTATTAAATATTAAAACTTTAAAAAGTTTATTTAACAAACCTAAATCGACTACTTCTTCCATTCAAGATATTAAAACTGGTCTACATTTTACTTTTAAGAACCATGGTATTCGAAATTTTCTGATTTTTACGGCAATCGCGTTTATTCTAATTGCACCTTCTTCACAACTATCAACTTTATTTGTAAAAAGAACTTTTGGATCAAACGTCTGGTTGTTAACACTAAATGAATTGTTATGGACAATTGGATCCGCGCTTGGGGGGCTCTTTATCTCTCTTCACAAACAAATTCCGAATAAAATTAAATGGATTGCCATCGGATTTATTGGTTCGGGCATTTGTTTCACCCTAATGGGAATTTCAACATCGTTTACTTTATACCTGTTTTTTATGTTTGGTTCGGGAATTTTCATGCCAATTATTCAAGGAACGACCAATATTTTGATTCAAGAAAACGTTCCTGATCTATGGATGGGAAGAATTTTTTCATTGCTTCAAATCGTTTCCACTGGAATTTACCCAATTGCAATGCTTTTCTTTGGTCCACTAGCTGATTATGTCGCAATCAAATGGATCATGGTTGCCACCGGTCTTTTGCTAGTTATTGTCGCCTTCATTTTTTATAAACGTCTCCAGAACCAACAACTATGTGATTAGCTTCACCCTTTCTTAAAATACGTTTCACAACCATTTTGGTATAATTAAACTAAAGCGAAAGGAGAATTCCATGAATAATCTAAATGCCCCTCAAATTCGAGTTCAAAACTATGATATTTACTTAAATTTGGGTTATCATCAACAAAATATTCTTGCACTTGCCGGTGTTACAGCCGTGGATTATCACGGAAATAATATCTCACAAGGACTTAATGTTGACGACCGGCAGGTAAATTACGATGTTGCTGGTCAATATCGGATTATTGTTAGCGTCCAAGATCAAGAGGGCAACTATGCCCAAACAGCAATTAATGCCATCGTTCAACAAGAAAATAATTCAAATTTATCGAATACTCGTCTAAATAATAATCAAAATTACTCTAACCCTCCTAGAGCACCCCGTTCCAAAAAATGGATTTTTTGGGTGATTGGGTTAGTTTTAATCGCAACTGGATGGGCTTTTTGGCGTCAAAACCAACAACAAAATCAAGCACTTCAGGATGCCCAAAGCAGCGTATCTTCGCTTAGTTCGGCAAGTGCCTCGAATAGTTCTTCAAATTCTCAAAGCATCGCTAAGATTTCGGATGTGAATAAAGATCTTCAACAACAGATTAGTGCTCTAAAGGATACGGTTCAAAAGTACAAAAGTGACAATGACCGTGCTACTTTTGAAAACGAAATTAATCAGTTGAAGCAGCAAAACACCGAACTTTCAAATAAAATTGCTCAAATGGACCAAAATAACGCAACTCAAAGTCTCACAAAGACTGTTAATAAACTTTCGGACACCGTTGATACAATCGCGCAGGCCCAGTCCGCCGACGAGGCTCAACAGGCATTATCTAACGCCAATTTAACCAATTCAATGGATAAAATTACCGAAGCAATTAATAGTATTAAAGATAAGCTTGGCCTTTAAAATTCCGCTCTCATCAAAGTGACCCCCAAAAGTTAGACTATCATCTAACCTTTGAGGGTCACTATTTTCATATACTAAATTAAAAATGATAATTTTATTTTCTTCGTTTAATTTTATATTTTCCAGCTACTTTTCTAAAGCTCCCCGATGTTTCCACAATTTTTCCATCCTTTAATTCCTGCCAAGTGGCGTTGATTACGCCCCCCAACATGATAATCATTGCCGAAAAATTGAGCCAGAACATAATCGCAATGAACGTTCCCAACGTTTTGTAACTTGTCACTGATTGGGCAAAAACCCGCAGGTAAAAAGAAAAGAACTGTGAAAGAATCATCGTTCCAGCAGTCGCAACTAATGACCCTGGAATCACGTATCGAAATTTAATTTTTGCGTTCGGAACTAAGTAGTATAGCAATGCCAGTCCAATAAAAAGTCCCATAATGGTGACCGGCCATTTTAGTTGACCAACTAAATTAAACCAGTGCGTTGGGAGGTTCATAATTGGCGTTAAGTAACTTATTAGCGTTTGTCCAAAACTAAAAATAAAAACCAAAACAGAGACGATGCCAATGATAATGACTGTCAAAAAGAAGGCCACCACTCGATTAACGATCGGATTCTGATACTTAGCCACATCGTAAGCTCGGTTAACTGTTCGTTGAAATGCCGCAACTGCTTGACTGGCAGAATAAAGGGTTAATAACAAACTGAATGAGAAAAGTTCCCCATTACCGGACCCTAAAAAATCTCTTACAATTGGTTCCGTGATATTGTAAATTGTTTCTGGGACCGCTGTTTCAATATATTCTAGTACCGTCTTCACGTGGATTTGAAATAACGGCAGCAATGACCCCAGTAACATCACCATCGGGAAAAGCGATAATAATAAGTAATATGCCAATACAATTGAATTATTTACGACCTCTGATTCATTGAACCTCTTTAATAACGCCCTTAGAAAGGTTTTACTTTTTCTAAAAACAATCTTTAAACTCATTTATTTTCTCCAACTATTTTCGTTTCATAAAGTACTTGCTTAAATTAAAGTTACGGCCTGCAATCATTGTAATAATCCAACCCACGATTGTAATAATAAAAAAAATCAAAAACGCAGCGCGGTAACCAAGCAAGGAAGATAGTTTTCCAGGCAATGCCGAAGCCGTTTGATTTTCCGTTACATTTTGTAGCACAACTGATAGAATTGTTAAAACGAGTGCCGATGTCATTAACTTAAACTGTGCCGTGAAAACATCCGCCATCTTTACCAGATACTCTGACTTTTGATCTTTGCTCAAATTTTTTCCGACCTGAATCAATAGTCCATGTCCCGCTTCAATGATCATTGTTAATATTACAAACAACATCATGTGGAGGTGTGCTGAAAAGATTGATAAGCATCCCCATCCAAACATCATGATTCCCATCGCGATTCTTGCGCGGCTCACTAAATTCATTCGGCTTAAAAGTTTTTTGGTAAAGTGATGAAACCCAATCATTATTAAAATTGACGGAACTAAAGCAATTCCTGTTAAAAAGATGGGATATCTAAGTCCTTGACTTAGGTATAGCACCCCAATAATCATTAATACAACTAATGAGGAAGCCCCAATTCCCTGTAAAATAAGTCCTCTTAGGTATCTAATGTTAAATAAGTTCCTGAAATCAATCAGTGGCGGATCGACATGGAGTTCTCGCCATATATAAATCGTAAAAAATAAAATACCACTAATAAAAAAGAACCAGCTACTCCATTTTGGAATATGCGTTCCAGTTTTAGTCAGCGTAACTAACCAACCAATAATAAGTAACAGTCCACCCGAAAATAGGGCATTTAACCACTCGATATGACGAGAACTTACTTCTAAATTAATTTTTATGTACGATGCACTATAATAGACAATGAGCGTCAAAATAATAATAAAAAGATTGACGTACTTCCAATTTCCCAATAACATTGCACATCCGGTAATAATCAGTGCACAAATCGCTGAGAATCCCAAAATAACATCTTCGATTTGATAAAAACTGGCAAAACGGCTATGCTCGGGTAAGAGACTTATAATTAGTGTTGGAAGCATTGGTAGAACCATTCCAGTTCCGATTGCTTGAATAATCCTGCCAATCATTAGAAAAGCTAAATTAGGACTAACGCCGATTATTAACGTTCCAATCGCAAATAAAATCAACGAATTTTGAAACGTTTTGACGATTTTCCCTTTTTTAAACCAAACCGGTCCAATCGGAAACATTAAGGATAGAATTGCCAAGGGAAGGATATTAATCAACTGTACCAGAGTTCCACCATCGCCAATTTTTTTAAGGATTGCGGCAACGGGCAGGGTTGTTGAAAATTCGCCAGTTAGCATTATAATTATCCCTGATAGTAGAATCAGGGCTCGACTGTATTCACCGTAACGAATTTGGTTAAACCATTGATGTATCTTCTCCATGGTGGCCCCCTTAATTAGCTTATAATTAATTTTATTAATTAAAATTTATAAAGTAAAGCCGTAGTTGAAACTTTTTTAATTTAACTTAAAGTTAACCGACGACCTTTCAAAGAAATATTTCATTAGTTAAGAATTTATTAGGAGAACAAGTATGACAAAAAAAACAATTGACGAAGCAATTGGGCATCTAAAGGAGAATCATATTCGAATTACTCCGCAAAGACAATTGATTTTAGAGTATCTTATCGAAAAACGAAATCATCCAACCGTTGAAACAATTTTCCAAGCGGTTAACGCTAAAGAGCCCAACCTTAGTCTAGCTACTGTATACAACACGTTAAATTTATTGGTTGAGCAAGGACTAGTGATTGAACTAACAAGCGGCGATGATGGTGTTCACTATGATTACTACGGCCGTCCTCATTTTCACGTTATTTGCGTTAATTGCGGAAAAATTATTGATGTTGAATATCCAGAATATGCAGCTGATCTCGCTAAAATTGATCGAATTGCTGCCGAAAAAACTGGTTATGATATTATCGCTAACCATGTTGAAGTTGAAGGCATTTGCCCCGAATGCGCTAGTAAAGCCAAAGTCGCAAAATAATTCATCAAAAAATCCCGGCGTGGACCAAATGGTCTGACACCGGGATTTTTTACTATAAATATAAACCTTACCGCAAAATTAAATTTGAGCAGCTGTAATAATCGCTACTTTATATACATCTTCTTCACTCGCACCACGAGATAAATCGGAAACAGGTGCGTTTAATCCTTGCAAAATTGGGCCAATTGCTTCAAAGCCACCTAAACGCTGAGCGATTTTGTATCCAATGTTTCCCGATTGAAGCTCAGGAAAAATAAAGACGTTAGCGTGCCCTGCAACTTTGGAGTCCGGAGCCTTACTTGCTCCAACAGCTGGGACGAAAGCCGCATCAAACTGTAGTTCGCCATCAATTGGAGTTTTTGGATCGCGCTCTTGGGCGATTTTAGTCGCTTCACGGACTTTATCCACCATCTCGCCTCCTGCTGATCCTTTTGTGGAAAAGCTCAACATTGCAACTTTCGGATCAATGCCGAACAACCGAGCCGTTTCAGCACTTTGAATTGCAATTTCGGCCAATGTGTCAGCATCTGGATCAATATTAATTGCCGAATCACCAAAAACATAGCGTTCTTCATTCCGTTGCATAATAAATGATCCGCTGATCCGTCGCATTCCGGGCTTTGTCTTAATAATTTGTAGTGCGGGACGAACTGTATCTCCCGTTGCATGAACTGCGCCCGAAACCATCGCGTCTGCCTTGCCCAAAAATACTAACATTGTCCCAAAGTAATTCACATCTTTAAGCATTTCGATGACTTGTTCCTCGGTATTCTTGCCATTTCGGCGTTCAACCAGTTTATCCGTCATTTCCTTTTGATCACTTTCGGGATATTTCTCAGGATCAATAATTTGAACTTGTTCTAAACTTAAATTATTCTGTTTGGCTACCGCTTTAATATCTGCTTCAAATCCTAGTAAAATTGGTTTTACCAATTGATCTTCCGCTAAGCGAATTGCTGCCTTTAAGACTCGGATATCTTCTCCTTCCGGAAAAACAACCGTTTTATTTTGACCCTTAATCTTTGATTTTAAACTTTCAAATAAATCCAATGGATTAGTCCCCCATCTTTTTAAATTTTTCAACTTCGCGTGCAATTGCTAATTCTTCATCGGTTGGAATAACCATCACTTTAACTGCTGAGTCTTCCGTATTGATGAACCGTTCACCACGTTCTTGATTTAGTACATCATCCATTTTAACGTTAAAGATTCCCAATTTTGAAGTGATTTCTTTTCGCATTGGAACACTGTTTTCACCAATTCCAGCCGTAAACACGATTCCATCCAATCCGCCCATTTCTGTAGCGTATGATCCGATATACTTCACAATGTTATTAACAAACACATCAATGGCTGTTCGAGCTTTTTTATCTCCCTTATCGGCAGCATCAATAATATCTCGAAGATCTGGTGAAATTTCAGACAGACCTAACAACCCTGATTTTTTATTTAAGATAGTTAGCATATCTTCTGGATCCGTGATATTTAATTTTTCCATTAGATAAACAACTAGTGATGCATCAATGTCTCCTGAACGCGTAGCCATCGTAATTCCGGCCAAGGGTGTGAATCCCATTGATGTGTCGAATGACTTGCCATCCTTAATTGCCGTGATCGAGCTTCCGGCACCTAGATGTAATGTTATTAACTTTAAGTCTTCTAAGGGTTTCCCCATTATCTTAGCCGCTCGTTGTGAAACGTATTTATGGCTAGTCCCATGTGCGCCATACTTACGAGCACCGTATTTTTCATAATATTCATAAGGAATACTATATAGGTAATTTTTTTCTGGTAATGTTTCATGAAAAGAAGTATCGAAAACGGCCACACTTGTGATATTTGGTAAAATTTTCTTGAACGCTCGGATCCCAGTTGCATTGGCAGGATTATGTAGGGGTGCATACTCCTTTAAATCTTCAATTTCCTTTAAAACCTTGTCATCAATTAGAGCGGAGTCCTCAAAAATTTCTCCTCCGGCAACTACTCGATGTCCAACGCCGGTAATTTCATTGTAATCTTTAATAATGTCTAATTTGATCAGCTCTTGTAACAGTAAATCAACTGCTTCTTCATGATTTTCAATCGGTTGATCAATTTCAACTTTCTTCCCATCCGTTGTCTTAATTGTAAAATTAGACCCCGGAATTCCAATTCGATCGACCGCCCCCGAAGATATTACCCTTTCCTCAGGCATTTCGTATAATTTAAACTTAAGCGTTGAACTTCCCGCATTAATTGCAATTGTCTTTTCCACTAGTATCGCTCCTTCTCCTCATAATAGAAATTTATTCTAACTTATTTCTCAAAATAAATCTCTTATTAATTTATCGTTAAGATAATCAATTCTTAATAAGCGCCATGTTACCAATCATCTTACTTCTTGAAATGTACCATAAAACTGTTAAATATGGTTACATTTCGGTCCTAATTATCCCATCAATTATAGATTTATCATATGCTGTGTGGAAAACGTTTTCAACATTTTTGAGTTTTTTTTAACTAATAATAACCTCAAACTCAATTAATTAATGCCGTTTAAACAATTTATTATCACTGCATAATTAATAACAAAAAAGCCTCAAAACCATCAACTACCTGGTTTTGAGACTTATTAAATACTATTTTTTATTAATATTTACCTTCAAGTTTGCTTGCAGCAGCTTCATCAATAATAACTGTTACGTTATCATGATTTTGTAGAACGCTGGCAGGAAGGTCTGTTGTAACAGGTCCTTCAATCATGCCCTTAATTGCGTCAGCTTTATCTTCACCAAATGCTTCGATCAAAATATGTTTACTCTTCATGATTGAAGCAAGTCCCATTGAAATTGCAAAACGTGGAACATCTTCTTCATGTTCGAAGAAACGCGCATTAGCATCGATTGTTGATTGAGTTAATGTCACCTTATGTGTCTTGCTATCAGCAGGTGTTCCAGGTTCATTAAATCCGATGTGTCCGTTACGTCCAATTCCAAGAATTTGTAAATCAATTGGGTTATCATCAATAATTTGATCATAATGTTTTGCTTCGGCTTCAATATCTTCTGCACGACCATTAGGCAAGTATGAATGCTTGAATGGCTTTGCGTCGAACAAATTCTTGTGCATGAAGTAATTATAACTTTGGTCGCTACCCTCTGGTAAACCAACATATTCGTCCAAGTTAATTGAAATTGAATCAGTAAAATCTAAATCACTTTTAATGATTTCTTGGTATGTTGTAATTGGTGTACTACCAGTTGCCAAACCAAATGTTTTAGCACCATTCTTCTTTGCATCAGCAAATAGTTGGTATCCTTCTTTTCCACCTTGTGCGTTATCTTTAACAATAATAACCTTCATGATATTTCTCCTTTGCATTTTTGGTATAGTCCAATTATAAAATGGTCTAAACCAAAATGCAAGACTTTCGCTCAAAAAAATTTTATTTTTTGTTATCCACTTACGGCTTCTGATTTAACGGATATTTAGATTTGTTCAATAATAAGGCGTTGTTAATTTTTTTCAATTTGAATCTAACAGAAATGTCTATTAGAGCACCTATTTTCTCGTTTTGTACATAATGCTAACGTTTAACACTGTTAAATCAACCTCTTTTAATTATTTGTTACTTCATCTTCATCAATCAGTGCTTGTGAATTTATAAACAATAAAATTCTGAACGCACTTTTTCTTTACTTCTTTTTTATTTAAGATATACTAATTTCTGTAACAGGGGTGCTAGGCTCGACCTGGCTGAGATTAAAACTATTCGGTTTTTGACCCTCGAACCTGATATGGATAATGCCAGCGCAGGAAGATCATTTTTTACGTTTAAAATGTTTATTTTCTAGATAAACAAAAGCTGGCTTGCATAAGGTCGGCTTTTTTTATTTAAATTTTTAGTTATACGGAGGAATTACAATGGATACAAGTGTAGCAATTCAAGTTTTACCAATGATGGAAGACGAGGAGAAGTTAGTTGCAGCGGTTGATAAGGCCATCGAATACATTCAATCAACGGGTGTTGACTATCAGGTCGGTGCTTTTGAAACAACCATTGAAGGTAACTACGATCAACTGATGGACATTGTTAAAAATATTACCAAAATTACTGCTGATGCTGGCGCACCTCAAGTAATGTCTTACGTTAAGATTAATTACAAACCAGAAGGACAGGTTCTTGGGATTCATGAAAAAACTGACAAATACCAGCATTAATTTTTTACCCCTTGTTGCAATTGCATTAGTTCTAATCGTTTGGCAAATAATCAGTGCCCTTCAGTTAATTCCAGAATTTTTACTGCCATCGCCACTGTCTGTTCTACAAGCTTTTGGAGATGACTATCAAGCACTTTTTTCAAATTCACTTGTGACACTTTCAGAAGCCTTTTGGGGATTATTTTTTGGCGTTGGCATTGGAGTTATTTTGGCCCTGATTATGGATATTTTCCATCCGATTTATAAAGCGCTTTATCCGTTGCTTGTCATTAGTCAAACAATTCCGACGATCGCAATTGCACCGCTATTAATACTTTGGTTTGGTTATGGTATCCTTCCCAAAGTTGTTCTGGTAGTGGCGACAACGTTCTTTCCAATTGCAGTCGGGATGTTAGATGCTTTTCGTTCTACCGATCAGGATTTAATCACCCTGATGCGCACGTTGGGTGCTAACACACCCAAAATTTATTTTTATATCAAATTTCCAAATGCACTAGATGCTTTCTTTTCGAGTTTAAAAATCTCCGTTTCATATTCGCTTGTCAGTGCCGTTGTTTCTGAGTGGGTCGGTGGCTTTGACGGATTAGGAGTCTATATGACACGGGTAATGAAAGCATATGCCTACGACAAAATGTTTGCCGTAATCTTTTTAATTTCGCTTTTGAGCCTTTTTTTAATCTTAATTGTGAACTGGATTCAATATATTATCACGCCTTGGAGGAGAACCAACCATGTTTAAACATAAAAGAATATTAACTTTACTCGCTTTACTACCAATCGTTTCATTTTTGCTAGCTTCCTGTGGAAAAGCTAAAACCGCTACTAAAAATCAAACGGTGACCGTTGTTTTAGACTGGACACCAAACACAAATCATACTGGACTTTATGTTGCAAAGGAAAAAGGCTATTTTAAAAAGCACCATTTGAATGTTAAGTTCGTTCAACCATCAAAAGATGGGGCTGAACAAATCGTTGCCAGTGGAAAAGCTCAAATTGGTATTTCAGGCCAGGACACGCTGGCTGGAGCAATTGCTAAGAAAAATCCTCTGCCACTAACAGCGATTGGAACAATCCTTCAGCATAATACTTCAGGGATTATGTCACGGAAAGCGGATGGCATTACAAGTCCTAAAAAAATGGAAGGATACCGTTATGCAACTTGGAATCTTCCAACCGAACTAGCTACGATTAAGCAAGTCGTTAAAGATGATGGCGGTGATTTTTCGAAAGTTAAAAAAGTTCCCAACAACATCACAGACGAAGTTGCTGGACTAAAATCTAAAGCAGCAGACGATATCTGGGTCTTTTATGGATGGGCTGGCATTAACGCTAAGGTAAAGAACTATCCCGTTAATTACTTTAGTTTCCGTTCCATCAATCCCGTTTTTGACTATTACACACCAATCATTATTGGAAACAATAGTTTCTTAAAGAAGAATCCAACCGTCGCAAAAGAATTTATGGCCGCAGCAACCGAGGGATACAAATACGCAGCGAAAAATCCGAAAGCTTCAGCTGACCTCTTAATGAAAGCTGTTCCCGAGCTAAAGAGCGATCAAAAGTTAATCTATGAAAGTCAAGATTACTTATCCAAATATTATTTAACTAACTCTGGCAACTTTGGAACGATTGGTTCAAAACGCTGGAATGCATTCTACACTTGGCTTAGCGATAATAAACTCGTCGATCAAAAATTAACCAAGGACCAAGGATTTACCAATCAATATTTACCAAAATAGTATTTTTATCAAAGGAAAATAATCATGACCGAATTATTAGTTCAACACGTTGACCAAAGTTTTGATGGTAAACAAATTTTAAATGATGTCTCACTTTCGGTTAAAACAAACGAAATTGTTTCGATTCTCGGCGTCAGTGGTATTGGAAAAACAACCCTTTTTAACGTCATTGCTGGAATTACTCATCCCCTAGATGGCACGGTTGTTTTTAATGGCAACGACATAACCGGAGAAGCTGGTCATCTTGGTTACATGCTTCAAAAAGACCTTTTACTTCCGTTTCGAACAATTATGAATAACGTCATTTTGCCGGATTTAGTCAAAGGTATTTCTAAGAAAGACGCCATCAAGCGTGCAACCCCCCTCTTTGAATTTTTTGGTTTATCAGGATACGAAAATAAATATCCTAATGAACTATCTGGGGGAATGCGTCAGCGAGCTGCGTTGTTGCGGACGTTTCTTTCAACTAAGGATCTGACCCTTTTAGACGAGCCGTTCAGCGCTTTAGATGAATTAACTAAGCGTGGAATCTACCGATGGTACACCGATATAAGTCGCCAGATGCAGAATTCAACCCTTTTAATCACGCATAGTGTTGACGAAGCCATCACTCTTTCAGACCGAATTTACATTTTAAGCGGAAAGCCAGCGACTATTTCACATGAAATTAAAATCACCTCGGAAGAACGTAATAAGCCAGATTTTGAATTAACCTCGGACTTTATTAAATATAAGAAGGAAATTTTAAACATTTTAAATGTATAATTTTTATCCTTTTTAGTTGTTGATAACGCTAACATCGTATATAGTTAAGTTATTAAGATGAGGAGGTGGACTTTATGAGTGAAACAATTTTATTTAATCCTGGTGATTCTATTGGTAATTTTCATGATTATAATGAAGCCGTAAAAAAAGGACATTTATTCAAACAAAAACAACGTCCTAACGATGAGCTTGTGGTCGTCACCGATCCGGCTAAAAACGAAGAATATGCAATTTTCTACGTTAAAGATCGGAAACACGAAAAAAGTGATGAAAACATTCCTTACGATGTTAATAAGCATCTGTAGACGATCAATCAAAGCTTTTATTTAATATTTTGAAATTTGAACGAATTATTATAGAGCTAAAAATGGAGTCATGACCGGTATTAATACCTGTGTCATGACTCCATTTTTAATTATAAATCATACCTTAAACTAGCTTTTATTCGTAGCTGCGCTTCGTTGACCGACTAATCTAGTTCGCTATTTTTACCATACAACACTTAGGTGTTCTCGATTATGGTTGTTATTTTCAATCTCATCGACCATCGCCACCGCATAATCCGCATAACTAATTTCGCTTTTACCCTCACTATCGGTCATTAACATCTCGTTTCCTAAAGTATAATGGCCTTTTTTATCGCCTGTTGGTTTAAAGTTGGGTGCTGGACTAATATACGTCCAATTTAACTGATCTTGATTCTCTAATACTTCAAGGCCACGCCCCATCATTGTAGAAGTCGGTTTAAACGCTTCTGGGAAACCAGGTGTTTCGTACAAATGAGTAATGTGATCATCAACATATAAGCTACCAGCTCCGCCGACAAAGAACAGTCTGACTGTGGTTCCCGTTAGAATTTCAACTAGGTGCTCGGTTGAAGTTAAAAACTTAATTTCTTCACCAGCCGGAGCTTTAAAAGCGTCCACAACAACGTCAAAATCTTGTAAATCCTGTCGAGTTAAATCGAATAAATCCTTCTTTAAAACTTTAACATCTTCATTAATTTTTGAAGGATGCCGGACAATTGCCGTTACATCATGTCCACGGCGCAATGCTTCCTCCATAATCATGTGCCCCGCTTTACCGCCTGCTGCAATAATTCCAATTTTCATTTGTCTCCACCTCACTTGGTTTTGACTTCAGCATAACTGGAATCAAATTATTTCACAAGCATTTAGTTCATCTAGAATGAATAACTTGGAAGGGCCTTAACAAATTCTTGATACGACTCTTCTTCACCAGTTTCCACAATTTTAGCTTTTTCAAAATGATTTTTTCGTAATTGTTCTTCATTAATTTGGATTTGATGGGTAAAGGTGGCATTTCCAATCAAATCAATTTTATATTCCCCGTCATCCTGTCGTACCCGAGTTTGGACCATCCCACCAGGATTATAAACGTTATTAACCGTATTAACTCCGGTTTTTCCATCATTAAGTAACGTCCAAATTACACTAGTGGCGGCCATCCCCGTTCCGCAAGCATTCGTAAAACCAACTCCCCGTTCATATGTCTCAACAAAAATTTGGTTTTGACCAATTACCCGACCAAAGCTAACGTTAACACCATCTGGAAACCACGGATTTTGTTCGTTAAACCGCTGTCCCAGCTCCCCTAACTTTGTCTTGTTTAAAATTTGATGCGGTTCTTCAATCGCAATTAAATGTGGATTCGGTACTGCAATTGCGGAAAACTTAATTGTCTCGTTCAAATCGACAACGTTAGAATGAATTAACTCACTACGGCCAGCCGCATTCATTGGTAACGCACTTGTTTCAAATCGAACCGGGGAAATTTCAACGTGGTACGTGGCTACTCCATTGCCAAGCGCTGGTGCTCTTCCGACTTGTAAATCCGCTTCGGCGGTCTCAACAAGAAATTCATCTTTATCATACTTTTCGCCAAGGTAGCGGCTTACCGTTCTGAGGCCATTACCACACATACTAGCGATGCTACCATCGCTATTGATCACTCGCATTCGACCTAAAGTGTTTTGATGGACACCGTCATCAACGACTAATAATCCATCTGCTCCACCAAGAATTCCAGCGGAACCATCCGTTATTTTAACCGCCGTTTGAATAAGTTCTTCTTCTGTTAACGGCCGTGACAATTGATTCTGATCTAACAAGAAAAATGTATTTTCTGATCCATGCACTTTGAGTAAATTAATCATTGCTCCACCCCCACCTTTGATTCAAAGAATTCTTTATAGATCTGTCTGACCGCCTGATCGGCTTGATTCTGGTGCACACCGAGCATGGTCGAAATCCGTGAAGCACCTTGATTAATCATTTGAATTCCAATTTGGTCACGAGCCAACGCGTCAACAATTCGATCAACAATCCCCACCTTATCTCGCATGCCTTCGCCGACAATCATTAAAATTGCATAATCATCAATCCATTCTAGTTGATCCGTTTGCAATTCTCGGTGAATATCTTCCAATAAATTAGGTAAGATTGCGTTTGAAACCTGGTTTTTATCAAAAATAATTGTTAGATCATCAATTCCAGAAGGCATATGCTCATAACTAATCCCGTAGCGATACAAAATCTGTAAAAGTTTTAAAGTGAAACCAACCTCACGATTCAATAAGTATTTATGTAGATATAAAGCTGCAAAATGATTGGAACTTACTACCCCGGTAATTTCGCGATCCGATCTAAAATTTTGTTCAGGTTCAATTAACGTTCCTGGAAGTGCCGGATGATTGGTATTTTTGACCACAATGGGGATTTGGGCCTCGATGGCTGGAATAATTGCCTCATCATGAAACACCGAAAATCCTGCATAAGACAGCTCACGCATCTCACGATATGTCATCTCCCGAATCGAATGCGGATGCTTAACCACGTGCGGGTTAGCGGAATAAATCGAGTCTACATCAGTAAAATTTTCATACATTTCAGCCTGAAAGCCTCGTGCCAAAATAGCTCCGGTTATGTCAGAACCACCGCGTGAAAAAGTACATACCTCGCCCGCATCGTTATAGGCATAAAAGCCCGGAACGACAATGTAATCGGTGTCTGATAACAGGTTCGCGCTTACATCCTGAATTTTGGAATAAGAATTCTGATCTAAAATAGCGTTATTGTAGTCGCCGTGAACCGTTATCCCAAGTTCACTTGGATCAACAAATCGGGCGCTCATCCCCTGAGCTTGGAGAACCTCTGCCATCAAAATTGCATTGAGGTGTTCACCAGCCGCCTTAAAATGTGCTAAACGGGCCTTTCGATTTACATAATATAAATTCACTAGGTCACTCAGATACTCTCGAATGGGTTCAAATCGTTGATCAGAAACCTTAAAGGCCTCAGCAATCGCCTGATAACGTTCAATTATCAACTGTCGAGCCAAAGATACCTCATTTTCGTCTCCATTTTCATACTTGATCAATAGATCCGTTACTTTAGTGTCACTTGGAAATCTCTTTCCTGGTGCTGATACTACAATAACGCGCCGATGTTGATCTTGACTTAAAATATCAAGCACCTTTCGATATTGCGTAGCATCTGCCAATGAACTTCCACCAAACTTTACAACTTTTACCATGCTAGACTCCTTTTTGAGGTACTAGCTTTCCCATTAATCAATATAAAAACGCCCATCTCCAAAAAAGACGGGCGCTAGCAACTTTTCAGTATACTAAAATCATTGATTCGATTTGAAAAGCACCCCGCTATTATAAAATAGCGACAGTCCTTGAAATATTCTTTCAAGACCCAACGGTTATCGCAGAAGGTACGCTAACCATTTCGGCGGATCATCCTTTCACTGGGCTTCATCGGATCCTTCATCCTCTTCCTCAGTTACTTTTAATCTCCGCAACCTCTTTTTTAATTTAAAACCCATTATACTCGTTCGATCTTAAAATGCAAAAAATAAATTTAATTTATTTCAGTTCTACTATATGCCATTTTAAAAGGCCAATTCGTTATAAAATCATGCTTGACGGACTTAAATTAATATTATAAGTTTATGGCAAATTAATTAGATAGCGAGCTGATAAAATGAGTTTATATTCGACAAATGGTGACAATCAGGTTGTAATCGGCAATCTTCCTGCCACTCAACTGGCCAAAAATTATGGAACTCCACTACAAGTTTACGACGTAGATTCGATTCGCCAACAGATTCGAGCTTTTAAGAACGAGTTTACAAAAAAAAACATCTCAGGAACAGTCAGTTATGCCTCTAAAGCGTTAAGTATTAAGGCCATCTATCAAATCATTGAAGAAGAAAATGCGCATGCCGATGTCGTTTCTGGTGGTGAACTTGCAACCGCAATTGCGGCCGGGTTTCCCGCGCACAATCTGAGTTTTCACGGAAATAATAAATCCCGTTTTGAATTAGATTACGCAATTAAAAATGGAATTGGAATGGTCATTGTGGATAACTTTCACGAATTAGATCTCTTGGATCAAGTTTTGAAAGTCAACAATGCCCACGTTAACATTTTAATTCGGGTTACACCGGGAATTTCGGCACATACCCATGAGTACATTCAAACTGGTCAAGCCGACAGTAAATTTGGCTTTGATATTCACTCTGGTCAAGCTGATCATGCACTACAAATTGCGTTAGCAAACAAACGAATCAATGTTTTAGGAATTCACGCCCACATCGGGTCACAAATTTTTGATACGCAGGGGTTCGAATTGGAATCACAAAAACTAATCCATCTCCTTTCCAATTGGGAAGAAAAGTATGATTTTACGGCTCAAATTTTAAACATTGGTGGTGGATTTGGAATCAAGTATACCAATGGTGATGATCCATTGAAGCCTGAAGCAATTTTAGGTGATGTTTTAGATCATATTCAGCATGAATATGATTTGTTACAAAAATCCGTACCGTCAATTTGGATTGAACCTGGTCGCGCCATTGTTGGTCCGGCAGGCTATTCGCTTTACACCATTGGATCTCGAAAAGATGTTCCTGGTCTACAGCCCTACTTAACGGTTGACGGCGGCATGGGTGACAATCTTCGCCCGGCACTTTACCAAGCGGAGTACGCCGCCGTTTTAGCCGAAAATCCAAATGCTTCAAATTACGAGACCGTTCATTTAGCTGGTAAATACTGTGAATCTGGAGACATTTTGATTGATCATCTTAAACTCCCCCAAACTAAACCTGGTGACACCATCGTAATCTTGGCGACCGGTGCATACGGATACTCAATGGCTAGTAATTATAATCGTAATCCTCGTCCAGCCGTTGTTTTCGTTGAAAATGGCGAGGCTAAAATGGTGGTCAAAAGAGAAACATTTGCCGATTTAATTCAAAATGATCTTGATTATTAAAAAACATGAAGGGAACTAAATCTTATGAGTAACTTAGACGCACAATCAATTATTCGAACCATCGCAACGTCGAAAAAAAAGACTCCAGCACGTGTTTATGTCTCCGGAGAAGAACTAGACCAATTGAAAATCCCATCTGAAATTGAGGCTTACCTTTCACCAAGTTTTGGAGTCCTCTTTGGTGATTGGGAAGTGATCGATGCCTTTCTAAAATCGGCGGCTCAGATTTCAAATTACCGTGTTGAAAATGACGCCCGTAATTCTGCGGTGCCCCTTCTTGATCTAAAGGAAATTAACGCCCGTATCGAACCCGGAGCCATTATCCGGGAACAAGTTGTGATTGGTAACAACGCCGTCATCATGATGGGCGCCATTATTAACATCGGAGCAGAAATTGGTGATGAAACCATGATTGATATGGGCGCGGTACTGGGTGGACGCGCCATCGTCGGAAAAGCTTGTCATATTGGTGCCGGAGCTGTCCTTGCAGGTGTAATTGAGCCAGCTTCTGCCAAACCCGTCACAATCGACGATCACGTTTTAGTTGGCGCCAACGCCGTCATTATCGAAGGTGTCCACGTTGGTTATGGAGCCGTTGTTGCGGCGGGAGCAATTGTGACAAAGGACGTTCCAGCAAATACCGTAGTGGCCGGCGTCCCTGCACGGGTAATTAAAAACGTTAGTGATGGAACTGCCCAAAAAACAGCATTGGAAGAAAGTCTACGCAATTTATAAAAATAAGGGAGGAACTTGAATGCAAACCAACTTTGATAATTTAGTCCAGATTCGACGTTCTTTTCATCAAATTCCTGAATTAGCTTTGAAAGAATATGAAACACACGCGTTAATTCTAAAAATCATTAAAAGTTTTCCACAGGACTATCTTGAATTTAAAAATATCGATTCCATGCCAACCGCCCTTTTAGTCCGAGTTCGTGGTTCAAACCCCCATCGAACAATTGGATATCGGTGTGACATTGATGCACTTCCGGTTACTGAAAACACCGGTTTGAAATTCTCATCCACGCATGCTGGGATAATGCATGCTTGTGGACACGATCTTCACATAACCGTTGCCTTAGGAATTTTAAGACACTTTTCCACAAGTCAACCTGCAGATAATTTAGTGTTCTTCTTTCAGCCAGCCGAAGAAAGTCAAAGTGGTTCCGTATTGGCATTTCAGTCTGGAGCGTTTACTCAAGAATTCCAACCAGATGAATTTTATGGTTTACACGATACTCCCCTCTTGGAAGCTGGTACGATTGGCTGTCGGATGGGAACCCTTTTTGCTGGAACAACCGAAGTAAACATTACTTTAAGCGGTAAAAGTGGTCACGCGGCTTATCCCCAAAACGCACAAGACATGGTCGTTGCGCAAGCGTACCTAATTACTCAACTTCAAAGCATTGTTTCTCGCAACGTCGATCCAATTGAAGGTGGAGTATTAACGTTTGGAAAAGTCACCTCTGGAACAATTCGAAATGTAATTGCCGGTCAGGCCGTCATTGAGGGGACCATTCGTGGGCTAACGCAGGAAATGATTGAATTAATTCAAGAACGGATTCGTGTGATTTGTGCCGGAGTTGCACTGGCCCTCGATTGTAAAATTGATGTCCAACTCAATCAGGGCGGCTATTTTCCCGTTCAAAATAATTCAGCTTTGACCAAAATCTTTATCAAGTTTATGCGAAATTCAAAAAATATCCGGTTTGAGGAGACGCCACCCGCAATGACCGGCGAAGACTTTGGCTTTTTATTAAACCAATTTCCGGGGACGATGTTTTGGCTTGGGGTCGGTCCAACAAGCTCATTACATTCCGCAACTTTTAATCTAAATGAACAAGCAATTCAACCTGGAGTGAACGCCATTATTGCATTTTTAGAAGATCGAATGAGAAAGGAGCACCCGTCAAATGTTTGAAAACGCAGACCTCATTACCGCCATTATCACGCCCTTCGATGAAAAACTACATATCAACTTTGATGCACTAGCAAAACTAACCAATCACCTTCTGGACACAGGGAGTACGGGATTCGTTATTGGCGGAACTACTGGTGAAACACCTACTCTGACCCACGATGAAAAAATAGAACTATATCAAAGATTTGCTAGCATTGTTAACGGTCGTGTACCAATTATCGCTGGTACTGGCTCAAATAACACGCTTGAAACGATTAAATTTACAAATGAAGTTGCTCAAATTAAGGGCATCAATGCCGCATTGGTTGTCGTTCCGTACTATAACAAACCTAATCAACGCGGGATGATTGCTCATTTTAAGGAAATTGCTAGTCACTGTGACATTCCGATCTTTATCTACAATATTCCAGGAAGGGTTGGTGTTCAGATGGATAATCAGACCATCCTTCAACTTTCAAAAGTTCCAAATATCATTGGCATTAAGCAGTGTACCAATTTAGAGGATCTTAGTTTTCTAATTGAAAACATCCCTTCCAACTTCGCTATTTACACTGGAAATGATGTTGAAACATTGGGGGCTTTGGCACTCGGAGCACAAGGTGTCATCTCCGTAGCCAGTCACGTCTACGGTAAACAAATTCGAAAGCTACTTAATTCTTTAAGACAGGGTGACATCACGTTAGCTGGAAATCTTCAACGCTGGCTAGAGCCCAAAATGAATGCACTCTTCATGTACCCTTCGCCTTCTCCAGTAAAAGCAATTTTAAACGCTCAAGGTTTTAACGTCGGTTCAACTCGACTACCGATTTTGCCACTTAACCAAGGTGAAATAAAACAGTTAGCCCAACGCCTAGCGGTTGAAAAGCTTTCTTCCATCGCCTTAAATCAAATTGATCAAGAAAGGAACTGACAATGAATACTCCAAACAAAACCGTTATTATTGCCGGGATCACGGGTGCCATGGGGCAGCAAGCCGCTGAACTAATTGGCACACTACCCGACTTCACACTTGTCGGTGGTTTTGCACCCCACGCCACTCCACAAGCTAAACCAAATTTATTGATCACTAATAAAATTGAAGAACTTCCTCCGGCTGATATTTGGATCGATTTTACCGTTCCTAGCGTCGTTTTTAAAAATATCCGCTATGCAATTAGTCATGGTTATCATCCGGTTGTTGGAACCACCGGTCTGACAGCTCAAGAAGTTCTTGAACTACAAGAAATGGCTCTACACGATCATCGTGGTGGCTTGATTGCACCAAACTTTGGTTTATCAGCCGTCTTACTAATGAAATTTGCCAAGGAAGCTGCCCAATATTTTCCTGACGTTGAAATTATCGAAATGCATCATCCGGGCAAAAAGGACGCCCCTTCTGGAACCGCGATTGCAACCGCAAATGCAATTAACGCCAACCGAGACCTTTCCTCGCCCTCTAATAGTACTGAAACCATTGCTGGTGTACGTGGTGGTCAAGTAAATGGGATTCCGATTCATTCAGTTCGTTTACCAGGATATGTTGCCCATGAACAAGTTTTATTTGGTGCTCCCGGTGAAGCACTCACCATCCGCCAAGATTCATTTGATCGAAAGTCGTTTATGGCTGGCGTAAAGCTCGCCTGCCAAAAAGTTACCACGTTACAATCACTGGTCGTCGGACTGGAAAATATTTTAGATTAGGGGAACTGCTCATGCCAGAACTTGCAACTATTTTACAGAATAAAACTAGACCTGAAATTTCTTCCATTGGTCGATCAGCCATTCGCCAATTTGATCAGGAAATTTCCGATATACCAGGAATTTTAAAATTAACCCTTGGTGAACCCGATTTAAATACGCCCGACCACATTAAACGAATCATGATTAATGCAATTAATAACAATGAGTCCCACTATGCGCCCTCGGCAGGGCTTCCAAAATTAAGACATGCTGTTAGCAAGTATTTAGAAGATTCCACCATGGTTAAATATGATCCGCGTTCTGAGGTATTAATTACAATTGGTGCTACTGAAGCCATCTATGCCACCATGCAAACCATTTTAAGCGCCGGAGACGAGGTAATCATCCCCACCCCAGTCTTTCCGTTGTATACCGCTGTCGCTACCACAATTGGAGCGCGACCCATTGAAGTTGATACATCGGCAACTAATTTTTTATTGACTCCCGAAACTTTGAAAGAGGTTTTAAAACGGCATCCTTCGGCTAAAATGGTAATTCTTAACTATCCAACCAATCCAACTGGTGCAACATATTCACAGTCTCAGTTACGCCAACTGAGTTCAGTTATTCAAGTTTCACAACTTTTCGTCATGGCCGACGAAATTTATTCTGAACTCTGCTATGGTGATCCGCATTTTTCGATTGCAAGTCTACTACCAGAGCGAACGGTCATAATCAATGGCATTTCAAAATCTTACGCAATGACTGGTTATAGAATTGGTTACCTAGCTGGTCCAGCTCCACTGATCAAAGATATCTTAAAGTTGCATGGATTTATGGTAACCACCGCTCCAACTAGCATCATGGAAGGTGCAACAGAAGCGCTCCTTCGCGGGCAAAAGGATATCATATCAATGCGCAAAAAGTATCAAATTAGACGTGACTATCTAATCCCCGAATTACAAAAACTTGGCTTTAGGACCTCGAACGCTGAAGGCGCGTTTTATCTTTTTGCCAAAATTCCGGATTTTTTAACCCAAGATTCAACCGCCTTTGCTCTCCAACTTGCCCGTAAAGGAAAATTAGCAATCATCCCCGGTGCTGTATTTGGTCCTGGTGGCGAAGGCTATATTCGTTTTTCATATGCAGCATCAATGACTAATCTTCACGAGGCCGTCCAACGCCTTACCAAATTCATTCAGGAGGAAAAATAATATGTCAGCAATTAACGTCGCCATTCTCGGAGCCACCGGTGCGGTCGGCACCCGTATGATTGAACAACTAGAACAATCTGAAATTAAAATCAATCAGTTAAAGCTTCTGGCTTCTCCACGTTCGGCCGGTAAAACAAAATCGTTTCGAGGCACAACGTATACCGTGGAGGCCGCAACTCCTGAATCCTTTGTAGACATTGATCTTGTCTTATCTTCAGCCGGTGGCGCGGTCTCAAAAAAGCTATTGCCTTTTGCCGTAAAAGCCGGCGCAATTTGTATTGACAATACCAGTGCCTTTAGGATGGATCCCAAGGTTCCATTGGTTATTCCCGAAGTAAATCCTAATGATCTCGATTGGCATCAGGGCATTATTGCCAATCCCAATTGCAGCACCATTCAAATGCTGGTTGCTCTTGCACCTTTAGATCAAAAATACGGTTTAAGACAGATCGTTGTTTCAACTTATCAAGCCGCATCTGGGGCGGGACAGTCCGCTTGGAATGAACTATTAGATCAAGCCCAACAACATCTAAACGGAAATCCAGAGACAGCCAGTATTTTACCTGTTAGTGGTGCTCCAAAACATTACCCACTTGCCTTTAATTTATTACCTCAAATTGATGTTTTTGAGGATGATGGCTATACCCACGAAGAATGGAAGATGATTCATGAGTCCAAAAAGATTCTTCGTCACGATATGGACAATCCAGATCTCAAAGTCACCGCAACTTGTGTCCGGGTTCCTGTTCCCGTGGGGCATGGTGAATCGATCTACTTTAAGCTAAATCAAAATCCGACCGTAACGGACTTAAAGAAAACATTAGAAGCTGCGGCAGGCGTAACTTTACAAGATGATCCCGCCAATCAACTTTATCCACAACCAATTACAGCTGAAGGTCAACGTGATACTTTTGTTGGTCGTATTCGACCTGATTATGAAAATCCTGGTAGTTATAACTTTTGGGTCGTGTCCGACAATCTCCTAAAGGGAGCCGCTTGGAATGCCGTTCAAATTGCGGAAACCTTATTACAACGTAATTTATTAGGCTAGTCTCCCTCCAATCGACTTTAATTTAAACATTTAAAAACAGCATGAATTGCGACAACCATTACGTTGTCACAGTCCATGCTGTTTTTTAATAGGCATCCCATTTAGCCCTAAAAATATTTTGGAATAACCCCATTTACACTATTTTTTATACGTTAATTTAATTAAGCTACTGTTCATCGTTGGAATTAAGAATGCTAAGATTACCAATCCGCTAATTACTCCAATCGCGACTTGCGTCAAGGTTAGCACACCTGCTGGAATCAATGCCGCAAAGGTTCCGCCAAGAATAATCGCTGCTGAAATAACAACTGTCCCAATTAATCCCGCGGCCTTGACAATTCGGTCACCAGGTTGATCACCATCAAATTCCCGATACTTCATCATCAAAAAGATACTGTAGTCAACTCCCAGTGCTACTAGCATCACAAACGTAAAGAATGGCACGTTCCAACCTAAAAGACTTTCGCCTAAAAGAGTGCTACTGATAACACGGGTAATTCCAAGTCCGCCAACGTAGGCGAGTAGTAACGAAGCAATGATATAAAATGATTGGAGCACCGAGCGGGTAACAAACATCAGCGCAATGGTGATTCCGATCAACATAATTGCCGAACTTCGAACAAAATCTTGGTTAGCAATGCTTGAAGTATCCGACGTCTCAGAAGTCTGTCCGCCAATTGAAACACTGGCATCCTTCAAAGCCGTTCCTTTAATGCTATTAGTAATCATTGTTTCTAAGTTTTCGACTTTTTTAATCGATTTTGCCGTCAGCGGATCCGAATCTAACACAACCGTTATTTTAGCAACCTTTTTATTTGAGGAAAGATATACATTCTCTGACTTCTTAAAAGTATCACTCTTCAAAACGGCATCTGGAACGAACAACGTATTCGACGCTGACGAATCTTGCAATTGTTTTAAATAATCATTGGATTTAGTTAACCCGTCATTTAGTTCACCAATGCTTCCACTTGCAGTTGCCATTTGCTGTTGTTTAGATTGAAGATCATTGCCCAACGATTGCGCATCACTGCCGATTGTTTGAGTATACTGAGCAATTGCTTGAAGCCGCGATTGCATTGAACTCAACGACGCACTTTGTTGGCTGGCTGCTCCGGCCAAAATAGAAATTTGCGTTTGACTTAAAGGCTGTCCCGCAGCGGTCATTTTCTGCTGCAAGGCAGTTATTAACTGCTCACCGTTCGCTGAATTTCCGCCAGCTGCTTGAATGCTCTTTAGCTCTTCACCAATTAATGTTGCTTTTGCTCCAATATCCTGAAGCTGGGTGGCATCAAAATTACCCGCCGATAGTCCATTCTGTAGTTCACGAAGACCATCTTGTGCCTTGGCGGTTTGCGATGTTAGTGATTTCAATTGATCGTTAACGTACAGTTGATCAATTTTCTCTCCACCAGGTTGAGTAACCGACGCAACCGTTTTGATGCCTTTGACGCCTTGAATTTGATTTGTCACATTATCGATCACGCGCAAATCGCTTTCGTTATCTAACGTCTGCTTACTCTTAATGTAAATTGTAGTTGGCTCCGCAGTTCCTTTACTAAAGTGCTTTTGAATCGTTTTGAATCCCTGTTTAGAAGAATAATTAGAAGGAATTTCAACAACAGTATCATAATTTAACTTATTGCTGTACCCAACAATCGCCGGAATCGCTAAAATGCCAATTATGCCGATTGCCAAGATTGGATTTTTTGCGGAACGACTGGACAACCAGTGCCACAGTCTACTATGGTTGGATTCCGTTGCATTATGACTTGGCCAAAAAACTCGATTTCCCAAAACAGACATAAAGAATGGATTAACCGTCAATAGAACGGCTAACAAAATTGCGACACCAACTCCAACGCCGGCAGCCGACCGGTAAATTGAAAACTTGGCTAGCGTTAATGTTAAGAATCCTAGCAAAACGGTACTACCAGAGTAAAGAATGGTTTTCCCAGCAATTTTTATGGAATGCTTAGTTGCCGTCTCTTTATCCATTCCTTCAATTAGGTCGTTTTTAAACTGGTTATACAATAGAATATTGTAATCCGTTCCAATTCCAAACATCACCACGACCATAAACACTTCGGTAAAATTGGAAATTGTGAAATTGGTATATTTTGCTAAATTCATCACTGCCGATAATGCAATTATAAATGACAGGCCCACGGTTCCTAATGAAATTAAAGGAACAATTGGCGAACGGAATACCCAGATTAAAACAATCAAGATGAAGACAATGGCAATCACTTCCGTCTTTTTCAATCCTGCTTCAATTGCAACGGAAAAATCATCATTTAAAATATCTCCACCTGTAACATACGTCTTAACGCCACTCGTTTTTACGTTTTGAGTCAACTCTTGATTCATTTTCCGAACTGAATCTCGTTTTCCCACATCAAGTTGGACAATTTGGGTCGTTTTATCATCAGAAATTAACTGCTTTTTAGTCGTTGAACTATCATTGGGGGCTGTAATCCCCTTAATGTCATACTTATGCTTGTTATTTTTTAATTCATCAATCGTGTGATTAATCTTTGACTGCTGCTTCTCACTCAAAGCTTTATCATCATTATTAAATACCACAACAACTTGTCTCGTGTTGCTAATCTTATGACCCCAATCTTTTTGAATCATTTTAGCTACTTGACTCTTTGCCGTCTCTGGAATTTTAGTCTGTCCTTTGTCTGCTACCAATCCTGAAATATTGGGTAACATTAATATTCCTAAAATTAAAACGGCTAGCCACGCGATTAGCTTAGCAATATTTTGTTTAATATACTTACTCACTTTACTCTCTTCTCTCTTACATTAATGAATAATTATTGTTTAACATTTTTCAGGTTGTAACAATAGTCGATTTACATATTCCATCGCCTCGGTTTGTGTCAACGGATGCCCTTCTAAAAAAATCCATTTCAATACTAGCAAAATGGTATTGCTGTAATGTTCGGCGATCAATTCAATCGGAAGCTTCGTCTCCTTTCGATCGGCAAGACGATCCCTTAAAATATTAATTGCTTCATTTTTGAAATACTCGTACAAGTTCACGATAATTGTGCTTCCTGGAACATTATTTTTGGAAAGCTGGGTCAATAATTCTTGATGACGGTACATCGTTTTAAAAATTTGACGCAATAAGTATTCTTGCAGCTCTTCATCAGAAATATCCTGATATTCTTCGATTTTGCTTTCTTTTTTGAGTAAGAACCAACAATAATTTAATAAATCGTTCTTATCATCGAAGTAGTTGTAAAACGTCGCCCTTGGAAAATTACTAACCTGGCAAATTTCGTTAATACTAATATCGTCATACGCTTTTTTAGCTAACAGCTCATACATGGCACTTGAAAACGCCGCTAAAGTCCGTTGGGCGCCTCTTTTTATTTTTTGATTCAGATCATATTTCATTTCTTCACCTCGAAAATTGTTTTTTGAAAAAATCATTTTTTTATAATAAAGAATTCTAGCGCGTTTATTTTATTTTTGCAACAGTTTAAATTTAGACACTTGTAAAACTTAATAAAAAATAAAAAGATTACGCCAAAAAAATTTTGTCATAACCTTTTTTCACATTTTTCGAATAATAATATTATTGCTATTCGTGTAATTCGCTTGGCAGTCCATCTGGATCAAAGAAAAACGTCATCTTCTGATTGTTCAAATCGTCGCGTCGAATTTTTTCTACCTCAATTCCTTTTGACTTTAATTCTTCAACGTCGGCTTCAATGTTATCCGTTTCAAATGCGATATGACGCAATCCCGCTGCTTCTGGATATGAAACTCGTTTAGGAGCATCCGGTTTAATAAACAACTCAAACATCACACCACCGTACTCCAAATCTAGCTTCATATCATTCTTGTTTAGCCGTTCAGTTTCTTCGACAACTTTCATTCCTAAATGATGTACATAAAATTCTTTAGCTTTAACATAATCCGTACAAATGATCGCAATATGGTCAATTTTTTTTGCCTGCATTTTTGTCCTCCAAAATACGCTATCAATGATAATAGTTTCTTAATTAGATTCTATAACAACTTTTACAATCTAGGGGATTAAATAATTGACTTTCTTCATCAAAAAAAGAAAAATTAGGTATGTAAAAATTTACACCTGGGAGGGAATGTAGTATGAACAACTCAAATGGGACATCGACGGCGAATAAAACGCTGATATTGATTGCCCTTGGTATTTTTTCATTTATGTCCACATTGGACGGATCAATTGTTAACATTGCCATGCCAATTATGTCTAAAGAACTCCATGTAAGTGCCAGCCAAATTGAATGGGTTGTTTCTATCTATTTAATCGTGATTAGTGCCCTACTAATGTTTTTCGGTCGGTTAGGTGACGTTATCGGAAAGTCAAAAGTCTTTAAGGTTGGGACCGCCGTTTTCATTTTAGGCTCATTACTTGCTGGGATTAACCTTGGATTACCTTTTCTACTCTTTTCCAGAGTGGTTCAAGCTGGTGGCGCTGCAATGACCATGTCCAACAGTTTCGGAATTACAACTAGTTCATTTCCAATTGATCAACGCGGACGAGCAATGGGTGTGATTGGTACCTTCGTTGCGTTGGGCTCGGTCGCTGGGCCAGCAATTGGTGGTTTAATTCTCAACTATTTACCGTGGAATTATATTTTTTGGATTAACGTTCCAATCGGGGTCATCGCCGTTTTAGTCGGCTTAAAAAGTCTTCCACATGATGTGCCAGTATCCGCGAACGCTCCGTTGGATTGGCTGGGGATGATCGAATTTTCGCTATTCGTAATTACCTTCTTCTTTGCAATCCTTCAAGGTCAAGAAAGTGGTTACAGTAATCCGTTAATTATTGGATCACTAATTATTTCCATCATCGCCTTAGTTTTATTTATTAGGACGGAAACCAGTCGGAAGCATCCGCTTTTAGATTTATCTATTTTTCAATACTCCGATTTTACACTTGGATTAATCGCTGCGCTTCTTGTTTTCATTAACGGCTTCTTTTACAACGTATTAATGCCGTATTATTTGGTCAACGCTCGTGGACTTTCTTCGGGAGTATCAGGCTCGCTTTTGTCAATTATCCCGTTAACCATGGTCGTTTTCGGTCCAATTGGTGGAATTCTTTCAGATAAATTTGGCGGAACCAAAATTACAGTTTTAGGAGTGTCTCTGCTACTTGCCGCACAATTTTTAATCATGGGATTTGGTCTATCAACGCCATATTGGTTCTTTACGATGGCATCGATCTTGACGGGAATTGGAATTGGGATGTTTCAATCTCCAAATAATGCGTCCGTAATGTCGGCTGTTCCAAGTAATCGGCTCGGGATTGCCGGAAGCGTCAATGCTCTTGCACGAAATCTTGGAATGATTCTGGGTGTAAGTATCTCAACTTCATCTTTATTCTTGGTAATGAGTGCAAAATCAGGACAAACAATTACAACCTACCCTTTGCATAACGATCAACTATTTATTTTTGGAATGCGCTTTGCATTTCTGATTTCAGCAGTATTATTAGCAATCGCTGATTTTATCGCTATTCGTCGGTGGATCGTTTCAATTAAAAGAAATAAAAATTAATCTTTTTTGAGCAAAATATTTAACTTGTATTCCTAATTGTTATACTATCGAATAGTAAGGTAAAGTAGTTTTGTTAGCATAGGAGGAGAAATATTATGAAAATCAATATTACGGAGAATGCGCAACAGTATCTTTCAGGAAAAGGTGTCGATAACAAGCACGTCTTTCTAGCTTTAGATGATGGTTCTAGTAAATTTTCAAAATTAGGTGGCTCTTGTGCGATTGGAAATAAATTTCAACTTGTAGTATCACCGGCTGCTGATACAGACTACACTGATTCAATTGAAAACAACGCCGATCTTGAACTGACAAGTAGTAAAGAGGAAGAAACATATCTAGGTAGCGGTTTATCCCTTGATTACAAAATGGGTCTGCTGAAATTAAGTGACAACAGCGGGGTTCTTGATGGCGCAGTTTCAGTTCAACAGTATGAACCTAAGGACGTTCAAGATAAGGCATCCATGAAAAAAGATATGCAAGAACTTGGTAACAAAATCTGCTAAACATTGGAACGACTAATATTTTTAGAGATCGGACAAAAAATTTGTCTGGTCTCTTTTTCATTGCAATTATTAGTGCCTAACCCTGTTAGTTTCATAATTTCAGCGTTTTTCCCAATTATGGGACCTAATTTGAATGACTGTACCCCTTAGGCTTGATAAACTGGTAAATGGACAAGTAACTTATGGGGAGATATTTTTAATGAAAAAATTGTATTTAGGTCTTATTAGTGTTCTAGTTTTAATTTTTGGGGCGTTTATGTTTATTCGTCAAATTCAGGTTAAAAAAACGGCACCGGCTAAACCATCGGCAAATAGTATAAAATTAGTTGCTGCTAAAAAAGCGGCGGATCAGTATGATTATGAACGAGCCTTAACTTTATTGAAGGGACAGAGTTCAAAATCGGCAACTACTTTACGGAACTCAATCAATTCCACTAAAAAAGAATTGGTCACCTGGAACAAACCCGATCAATTTCGGCATCTTTTCTTCCATAGCCTGATCGTTGATCCACAGAAAGCTTTCAAATCAAAGTCGGCGCGGGGCTATGCCGACTATATGGTCACCATTCCAGAATTTAATAAAATCATTGATCAAGTTTACAAAAATAATTATGTGCTCGTTGGTCTACAAGATATTATTCAAACCGATAAAGATGGAAAAAAATCGACCGTTTCAATTAATAACATCAAGCTTCCAAAAGGAAAAAAACCATTAATTCTTTCTCAGGACGATGTGAGCTACTACAAATATATGAAGGGTGACGGCTTTGCCAAAGATCTTTTCATTGATAAGAACGGCGAAATTAAAAATCACTATGTTGATGGTGGAAAATCACAGGTTGGAAACTACGATCTAATTCCAATTATCGATCAATTTGTGAAAAAGCATCCGGACTTTTCGTATCATGGTAGTAAAGGAACCATCGCACTAACCGGATATAACGGCGTTTTAGGTTATCGTTCATCCATTTCACAATCTTCTAAAAAAGATTTACCTGCAACTAAAACGGCCATCAAAAAAGCTACTACCGTTGCAAACGCCATTAAAAAAGATGGCTGGACTTTTGCATCACATTCGTGGGGACACATTAATATGAAGGAGTCACCCCTATCAGATATTCAAAAAGATAATACACTTTGGATGAAAGAAGTCGCACCAATCGTTGGAAAAACCAATATTTTTATTGATCCATTCGGCGCCGACGTTGGTGGCAGTGAACCCTATTCAGAAAGTAATGCTAAATATAAATATCTAAGTCAACAAGGTTTTAATATTTTTTGCAACGTGGATGCCTCTAAACCTTCATGGGGTCAGTTAGGTGATAAATTCTATCGCAACGCACGTATCAACGTTGATGGGATCCGATTCCAATCCGATCTAGACGGCTCCGACACCGTCCTCAGACAATTCTTCAATACTAAACAAGTTATCGATCAAAAAGACCGTAAATTGGTTCATAAATAAAAATAAGGAAGGTACGACAGCATAATTTGTCGTACCTTCCTTATTTTTATTATTCTTTACTGAAAATGCTTAAACGTCATATTGCGTTTCATCGATTCCCCTGTTCATCAGATCGTAAGGATTATTCATCGTTTCCGGATCCCATGAAGCAATACCAACGACCATTGATATTGCAAGTGACATTAATTCAGGATTTTTCTTAATATTTAACTCAAAAGCATCCTTAACACGGTTGGCAGCGATTGTGGCCCCTTCCGCATCTGAGTAAAGTAAAATTGCCCACGTTGGATCTTCATTTTGAATGATATATGTTATATCATTTCCTCGAGTTGAATCTTTAATGGTTTCTGAAGTTAATTTCAATAATGACTGTAATTGACGATCGCTCATCATTCTTCGTAAGTCATTAAAATAACGAATTTTTATAATCAACGTTGTGACCGGTATTTGAAACCGCCGATTTGTTTCAATGAATACCCCTGCATCTTCTACATAAGCAACCATTGTCCGTAAATTAGTTTGCGCATCAAAAGCTCCCCGCTCTACTAATGCAGCTCTTAGTTCGCTGTTTGACTTTTGTAATGAAACCTGACTTTTCGTCATAAAATATAAAGTGAAGGATAAAATTATAGGAAGAACTAACCAGAAAACTAGTTCCCATCGCACGGTTTGATTTTTTCCGACATATTGGTACAACATCACAACTACTTGTAAAGCAATAAATCCCATATTAATTACGATACTGGATAGAATCCCCATAAAATACGTGGTAATTAAAATTGCAATCGTAATAAACAAATAAATGATGTTAATGACAACTGCTTCTGAAATAATTAGCATTACCGCCAATGCGCTAATCATTAGCATGAACATGAGTAATCCAATGTCTTCATACAAAGATTCACGTTTATCTTTGTTTTGCATTTTCATTTCCCCCATTTAATTTTGCTTGTTTTTTTAAAATCAAGTACAGTCCTAGTCCCATTACCGCAAATATTAAAACGGCAATGCCAACGTAAAGGATAATTTGACTGTTTTTACTGAGCATCCGCTTGTGTTCCAGTCCCGCATCAATGTATTTATTCTTCTTAAAACGATAACTGTAGTGTGTATTATCTTCATCTACAACAATTGCATCACCGGAATATTGGTCAATGTTCTTTTTAAAATTAAGTTGTGTCGTTGCTAAATAACTCGCTTTGGAACTTGGGCCGGTAACCACTAACATACCAGCCTTATCGTTGTATGGCGAGCGGATTAGCTGTGCGGTTCCAATTGACTTACCATAATCTTTTTCAATGCTCAGCTTTTCATTTGATACAAATCGACTTAAACTCGAATTATATTTAAAGTACAGATCCTTATTCAAGGTTCGGATCATTGCATTATTATCCGGCGTTCCAAGCACGATCACATTTTTGTTACTTAAAGTCTGATCGCTAGGTTTTTTATTATAAAATTGAATTGTTCCAGTATTACTTTTAGCATATGCACCAATCAAATTAAAAATATTGGTTAAACTTCTAAAATCATCAGCATTCAACTTTTTAGGGACAACGACTGCTAGGTTGTTATAGGTTTCATTTTTAATAAAGATTGTTGGATAATTTGCAAATAATAATTCATTACTACGTTGTGACTTAACATTCATCACTGAATCGGTGTCAACTTCGGCCCACGGTGTCCGTTCGTTATCAGATGTACTTTGATCTTTCATTTCTAAGTCAAAAGCCACCCGAACTTCAAAGCTATTTCCAAGTGAGGTCCCTTTGGGTACATCCAGGGTCAACGTATCACCATCAGCCTTAGCCGCAGTTAGTTTTTTACTACCTAGCGCAATTTTATTAATATAAACCGTAACTAACGAACGGTTGAAGTTTAAGTTTTTGCTGTACCTGAACTTTAATTTCACCTTAGAACCATCCGCGTTGTTTCGATCATTTGGTAGGGTCACAAAGTAGCTAGTTTCTTGATGACCTGCGCCCTTGACGGTATCAATTGCATTAGTCAACTGATATCGTCCCTCGTCTTGGATTACCGAAGTAAATGTATCAGTTGTATCATCCACGTCTTCAACAGCTTTGTTAGTTTCTTTCATTAATTCAGCATTTGCAACGAATTTAGCTGCTTTCTTTAGTAATGCGCCCGTTTTAGCCGTCACAATCATATAGTAACGATCATCGGTATAATAAGTTTTAATCACCGCATGTTTATCTACATCACTAGCGCTTACTTCTTTTTTCAGCTTGTCTGGTAAATGATCATATTTTGCCACATACATAATATAATCACCCTTTTGAGCGTCTAAATCATCATCTTTAACAACGTTAATTTGATCATTATCAGTAGTTATAACTCGTGATCCACCGGTTAAAGCTGTCATGCTTGCCGTCAATTCATCTTGATCCGCACTATTAGAGGTAACGATTTTTGAACGTTGATTTGCGATTGTATCCTCACCTAAAAAATGATCATTAAAAGAATGTAACGTGTTTTCTGCCTCATTTAGCTCATATTCAAAGTTAACGTTTGAACCCGACTTAATCGTTATCCAATTTGCTGGGGTTTGAGCTAAATTATAGTTTTCAGCATTCTTTTTATTCAAAATTTGTCCACTAATCTCTATTTTATTATTGCCTTGAATTAATTCTAACGGTATTTCAATTGTTTTGTTTTGAAAACCGCTCCGATGCTCTGGCCGAAATGAATAGAACTTTACTCCATTAACCGACACCGTAACATCCGAAATAGTATCATTGGCTAATTGGGATATTTGGTAGTCAAAATTAAAAGTGGCTTTTTTAATATCCCAATAGTCCATTTTATTAAAATACATGCTCGTTTTTACCGATCTACCTGACAGAGTCGTCGTATCATTTTGAAAATTCTGCGTATACGTCTGTTTATCAGCATGAATCGTACCACCAGTTATTACAAAAAAGATGCTGATAGCAATTACTATTAGCCCAATTCTTCTACTTATATCGTTTAGTTTTATACCATTTTGCTTGTTTATGAAAAATCTGTTCACGAATATACCCCACCATTCCATATGCTGCGACTGCTAACCACATCTGACTATACACTATATACATAAAAATTATTAATAATAGATTACTAAAGCGGATTTCACCACGCTCCGTTGTAATTGTGACAAAGGTGCTGATTACGAACATTAAAATTCCAAATAACCAAAGCCAATTGCTAAATCCTTGGAGATCCGAATGCGCCACTCCGGCAACGGATAACACAAACACAACATCGGATAAAATTAACGCCGTCATTAACAAAAAGTAGGTTGATAGGAAGTAAAGCAAGTCAAAACGAATTGGCCGCCCTTCCCGCTTAAATAGGAGTTTAGCATTTTTGACAACTACGTAGATGTTTCCCTTAACCCATCGTGTTCGTTGGTGAAACCAAACATCAAGTGTCTGCGGTTCCTGTTCCCAGGTCACCGCCTTTGGTTGGAATTTAATTCGATACCCCATTCTGTAAACTCTAAAACTAATTTCTGTATCTTCTGCTAACGCTTTAACATCCCATCCACCAATTTTCTCAAGAATGTTTCGTCTAATAACATAGTTAGTACCAGGAATTGTGCAGAGTTTAAACAGCCTTTGTCGTCCAGCCTGCGCCATCCACTGAAATGAAAGATTTTCGATATTAATAAATCGTGTTAGAATCGTTGCCTCTTTATTTCGAGTTCTAAATTTTCCAATTACGGCTGCGAGTCGATCATTTTCCAACAGTTCGGCAACCAGAATCCTTAATGCTCCCTTTTCTGGAGTGTTATCAGCATCGTAAACTGAAATGATACTTCCCTTAGCGTGCTTAAGTCCGATGTTTAAAGCATTAGATTTTCCCTTTCCACCGGTTACCGCATCCGTATTAATCACCTTTAAGCGATCTTCACCAAATTCTTTTTGAACATTTCGCAACAATTCAGCGGAATTATCGCTAGAATTATCATTAATTACGATCAATTCGTATCGATCCTGTGGATAATCGAAACTTAATAGTGACAAACCAGTTTTAATAATAACGATTCCTTCGTTATGCGCTGGAACCATAACAGATACAAATGGCGGATCCTCCGGTAATTTAGGTTCGGCCTTTGCCGATTCTCTTAAATATTCCAAAAAGCCCGCGACGGTTAAAATTAGATTTACAATTAAAGTCGCCCAAATTGCAATAATGGCCACTACAAGAAAATAATCTAAAACTGTGATAACATTTTCCTCCTATCTCTTGAACTTATTTCGATATATTTTTCTACCAATAAAGATAAAAACAATTAAAACAATAAAAATCACAACAAAAATGACAGTAATGATCCGTCCTTGAACGTGGAAAAAATCTTTTAATAGAACTTTGTTTTTTGTGCTAGTAGTATTGTTGATGGTGTTCTTATCTTTGGAATTAACATTAATTTCAACGGGACTCTCATTAACAAAGTATTGGCCTAATTTATAGGATAATTTTGAACTGGCGAAGTTAATTCTCGATTCAAATTCAATTTGACTTGGATTTTCCCAGTTAAGATCTAGTTTTCTGATCTGCTCTTTAACATTTCGCAGCTTGACTGAGCTATTAGGCATTGCAATTGTCACCGCCGTTGGAATATTAAACCTTAATTCAGCCCGATTTTTGATTGTGTCAATCGAGGACGCATTGACCGCATAATAACTTTTTTTAGCTACCGAACTATTGTTATCAACATTCAAATTCACCATTTTAGCGGTTGAGTTAGGAAGTAACATCCAAGTATTAGCTTTCTTCAAAGCATTCTGTCTTAAAATTTGATCCTGATTCCAAAAACCGGGGGTGCTTATTCCAACGGGATAAACGCCTTGTCTGGCCAAATTAAGCAAATACCCATCAAACAATCCACTTAGTTCGGTTCCAGTATCCTTTGTTGCACCGCCAATCACTGGCGCATTTAAAAAGATTAGTCCATTTCGATCTTCAATCCGGCGCAAGGAAATTGCAAAACGATTAAAGGCTTGCATTTCGGTATTCTTAGCAACAGATACCGTACTAATGGCAAATGGTATGTCCATTTTTTCGCAATATGCACTTAGTTCATCCAGTATTTCCATATCCGTGTACGGACTTACTCCCGTGAAAGTCAACAGTGGTTTAAACGTCTGATTATTTTTAAATAACTGTGTAATTAATTTTGTAGCACTCAAAAGGCTTAAACTTTTTGCTTCAAAAAAGGGTAAATAACCATTTTTCCCGTTAATTACACCATAATTATATTCATCCTGATTTTTTTCTTGAGTAACCAATTTACCAATAACTTGGGCGTTCTTAGGTATATCCACAAGTGGTTCCATTGTCTGTGAAAATGGTAATTGTTGACTATTTTCATCAACCGTTAACGTCAATTGCTTCTGATAAATCTTATCAACCTTAGCATCCAATTGTTGAAGCTCCTGCGGCGTAATTCCTTCACCAATGTGAAGCTTAATTCCGTCATACTCTTCACGATCTTTTTCAAAGCTTTGGTTCATCAAGCCCGCCTTATCCCAGTTAATTAACGTAATTACTCCTGCATACCCCTTTTGTAACTCACCTTTTTTATAATCACTCGCCTTTTCTGTCTTCACCTTCAAATTCATTCCCGTTAGGATGCGTTGCAGAGAGTCTATTCTCTGCTCACCTTGGTGAATGTGATCCTTAGAATCGTAAACTAGTAGCACTTTTTGACTGTTGTCATCTGCTTTAACTGCCGGTTCTGAAAGTATTCCAAAAGCCAAAAGGGCAATAAAACATAATACTACTCGAATTTTATTCATCGTCATCACCCCCATCATTAGCTGGTAACCATAATTGATGATTCAATATATCTGCGATAAGCATAATAAAAATTAGGTCTAGACAAACTGGAACCATAAATAAATGTTTTGCTAAATCCGCATCTCTATCTTCAATAATGGAAACAATTGGTACAAAGACACAAATTGTAATCAATCCTAAAACTAAGAAAAAGCGCATAATACCAAATGCTTGACCCTTCTTTAGGTCGATGTAGAAACTAACCCCGTAGACCATCACCAGAACTAATGATAGTAAGCACAAAAATGCATACTTCCCAGGGAAAAATGCACCGGCAAACGAACTAAATCCCGTAAAGAAGGTCAACTGTGCTCCGGCTTTTTTACCTGAATCTTTTGTGTAATTACCCACCGCCTTAATTTGTGTAATCATGATATCCTTCGTCGCTACGTCTAATAGGTTGATAAACTGTCGTGGATTTTTAGCGTAGTAAACTGCAATCCAGCCAAAATTATATTTTTTAATTAAATTATCTTTGACATATTTAGAGTTTGGATCGACCGTATCATATGTTTTGGCGTAATAATTTTGTTCCCGCATTAAGGCAAATTGTTGATTAATGCCCTCTGCTTCAATTTTTTTACTTGGATCACCAGTTTCCATCAAAGCTCCATGGGTGAATGATTGATACTGATTAACTTCATTAAACTCTTTATTAATTAATCCGTATGTCACAGCGCCAGAAGCGAGGACGGCCATAATGCCACCGACCAGTGCTACTTTTTCATATTTTTTTAAATTAGGTAAGAAAAATAACCCTATTGATGCGACCCCAAAGCTTAGTGCAAGCGGCGTATTTTGCTGTTTACTGGTAATTATTAAAATAACGCTGATAAAAAAAAGCGTTATCAACCGCCAACGCTTGCTATATCGCCCGCGTGCCAGTAAAATCACCGCCGAAAAAGCATACAACGTACAAATTAACATCCCTGGTTCAGCAAAAAAGGAATTAAAATACAATGTAAACGAGGCATCTGCAAACACAATTACGATAAGCAGCGCAATTACATAACTTCTAATTTTTCTCGCTGGTTCAACTAATGCCCGTGTTAAAAGATGAATTGCAGGTAGGAAAACCACGTAATAAACAATTCCTAGAAAACGAATATCAAAATATTTAGAGCTATAAAAAATTTTATTTAATATCAGTGCTACTTTAATAAAAATTGATTGTGAAGAAAAAACAGCAACGTTATTTTCATTAAAATACTGTAAAATTCCAAATTTTTTAACCACGTATCCTACATACTGACTACCATCAGATGGAAGTCGATAAATCCCGTTACTTAACCTCGCACGATAAAAATCACCATTATCTGCATACCCGCTGATTGGTGGTACAAATAGTATTAGTCCACAAATAATGGCGACTAGTGGCCATTGTCGCTGGGGATATGTATTTTTGAAACTGATTCCACATTTTTCTAATTACAACCAATTGTTAAACCTCAATATTCAGGTGCAATTAACGTCAACAAATTGTTAAACGAGTACGCATCATTTGTTTTTAAATCACCGATTGCACCATAAATTTTAGAATTTTTATCTTTTACTTGGCTCTTTAAAGCCAAATTAATCGCCTTTTTATAATAATCTTGATTATTTTGATTGGCGAAAATCATTGCCGCCAACGCATAGTTAGCAGCCGATTGGTTTCGATCCTGTACCACGCCCGAGATTGAATATCGATTATACAAGTGTTGGTCATCAATTTGCATCTTTAGCCAGTCTAAACTGGTTGACCTAATTTTATGAACCTCGCTCAAATGTAAAAGTGTCACCAACGCTTCGGATATATTTAAATCGCTGTTGCTATATTGCTTTGTCGACCAATTATAGCTTGAGTAGTACAGCGGAAAGATATCTCCTAAATAACCATTTTCGATCAGTTTAACCTGTTTTTGATAGTCCTTCTCACCCGCTTTAGAAGTTGATTCAAAATACCTCAAAGTTAATAAATCATAGTACGAAAGTGATCCCTCGTTACTCCGTTTCTTTGAACTAACATCATAAAAATTCAAAACACGATCTTTTTGAATACTCGTAGTTTGGAGTAAGGCAAATCGTTTAGCTGCTTCCCGACGATACTTCTTACTCCCTGTATTCTGCGCATACATTTGTAAGGCACGAATAATCCGCAGATCATCTAATGTCGCATTTACTTTAGATTTTTTATTGGTTGATGGATTAAGTCGATAACTAAACTGTGCTCCTAAATCAAAACTTTTTTTGGTTCTTTGTTAAAAGTCGACAAATTTACGATTCTGATGAGTCCGAGCAAGATGTTCAAGCCACAGTCCAGACGATTCTGATAGCATTTCATGACCAGTCGCAACTTCTTTTTGAGGAGGATAATTTCGGTAATTAGTATAAATCCCCTTTTTTTGAACCATTTTGGTTTCGATGAAATTTTGTAATCTTTTTTCATCGGGATTTTTGGTAACTTTCTTTTCTGTACTAAAAGAGGCGCTATCATTCTTAGGAATGCTAACCTTCAACTCTTTTCGGCATCCAACAAGGAGGAATACAGCACTCATGATAATTATTAGTTGTGTATAAAAATGCCTTGTCATGCTTTTTTTAATTCCCCTCTCATTCAATAAAAATCAACGGCACCGTTCGCGTCTATTATCCCTTAAAAATTGATATAAAAAAAGAGAGATTCCGTAGAATTCTCTTTTAATTATTATAATTTTTTAAATTAATGTTATTAATCATTAACCATATTGCTAAAGATCAAGATCAATTTCAGATCTGCAATCAATTCATACTAAATATGCTAATCCTCTGATTTAAATTCATCAATCCGGTCAAAGTGATATTTATCCATCGCTGGAATTAAATCTTCGATGATACTTTGACAAGCCTTTGGATTACCATAATTAGCGGAACCGACTTGGACTGCTCCTGCTCCGGCAACCATCAATTCGAGGGCATCTTTCGCAGAACCTACTCCACCAACCCCGATGATTGGCAATTTAGTCGCAGCTCGTACTTGATGAATCATTCGAACTGCGATTGGATGAATCGCAGAGCCTGAAAGGCCACCAGTACCGTTGGAAAGATGTGGCTTCCTAGTCTCTAAATCAATTTCCATTCCCATCAGGGTGTTGATCATTACCAACCCATCTGCTCCGCCTCGTTCGGCCGCAAGGGCAATCGGCACAATTTCCGTCACCCCGGGAGTTAATTTCATTAAAACAGGCTTTTTAGTAACGGCTTTAATTCGACGTGTTAGATCTTCCACCACTTCTGGATCCGTTCCAAAAGCTAGCCCACCTTTTTCAACGTTTGGACATGAAATGTTTACTTCAATCAATTTTACGTTTGGTGCTGTAGACATTTTTTTAGCTACTTCAACGTACTCATCTGTGGTTGAGCCCGCAATGCTACCAACAATCGGTAAATCTGGATAATTTTGTGCTAGCCATGGTAGCTCTTCTTTTAAAACGTGTTCAATGCCAGGATTCTTCAATCCAACAGCATTCAACCAACCACCAGTCGTTTCAGCCGTTGTCGGCCAAGGATGACCAGTGCGTGGCTCCATGGTTGTCGATTTAATTACGAAGGCCCCTAATCCATTTAAATCAATATTTTGCGCCATTTGTTGTCCATAAGCTGCCGTCCCGCTCGCATTCATTACAGGATTTTTAAGTTTTACTCCAGCAATGGTTGTCTCTAAACGCTCCATGTTCATTTCCTCCTAAAGGTGTAATGTTGAAAAGGCTTGTGATTCTAGTACTTGAAGAATTGCATCAACTGTATCTAATGCTGTGAATAGCGGCACTCCATACGTTAACGCGGTACTCCGAATTTTCACTCCGTCTGCCGCACTGGTTGTGCTATCCGAAATGGTATTAATCACCATCTGAATTTGATGGTTACGAATTTGATCAACAATGTTATTCTCTTCGCTCATTTTACCCACCGTTTGAACTTTAAGTCCTTGATTGGCAAGTGCTTGAGCCGTTCCCTTAGTAGCAACCAATTGGTAACCCAATTCTCTAAAGCGACGAGCAAATGACATTGCTTCATTTTTATCTTCGTCTTTAACCGTAATTAAAACTTTTCCATGATCTGGCATATGCATCTTGGCGCCTTCAAAGGCCTTATAGAGTGCTTTAGCCATGGTACGGTCGCTTCCCATCACTTCGCCGGTAGACTTCATTTCGGGTCCAAGCAAACTATCGACATTATCCAGTTTTGTAAATGAAAATACCGGAGCCTTGACGTGAATAATATCTCCTGCAGGATGCAAGCCGGGTTTTAATCCTTGTTCAATTAGATTTTCACCTAAAATGGCGCGCGTTGCAATTCGTGCCATTGGCAAGTCCGTTACCTTACTCATGATTGGAACTGTTCGACTCGCACGTGGATTAACCTCAATCACATACGCTTCATCATTATGAACCACGAATTGAATATTCATTAACCCGACGCATTCCAGTGCCCGTGCCAGTTTAATTGAAATTTCGACTATCTCATTTTGAACCTTATCTGATAAAGTTTGAGCGGGATATACCGCCATTGAATCTCCAGAATGCACCCCTGAACGTTCGATATGTTCCATAATTCCTGGAATTACCACATTTTGACCGTCACTGATCACATCGACTTCACATTCTTTACCCACAAGGTATTGATCAACCAATACCGGATGGTTATGCGAAACTTTAACAGCATTTTTCATGTAATTTTCTAGTTCTTCTTTGGCATGCACGATTTCCATTGCCCGTCCGCCTAATACATAACTTGGACGAACCAACACGGGATATCCAATTTTTTCAGCTGCTTCAATTGCCCCAGATGTTGTTGTTGCCGTTCGACCTTGAGGCTGACGAATACCATTTGCTTGAATTAATTTATTAAATTCATCTCGATCTTCAGCACGATTAACATTTTCAACCGTAGTTCCAAAGATGTTAATTCCACGATCTGCCAATGGTTCTGCTAAATTAATTGCCGTTTGACCACCAAATTGGACGATTACTCCAGCAGGTTGTTCCAAATCGATTACGTTCATTACATCTTCGACCGTCAATGGTTCAAAATATAGTTTATCGGACATTGAAAAATCAGTTGAAACTGTTTCAGGGTTATTGTTAATAACAATTGCTTCATAGCCCATTTGACGAATTGCCTGAATTGAATGAACCGTTGCGTAATCAAACTCAACTCCTTGCCCAATTCGAATTGGACCAGAGCCTAATACTAAAATTGATTTCTTATCAGATACAGTGCTTTCATTTTCAAACTCATATGTACTGTAATAGTACGGAGTTTGTGATTCAAATTCACCTGCACAAGTATCAATCATCTTATAAACTGCTTTAAGTCCAATTTCATCTCTAAAGTCGCGAACTTGATCTTCACTTGCGTTCCATAACTTGCTAATCGTTTCATCCGAAAATCCATTCTTTTTAGCAACCTTCAGAACGTCAGCGTTAAATGGTGTTCCAATAATTTCCTTCTCAACTTCATAAATATGAAGCAGCTTATCCAAGAAATAAACGTTAATTTTAGTTAAATCAGCTAACTTATCAATCGTATACTCGCGTTTAAGGGCCTCGTATAAGTAAAAAATTCTATCATCACGTGCGTGAATGATTCCATCAACTAAATCAGCCTCATTTAAATCAGCGAGATTATCATCACCAATGTAGTTAATATCAATATCTAGCGAACGAATTGCCTTTTGAGTTGCTTCTTCAACGTTTCGGCCAACCGCCATTACTTCACCAGTAGCCTTCATTTGTGTTCCTAAACGCCGGTCAGCACGAACAAACTTATCAAATGGCCAACGTGGAATCTTGCAGACAACATAATCCAAAGCTGGTTCAAATTCGGCCAGAGTTGTCCCGGTAACTGGATTTAGAATTTCGTCCAAAGTTAATCCAACGGCAATTTTAGCAGCGACCTTTGCAATTGGATATCCAGTTGCTTTGGAAGCGAGCGCGCTAGAACGGCTAACGCGAGGATTAACTTCAATTACATAATACTCATCTTTTGTAGGATCGAGGGCAAGTTGAACATTACATCCACCTTCAATTTTTAAGGCTCGAATTATGTTCAAAGACGCATCCCTTAGCATCTGAACTTCGCGGTCCGTTAACGTTTGGACTGGTGCATAAACGATTGAATCTCCCGTATGAATCCCAACCGGGTCAAAATTTTCCATGTTACATACTACAATCGCATTATCGTTATGATCACGCATCACTTCAAATTCAATTTCTTTCATTCCGGCGATACTTTGTTCAATTAAAACCTGTGTCATTGGTGAAAGTGTCAATCCGTTGGCTGCAATTTTTCGTAATTCAGCTTCATCATTGGCAATTCCACCACCGGTTCCACCCATCGTGAACGCCGGACGTACAATCACTGGATAACCAGTATTGTCAGCAAAATCAACCGCTTCTGCCACCGTTGTTGCAATTCCGGAGTCCGGAACTGGCTCATTTAAATCATTCATCAATGACCGGAAGCGTTCACGATCTTCCGCTTGATCAATAGCATCTAGTTTCGTTCCCAAAAGTTCAATTCCGAGCTCATCAAGAATTCCAGATTCAGATAGTTCCATTGCCATATTTAATCCCTGTTGCCCACCTAGTGTTGGTAAAATGGCATCTGGTAGCTCTTTACGCAAAATTTGTGAGACAAATTGAAGGGTAATTGGTTCGATATACACTTTATCCGCAATATCCGTATCCGTCATAATTGTTGCCGGATTCGAATTAATCAAGACGGTTTGATAACCCAATTCTTTTAGTGAAAGACAAGCTTGTGTACCCGAATAATCAAATTCAGCAGCTTGCCCAATGATAATTGGACCTGAACCGATTACTAGAATTTTATTAATATCCTCTCGCTTAGGCATAATTACTTGTCCTCCTTTTTATTTTTAAAATCATCAATCATTGTCATAAATTTATCAAAAAGATAGTCTGCATCATGCGGACCTGGTGCGGCATCTGGATGAAATTGAACTGAGAAAGCGGCATGATTTTTTAATCTTAAGCCTTCTACAGTTCCATCATTGATTTCTTCATGCGTAATTTCTAATTGCGTATTCGTAACTGATTCCCGTTCAACCGCGTATCCATGGTTTTGCGAGGTCATGTCAATTCGACCGGTTTCTAAATCACGAACCGGGTGATTAAAACCGCGATGACCAAATTTCATCTTTGTTGTCTTGGCTCCATTAGCTAAAGCGAAGAGTTGATGACCCATACAAATTCCGAATACCGGTACTTCCTCTTCAACTTCTCGAATCATTTGTAGAACACTTTCGTTCATTGACTCTGGATCTCCTGGTCCGTTGGTGAACATTACGCCATCTGGATTGCATGCCAAAACTTCTTCAGCCGTGGTGTCGAATGGCAAAACCATTACGTTGCAATCACGACGGGCAAATTCACGTAGAATTGAGTATTTTAGTCCAAAATCGACTACAACTACTTTGCGTCCGTTTGCAGGATTAGGGTAAGGACCGGGGGTAGAACTTTCTTCGATCTGATTCTTCTTCAAAGGCGTTTGACGCAACTTCTCAAATTCAACGTCTGAAGCCGTATTAACCAATGCCGCTTTCATTGCACCGTGTTCCCGGATTCTACGTGTAATTGCACGCGTATCAACCCCACTAATTCCAGGAATATCTTGATGAACTAAGAACTCTTCAAAAGTCATATTCATCTGCCAGTTACTTGCCCGGCGAGCCACTTCATGCACTACGACACCATAGCAAGTTGATTTTGCTGATTCCAAGTCATCGCGGTTAACACCGTAGTTTCCAATTAATGGATATGTAAACATTAAAATTTCGCCATTGTATGACTGATCAGTAATTGATTCTTGGTAACCAGACATACCGGTATTAAACACTAACTCACCGATGCTTTCACGTTCTGCTCCAATTGCAGTTCCTTCGTATGTTGTTCCATCCTCTAAAATTAAATAACGTTTCATTTTAGTTTTGCCCTTTCCGTTGAAAAACAATTTTTCCCGCAACCATTGTGAGTTCGGTTCGTCCGTAGACTTGCTGTCCAACAAATGGTGTATTTACTCCCTTTGATGCAAAATCTTTCTTCTCGATTTTATATTGGGTATCGACATTCATTACCGTTAAGTCAGCTATCTCGCCCGATTTTAATTCTCCAGCATGTTGGATGTTGAAAATTTGGGCTGGTTGACTACTCATCCATTGCACTAACTGTTCAATGGTACAAATTCCTGACTTAACTAATTTGGTATAAAGCAAGGAGAAGGCCGTTTCTAGTCCGGTAATGCCGAACGCGGCCGTTTTCATTGATCCCGTCTTATCCTCAACCGTATGTGGAGCATGGTCCGTTGCAATCATTCCAATTGTGCCATCTAGGAGTCCGCTTAATAGTGCTTGACGATCTTTCAGCGTCCTCAGTGGTGGATTCATTTTCATCATGGGGTTATCCATCGTAATCATTGTTTCGTCTAAGAATAAATGATGCGGTGCTACTTCGGCCGTGACATTAACTCCATCCCGTTGAGCTCTGCGGATTAATTCGACACTGCGAGCCTTTGAAACATGGCATACATGGTAATGAACACCGGTATTACGTGCTATTTCTAAATCACGCGCTAGTTGGGCCGTCTCTGTCAGTTCTGAAATTCCTGGAAGACCCAGTTGCTTAGCAGTATCTCCTTCATTCATCACACCATGCTGCATTAATGATTCGTCTTCAACATGTGCTGCGAGTGGAAGATCCAAAGCTTTGATTTGTTTCATTGCTTCATACATTACTTCGGCAGTCTGTATCCCATTTCCATCATTACTAAAAGCGATAGCTCCTGCATCCTTCAAAGCTTTAAAATCAACCAATTCTTCACTTGTTCTTTTTTTAGTGATTGAGCCATATTGTTCAATATGTACAATACTCTTTGACCGATTATGCTCAACCATTTTTTTCATTTTTTCAGCCGTGTCTGGAACCGGATCGACGTTAGGCATTGTCCAGACCGTCGTATATCCACCACGAGCTGCGGCATGACTGCCAGTTACAACATCTTCTTTTTGAGTTTGACCGGGATCTCTGAAATGAACATGCACATCAATCAATCCTGGTAACACAAGTTGTCCTTCGATATCAATAACCCGTTCGGCGTTTGTTTCAATGTTAGTATCAATTTTTACGATCTTAGTATTTTCAATTAGGATATCAACTAGCTGTGTCCCCTCTTTTAACACGGCGTTTGCATTCTTTAACAAAATACGCATTTAATTTAGTCCTCCGCGGATTAATCCTTTTGACTCCAAAACGTCCGTCAAAATTGCCATTCGCATGTACATTCCATTCGTCATTTGTTTAAAAATTCTCGAACGTTTTCCATCTACTAAGCTGCTTTCAATCTCAATTCCGCGATTAACTGGTGCGGGGTGCATGATGATTGCCTCCGGTTTCATTCGTTCAGCTCGCGCAAAATTCAAACCATATTTTTGCAAATATTCATGAGGTTGAAATTGAATTACCGCATTTTCATCGATGCGTTCTCTTTGAATTCTTAGCAACATCATTACATCAACTTGGTCAACAAGTTCATCAATTGGTAAAAATGTCCCATATTCTTCAAGATCTTCGGCCATCCATTCTTCAGGTCCCGCAAAATAAACTTTTGCGCCAAGTTTATTAAGCAACATTGCATTGGAACGGGCAACTCTTGAATGCGATATATCACCAGCAATAGCAATCTTCAATCCATCGAAGCGCTGAAATTCTTCATAAATTGTCATCATATCCAGTAGGGATTGCGAGGGATGCTGACCACTTCCATCACCCGCGTTAATAACACTAATTTCTAGGTTGGCATCCAAAAGTTGTTTATAGTAGTCGTTTTGAGGATGACGGATAACAGCGATATCAGCTTGAATTGCATCGATTGTTTTAACGGTGTCTAATAAACTTTCGCCCTTTGTAACTGAACTAGTTTGAGCTTCGAATTCAAGTAATTTCATCCCTAATCGATTTTCGGCCATTTCAAAACTAGTATGTGTCCGCGTGCTATTTTCGAAAAATAAATTCATTGCATAAACTGGCCGAACAAGTTCAACGGATTTTCCATTTTTAAACTCCTCAGCCAAATGAATTTTATGTAAAACATCTTCTTCATTAAAATCTTCTACCGTTGTTAAATCGTGCATATTCATCAAAGTATCCAAAATTTCATCCTCCTATAAAAAAAGCTACTCTCCAACTGAATCGCTCCGTTGGGAGTAGCATAAAAAGCCGATTCAATTGGTTCCTCTCGGGAAACCGATTTAATTGAAATTAATTTATTATTTATTTTTTCCAGTTCCAAGGATCTTGATGCCATTCTTTGGCTGACTGAACCTCATCTTCAGATAAAGCTTGACTTGATTGTAAGTAATCTACCATTTGATTATAGTTCAACAAACTAAGCAACTTTGTCTTCTGATCAGCAAAATTTTTCGTTGCATCTGGCAAACCGTAACTAAAAATCGAAGCAACTCCGATAACATCAACATTTTCTTTTCTAACAGCTTCGACCGCTTTTAACACGCTCCCACCAGTTGAAATTAAGTCGTCAATTAATACTACTTGATCATCGTCTTTTAACTGACCTTCAATCTGTTTACCTGCTCCGTGATCCTTAGGTTTTGACCGTACATAGATAAGTGGCAAATCAAGCGCATCAGCGACCCATGCAGCATGTGGAATTCCAGCAGTTGCCACTCCGCCAATCACCGTTGCATTTGGATAAGCTTTTTTAATTTCAGCACTCAATCCTTTTACAATGTCCGAGCGAAGCATTGGACTGCTAATTGTCATTCTTAAATCCGTGTAGATTGGTGACTTCATTCCACTGGCGTATGTGAATGGCGCATTGGGTGAAATTGAAACTGCCTTTAAATCAAGTAATTGTTTGATGATTTTACTACGAAGCTCATCGTTCATTATTAGTCGACCCCTTTTTTGAATTTTCGATATCGCTATTTGGGTACAAAAAAACCATCAACGTGTTGAAATGGCCGGTGCTAACCGCGTCCACTCCACCTGTTGATGGCGACTCTGCTAGCTTGCTAACCTCTCTGGATTAACTTAAAGCGACTCGATTTAATTTACTAAATCATACTGACAATTCGATTGAAAGTCAAGGTATAATCTTAATTTTTTATTGTTCTGCGCATTTGGAACACCGATGATGATTCCATAAAAAGCGCCCCAGTCCGGCTACCAGTAATGCAGCCGCAATTCCAATTCCATTATTAAAAATTCGCAAAAAAACTGCAGGTATTAGACCAAAAAGCGTGTATGCCATTGATAGTGCACCAAAACAATTAAATATACTTGCCATAAAATAGTTTGGCGTTAGCCCCAAACCTAATCCGGCAATTGGTGCCACTAAAAAAAACCACTTAATCGGCGTAACCGATAAAATTAATGCGAACATTATTGAGCCAATAATGACTCCGCCTAGTCTTAAGGACGCTCGTTCTCGTAGCTGATTGTTTTGTGGTAAAAGAATCGACATTGCCGCAAAACCTAGCCACATGGTTCGATTAACGTTCAATAACTGACCAATTAAAATTGCCGTTGAAACTCCAACTACTAGCCGAATTTGCCAGCGTAATATTGGATCATGCATTGATTTAATTTTTACCACTTCACTAATCTTAACGTCCCGATTTTTTTGCCGTTGATTATGCCAAAAAACCAATCCGCAAAGTATCATCGCCAATCCGATTGCTGCCATTCGGTGTCCAATTTCGGTTCCCGTAACTGGAATTCCAGTTATCAAGACGTAACTAAACGTATAAACCCCACCATTTCCATACAATGGTTTGGCTGTCGTTAAGCGAATAATCAAGAACAAGCTAACAAGGTTCAGTACGAACACCTCAAAAACGGACAACACAGGGACTAATACGCTATTAATCCCCATTAAACTTAACGAGACGATGAGCGCCAGCAATTCCGCCTTGATATCGTATTCATAACTGACCGCCCGCGAACTCAATAGGATGCAAAAACTACCGACGCCAACGTAACTACTTGCCGGTCCAAATAAAATTGAAAAACACGCAATATACACGATTGCAAACGCCAATAAGGCACCATCTCGAATAATTAGTGCCCAAATTAACCGTTTTCGATCCTGACCGTCTGCGTGACTAATCTTTTCTCGTAATAATCCTGGGCTTAACTGCATTAAGCCATAAAGTCCCATTAAATTTCCTCCTTCACCAAAATCGTGTTGAGGAGTATATCAAAATTAAAATGGACGTGTCAATACGGATTTACATTGAAAAATAGTTTAATCTATTGATAATTTTTATTGAATTTCGCCATTTAATACGCGATCAATCACGTCCATCACGCCGCTGTCATTATTATCTAATGGCGTAATTAAATTGGCTGCATCAAGGGCTTCTTGCTCAGCATTCTTCATTGCATAACCTAAACGAGCATGTTTTAGCATCGCCTCATCATTTTGAGTGTCACCAAATGCCATTGTCTCGTCCATTGAAACTTTCCAAATACTTTGCAACTGTTGAAGTCCATACGACTTTGTAACATGTGGCATGGTAATGTCAATTCCACTAAATCCACTCATTACGCTTCCCAGCACGTCCCCCAGGTCTCGTTTCAACATTCCCGCCTGCATTCTAACATCTCTTAATTCAGACCAATGCGTATCAATTTTATAGATTGGATCGCTAATGCCAGTAAAATGATCAACAGCAGTTAAATTGCTGTAAAAATAAGCACTATCAGCCCATCCCGGATTTTCGGGACGCATGCTAGTAAACGCACGGTGTTGACTTGATAAAATTAATTCAGCGCCACTAAATTCTGGCGTGGTCATTAAGTAATCGATTGCGTCCTTAAGTAACGCCGGTTTAATTGGATTTTCATCTAAAATTTTTCCTTGTTCGATTGTTAATGCGCCATCTTCTGCCACAAATGTCATATCGCCCTCAATTCCAGCAAATACTTCTTGACAGTGTGCCATTTGATTTCCACTAGCAACCACAAACTTAATATGGCGCCGATTTAGTTCATCCAACTGTTTTTGAAATCGTTCATGATCAAAATCATGTTGATCATTTAAAAATGTTCCATCAATGTCACTCGCAATTAATTGAATACTCATAATGGTCCTCCTTAAGATTATCGCGCTTATTTTTTACCTTCCACCCGCGATTCGGTTTAATTCACTAGAAAGATGGTGCCAGAGCCCTTCTGCGTCCGTAATAAAATCTTCTTTGAAACTATTACCTAATGGCTTAACAGTTCCAGCTGGTAGATTAATCACATCATAAACGATTAAATCACCATCCACTAGTTTGCAAGAAAAGTAGTGTCCTTCTAACGCTTCATCCAACAGTTGTTGCGCATTATCTACAACCGCTTGATCAATCAGCTTTTCTTCATTAACTTCCTTGCCCATCGTCTTAAGTTGTTCCATCATTACTCGTAATTCAGTCATATCATGTGGAATTTGAATCAATGCCATTTTAATATCCTCCATTTCTTAACTAATAGTAATTTTATCATTTTAATGGGTTATTATAGAAGGTAAACTATTAGTGGAGGGATTTTTATCTTATTACAAAGCATTCAAGGCGTTTTGGTCATTATCGTGATGGTTGCTGTCGGGTACTACGTTGCATCACTACATTGGTTCACCGAAAGTTCAAAAAAATTAATTGCCAAATTAGTGACTCAAGTTGCTTTACCACCCTATATGATTGTCTCAATTACGAAAGATTTTACTAAAGATGAACTAGCTCGACTACTTCCAAATCTCTGGTATCCCGTACTTTCAATGCTCATTCTTATGGGAATCTCTTGGTTAGTTGCCCACTTTATTAAAGTTGATCAAAGCCGTCGCGGATTGTTCATGTCGATGTTTTTTAATTCCAACACCGTTTTTGTTGGATTACCAATTAATCTTGCAATCTTTGGAGAGAAAAGCCTTCCTTACGTACTAGTCTATTATATGGCTAATACCACTATTTTTTGGACATTGGGTGTTTATTACATTCAGCGTGATAGTTCAAATAATATTAAAATGAGTATTACAGATGCAATCAAAAAAATCTTTTCAGCACCATTACTTGGTTTTATGCTTGGAATCGTTCTAATCGTCTTAGATATTAAACTTCCAGCATTTCTAATGTCGAGCTTTAGCTACCTTGGTGGACTAACAATTCCGCTTTCCATGCTTTTTATTGGCGTTTCAGTTTATGATGCCGGTTTAAAAAACATGCGTTTCCAAAAAGACAATTTGGGCGTTCTGTCTGGTAGATTTATTTTTGCTCCGATCCTAATGGCGCTACTCGTTCTCCCAAGTTCAATGCCAACCATCATGAAAGAAGTCTTTATCCTTCAATCATGTATGCCGGTAATGACAAACGCACCGGTTGTTGCTAAGTTGTATGACGCCGACGCTGACTTCGCTTCCATTATGGTTACTGAAACTACATTACTATCACTCGTTATGGTGCCAATAATGATGATGGTTCTAACAAAGTTATTTTAGGAAAAAATAATAAAAAAATTAAGAGTTATCATCCTTAAAGCGAACTCCCGACGTTGGAATTAATCCAATATCGGGAGTTTTTTAGTACTTTTATATAAAAAACAAAAATTACAATACCAGCCTAAAGCCAATTTTCTTCGTATACTTTAGTATTAAATCCGCAAGTAGCCTTTACGGCATCAACCATTAGTGGTCTTTTTATTAATTTACCATTCTTCGACATCAATTCTGCTGCTTGCTCTTTTGACATCGTGTCCACGCGGTCTTTAAGATTCATTTTTCGATAATCCATTCCGCTAGTATTAAAAAAGTAACGCAAATTTTTATCGTTTTTTGTAAAAATTGTTAACATTTGCTCTTTAGTTGGTGGTTGTTCAACTAAATCTATTTTCTGATATGAAACATCGTGTTCTTTCAGCCACTTTTCGGCCTTTTTACACGTACTACACTTAGAATAACAGTAAAAAATTGTCATATAATCTTCTCCTAGAATAAACAAATCTGAAAACAAACTCAGAATACTATAATTTTTTTAACTAGTAAAACGTGCGTCCTCGATCTAATCAAAACAAAGTGATGTTTTACCAATAAATCGGGTCGTCCACCCCATCTCCACTACCATATACAATTAGAATTATTATAATACTTACCAAAAATATTTTTTGAATTAATCTAATTATTGAATCATCGCTGTGGTATAGTTTTACTTAATTCAAACTAGAAAGGACGCTATTTTATGTCAGAGGTAACTACATATTTACAAAAAGTTCGTGCGGCAATTGCGGAGCGTGATCCAAATCAGAAAGAATTTCTTGAAGCAATCGATAATTTTTTTGCAACTTTGGAACCAGTTTTGAAACAACATCCTGAATACATTAAGGCCAACATTATTGGACGTTTAGTTGAACCTGAAAGAGCTTTTCAGTTTCGTGTTTCATGGACTGACGATGAGGGTAACGTTCAAGTTAATCGTGGATTTAGAGTTCAATTCAATGGCGCCATTGGACCATATAAGGGCGGTCTACGTTTCCATCCTAGCGTTAACCTTTCCATTGTTAAATTCTTAGGATTCGAACAAATTTTAAAAAATAGTTTAACCGGCCTTCCCATCGGTGGTGGTAAAGGTGGTAGTGATTTTGATCCCAAAGGAAAATCGGATGGGGAAATTATGCGCTTTTGTCAAAGCTTCATGACTGAACTTCAGCGTCATATTGGTCCTGATTTAGATGTCCCTGCCGGCGATATCGGCGTTGGCGCCCGTGAAATTGGCTATCTTTACGGACAATACCGTCGCTTACGTGGTTATCAAGCTGGGGTGTTGACTGGCAAAGGATTAGACTTTGGAGGTAGCTTAGTTCGTCCAGAAGCAACCGGATTTGGGTTGCTATACTACACACAGGCTCAATTAGAGTCTCACGGTACTAATTTAATTGGTAAAAAAATTAAAATTTCTGGCGCAGGTAATGTCGCCACTTATGCCGTCAAAAAAGCTAGCGAATTAGGGGCCGTGGCAATAACCGTTTCTGATTCAAATGGCTTTATTTACGATCCTAATGGTATCGACTATCGCCTTGTTAAACAAATTAAAGAAATTGAACGTGGCCGAATAAAGGAATATGCAGAACGGGTTACCGGGGCTCAATATTATGAAGGATCAGTTTGGGATTTTGACATCGATTATGATATTGCACTACCTTGTGCAACTCAAAATGAAATCAATGCGGAACAAGCACAACGCCTGTCTGACAATGGTGCCATTGCCGTAAACTGTGGATCCAACATGTCCTGTACTCCAGAAGCAGTTCAGGTACTGCATAAAAACCAGGTTCTCCTAGGACCATCAAAAGCTGCTAATGCTGGCGGTGTCGTGGTCTCAGCGCTGGAAATGAGTCAAAATAGTGCCAGATTATCGTGGACGTTTGATGAGGTTGATCAGCGTCTTCAGGTTATTATGAAAGACATTTTTAATCAGTCCGCCGATGCTGCGGAAGCATACGGTTTTAAAAATGATTATCTTGTTGGCGCTAACATCGCTGGATTTAAGAAAATTGCTAATGCTATGTTAGCTCAAGGCGTAATTTAACATACTAACTTATGTATTAAATGATCGTGAAAGTCGGCCTAAGAATAAATATGCTCTGGGCAATCTTATTGACTAATTATTTAACCCAATCTGTAAAACTTAAATCAAAAAGTACCAACTACAAAATCCTAAAATTTTTATAGTTGGTACTTTTTTAGTTTGTAAAAAAATTAAAAGAACATCTTAGCTGCACCAATCGTAAAGGCCAGTAATACAACTGAGCCGATAATTGCAGCTGAGAACGGAGCCCCACCACGTTTTAAAATCACTTTAAAGTTAACCGACATCCCTAAAGCGGCCATCGCCATCCCAAGGAAAATGTAAGCTAGTTTAACTAGTAGATCTAAGACATTGGCGCCAAGTGGTAAAAATGTTCCAATAACACTGGCTAACACAAATCCAGCCATGAACCATGGAATTGGGAGTTTACCCTTTACACCGTGGTCTTCATCCCCCGCTTTATTCATTCGATGGCGATGCCAAAATCCGATAATTAGCGCTGCCGGAGCTAATAATAGCACCCTCGAAAGTTTGGTAATAATCGCTGTGTCTAAACTAACTGGGCCACCAGAACCACCCGTTGCTACGGCATGCGCAATTTCATGCAAGGAACCTCCCGCCATTACTCCAAACTGGGTTGGTGTTAGATGTAAAAGTGGTTTTAATCCGATCTCGATGAAAGTGAATACCGTACCGAGAATCGCCACGACAGCAATCGCCATTACTTCATCCTCGCGCTTTTGCTCTTGTCGATCTTCCGGCACCTGAATTTGAGGAGAAATTCCCATTACGGCCGCTGCACCACAAATTCCAGTTCCACTAGCTACCAGAATTGCTAAGTCTGAATCCACGCCAAACTTTCGCGCCAAACTATAAACTCCCCAAATCGTTAAGGTCACAATTATAATTGCTAATAAAATCGTTTTAACTCCGGCGTTTGCTAAAGCAATTAAATTTAATTTAAACCCTAAAAGAATAATTCCTAAACGTAGAAATTTATTCGAAATGAATCCTGTTCCTTTTTTGGAACTTTCGACTACTTTAGGACTAACTTGCACCAACATTCCCAAAACTAGCGCAATCACCAACGCACCAATAATACTAAAATAAGGCAAATTGGCCAAAAGTGTTCCAGCCATTGCACAAATAAACGTTACTAGAATCGCAATCCAAAAACTGGATTCTTTAATAAGTTTAACCATCTTCTATTCTCCAATCTCTCTTTTCAATAAAATAATCGTATCAAAATTTATCAATAAAATATAATTATGATTTATAATTAACATATAAATTTTGCTTATAAGGAGTTAAAAATGTTAGATAATCGTTATGATACCTTTGTTCTATTAACTAAAAATAAATCATATACTAAAACTGCCCAGCAACTTTTCATCACTCAACCCGCTGTGTCTCAGCAAATTAAGAGCCTCGAACATGAACTTCAGCTTAAATTGGTTGAATATCATCACCCTCGACTGCACATTACATCTGCCGGACAGCAGTTAGCCCATTTTATCGAAACTATTCAACATCAAGAAAAAAAGTTAATCAATAATCTTAGGCATCCCGAAGTTTCTTCCAATCTCAAATTTGGAGTCACTCATTCTGTTAGTATTTTCATGGCCCCACGGTTTATTCAGCGCTGGCAGAAAAAATATAATCAGGTTCAATGCGTCGTATCAAATACTCGTGAAATTTTGTCAAAAATTGACGATGGGGAATTAGATTTTGCTATTTTGGAAGGAAATTTCGATAAAGATCGTTATGGTAGTCAAGTTATTTCGTTGGAGGCTTTTGTCGCCGTCACCCGTACCGACTCCAAACTTGCCAATCAAAATAATTTAAAGCTAGAAGACCTTCTTACCGAACCACTAATTTTACGCGAATCCGGTTCAGGGACACGTTCAATTTTCACTAACTGGGCAAAATCTTTTAACATTCATAAAGAAGACTTCTGCCAAGTTATTGAGTTAGGTAGTTCAGCCGGTATTATCAACCTTCTTCAAAATATCGGTGTTAGCTTTATGTACCAATCGTTAATTGAAGATAAAATAAAAACGGGTGCCTTATCCATCCTAAATGTAAAAGGATTAGATATCACCCGTCCAATTTCGGTTGTTTATGCTAAAAATAGCTTCTTTGAAAATGAATATCATGAATTATTTAAATAAACTTTTTCAACTCAATTAAATCGTTTAATACTTCATCTCGCTTGGAATTGAAGCGTCGAATATATGCGGGATGATATAGCGGAAAAATATCGTATTTAACTTTAGAAAGTTTAAATTGACTATTTTGCTCATCCCATATTTGAATTGGCTGATGAAGCATTTTACCATGCATTTTGGTTATTTTTACCGGCCCGCCAATTAAGCGTTCCAGGCCAGTATTGCCTAAAGTAACTAGTATGTGACCCTTTAATTTCGCCATTTCATAATCGAACAATGGTGCTGAAGTTTGAATCTCTAAGGGGGTCGGCTTCCGATCGCTTTTTCTGCCATTTTTTAATTTAAACGGTCGTGAGCGAACTGGCCCGGTGATATAAATTTGATCCCTTGTCACTCCCAATTCATCCAGCCAAACGTTTAACTCTTTACCAGAAGGTCCCACAAATGGGTGACCTTGTTCAGCTTCTTTAGCACCCGGAGCTTCTCCGATCATCACAAATTTAGGATCCAACGCTCCTTCACCTGGGACAAACCCTTCTAAAAACGGGTTAGAATCACTAATCTGGATTGCCTTTTCGATCATTTCATTTGTAAATAAAGTTGCCATTTTAACCTCTCTTATTAACACTAACTATCTTAAATTGGCCATTTTTAAAATCAACCTGACTAACGCTCGCATTTTTTAACAATAAACGTGGTACCTTTTTAGGATTAATGCCATATAAAAAAGCGCTAAGAATTAATCCATGTGATACGATTAAAACGTTAAAATCACGTTGCGGATTTCCTAATTCCTTATCGATTATTTCGCGAACGGTGTTAAGTACTCGGTTACTAACTTCCGGCATGGTTTCGGCAGAATTAGTTTTATCCAACATGTTAAACATTCTAACCACGTTTCGAACTCGATGTTTCCCGAAGAAAAGACGAAAAATCCCCAAGGGTCCAATTTTATGAATTACGGCCCACCAAAACGAAAATACCGATCGATTTTCAAGTCCACCGAAATCGTACTCAGCCAGTCCATCTACCGCTTCAACTTCACGCAATTCGGGATGAGTTTCGACAATAATCCGAGCCGTTTCACTCGCTCGACCAGAAAAACTTGAAAAGGCTCGATCGAACTTTATGTTATTTAACCGATCTGCGAGTTTTCGGACGTCTCTAATCCCCTTCAGGGTTAACGCCGAATTAGTCCGTCCCTGCAGCTTAAAAGACCGATTCAGTTCTGTCTGACCGTGCCTTACCAAATATAAATGAACTGTCATACTCATCCCTCCTCCTAGTTAGAATCGATAATTATCTTCAAACCTTTATCCTGCTTCGCACGCCATTGCGTCAGACTAGGCTACTCTACGAACTCAGCCCATCTTTTTCAACATCCTATCTTAGTTGAGTTTCCAAAGATTGAGTTCTATGATTAGCTACGTCTCACACAACGTCCTGCTTCGCACGCCATTGTGCCAGACTAGGCTACTCTACGAACTCAGCCCATCTTTTTCAACATCCTATCATTAGTATACCAAACGGTTACTGTAATTAAGTTGATAAACACCCCGATAATTTTACAAGATATAATTTCTAGGTTTTATTTAAAATTTGTGGTACGATTTTACCATAGATGGAAGCTTATGGAGGGACTCATTATGAATGACGTAACAGAATTTGCAGAAGAAATCATCAATTTTCAAAAAAAGAACGACCTTACCGATGCCGATGTTGCATTCGGTACTCATCTATCAGTGGAAAAGATTCATCGTATCAAAGAAAACTCGTACAAACCAACCGATGATGATTTGAAACGGATTCGCGACTTCATGAAGACAAAATAGTTTACTAGCGTATGTTAGAAAAAATAAATAGGAGATTATGCACGAATTTTTATCCGTCATAATCTCCTATTTTTTATCGCGCTCTTTTAGTCCTAAGAGCCATACCACGGTTAAACCCGCTGCAATTAGTGCACTTAATATTAAAAACGTTAAATGATTCAAGCTATCCGCGACGAACCCAAAAACGAACGAGCTCAACGGTGATAGGCTATCAAATACTAAAAACCAAATTGAAAATACCCTTCCCAAGAACTCAACCGCCACTATCTGTTGAACAATGGTCATCATTCGAATCCCGTGAACTACTCGTCAATGAATTAACGAGCTTCTGGGAACACTGCTGACTTACAAAATAGTGTCTAGCACTACGTGCAGAGGTTACAGCTATTTACCACGGTTCGTTCCGAACCTAATTAGTCTTTTTAAGCACTTAAGACATTTTTAGCGGCGTTAACGTCTCGATCATGATTAATACCGCATTTGGGACACATCCAGTAACGAACTTCCAAATTATGTTTCCCATCATCATAACCGCAATTACTACAGATTTGGCTAGTCTTATGCGGATTAACAATGACTAATTGTTTCCCATACCAAGCACACTTATATTCTAGCTGTGAACGTAGTTTACGCCATGATTGATTAGCAATTGCACGAGCAAGCTTATGGTTTTTAAGAAGATTTTTGGTTTTCAAATCTTCAATCTTAATCACGTCATACTGCTTTACTAAAGTTTTGGTTAGAACGTGAAGGTAGTTGTTACGCTGATTAGTTATTTTCTCGCTGTACTTGGCAACCATCATTTTAGCTTTTTGATAGTTTTTAAAGTTAGAAAGGTCTCTTGGTCTACCACTTGATTGTGTTTATCCCAAGCAATTTCTTTTTCAGCCTGTAATCTTCGTCTAACCAACCGTTTTTCCCAATAATGTTTCTTTCTAGCCAGAATTTTATCAAATCTGATTGTGGGATACTTCGCCTCATCGCTGGTAATCATCAAGTCAGCAACACCCATATCAATTCCGACGGAATTGTTAGTTTTGGGTAACTCACTGATTTCAGCATCTACTAATAGAATTGCGTAGAACTTATTAGTTGAAGACAGTCTGATAGTAACGTTTTTGATTTTCCCAGTAATTTTTTTACCACTTTTAAAGCGAAGAACTCCTAACTTCGGTAGTTTAAGGTGCCTATTATCAATTACAAAAATATTATGGTTAACCGCTTTAGATTGATAGCTTTGTTTAGGGCATTTACTTGACTTAAATTTGGGAAACCCTTGATGTTCTTTAAAAAATTTCTTGTAAGCTTCAATAAGATCATGATTAACAACTTGTAAGCTAGTACTTTCAGCATCTTTTAACCACGGATATTCTAATTTCAAGGCGGGTAAAAGATTATTTAAAGTAAATACACTTAAAAATTTGGCCTCTGGATTATTTTCATAGCGAGTTATCATCATATTTAACATTTGGTTCCAGACAAATCGGGTGTAACCAAAATTAGCCCTAATTTTATTTTGTTGATTTTGATTGGGGTAGATTCTAACTTTAATTCCTTTTAATATCATTTTGGTCCGCCTCCTTGTAAGAATTATATCATTAACGAATTATTGAAATATGCACTACGTGCAAAAAAAAATAGGCGATTCATCACGTCCTTAAAAGAATGTGTTTTCTCGCCCAAACTTTATAAAAAAGTTCTAAAATCAATCCATCGAAGCGTTAACAGAAATCCACCCAGCAATGGCGCTAAAACCTGCGCCATCATGGTACCTGAATTTGCCATTGAATTAAACTTAGCTAGTGCGCTGGGAACAATAATCTCCGGTACAACCGCCTTTGCGGGTGGAAAATTAAATGCCAATCCAATGTCCATAATGACCGTTAACAAAACCAACTGGTAAAATACCGGTTCCTTTACGTCAAAAGTTGCTGCCGCAAACATACACGCGATGAAACTTACTAAATCAGAGACTAACATAACGTTCTTTCGATTATACCGATCTACAATCGGTCCTGCCAATAAATCTCCTAAAACTAAAATAGCCCCACCAATTCCTTGAACAATTCCAAGTAGTGAGGCATGTCCCGTTGCTTTCACGATGAACCAATTCATTCCAAAAATGAATAGCTCATCCCCCAATCTGGAAACAAAGGGACTTAAAAACAACGGCCAACTAAACTTCTTTTTACTAATCCCGTCCATGCCTCGTCCTCCCCAAAATATAATTAATGCTTATCTTACAGGAAAATTCAGCCAGTGAATCAAATAATTACCTAGCGGGCAGGATTTTTTTTAACACCATTAGGATCTGTAAAATCGATTAACCCCATATTGTCATCAATTGGGCCACCATCACCATGGAGTTGTAGTGTATTCATATTCTTATTGAATGAAATAACCATATTGTTATCCAAATCTTCTTTAGAATATCCCTTAATTAAAAGGTCACCTAGATTTGAAGGAATGACATCGTCATACTCATCAGTTGGGGCATCTTTAGCTACGATATTAATCGAAAATTGCACTTGCATGTGAATCATTGCGTGTTGTGAATACTGACCTACACCATCCTCAAACGTTAACAATAACTTCTTGTCATCACCTAACATTGGTTGAATCTTCTGAATTGCGTCTTCATCAAATTTAATGTTCATCACTAAATCCCTCCTTATTTCGTGTACATCATAAACCTTTTGGAACTAAAAACCAAACAATATCATTTCAGATTTGATAAAATCTAGTGTAGAGTTAAGGTAAATAATATAAATGAGGGTCTTATCTATGAATAAATTTGAATTATACCATCCTATCTTCACCGATCATTTTCTTTTAGATTGGTTAACTATGTCGAAAGTCAAAGATGTTTTTGAATTGCGTAACGATGCAGTCATTGCCGAACAAAGTGGTCGTCAAATTGATCAATCGATTGAAGAAACTACTAAATACGTTAACAACATGATGCGACTCGTAATGAACAACGAAGCTTTAATCTGGGGAATCTCGACGAAGGAAAATCGTGACTTCTTAGGCATTTTTTGTATTTGGAATTTTGATCGCGATGAAAAGTCCGTTTCTATTCGTTTCGAAATTCTACGAGATCAGCAGCGAAAAGGCGTAATGCAAGAAGTATTAACGCGCATGACCATTTTCTGTTTTGAAGAACTTGGCTTACGCAAAATAAAAGCAACGTTGCTAAAAGACAACGTTGCTACTAGCAGTTTACTCGACCGCGCTGGTTTTAGTGTGGATTCTGCAAGAACAACTGACGAAACCATCACCTATGAATTAACCCAAAACTAATCATTAGGATCTTTAAACAGTCCTAATTGTTTGAAGCTTGTCATCAAATCCTGAACCGATTTTTCCGTCTCTGGATTTGATGCAGCTTCTTTATTTTGCACTATTTTTTTCTGCACATTAGTCGTTGTTTTGGATTTTGGCACTTGTTTTGTGGATGTCATTTGATCCATAGTTTGATTTAAAAGTTCATCAACAAAAACATTTCCGGTATTGTCAGCGTGTCCCTTGGTCCATTTGAACTCAACATGTTTAATTCGTCCCAAAAGTAGGGCCACTTCTTGCCAAAGTTCTTTGTTGGCTACAATTTCGCCATTCGCCTTTTTCCAATTGCGGCGTTTCCATCCCCAAATCCAATTTTGATTAATTGCATCTAAAACATACTTAGAATCGGATACTACCAGAATTGGTTCCTGATCACCAAAGCGCTGAATCACCATTTTTAATCCGTTAATTAAGGCCATAATCTCCATTCGATTATTTGTTGCTCCAAATTCTCCTCCAGAATCGGATAACTGCAAGGAACCTTTTTTGATCATGAAAGCCCAAGCAGCTAAGTCTTCTTTTCGAACATGACCACCGGCCACGTTGCCAGTGTTTCGTGAACCGCCATCTGTGTACAAAACAAGCCCATCTGCTTTTCCGTCACTTTGTGGTACTGCCTTGCTAATTGAATCGCGACCATCTTGCCATTGTTCAGCTTCACTCTCAGTTGAAAAGCTTTTGTAGATTGCACCTGGAAAACCATCTACCTGTTGTTTAGCTTCATCCCAGGTTCGATAAATTCCAGGTTTTCGTCCTTTTTTGATCGCATAGAATTTCTTTTTGGCCATTAATTCGTCCCCTTACGTTAAAAGCTAAAGTACAAAAACATTTTATTCATTAAAAATCCTACAATTTCAAAGAGGCTCCGGTAAAACAGTCTTCTGTTTTACCACAGCCTCATTTTTTCTTATAATTTAAATTAACACTAAGCGTTTAAAATCGCAATAAACCCGATGAAAACAAAGAATAATCCGTACATCAAAGGATGAACTTCCTTGCCACGTTTTGCAGCAATCATTGCAATTGGATACGTAATAAATCCTAATGCAATTCCGTCCGAAATGCTGTAAGTTAATGGCATCCCAATCATAATTAAGAACGCTGGAATTGCAATTTCAAGTTTATCCCAAGAAATTTCACGAGTTTGTTGAGCCATCAGAACTCCCACGATCACAAGTGCTGGAGCAGTCACCTGAGAAGTAACTACCGCTAACAATGGTGAAAAGAACATTCCTAGAACAAACATGATTCCCGTCGTAATTACGGTAAAGCCTGATCGGCCCCCGACCGCAATTCCGGCTGAAGATTCAACAAACGCTCCCACTGGTGATGTTCCAAGTAGTGAACCTGTTAGCATTGCCGTTGAATCTGACATTAAGGCTTTCCCAACGCGGGGCATTTTATTGTCTTTCATAAAACCGGCTTGTGTTGCTAAACCAACTAAAGTTCCTGCCGTATCGAAGAATGTGACAAGCAGAAAAGTTAAAACAACCACCCAAAGTTGAAGCGTGTTGATATCACCAACATGTGATATCGCCGTTAAGAACGTTGGTTTTAAACTTGGGGCAGCTGAAACAATACTCGATGGGGCATGAATTACCCCTGTAAACAGACCAAACAGCGTTGTAAGAACCATCCCAACAAAAATTGCTCCAGGAACCTTTCGAATCATTAGGAAAATCGTAATAATCAAGCCAAAAACTGTAAGCCAAGTTGACGGAACTGAAAAAGATCCCAATGCAACCATCGTATCTTTATTTGAAACGATGATTCCTCCCTGACTCAATCCCAAAAAGGCAACAAAGAGGCCAATTCCGGCCGAAATCGCATGTTTTAAGTCTGCAGGAATCGCATTAATGATTAATTCACGAAGTTTAAAAATTGTGATTAACAGAAAAATTAACGAAGCGACGAACACCCCTGCTAGAGCTGTCTGCCACGGAATATGCATACCAATAACTACTGAATATGCAAAAAAGGCATTAATCCCAAGCGCAGGTGCTGACGCAATCGGATAATTGGCAAGAATCCCCATCAAAAAACAACCGATGGCACTGGCTAACGCTGTCGCAGTAAAAACAGCTCCCTTATCCATTCCGGACGCCCCAAGGACGTTGGGATTAACAAACATAATGTAAACCATTGAAATATAAGTAGTAATACCAGCAATAATTTCAGTTTTAAAATTGGTTTTCAATTTATCAAATTGAAAATAGTTAGCAATTTGTTTCAATTTCATTTCTCCCTTTTTTAGTTCGAATTTATAAAAAAAACAGCACTGATATAGTCTACACTACTTAAAAATATAAGTAAAGAACGTATCTAAACATCTTGATTCGTTTTATAGTTCGTGTTTTAAAAAATCCCCTACCGCAATTGCTGAAATAAGAATCATTTCGTTAATTGTGATAAGAGATTTTTTTAGTTTATAAAGTGACTACCAGATTTGTACTCGATCCTGTGGTTCCATCCACATTCCATCACCTTTTTGAACGTTAAAGGTATCATAAAATTCTTGGAAATTTTTAACTTGGATGTTAGCCCGTAATTTAGCCGGCGCATGAACATCGATCGACAGCAATAATTCTTCACGTTGCTTTGTAGCTTTCGTCCGCCAAATTGTCGCCCAGTTAGTAAAGAATTCTTCTAGGTTAGCATCGCTAGTTGCTTTCGTTGCTTCAAGCGCCGCACTTAATCCACCATCATCCGCAACGTTTTCCGTTACAACTAGTTTGCCATTCACTTTGCCACCCGCAAATGGAAGACCATCGAACTCTTTAACCATTGCCTCAGATAGTTGATGGAAATGATCTAAATCTTCCTTTGTCCACCAGTTATCCATATTTCCAAATTCATCAAATAGAGCCCCATTTGGATCAAAAGCATGTGAAATTTCATGTGCCATAACCGCACCAATTCCGCCGTAATTTTGGCTAGCCGTTTGTTTCAAACTATAAAACGGTGCTTGTAAGATGGCCGCTGGGAAACAAATTAAATTTCCTTCGGGAGAATAGTACGCGTTAACTGTATCCGCGCTCATATGCCATTCGCTACGGTCAACTTCTTCGCCAAATTTAGATAATTGATCTTCTAAGAAAATTCTCGAAAACTCTTGAACGTTGCCAACTAAGCTCCCACCTTCATCAGCCGTTTTCGTTTTCAGTTTTTTATAAACTGCTTTAAGTTGATCTGGATATCCAACTAAAATTTTTAACGACCGTAATTTCGTGATTGCTTTTTGTTTTGTTGCATCGCCTAGCCACGTATTTGCCGCTAAACGTTGTTCATAAACATTGATCATTGCAACCACCATATCATGAACATCTTGCTTAGCCGTTTCGCCAAAGTATTTATGTCCATAATATTCACCAACAACTTGACTAAATGTTCTCCGTGACAAGTAGAAGGCACTCTTTTCTTGAGGCATGGATTCTTTTTGACCGGATAACGCTCGACCAAAAACTCCTCCAATTTGACGAAATTCTTCGCTTAAATATCCAGATAGAGAACTGACCATATTGACATACATCCAGTTTTTAAAATCTTCAAATGTATCATCGTTAGCAATTTGATTCAAATTCTCATAGAACTTAGGTTCCGTTACAATAATTTGGTCTGGAGTTGTTCCAATCAATTCATTAACTAACTTTTTGACGTCAATACTGTGAATTGATTCAGCGAATTCGTCAAAGTTTGATGGGTTATATAATTTAGCAACATCACTTAATTCTTCAGAATTTTTTCGGTATGGTGCTAAACTTGCATCAAAACGTTTGGCTCCTTCAACAATCGCAGACGCTTCCGCCTTGGACTTACCAATCTTAACCAATAACTGATTCATCATATCGGTAAAAATCTGCATCAATTGTGGTCCAGCCGTATTGTCCTTATCATAGTAAGTTTTGTCCGGCAAAATAAGCCCGACTCCGCCAGCCCACAATACGTTGCGCTTGTCGGCCCCATTACCTTTAAGGTCTGGTTCGACTCCCAAATCAACTGGTAACTCCGCACCGTTGAAAACTAGTTCCTTAAGATTGGCGTTTACATCATCCCATCCTTGAAGGCTCTCGACCTTTTCCAAATATGGTAGTAATGGTTTTACGCCATCACGATCACGTTTCTCAAAATCAGCTGCAATTTCATAAAATTTAATAAATTCGGTTAGTTCGGGCGTATTCGGTTTGATGTTTCCAGAACGCATTTCAGCGAAGTCTTTCATTAAATGTTCATCTACACCATCGACCAAATCCATAAAACCACCTGTTGATGAATGATCGGCCGGAATTTCTGCTGATTCCAACCAACTACCATTAACGGCATCATAAAAATCATCTTTAACTGAACTTGTCATCGTAATTCCTCACTTTCAAATCTGTTAATCAAACATTATACACCGTTATTAGTTTATGAGACGGCATCCCGCATATACTTTTCAAGATTTTGGGGATCCATTCCCCCACTAATAGCAACTTGTAATTTTAGACGTGCCTTTTGTCCGTTCAATCCTTGACAAAAAATTACTCCCATCCGCTCCAGGTCAATTCCGCCCCCTGGGTAATCGTAAATCGGTTCAGCCAAACCATTGTAACAACGGGAAACCATTATCACCGGAATTCCTTGATCAATAAGCGCTTGGATCGGTTCTACCACTTCCACCGGTAAATTTCCGGCTCCCAGCCCTTCAATTACCAATCCCTTCGTTTCCGGACGGTTCATTGCTTCAAAAATTTCTTTTGGTATCCCGGCGTAAGCCTTAATTAAGTAGACACCCTTTTCTAAATGATCAATATCGCAAACTTGCTGTTGGATCAATTCTTGAAAAAACTTGATATCTCGCTTATATACAATTCCTAAGGGACCAAAGGTTGGTGTTCGGAATGTATTTACATTCGTTGTATGCGTCTTAGTGACGAATCGAGCGGTATGAATTTCGTCATTCATAACCACCAAAACGCCCTTACTACTTGCTTCATCTGAAGCAGCGGTTAAAATTGCACTTTGGAAATTATAAACGCCATCTGATCCAAGTTCGTTTGAAGAACGCATTGCTCCAGTTAAGACAACTGGAATTTCGTTTGGAATGGTTAAATCCAAAAAATAGGCCGTCTCTTCTAAGGTATCCGTTCCATGGGTGATGACAATTCCATCACATTCATGCGTTTCAATCGCTTTTTTGACCCGCTCTTTAATGATTAACATGTCATCTGGCGTGATATGTTCAGAGGGTTTATTTAAAATAACCTCGTTAATTAGATCAATATTTTCATTAATAAACTTACTATCTAAAAGTGGGTTTTCTTCATTGGTTTTGACTGTATCATTACTTGCAGACATTGATATTGTTCCGCCCGTATGTAAAGCTAAAATTCTTTTCATGATCAACTTCCTCCGTATTCAACTCATATCATATCATTTCAATCTATTTACAGCTTTAAAAAATGCGTTAAAATAATTCTATCAATCTCAAAGGATTTTAAAGTATGACTAAAAGAAAAATTAAGATTCAAATTCTATATGATCTAGTTATGGCCAGCATTGCAAGTTTGTCGTTTATAATTGTGATTGCTTCATTTTTTAGCAAAATGGTCAGTTTAACCAACCCCTTCACCGCCCATTTGCTAAATATGTTTCTCATTATCTACATAATTGACTTTTTCACACGAATGACTAAAAGTCAAAATATCCAACGTTTTTTATTTGATAATACTTTCGATTTACTTTCTTTAATACCTTTGCATCCGGCATTTGCCATTTTTCGAATTGGGCGTGTCTTTAAAATTATTCGCCAACATCATTTGCTATGGCATTTGGGCCTCGACGGAAAGTTTTCCAAGACCATCCATCGTTTCATCTATACTACTGGTTTTTTAAACCTCTTTACCGTTAGTATGTTTATTTTAGTATTGAGTTCATTACTTTATTCCATTGTTGAAAAGATTTCATACCCAGCGGCTCTTTGGTGGGCCATTACAACGGCCACGACGGTAGGCTATGGCGATATATCCCCCGCCACGAATGTTGGAAAATTTATCGCTGCATTCCTAATGATCGGCGGGGTTGGTTTTATTGGTTTGTTAACCAGTACAATCACCGGATTCTTTACGTCAGAAAGCACCGATGCTCAGGAAGATGACATGACAAAATTATTTAAAAAAATAGATCAATTAGATCGTAAAGTCGATCATTTACAACATGAGCTTAATCTACAACGGCGTAAAACCGGCCGTAAAAAATAAAAGCACCCCTGAAGATTAGATTTAAGTCTAACCCTCAGGGGTGTCCTATTTATTATAGCTTTTGAATATCTTTTTATAGCTTTTTAAAACTAGTTTTCTTCGCTACCCAAAAATTTAGCAACATAAGCTGCAATTGCGGCACCTAAAAGTGGAGCAACCACGTAAACCCAGTAATGTGCAAGTGCCGTTCCGCCAACTAAAATTGCTGGACCAAAGCTACGAGCAGGGTTCAATGAACCACCCGTTAGATTTAATGACGCAATAATCATGAAACCTAACGTTAAACCGATAATTAGCCCCGCAAAATTAGCATTTCCAAATTTCTTACTTGTAACTAATAGAATAACTAGCACAAACAAGAATGTGACTAGAGTTTCCGTTACAAGTGCCGGAACTGCTGAAATTTTAGCGAAATCAGTTTGTCCCAAATTACTTGTTGAAGCACCCATTGCACCTAATAGGTATTTAACAACTCCTGAAGCCAATACAGCACCAACAAACTGTGAAATAACATAGTAGATCGCATCAGTTCCACTAATTCGTTTGTTAATCCACATTCCAAATGTAACGGCAGGATTAAAATGTCCGCCTGAAATCGCACCAACGGAATAAGCCATAATTGTTACAGCTAGTCCAAAAGATAGGCCAATTCCCAACACCTTAGCTTGTCCAATTGTAACAGCAGCGGTACCAACAAAAACAAGAACAAAAGTACCAATAATTTCTGAAATATATTTTTTCATTACTTTCTCCTCTCTCTTTCTCGAAAAAAAATTAATTTCAATTGATTATTATATAACCATTTAACCAATTACTCAAACTTATTGAATACATTCGACAATAGTTTACTTATCACTGAATCACATATTTATGATAAAATAAAATTAACAAGGTAATCAGGAGGAGCTCTTATGGCAAAAATCGACGTGAAAATTATTGACCAACCCACTGCAAAGGCAATGCTGGTAGAATTCAAAAGCCAACGCCAAGACAACGTTCCCGTGTTAAAGCATCCAGGACATTATATTCTTCCTGATTACAAATTAACGCGGCAACGTAAGGCTTTTAAAATTCGCAAACATACTTATCTAACCAAAAAATTTCGTTCGTACGTTGCGCTTGACTCGGCTAACGGTCATACCCTTTGGATGCGAAACTTCGGTAGCTTGTCCGAAGCCGTATTTTGGCTTGAGACCGGAATGAAAATTGGTGATACCGATACGGACGCCCGTTTTTCTTTCAAAGATTGGCAACTAACCCATGTGGACGAAATCGAGGAATTAAAAGAAGAGCTTCGCCAGAAAAGTAAGGTAAAACAGGATTCAATTGAATAATTACAATCGCAAGAATGAAACGGTCTTTTAAAAGCCTCACATCTTACTTTTTTTGTAAGGAGGATTATTAATTCATGGATACTGAAAATAAATTTTTAAGTTCACTATCATATTTAAGCATCTTTTTTCTACCAATCATTTTTCCCGTGGTAGTCATTGCTCTAACTTCAAATATTAATCACCCAGCTGCTCATCGAAATGCAATTACTGCTTTTTGGTTACACCTAGTATCATTTCTTTTAGTACCACTTGCATTCGGAATTGGAGTCGGCGCCACCGTTCATGGTGTGACCGCCTCTAGCCTGCCCGTTGGTTCGATCATCGCCTTTGGATTCGTCGGTTTAATTGGAATTGCACTTTTAGCATTATTTATCTATAACATCTATCGCGGAGTTAAAATCTGGGTCGAATAATTCCCGCCATTATCGGCTTTTAAAATAAAATTCAAATTCCGAAGCAATTATGTTGCAACCGCTTACAATTGGTGATATTATAATAATTGAGGAAAGGGAAAAAGTTCCTTTTCAACAAAAACTTCTCAATTGCCTCGGTTCTTAGGCTGTCAGGATCTAGTGAAGGGGCAGAAATTTAAGACAGTTATTGAAAATCATTTCATCATGAGCGTACAGTGAAAAGTTTTGATGTTTAAAAGCACCGATGTTTTAAAGTGATTACGTGCGATGACTCTGATAATAACTGTGACAGTCAGCTTCTCTTGTGTATAAAGAGTAATGTTCGATAAAGTCATTTAAACATTGAATCAAGTAGGTGTTACCAATGACATGAGTAAATCGTCTGTTTGACAGACACGCTGTTCCAAATATCCAAACCCAATAGTTCGCATGGAGGTCAATCGTTTCGAAGAATATCTTAATGAAACTCCAAGACCGTCTATTTCACCGTTAGCCTGAAAAAAGTGTATACCTCGTCAAAACCTCGAGTTTGACTGAACGATACAACAGCAGACGTACTAAACAGAAGCTCAGGTAGGTTTGAAGCACGACGGCTGAACAATTGAATAAGTATTAAGTTGAAGGTGTAAAGATCGTAAAATTTTCCAATAAAGAGATCGTAGTTGAATTGGAACGCCTCTCCTCATAAGGGATTCTAGCTTGAGAAGTCTAGAATCCTATTTTTGTGTCTAAAATGGCTGTCCGTCAATTGGTGTGATG